>NZ_CAXBHH010000012.1:0-41333 GCF_963975555.1 uncultured Parasphingorhabdus sp. | reverse complement strand
TGATGGACGGCATGAATGTCGTCGGCGACCTGTTTGGTTCCGGCAAGATGTTCCTGCCGCAAGTGGTCAAATCTGCCCGCGTCATGAAGAAAGCCGTCGCCCATCTCTTCCCCTATATCGAGGCGGAAAAAGACGAAAAGGCCAAGGGCAAGGGCAAGATCATCATGGCCACGGTCAAGGGCGATGTGCATGATATCGGCAAGAATATCGTCGGCGTCGTGCTGCAATGCAACGGCTTCGAGGTCATTGATCTCGGCGTCATGGTGTCGTGGACCGACATTTTGAAAGCCGCCAAGGACAATGACGCGGACATCATCGGATTGTCCGGCCTGATCACACCGTCGCTGGATGAAATGGTGACCGTCGCCGAAGAAATGGAGCGGGCAAAAATGACAATGCCGTTGCTGATCGGCGGAGCGACGACCTCAAAAACCCATACCGCATTGCGTATTGAACCCGCCTATAGCGGCCCGACCATCTATGTGCTCGACGCCAGCCGCGCCGTCGGTGTGGCATCACAACTGGTCAGCGACACCCAGGCAGAACCCTTCATCGCCACGACCCGGGAAGATTATGAGCAGGTCCGCATCGCGCGAGCGGGCAAGACCGGAAAGAAACTGACAACTCTCGAAGAAGCCCGCGCCAATGCCGCTGTGGTCGACATGAGTCTCAAGGCTACGGCACCGGCGAAGCCGGGTCTGCATGTCTATGAAGACTGGGACCTCGCAGAATTGCGCGACTATATCGACTGGACGCCATTTTTCAGAGCATGGGAACTGGCCGGCAATTATCCCGCCATCCTGACCGACAAAATTGTCGGCGAAAGCGCGACCGACCTGTTCCGCGATGCACAGGTGATGCTCGACCAGATTATCGAGGAAAAATGGCTGACCGCTAAAGGCGTGGCCGGCATCTGGCGCGCCCGACGGGAAGGCGATGATATTCTCGTCTCGCCGGAAAATGCCGAGTATAATCTGCCGATGCTGCGGCAGCAGGTCGTCAAGCGTGGCGGCAAGCCGAATAATTGTCTCGCCGATTTCATCGATACCAGCGACGACTGGATCGGCGGCTTTGCGGTTACCGCCGGCCATGGCATTGACGAACATGTCCAGCGGTTCGAGATGGACAAGGATGATTATAACAGCATCCTGCTAAAGGCGCTTGCCGACCGGTTTGCCGAAGCCTTCGCTGAACGCATGCACGAACATGTCCGCAAGGATCTGTGGGGCTATGCAGCGGACGAAAATTTGAACAACAAGGACCTGATCCGGGAAAAATATCAGGGGATCCGCCCTGCCCCCGGCTATCCCGCCTGTCCGGACCATAGCCTGAAACCGATTTTGTTCGAGATGCTGGATGCGACGGCAAATACCGGTATCGAGCTGACCAGCGGCTTCGCAATGACGCCGACGGCTGCGGTTTCGGGATTTTATTTCGCCCACCCGCAAGCCGATTATTTCGGGGTCGCGCGGATCAGTGAAGATCAGGTGGAAGAATATGCCACAAGGCGCGGCGTGTCTGTCGAACAGGCTCAGCGATGGTTGCGGCCCAATCTGAACGAATAGTGCGTCCGGTTCACCGGCTCACCTATGTCGCTCAGCCTGAATTCATATGGGACAGCCTAAGTAACACTATTGTTTGCCGTCGCCGCAGGCGATAATGAGACTGCCTTATTCTTCCGATTCAGGATGGCCAAAATGAACCTCAAGACCCCTTTGATTGCCGCTGCTATATTCGCCACACTTGCCGGAACCGCCGTACAAGCGCAGCGCGTTGCTCCCTTCACGGTCGTGGAAACCGGCCAGACCTACCAAAAACTGGCGGACGCGGTTGCAGCCATTGGCGGCAATAATGCGACCATCGTCATCGCACCCGGCGCCTATGGTGATTGTGCGGTGCAGACAGCCGGCCGGATCACCTACAAGGCTTCCGTCCCGGGTCAAACCATCCTCGATGGCGGTGTTTGCGAAGGGAAAGCATCGCTTGTCCTGCGGGGCAAAGCAGCCACTATTGACGGAATCATATTTCAGAACCAGCGCGTTCCCGATGCCAACGGGGCCGGCATCCGGATTGAGCGGGGCGATCTCTACGTCTACAACGCC
Source organism: uncultured Parasphingorhabdus sp. (assembly GCF_963975555.1). Taxonomy (GTDB): domain Bacteria; phylum Pseudomonadota; class Alphaproteobacteria; order Sphingomonadales; family Sphingomonadaceae; genus Parasphingorhabdus. The sequence goes on along the minus strand of NZ_CAXBHH010000012.1, from coordinate 39,231 downwards.
ATGTTCCGCAACGCCGAGCAGGGCATATTGAGCGCCGATGATCCGAGCGCGGAGATCGTCATCGACCGTTCCACGTTCCAGCGGCTCGGACGCTGCGATCGCGGCCTGTCCTGCGCGCACAGCATCTATATCGGTGATTTCGGATCGCTGAAAGTGACCAACAGCCGGTTCGAGAAGGGCAATGGCGGACATTATGTCAAAAGCCGGGCACCCCGGGCGACGATCAACAACAATAGTTTTGACGACACACAGGGCCGGACCACCAATTACATGATCGACCTGCCAGCTGGCGCGACCGGCGTGATCAGCGGCAATGTCTTTGTTCAGGGCCAGAACAAAGAAAATTATAGCGCCTTCATCGCAGTGGCAGCCGAAGACAAAAAACATAGTTCAACGGGACTTAATATCCATTCGAACAACGCGTCCTTGGCCAAGGGTGTAAAACGGAACACCTGGTTCGTCGCCGACTGGAGCGGCGACGAATTGCGGATTGCGAACAACAGTCTCGGACAAGGCCTGACCCGCTACCAGCGGCGTTAGGGCCTCGTCACGATCCGGTTCATTCGCAGCTATTTGCAGGACCGCCGTCGATATCCAGACATTGACCGTCCGTTTGATCCGCAGTGATTTCCACGCCGATCAGCGCACCCAAAGTGGGTGCAATATCGACGGTCATTACTGACAGAGGCTGTTCAAAATGCTGGATGCCCGAGCGCCAGAACAGGATCGGGACACGACGGTCGTAATCCCAGGGACTGCCGTGCGTTGAAACATAGCCGCGCTGGGTTGTGGCAATCGGCGTAATTCCCTTTTTCAGCAGGACGATAAAATCGCCGGACCGGTCGGGGTTGAAAGATGCGCGCGCACGCTCGGCCAGAGTCCACTCGTCGGGCGATCCGCGCGGGACTTCGATCGACGCAATATCGTCACGGTCCAGCACCATTTCGACCTGTGCATGGGCAGCGATCAACGCGATGGCGCTATCCTTGACCTGTTCTCGCTGCTCTTCTGACAAATCCAGACTGACATAATAGTCGCCAAATGGTCCGTCCGCGTAGAGCACCGGCTTGTCACCCGGAATGTTCAGCCCCGCTGCGACCTTCTTGCCAATGACCTTTGCATTGAGATCGGGGTCGATACGCTGTGCCGTCGGCACGCCCTGCTGACTCATCCGTTCCGGCAGGTCCAGACCGCCATGATCGGCGGTCAGCATCACGACATAATCAATGTTTTGCCCGTCCAATATGTCGAAAAACTCTCCGAGTGACCGATCCAGTTCACCCATCTGGATGCACATTTCGAGGCCCTCGGTGCCAAAGGCGTGACCGATATAGTCGGTCGCGGACAGCCCGACAGATATCACGTCCGTCGCCTCGCCCTGCCCCAGTTTCATTTCATTGATCACCGTGGTTGCCGCCGCGATTATCGACCTGTCGAAGTCAGGCGAGCCGCGATATATGCTGGCGGCACCATCGGGACGCTGGAAAGCATAGTCTCCGACAGATTTGCCTTCCCCGTGCATGATCTTGGCGCTGTGCGCGGAACAGCGGGCCGGTATGTCAAAGGCCGGCCGGGCCTTGTCAATTTTTGCGCCGATAGTCTCGTTCAACCTGGCCACCGCAGGCATTATCTTGCGGCCCTGAAGGGTGGAAAATCCGTTGCCTTTCCACCAATATATCTCGTCAATATCGTGGCCGCCCATCATCAGGGCTGCCCGGTCTTTGCCCGCCACCGCGACATTGCGCGATTTTGGTGATATTTTCTTCAGCCGCTCGCCCAATGTCGGAACCAGAAGATGCCAGGCGGAAGCGACAAAATCACCCTGGGTTGCTGCCGTGATATCACCGAAGCTGGTGCCCGCGATCCGTTCGTCTTCGGCGCAATAAACGGTCTTGTCTTCGCGTTCGATCGACTGGTCGATCCAGTTATTGGCAATGATCCCGGCGCGCCCGGAATGGACACCGGTCATGATCGTAGAATGGCCCGGGCAGGTTTCGGTTGCCGCATGGGACTGATAGCCGGACGGGAATACTACGCCATTTGCCAGCCGTTTCAGGCCGCCGGTGAAACTGCTGCGATATTCGGCGAACAGATCGGCAGAGAACTGGTCAACCGAAATGGCAACGACCAATTTCGGATTGGCTCGTTCCGCGCTGTTATTATCTTCGGCATTTGCGGTTCCCGAAAATGTGATAAGCGCAGCCAAGGCTGTAACTATGTTCGATTTTTGCACGAATTGTCCCCACTGGATGAAAGCGACTATGGAAAGAGGTCTAGCAATAGACTAGATGCGGATAAACAGGAAATAGTGAGTTTTTATGACATTTGATTTTCGCATTTTCTCGATAATGCTGGCGTTCATGGCGCTGGTCATTGCTCCTGCGGCCGAAGCGCAGAACCGGCTGGGCAATAGCGAATTGAACGTACCGGCCACGCTCATGGCCGAAGCGCAACAGGTTAAAGCCGGGCAAAGTGTAACCCTGGCCTTTCTCATGGAACCCAAGCCGACATGGCACGGTTACTGGGAAAATCCCGGCGATGCCGGCATTGGCATGAGCTTTAACTGGACCCTGCCCGCAGGCGTGACCGCCGGAAAGCCGAGATTTCAGGTCCCCGATACGCTGCTGATCTCCGGCATCATGAACTATGTTTACAAGGGCGACTATGCGGTGCTGGTCGATCTTGTCCTGTCCGACAAGGTCGGTCCCGGCCCCTTGCCGATTTCGGTAAAATCGGAATGGCTTTCCTGCACCGACGAGATTTGCGTGCCCGAACAGGATGAACTGTCGATCACGCTGCAGGTCGTCGGCAAAGACGCTCCGGCGGTTGTGCTCGACAAACGATTCAACGGTTTCCGCGCCGCCCTGCCCCGGCCTTTGGGCAGCGAAGCGAGCTTTGCCGTCACCGACAGCCTGTTCCGCCTGTCGGTTCCGCTGCCGGCCAATGTCGAGATTGACAGTCCCTATTTCTTCATTCTTGAAGACGGCGTTGTCGACTATGCCGCACCACAGAAATTCACGCGCGACGGCGATCGCCTGATCCTCGAAACCGATGCGCGTGGGGACGGGTTTGACGCGATCAACGGCGTTCTGAAAATCGGCGGTCACACGGGTTTCCTGATCTCTGCAGTCAAAGGCGACGTCGCCATGACCGGCCTGCCGCTGGCCGGAGACGGCCCGAAGACCGAGAGCAATGCGTCATTGCTTTTTTTGGCACTGGGCGGCGCATTATTGGGCGGCTTGCTTCTCAACCTGATGCCCTGCGTCTTTCCGATACTCAGCCTGAAAGCGATCAGCTTGGCCAAGGCTGGCGGCAATGAAGCCGTCGTCCGACGTGATGCTCTGGCTTACACTGCCGGTGTCGTACTGGTCGCGACAGCGCTTGGTGCGGTGCTGCTCGGCCTGCGGGCCAGCGGCGCGGCCGTCGGCTGGGCCTTCCAGCTGCAAGACCCGCGGATCATCTTTGTCCTGCTGGCGCTGGTGACCGCCATCGGGCTTAATCTGGCAGGCCTATTCGAACTGCCCAATGTCAATTTCGGTAACAAGCTCGTTCAGAAAGACGGCGCTGCCGGTTCCTTCTGGACCGGTGCGCTCGCTGCCTTTGTCGCTACGCCCTGCACCGGCCCGTTCATGGCAGCTGCTCTTGGTGCGACAATCGTCCTGCCGCCGGTGGCTGCGCTGGTGATTTTTGCCGGTCTCGGCGTCGGCCTGGCTCTGCCTTTTCTGCTGATCGCCTTTGTACCGGCTATCCGCAGCCGCTTGCCCAAACCCGGGCCCTGGCTGGACAGTTTTCGCAAGATCATGGCCGTCCCGATGTTCCTCACCAGCATCGGGCTGATCTGGTTGCTCGGGCGCCAGATCGGCACCGATGCACTGGGTCTGTCGCTAATCTTCCTGCTCACGGTCAGCCTGATCCTGTGGTGGTTCGGCGGCGGACAGATGAAAGGGCTGTCGCGCGGCGCGCTGACCAGCGCGGCGATGGTCGCTGCGGTTCTGGGCGGTATCATCGCCCTCCCCGGGCAAGAGGCGATGAATAGCCAGAAGCTGGCGCACTCGTCTGCCGCGACACTGCCCAGCGAAGCGTTTAGCGAAAGCCGCCTGTCGGAACTGCGCGCATCCGGCCAGCCGGTTTTTGCCTATTTCACCGCGGACTGGTGCATCACCTGCAAGGCCAATGAGGCCGCCGCCATCCAGCGCACCGAAACCGCCGAAGCCTTTGAAGCCGCCAAAGTGGCCGTGCTGATGGGAGACTGGACACGACCCGATCCGGTCATCAGCCGCTTCCTGGAACAGCATGGCCGTGCCGGCGTGCCGTTATATCTTTATTATGCCCCCGGCGAGGAACCCGTCATCCTCCCGCAGATTCTGACGGTGACAACATTGGTGGATTTGGTCGAGAAATCGGTATAAACTCTACCCCTTGCTTCCACCCCCAATGAACGGAGACAATTCATGAGGAACCTTTCATCCATAGCCGTGGCGGCCATCGCCACCATCGCACTAGCCAGCCCTCTGGCGGCAGCGCAGAAAACAGGCGCTATCGCTCAGGATTTCAAGCTTACTGATGTAAATGGGAAAACCGTTCAGCTGTCACAGTTTCGCGGCAAGACCGTCGTGCTCGAATGGCATAATCCCGGCTGCCCTTTTGTGAGCAAACATTATAACAGCGGCAATATGCAGGCGACACAGAAGGCGGCACGGCAACAAGGTGCGGTCTGGCTAACGATCAACAGCGGTGCCAAGGGCAAGCAGGGCCATATGACCGGCACCGAAGCGAAAGCGCTTATTGCCAAGCAGAATATCCAGTCGAACAATTATCTGTTCGATACCAAAGGTCTGGTCGGCAAAGCCTATGGCGCCAAGACAACGCCCCATATGTATATTATCAATGACGCGGGAATATTGGTCTATCAGGGCGGGATCGACGACAAACCGACCGCCAATCCGGCAGATATCAAGGTTGCTCGCAATCATGTGCTCGCCGCTTTGGCCGAGATAAAATCCGGTGACAAGGTCAGCGTCGCCCATTCGCGCCCCTACGGCTGCTCGGTCAAATATGCGTCCTGAATTGTCGGGACCTGAACGCTGAAATGGTTGCAGGACCGGCACGCAAACTTTACGCGCGTGCCAGCCCTGCGCCCCGGGTCTACGGATTTTGGGACGGCAGGCGAACCCCCGCAAGCTGCCGTCAACAGGTCACCGGACCCAATGGATGAGCAATTGCTGCTCTTTATTCACACCGAGGATCGGAGACAGATTCAATACACAACCCGAATCTGCCTCCGCCTCTGTTCCGACAGCGTGCGACCCTATCTAAAGGCGCCGGCGGTCAAACTCGCCCGGTCCGCCCACCAGCTTTCACTGGTGGTGGAGGTAATTTTCTAGCGTCCTGATGCTAGCCCTGATCTATTCCGTTACGCAGGAATATTGTTTTTGGGCCAGTTCTTGTCACTGCGGTCTGTATAATGGCCTTCTAGACAACCTGCTATGAACAACAGTGTAAATACATGTATCTTAACGCAAGATACTGAATTGACGTTATTTTATTGTTAAGCGCTGAGGGTGGCTGGCGGCCATCAGCCAACCGGTTCCAAAGGGTCATTTCCAGCTTCGACAAAAATGTCTGACTTTCCAGATAGTTACCATTGTTACCGATTCGCATGCCTGTTTAGCGCTCGTGGAAGCCACCGACACGGCATAGATATTTCTCTACATCTTCCGCTGCGTCTTGCCATAGCCCATTTTCCGCGTCCCCGGTCGCCCCTCGGTCGACCGGCCTTTCGGCTGCGCGACCTGCAGATCGGCGGGCAGGCCCAGTTCTTCCGCCTCGAGCTTGCGGATTTCGTCGCGCAGGCGGCCTGCGGTCTCGAATTCCAGATCAGCCGCAGCATCGCGCATCTGTTTCTCCAGACTCTCGATATGCTTCCTGAGATTGTGGCCGACCAGATGCTTGCCATCGTCCTGGACTGCGCCGGTGACCATATCCTTGGCCGTGGCATGGGCGATGATGTCGCCGATATTCTTCTTGATCGAAAGCGGCGTGATCCCATGCTCGAGATTATATTCGAGCTGCTTCTCGCGGCGGCGATCGGTCTCGCTGATCGCGCGCTCCATCGAACCAGTCATCCGGTCGGCATAGAGTATGACCCGCCCGTCAACATTACGCGCGGCGCGGCCAATCGTCTGGATCAGCGACGTTTCGCTGCGCAGGAAGCCTTCCTTGTCGGCGTCCAGTATCGCTACCAGACCGCATTCCGGAATATCGAGCCCTTCGCGCAGCAGGTTGATACCGACCAGCACGTCATAGACCCCCAGCCGCAGGTCGCGGATCAGCTCGATCCGTTCCAGCGTCTCGACATCGCTGTGCATATAGCGGACCTTGATCCCCGCCTCGTGCATGAATTCGGTGAGATCCTCCGCCATTCGCTTGGTCAGCGTGGTAATCAGGGTGCGATAACCCTGCGCCGTCACCTTACGGCATTCGTTGATCACATCGTCGACCTGATCCTCGACCGGCTTGATCTCGACCGGCGGGTCAATCAGCCCGGTGGGGCGAATGACCTGTTCGGAAAACACACCGCCGGTCTGCTCCATCTCCCATTTGCCCGGCGTCGCCGACACGCTCACCGTTTGCGGTCGCATCGCGTCCCATTCGTTGAAACGAAGCGGCCGGTTGTCGATACAACTCGGCAGACGAAACCCATATTCCGCCAGGTTGATCTTGCGACGGTGATCGCCCTTGGACATCGCACCGATTTGCGGCACCGTCTGGTGACTTTCATCGACAAACAGCAGCGCGTTGTCCGGCAGATATTCGAACAGCGTCGGTGGCGGTTCACCCGGCAGCCGTCCGGTCAGAAAGCGCGAGTAATTTTCGATGCCGGCGCAGCTGCCGGTGGCCGCGATCATCTCGAGATCGAAATTGGTTCTTTGTTCCAGCCGCTGATGCTCTATCAACTTGCCTTCCGCTTCCAGTTCCTTGAGCCGGACGGCAAGCTCGAATTTGATCGCTTCCATCGCCTGTTTCATCGTCGGCCCCGGCGTGACGTGGTGCGAATTGGCATAGACCCTTACCTGGTTCAGGGTCGCGCCCTTCTTCCCGGTCAGCGGATCAAATTCGACAATCTCTTCAATCTCGTCGCCGAAAAAGCTGATCCGCCAGGCCATGTCCTCGTAATGCGACGGGAATATCTCGAGATTATCGCCTCGAACCCGGAAATTGCCGCGGGCGAAGGCCATGTCATTGCGTTTATATTGCAGCGACACCAGCTTGCGGATGATATCCCGCTGGTCGACCGATTGGTCTTTCTTGAGATCAAAGATCATCGCCGAATAGGTCTCGACCGAACCGATACCGTATAGACAGGACACGGACGCCACGATGATCACATCATCACGCTCGAGCAAAGAGCGGGTCGCACTGTGGCGCATCCGGTCGATTGCTTCGTTTACCGAGCTTTCCTTTTCGATATAGGTATCCGACCGCGCAACATAGGCTTCCGGCTGGTAATAATCATAATAAGACACGAAATATTCGACGGCGTTGTCCGGAAAGAAATTCTTGAACTCGCCATAAAGCTGCGCCGCCAAAATCTTGTTTGGCGCCAGGATCAGGGCGGGCCTTTGCAGTTCTTCAATCATCTTGGCCATCGTGAAGGTCTTGCCCGATCCGGTCACCCCGAGCAGCACCTGATCGCGCTCCTCGTCGCGCATCCCGGCGACCAGCTCCTTGATCGCAGCCGGCTGATCGCCAGCAGGCTCAAAATCGCTGACCAGCTTGAATGGTCTTCCACCTTCCGATTTTTCGGGACGATTGGGCTTGTGCGGCACGAAATCTTCGCCGGTCTCGGGCTCCGCCAGGCTTCTTCTGATTACCAGTTCTGTCATAACTCTAATATGGAACAAAAAGGGTCCAATGTCATCCCCGTTATGGAGTTTTCGGCTCAGGGTGATCAACGCAAATTTACTTCTGCGGTTCATCCGTTTATGCAAGGAACCGGGGGCGTAAACATTGAGGGAATATTCTTGTGAAAAAATTACTTGTTTCAGTGGCTGTACTCAGCCTGATAGGTGGCTGTTCCGACAAGGGCGCTGACCAGGACGGTGACGGCAATATCACCGCTGACGAAGTCGCCAAGGAAATGAACAAAGTCACGCTCGAGCCCGGCGAATGGGAAAACAATGTCGAAATCGTCGACGTCGAAATCGAAGGACTGCCGGATGGCATGCCGGCTGGCGCTCTGGACAGCATGAAGGGCAAGGTAACGACCTCGAAATCCTGCATCACCGAGGAAGAAGCCAAAAACCCCGGCGCACAATTTTTTGCCGCGCAGGAAGAAACCAATTGCGAAGTCAAGAAATTCAACATGAGCGGCGGCGCGGTATCTTCCGAAATGGCCTGTAACAATATGGGCGGTGGTCCCGGCAACATGACCATGAGCATGGATGGCCAATATGGACCAAGCAGCTACGAGATGACGATGAATATGGTTGGCGGCGCAGCGGGTATGAAAATGAACATTTCTGCCAAGAGCAATGGCAAGCGGATCGGTGACTGCCCAGCCGGCTAGTCCCGCCATTATCGAAAATGATCAAGATCAAGGCAGGAGCGTTTCGCTTCTGCCTTTTTTTTGGGTGATTGCATCTGCGCCTCTGACTGATAGATTTTATTTCGAGACCGAATCAGTCGCCCCGATTGATCGTCAGGAGAAATGATATGATTGGCTATGTAACGCTCGGCAGCAATGATCTCGACAAGGCGCGCGCTTATTATGACGCGCTGCTCGGCGAACTGGGCGCGAAACGCCTGATGCAAGTCGAGGAGAACGGCTTCACGCTTTATGGTGTCGATATGACCACGCCATCGATTGCGCTTACCAGCCCTTTCAACGGACAGGCGGCGCACCCGGGCAACGGCAATATGATCGCATTGCAGATGCAGGAACGTGCGCAGGTCGACAGCTTCTACAATAAAGCCCTCGAGCTTGGCGGTAGCGATGAAGGCGCGCCCGGCGTTCGCGGCGATGAAGGCCCGAGTGCATTTTACGGCGCCTATTTCCGCGACCCGGAAGGCAACAAGCTTTGCGCATTTCGTATGGGCCCGGCATAGAGTAGAAAAATAGAGGGAGAAAAATATGAAACATCTTTTGGCCTTGGCGGCGACAACCGCCCTGATCTGGACCGCCCCTGTGTCGGCGCAGAACAGTTCGACATCACCCGATCTGGCAGCGGCGATCGCAGCGGATTATGACAAAGATCTGAAAGCGCTGTTTCTCGATTTCCATCAAAACCCCGAACTTTCCTATAAGGAAACCCGCACCGCCGCGATTATCGCGAAGCAATGGCGCGCTGCGGGCTTCACCGTTACCGAAAAAGTCGGCGGCACCGGTGTCGTTGCAGTGATGAAAAATGGAGCGGGGCCGACTTTGATGCTGCGCGCGGATATGGACGGCCTGCCGCTCGTCGAAGACAGCGGGCTGGACTATATGTCGACTGCGAAACAGGTCAGCATCGACGGCGACGAAAAACCGGTCATGCATGCGTGCGGCCATGATGTGCATATCACTTCGCTGATCGGCACAGCGCGGCAAATGTCGGCGATGAAGGGCCAATGGTCCGGTACTTTGGTGCTGATCGCACAGCCGGCCGAGGAACGGATTGGCGGGGCCAAGCTGATGATGGACGACGGACTCTATACCCGTTTCCCCAAGCCCGACCTCGCCATGGCCTTTCACGTTTCCGCTGACACGCCGACCGGCAAGCTATCAATCGACGAAGGCATTGGAAGCAGCTCGTCCGACAGCATTGATATCATTGTCCACGGAGTTGGCGCGCATGGCGCATCTCCGCATCGCGGCAAGGATCCTATCGTGATGGGCGCGGAAATCATCATGGCGCTGCAGACGATTGTCAGCCGGGAAATCGCACCGCTCAAGCCAGCCGTGGTAACCGTTGGTTCCTTTCACAGCGGCTTCAAGCATAATATCATTTCCGACAAGGCGGTGATGCAATTGACCGTCCGCTCGGATGACGAGGAAACGCGGGCAAAATTGCTCGAAGGGATCAAGCGTATCGCGACCAATGTCGGCCGGATGAACGGCCTTCCGGACGACAAATTGCCTGAAGTTCTGGTGTCGCATGAATCGACTCCGGCCAATTATAATGATGCGGCGATGACCCGGCGGGTGAAGGGCGTTTTCGCCGCCCGCTTTGGCGAGCAGGTGTTCGACAACAAGCCGCGCGAAGGCATGGGCGCCGAGGATTTTGCCTATTTTGTCGCGCCCAATACCGATGTGCCGGGCGTATATTTCTCGGTCGGCGGGACACCGCAGGCCGATTTTGATCGCGAGAAAGCCGGCGGCGCACCGGTGCCTTCGCACCACTCTCCGTTCTTCAAGATTGCTCCGCGCGAATCCGTCACGCTGGGAACCGAAGCGATGACAGCAGCAGCGCTGGATTATCTGACGCCGCAGAAATAACCGTCGTGGCGGACGAACTATCAACGGCGCAGGTCAAAGCGCTGCATGCCAGCCTGATCGAGCGCCAAGCGGAGTTGAAGGCGCTTGATCTGGAAGCGGCAAGCTGGCGCAATACGGTAGAGCTGGACCAGCAGAGTGTTGGCCGGCTCTCCCGTATGGACGCCATGCAGCAACAGGAAATGGCTCAGGCCGAAGCCCGGCGCCGGACGAGTGATATCGCCTGGATTGAAATGGCTCTAAAACGCATCGAGCAAGGTGAATTTGGCTGGTGCGCGGAATGCGGAGAACCGATTGCCTTTCGCCGGCTGGAGATTGATCCGGCGGCAGCCCTTTGCATCGATTGCGCGCGCTGATCCCGGCCGGTCCCAGCGGGCTCCAGTGGATGTTGGAAACCGTTACACTTATTCCCGAATAGCTATGGCCAAAACCCTAGCGTCAGGGCCAAGGTGGATTGCACCGGTTCGGTCGAGTCATATTTGCGCCCAGTGCATGGTCGCAATGCTTTTCACCCTTTCCCCTTTGCATACATCACCCTAATGTATGCCGATGGAAATCCCCCCCGATATCAAGCCGTTTGATGGCCGGTTCGTTGATGGAAAGCATTATTTCGCCTGCCGCATCTATTTCGAGGACACTGATTTTTCCGGTATCGTCTATCACGCCAATTATCTGCGCTACATGGAACGGGCCCGCTCGGACATGCTCCGCCTGCTCGATATGGACCAGGGCGCGGCCTATGACAGCGGTGAAGGGGTTTATGCGGTGGTTGATCTGACGATGAAATATCTGTTGCCGGCCAAGCTGAACGATGATCTTGTCGTGATCAGCACGGTCGAAACGCTGCGCGCCGCCAGCGTGATTATCGACCAGAATATTTTCCGCGGAACAGACCAGATTACGTCAGCATCTGTTCACGCAGCCTTCCTTACCCCCGCCGGACGTCCGAGGCGGCAACCGAAATCGTGGACAAAGGCATTTGCTGGCGTCATGGATCAAGCGAATATGAAATGAAGGATATCAAAACTTGCTAGACCAACTTTCCCTGGGAGCGACAACCGGTAATTTTTCGCCATTCCTGCTGTTCATGGAAGCCGATATTGTCGTCAAAACGGTGATGCTCGGCTTGCTTCTGGCCAGTATATGGACATGGACGATCATCGTCAGTTTTGGCATGAACATCACGAAAATCGCCAGAAAATCGGACAAGTTCGAGCAGGCATTTGGCTCAACCGACAATATTGACAGATTTTTTGATGCGCATGGCCAGTCCAGCCTGCCCAGCGCGAAAGTCCTGGCAGCCGGGGTCAAGGAATGGCGTCGTTCGACCGCCAAGGGACCGGTCGACCGCGAGGGCACCCGTCAACGGCTGGCATCCGCCATGAACTCGGCCATTGCCCAGGAAGTGGATCGCATCGCCGACCGACTTAACTTCCTCGCAACGGTTGGCAGCGTCGCGCCTTTCGTCGGCCTATTTGGTACCGTCTGGGGTATCATGCGCAGCTTCTCGGCAATTGCCGCAGAACAGAATAGCTCGCTTGCCGTGGTCGCGCCCGGTATCGCCGAAGCCCTGTTCGCGACGGCCATTGGTCTGTTTGCCGCTATCCCTGCCGTGATCGCCTATAACCGCTTTTCCCACCGGCTGAATAAGCTAGAGGCCCGGATGGGTCGCTTTGCCGATAGTTTCCATGCAACGCTCAGTCGCGAACTGGAAGTTGGGAACTAAGCATGGGCATGAATATGGGATCCGGAATAGGCAGGCGTGGCGGTGGCCGCGGACGTGCTCCGATGGCCGAGATAAACGTCACGCCCTTTGTCGACGTGATGCTGGTGCTGCTGATCATTTTCATGGTGACGGCGCCGTTGCTGGTCGCTGGCGTGCCCGTCGACCTGCCGGAAAGCCGCGCCAATGCGCTGGAACAGGAGCAGGAGCCGGTACAGATTTCGATCGATAATGAAGGTCGTATCTTTATCGAGGATGAGGAACTCAGCCGTGGCGCTCTCGAAACACGATTGCGGGATATCGCCGCCGACCAGAATCCCGACGATCCGCGGCAGATCATGCTGCGCGGTGACAAGACGCTGGATTATGGACTGATCATGGGCGTGATGGGCGAACTGAACCGGGCTGGACTGAACCGGGTTTCGCTGGTCACTACAGGTTCATCAGAGACTCAATAATGGTCATCGGCTGATATGGAAAAAGCTGAAAAAATTGGCTTGGGAATAGCAGCTGCAGGTCATGTGGCGCTTTTTGGCGTGCTGTCGCTCAGCGTTCTCAGCACGACCAATGACGCCTTCCGGAACAAACCGATCGAGGTGATGATCGCCGATGAGGTCGGCCTTGTAAGCGCCGCTCCCGATCCCGCAAAAGTCACGCCGGCGACCAGCGTTGCGCCAGAACTTGGCACGCCTGACGAGAGCAGTTTTGTCACGCCGGAGCCGTTGCCCGAACCACCGCAAGCCGAAGCCAGGCCCAAACCATCACCAGCCCCCGCACCGACATCCCGCGAGCCACGCAGGCGACCCGACAAACCGTCGAGCAGTACCGCCAAGCCCGAACCCAAACCGGCGGCTAAACCTGCCGCGAAGCCCGCTGCAAAGCCTTCACCCAAGCCTGCGGACAAACCGCGCGGTTCTCGATTGGGTGATGATTTCCTGAAAGGCGTGACCGATGCGTCTTCGGTCAGCCGCAACCAGAATATCGCGGCGGAAAAGGCTTCGTCAGCAGCCGTCGCCTCGCTGGAACGCGAACTATACCGGCTGATCAAACAGAAATGGCGTCCACCCTCCGGCGCGGATGCCGAACTTTTGCGCACCAAGGTTACCGCACGGCTTGATAGCAATGGCCGGATCATCGGCACACCGACTGCGACAACCACCGGCATCACAGCAAGCAACCGGTCACAGGTCGACATCCATCAGGAACGCGCAATTGCCGCGGTGCAGCTTGCTGCCCCTTTCACGACATTCCCGGAAAAATTTTATGACGAATGGAAGGTTATCGAACCTGTCCTGTATCTTGGCGTCTAGGAGACCAGACATGCAATCGCCCGCCCCCTATATCCGAACCTTCATCCTTGGTGTCATTGCCAGCGTTGGGCTGACCGCAACCGCGCACGCGCAGTTGACGGTCGATGTCGACAATAGCGGATCGGAGGAACTGGTCATCGCGGTCCCCGGACTGCCGACACCGCAAAATGTCGACACGCCCGCCGGCAATACCGCCGAACTGGGCGCGAAGATCAGCGACGTTATCGTCACCGATCTGCGGTCCAGCGGGCTGTTCAAGCCGGTTGGCCGCAATCAGGTTCGCGGGATCAGCTTTTCTGAAGTGACCGCTCCGCAATTTCCTTACTGGAGCGGCACCAACGCTTCGGCGCTGATTCAGGGCTTCATCAAAACCAATCCCGACGGCAAGCTGACGGTCGGCTGCTATCTTTATGATGTCGCGCTGGAAACCGAACTCACCCGTCAGGGTTTTGTCGTCGAGCCACGCGACTGGCGCAGGGCCGCGCATAAATGCGCCGACGCCATCTACTCCCGGCTGAGCGGTGAATCGCCCTTTTTCGACAGTCGTATCGCCTATATCGCCGAGACCGGTCCCAAGGGTAACCGGGTCAAGCGGCTGGCGATCATGGACAGCGACGGCGCCAATCACCGGTTCATCACCAACGGCCAGGCCACTGCTCTGACACCGCGCTTCTCTCCTGACTACAAAAGCATCGTCTATCTCAGCTTTCTCGACGGCAACCCGCGCATCTATATTTACGATATCGGAACCGGCCGTCAGCGGCTGATCACCCAGAGCACCAACCCGACATTCGCCCCGCGCTGGTCACCGGATGGCAAATGGATCCTCTATTCCATGGCGATTGCCGGCAATACCGACATCTATAAAGTGTCGTCCGCAGGTGGAGCCAATCCGCAACGCCTCACCTTTTCCCCCGGCATCGATATCGGCGGCAGCTTCTCTCCCGACGGCAGCCGGATTGTCTTTGAAAGCGACCGCTCCGGTAGCCAGCAGCTTTATGTAATGGACTCCAATGGTGGCAATGAGCGACGGATCAGCTTTGGCGGTGGTCGCTTTGCCACGCCGGAATGGAGCCCGCGCGGCGACCTGATCGCCTTCACCAAAATGGCCGGTAATTTCCGTATTGGCGTGATGACGCCAAGCGGTGGCGGCGAGCGATTGCTCACCAACAGCTGGCAGGACGAAGCGCCGACATGGGCGCCCAATGGTCGCGTCATCCAGTTTTTCCGGACGACAAGGGGAAATGGCGCCACCGGAATCTGGCAGGTTGACCTGACCGGCCGCAACGAACGACAGCTGCCGACCCCGGTCAATGGCTCTGATCCGGCATGGGGTCCATTGCTGCCATAAATTAGAAACGCGACAAGTCTTTGGAAAGAGGCTATATATAGCCGAAGGGCTAACTCAAATAGGAGCAATATGATGATAAAATATGCGACCCCCCTCCTGATTACCGCCAGCCTCGTACTGGCTGGTTGTTCAAAAAAGCCACCGGAAGAACTGCCGCCAGCACCCATTGGTACGGCGCCGACGCCAACGCCGACCGGACCTTCTGGCCCGGGCTATGGCCCTGGTTCACAGGGTGATTTCCTGGCCAATACAATGTCCGACAAGATATTGTTCGACACCGATCGCTTCAATGTCGATTCCCAGGATCAGCTTATTTTGCAAAGCCAGGCGCAATGGCTGGCACAGAATCCCAATGCGCGGATTACCATCGAAGGCCATGCCGATGAACGCGGTACCCGCGACTATAACCTGGCGCTCGGCGAACGTCGTGCCAATGCCGCGAAAAACTACCTCGCCTCGCTGGGTGTCAGCCCGGCGCGGATGACCACGGTCAGCTATGGCAAGGAACGTCCCGACGCGCTCGGTTCCAACGAAAGCGCCTGGGCACAGAACCGCCGCGCGGTCAGCGTCGTCGTCCGCTAGATCGATCTGGACTGACAAATAAAAAGGGCCGCTACCTCTGCAGGTAGCGGCCCTTTTTTTATCCAGAAAAATTCGATTATTTCTTGGTGCCGGTCATCGCCATTTCACCAAAAGCGCCCGCTTTAACCGAACCGACGAGCTCGCCGTCGGTGATCACTGCATCGCCTTCAAGTTTCATTGGCATGGGAACGGTCATGTTCATTTCCCAGGTAATGTGATTACCGTCGACCTTGCCATTTTCGACATCCATCGCACCCATTGCACCGGCATTGTTGCCGGTAAATGTGTCACCGTCGGTTACGATGGTGAATTCCGAAGTCTGGTCTCCCATCGGGGATTTCGTCACACAAGTATAAGTTCCATCAATAGACATTCCATTCTCCTTTTAATGTCAAAGCCGTGATCCGGTCCGGGCTAGCGATTACTCGTCACCCTCTGCCGAATCGTTCGAACCACTCTCACTATTAACAGCAGTGTCACTAGCTTCATAGCCGCGATATTCGATTGGCATATCAAGGGCATCCAGCTGGGTTTTGATCTTGGACACGTCACCGACGATGACCCATGTGAATTTGTCGGGGTCGATCGCATCCGCCATCGCCTTGTTCACTTCGGCTGCGGTCAGAGCCTTGTAGCGGTCAGCCACGGTTTCCGCATAGTTGGACGGCCTGCCCAGCATTACGTCACCCTGCATCTGGCTCAAGATACTCGGCGTCCGTTCGAACTGGCCGGGCAGCTCGCGGACATTACCATTGATCATCCGTTCCAGCTCCACCGGTGTAACGCCGTTTTCCCCGAGGAAATCCCGGACTTGCGCGTCTATTGCGGCAACCGCAGGACCGGTCTGGTTGGTCTGGACCGGAGCACGCATGGTGTAGAGCACCCGGTCTTCACCGCGCAGCACGGTGTTGCGGGTTCCGTAGCTCCAGCCCTTGGTTTCGCGCAGGTCCATGTTGATCCGCGAGAGGAAACTGCCCCCCAATATTTCATTGGCGGCGTTGAGCGTCAGCAGGTCATCCGAGCCTTTATAGGACAATACCTGTCCGGCCAATATCATCGACTGCGGAGAATTGGGGCGGTGAATGACAATGATCCTGCCCTGTCCTTCCGGAATGGCCGCGTCGAAATTC
This sequence comes from uncultured Parasphingorhabdus sp., assembly GCF_963975555.1. Classification (GTDB taxonomy): domain Bacteria; phylum Pseudomonadota; class Alphaproteobacteria; order Sphingomonadales; family Sphingomonadaceae; genus Parasphingorhabdus. Next base: position 22,661 of record NZ_CAXBHH010000012.1, on the reverse strand, counting down.
TTAGCGGGGGCGGCTTTCCCGGTGCCTTTCCACTTGCCGAAACGCATTTCCAGCTTGCTGACCAGTTCCTGCTTGTCGATCTTTCCGGCAGCAAAAATAGTCGCCTTTGCCGGATGCATCCATTTATGATGAAAACCGGCCAGATCATCGCGGGTGATCGCCGATACTGATTCCCTGGTGCCGTTACCCGACAGGCCGCGGCCATAAGGATGTTCCGAACCGAAGACCAATGGCGGAAGGATATTGCTGGCAATGCTCGCCGGATCGCTTTCCTCGCGGTCGATTGCGGTCAGCAATTGTACCCGGATGCGTTCGATATCATCGGCTTTGAACGCCGGGTTTTTGACAATGTCCGCCATCAGGTCGAGCGAAGCATCGAGATTGGGATTGACCGCGCTCAGATCGACATCGGTTCGATCACGGCCGCCACTAATGCTGATATTGGCACCCAGCCGTTCCTGCTGCTCGGCGATTTCGACCGATGTCAGGCTGGTCGTGCCTTCTTCCAATATCCCGGTAACGAAATTCTGCAGCCCGAGCTTGTCGGAGGAATCCGCGCTGGTACCGGCGTTGAAAGACAGGGTCACCCGGGTCATCGGCACCGTATCACGATGGGCGAAATAGACCTTGATGCCGTTGGACAGGGTTGCGGTTTCGACATCCGGAAAATCGACGTTCGGAATTTCGCCTACGGGTGGCAGGTGAGACCGGTCGGGCGTGGTGACAGTCCCCTTTGCCGCTTCGCCGTCCTGCATATAAAAAGCCGGAGCGGTCAAAACGCCGGTCCGCGCGCCGATGCCGGCGCCCACTTCCTGATATTCGTCCCGCTCTCCCGGGACGACCGTGATGCCTAGCACCGGACGGGTCAGCCATTTCTGCATCGCAGCCTTGACGGCTTCCGGCGTGGTCGATGCCAGCCGGGCGAGTTCCTTTTTGTAATATTCCGGATCATCGGAATAGAGTTTGCCCTGTGCCAGAGCGACCGCTTTGCCGCTGAAGCCGCCGACCTGCTCGAGACCGGCGATCCGTGCCGCCGCATCGCGGGTCGCTACCCGCTGCACTTCATCTGCTGTCGGACCATTGACGATGAAATCGGCGATAATCTGATCGAGCCGTTTGGCGACGACATCGGCATCTTCACCTGGTTTTACGTCAGCCGTGATCTCGACCAGACTGCCATGTACGAACGGAAGCACATAAGCGGAAACGCTCACCGCATTTTTCTCTTCCCGCACCATGATATTGTCGAGCCGCGAACTGGCGAGGCCGCCAAGCACGGTCATGCCGACATCGAGCGGCGTATAATCGGGATCGTTCAGACCCGGCACCACCCAGTTGCGATAGATGCGCGTGGTCGCGACCTTGTCCTTCATCACCTCGTAGATGGGTGCATCAAGCGTCGGCAATTCAGGATTGAGCTGCGGGATCGGCTTGCCACGCGGAATCGCGCCGAACCATTTGTTGACCTTCGCTTTGGCGGTCGCGGCATCGATATCGCCGGCCAGAACGAGGATCGAATTATTCGGCCCGTAATGATCGGTGAACCAAAGCTTCATATCGTCGAGCGAAGCCGCTTCGAGATCTTCCAGCGAACCGATTGTGTCATGTCCGTAGGGATGATCGGCGGGAAACAGCAATTCGGTCTGGCGATAGCCGACGAGTCCATAGGGACGATTGTCGCCCTGGCGCTTTTCATTCGAGACGACGCTGATCTGGTTGTCGAGTTTCTCCTGCGTCACCGCGCCGAGCAAATGGCCCATCCGGTCGCTTTCGAGAAACAGGGCAACATCCAGCGCGGAGGTCGGGACGGTCTGGAAATAATTGGTCCGGTCGAGCCACGTCGTGCCGTTGAGATCGGTCGCACCAATCTGCCGCAGCGGTTCAAAAAAATCGCCCGGCGCATTTTCGGAGCCATTGAACATGATATGTTCGAACAGATGGGCATAGCCGGTCTTGCCCTTCGGTTCGTTGGCAGAGCCAACGCCATACCAGATCGAGACCGCCACTATCGGTGCCTTGCGGTCGGTGTGCACCAGCACCTTCAGCCCGTTGTCTAGCGTGAATTCTTCATAAGGGATATCGACCGCGTTGACCAACTCGCTGACCGGCGCCGGCTTCGCCGATTCATGATGTTTGGCCAGAGCCGGAGCGGCAACCGTCAACGCCGTGGTGGATAAAGCCAGAAACAGGGAACGGGACAAACGGGACATCAAAACTTTCCTCTCAATCAAAACGTGAGTGACATGGCTTCGAACATGCCGGTAAACAGGGACTTGCAGGGCATTGGCTTCGACAAACGGCATTCGACCATCGACGAACGCCTATTTTGTCTTCCAGCCCCAGAACAGATGACAGGGCAGGATGTTCCAGAAGGAATAACCGCTGTCGATATGGTCAAAATGCGGCTCCATGAAGTCGCGCGCCTTCTTGACGAACTGGTAGACGAGAAACGCCCCGCCAGGCCGAATAACCTCGTAGGTTTCCTTGGCGATTTTGGGGCCGAGCTGATCAGGCAATGTCGAAAAAGGCAGGCCGGAAAGGACATAGTCGGCCTTCTCGTGTCCGAGCTCGCTGATGATCTTTTGCACATCCGCCGCAGACCCGTGGATCGGATAGAAACGGCTGTCGTGGATGGTTTTGCCGAGATAATCGATGAAATCGGGATTCAGGTCGATCACGACAAGCATTGCGCCGGGCTTCAGCCGTTCGAGCACGGGGCGACAGAATGTCCCCACACCCGGACCATATTCGACGAACAGATCGCACTCATCCCATTTGACGGGCGCAAGCATCTTCTTGATCGTGATGTCCGACGACGGCATGATCGAACCGACCATCACCGGATGCTTCAGAAAGCCCTTGAAGAATACACCCCAGGGCCCGAGACGCCGCTCCACTCGCGACTTGATGCGATCGATAAACTTCATTTTCGCGACACTATTAGTCAACTCATTCCTCCGGTACCAGATCAAACTGTCTTACTAGGGCGTTACAGCACCGGTGACAAATATAATACGGCTTGCCCGTTACAATTGACCGGCTAAAAGAGGGCGATGCAGCTTCATCCAACAGACTCGATCGCGGTCATATTTTGCGCACAACGGACCGGCACGGGAGACGAGGCTTATCAAAGCGCAGCGGCGGCAATGGCCGAACTGGCAGCACAGCAACCCGGCTATCTTGGAGAAGACCATGCACGGTCGGCGGATGGCATGGGGATTACCGTTAGCTATTGGCGCGATGACGGCAGCGCCAAAGCATGGCGCGACCACCCGGATCATATAGTCATCCGCGAACGGGGTCGCGGAGAATGGTATAGCGAATATAGTCTTCATGTCGCCCGCATCGAACGAGCCTATGACTGGCAGAAATAGCGTGGCATAGGAAATCCATGGCCGATTCACCCGATATTGAACCGCTAGAGCGGATAGCTTCTTCCGTTCCCGATGCGAAACCGATCGACAGTACCCGCATGGCGGTATTGTTCTCGGTCATGCTGGTGACAGCATCCGGCAACACGGCCATGCAATCGATATTGCCGACGATCGGGACACAGCTTGATATACCCGATTTCTGGGTCAGTGCGGCGTTCAGCTGGTCAGCCCTGCTCTGGGTCTATACCGCTCCGAAATGGGCGCGCCAGTCCGATCACCGTGGCCGGAAAGCGCTTATGCGCCTCGGCATGATCGGCTTTACGACCTCCTTTGCATTAGCGGGTCTGGCACTGTTTCTGGGACTGCTCGGCTGGTATAGTGCGATATGGACCTTTGTCCTGTTCGCCTTTTTCCGTAGTCTTTATGGTGGCCTGGGATCAGCTGCCCCGCCAGCGGTGCAGGCTTATGTTGCCGCCCGAACCGCCCGCGCCGACCGGACCAAGGCGCTATCCCTGATATCATCGTCCTTCGGCCTTGGCACCATTGTCGGTCCGGCCGTTGCGCCATTGCTGATCCTTCCGGTTCTGGGTCTTTCCAGCCCGATGTTTGCCTTTGCCGCAATCGGCATAGTGGTGATGGTGGCGCTGGCGCTGAAACTGCCCAACGACAATCCCGGCTTTCAGGCACGTGGCGTGGTGACGTCGGAGCCTTATAGTAGTGCGCCTTCCTCCGGCAGCCTGAAGGAAGAGGATGATTCCACCGAAGAGGAAGCCAGTCTGCCGCCCCGCTTGCGCTGGGGTGATGAACGGATCAAGCCATGGCTGATCACCGGCATATTGGGCGGCAACGCCCATGCCCTGATATTGGGCGTGGTCGGTTTTCTAATCCTCGACCGGCTGGGCTTGCGCGGTGACCCGGAAACGGGAATCCAGATGACCGGCATCGTACTGATGTCCGGCGCGGCAGCAACCCTGCTGGCACAATGGGGCCTGATCCCGTTGCTGCAAATGGGGCCGCGGACCTCGATATTATGGGGCATGGTGCTGGGAGCATTGGGCTGCCTGATCATCGGCCTGTCCCATGATCTGCACGGCATCATCATCGGCTTCGCCGTGGCGTCACTGGGCTTTGGCCTGTTCCGCCCGGGCTTCACCGCCGGCGCCTCGCTTGCCGTCAGACGATCGGAACAGAACGGCGTGGCCGGCATTGTCGCGTCGGCAAATGGCATGGCCTTCATTGCCTCTCCCGCGATCGGTGTCCTGCTTTACACCTATGCCGGCCCATTGCCTTTCTGGGTGGCAACAACCGTCTGTGTGTTCCTCTTTGGCTGGGGCTTCAAGGCCCTCGAGCCCGATGACCGGATGATTACCGACCAATAGGGTCAGGGTTTAATGTTTGCTGTCCCTGATCGGCGTCAACATTCCCGGAGCCACAAAACCGATCGGTTCGACCCGCATGGCATTTTGCTTCAGCTGTGAATCCATCTTGGAATATTCTTCCTCCATTTCCGGCGTCACCGAAGCACGGCTGTCTTCCAGCGCCTTTTCAAAATGCTTCATCTGCACTGTCTCGACCAGACCGCCATATTCGCGCAACGCGTGAAGCCCTGCCCGACGGACAAGATCCTCAAGGTCCGCGCCTGAATAACGGTCAGTGCTCTCTGCCATCTCGTCAAGATCGACATCCTTGGCCAGCGGCATTTTCGACGTATGGATCGCCAATATGCGGCGACGTCCAGCCTTGCCCGGAACCGCAACATAGACCAGTTCATCGAACCGGCCTGGCCGCAACAGCGCCGGATCGACCAGACCGGGACGATTGGTCGCACCGATCAGGATGACCGACTGCATTTCTTCCAGACCGTCCATCTCAGCAAGAATGGTATTGACCACCCGTTCGGTAACCTGGGAATCTCCCATGCCACCCCCACGCGCGGGAACCAGACTGTCAATCTCGTCAATGAACAGGATGGTTGGCGCGACTTGCCTTGCCCGGGCAAAGAGACGGGCAATCTGTTGCTCGCTCTCGCCATGCCATTTGGATAGCAGGTCGCTCGATTTCGTGGCGATGAAATTGGCTTCGGCTTCGCGCGCGACCGCCTTCGCCAGCAAGGTCTTGCCGGTTCCCGGAGGACCATAGAGCAGGAAGCCCTTGGCTGGACGAATACCCAGTCGCGTGAAGGCTTCCGGATTTTTGAGCGGGAGTTCAATCCCCTCTTTCAGTCGCATCTGCGCGTCGTCGAGGCCGCCGATATCTTCCCAGCGGACATCGGGGACCTGCACCATGACTTCGCGCATCGCCGATGGCTGGACCCGTTTCAGCGCTTCGACAAAATCATGCCGTTGCACAACCAGTTCATCGAGCACTTCCGGCGGTACGGTTTCCGATTCCAGATCGAGCTTGGGCATGATCCGGCGCACGGCTTCAATCGCCGCTTCCCGGGTCAGCGCGGCCAGATCGGCGCCGACAAAACCGTAAGTGGTGCGCGCCAGTTCTTGCAGATTGACCGCCTTGTCGAGCGGCATTCCGCGGGTATGGATGCCCAAAATCTCGCGGCGGCCAGCAACATCGGGCACGCCGACGATGATTTCCCGGTCAAAACGTCCGGGGCGGCGTAGCGCTTCATCAATCGCTTCGGGACGGTTGGTTGCCGCAATAACCACCAGATTAACCCGCGATTCAAGACCATCCATCAAGGTCAGCAACTGGGCAACAAGGCGCTTTTCTGCTTCGCCCTGCACCTGTCCGCGCTTCGGTGCGATCGAATCGATCTCGTCGATGAACAGGATAGAAGGCGCAGCCTTGGTCGCGGCATCGAATATTTCGCGGAGTTTCTTCTCCGACTCGCCAAAAGCGGACCCCATGATCTCCGGACCATTGATCAGGAAAAATTCCGCTTCGCTTTCATTGGCAACAGCGCGGGCAAGCCGGGTTTTTCCGGTACCCGGAGGGCCATGCAACAACACGCCGCGTGGCGGATCGACGCCAAGCCGGGTGAACAGTTGCGGATAGCGCAACGGCAACTCGACCATTTCACGGAGCTGGTCGATCGTTTCATGCAATCCGCCAACATCGTCATAGGTGACGTCGGCGCGCCGGTGCTCGGTCGATTCCTCATATTCCGGCCGAAGTTCGACCTCCGTCTCTTCGTCAATATGGACAATGCCCTTGGGCACCGTCGAAACGACGTTGAGTCGTATCTGTGTCAGAGAAAAAGCCGGAGCCGCCAGCATTTGCCGCAGTTGCGGCGGCATATCGCCACGATCCACCTGTTGCTGGCCATGGGTTGCAACAAAGTCACCCGCCTTTAGCGGACGCCCCATGAAGCTGCGCTTCAGGCCACCGCCATTGCCCTGCAAACGAAGGTCTTTCTGGGCCGGAGCGAAAACAACTTTCTTAGCCGGCTTCGATTCGACCTTGCGAATTTCAACAAAGTCACCGGCTCCGACTCCGGCATTGGCGCGTTGCAGGCCGTCGAGCCGGACAAAATCCAGCCCTTCATCTTCCGGATAAGGCAGAACAGCGCGCGCTGGCGTTGTCTGTTTGCCGATGATCTCGACAACATCACCCTCGATCAGTCCCAGTTTTCCTAGATTATCACGGGACAGCCGGGCAAGACCCCGACCACTGTCCTCGGGCCTGGCATTGGCAACTTGCAGTTTCAACTGCTTGCCATCATCTTTCGGCTTGTCTTTATTCGGCGCTGGATCGGACACGGGGGCGTATCTCCTCAATATCGTTTCGGTTGTTTCCAATAAGATAGGTATCGCGATGCCGATATGCGACTCTGATTTTCGATTGAACGGTCGCTTGGCGGAATTCCGCCAAAAAAAAAGGCCAGTTCCGAAGAACTGGCCTGAAAAGTTTTTAGGAGAGGATGCCTGAAAGGCTCATCCTAAATGCAGCGGAACCTATTATTGTGCAAGTGCGAAAAGAACATTGCGGGTTGCACAACTTGCAACTTATCATTAATGCTAGCGACAGTTTTCCGCCATTGTCCCGATTCCAACTTCATTTTGCGTTGCACAAAGCTAATTCAACAACAATATTGGTTATTCTATGCGCCGTCTTCCTCCCCTCCGTGCCCTCGAGGCCTTCATTCGTGTAGCCCGTCTCGGCTCTTCCAAGGCTGCAGCAGCAGAACTGGCTCTGTCAGCCCCTGCCCTCAGCCGCCGAATCAAATCGCTCGAAGATCATATCGGCAAACCCCTGTTCGAGCGGCGCAACCAGTCGATGGTGCTCAACGGGGATGGTCAATCATTGCTGAAAGCCGTTGCTCCGGCGATGGAAACCATCGGTGAAGCGGTCGACCAGATGACCGTGACCGGCGGGGATATGCGCCTGCGCCTCGGCGTTCTGCCGCTGTTCGGAGCGACTCGCCTGTTTCCGAAGCTGCCAGAGCTGAAAAAACTATATCCCAAACTGAATATCGATGTCGATACGTCCTCCCATGCCGAGAATATGCTGGGCGACGCCGTCGATGCAGCGATCATCATCAGCGATGATGTCGATCCCAATCTCTATTCGGTAAAACTGGACAGCAACAAGGTTTACGCAATTGGATCCGCCGAACTGACGCAGGGACCGAATGCGGTCAAACGTCCTGAGGATTTGCAGAATCACAATATCCTGATCCACAGTAATATGACCCGGGCCTTTGACCAGTGGAAGGAAGCGGTAGGACTACCGGATTTGCAGCCAGCCGGTATCGACCATCTCGACAGTGGCCCCCTGATGCTGGAAGCAGCGGCTCAGGGACTTGGCATCGCGATCATGCACGGCGGCCATTTCTCTGACGCCAATGATCCGCGGCTGGTTCGGCTGTTCGACCATCAGGTCGACAGTCCCTACAGCTACTGGTTTGTATGCCGCAAACGCGACATGAAGAACCGGGCGGTCCGGATTTTTCATGACTGGGTAGTACAAGCGAACCTGTAGGGTCGGGATCTAGGCGGTAAGATCGGGGTCCAGCACGAGATCGTCGTCGAGCTGCACACCAAAGCTGTTCAGCAGCATCGATACCTGACTATATTGACCCACGGTCAAAACCAGATCCATCCGCTGTTTTTCGGTCAGCTCCGAAAGCGCTTCCCAAGTGGCGTCCGACACATGGCCGTCGCTGGTCAGTTCGTCGGTTGCCTGCAACATGGCACGCTCGACAGGAGTCCAGCCCGGCGCATCGGGGCCAGCCTTGATCCGTTCGATCTCCTCATCGGTCAGACCGCAGTCTTTACCGATGCGGACATGTTGCGCCCATTCATAGCCGGATTTCCAGTTGAAGCCGGTGCGCAATATGATGATCTCGCGTTCGCGTGCAGCAACGTCATTATGGCCGGACAGGATATAGCCGCCCCACCACATGAACGCTTTAAAGGCTTTCGGCGCCTTGATCAGCGTCCGGAAGATATTGAGAATTTTTCCGGAGCGAAAGCGCTCGCCCAGCATCGCCCTGTGCTCGTGCCCGAGTTCTGACTCGGCGAGCGGGGCGATCCTGGGTTTATCGAGACGCATTTCGGATGATTAAGCCAGTGTGACCGACTTGATCGCGCCTGGCTTCGCTGGTGGTTCGCCCTTTGGCAGTGCGTGAACCGCTTCCATGCCGGAGGTTACTTCGCCCCAGACCGTGTACTGGCCGTCAAGAAAACCTGCATCGTCGAGGCAGATGAAGAACTGGCTGTTGGCGCTGTTCGGGTCCATCGTGCGGGCCATCGAGCATGTGCCTTCGACATGCGGCTCTTTGGAGAATTCTTGCGCGATATCGGGCTTGTCGCTGCCGGACATGCCGGTACCGGTCGGGTCGCCGCCCTGTGCCATGAAGCCGTTGATGACGCGGTGGAACACAACGCCGTCATAAAAGCCTTCGGCTGCCAGTTCGGTGATCCGCTCTACATGGTTTGGAGCCAGGTCGGGGCGGAGCTTGATTTCAACATCGCCTGTATCGAGGTGGAAAGTCATTTTTTCGTGCGCCATCTTGTCTATTCCTTTTCGTTCATTGAATCGATCATGGGCCGCATATAGGCAGCATGGTCAGAAAAATCACCCTGCCTTGGGTAAAATGTCACAAAAGATTGCAATTGCAACGTTGCAGCGACTAATAAGCAGCCGAACGCGCACAGTAGGGGAGCTTCGCGATGACCGAGATCAACGACGCCCCGCACGCCGAAATCGTCCGGGAAGATGTCCTCGACGAGGACAACCGGCTAACCGACGAATTTGTGCGCTCGGTTTCCGACGCGGTTGAAGACAATGATTCCACCCTGGCGCAGGAACTGGTCAACCCGCTGCACAATGCCGACATTGCCGATCTGTTCGAGCTGATTGATGCGGATGAACGCGCACCGCTGGCCGCCGCTCTAGGCGATCTGGTCAGCGCCGACGTGCTCGCCGAGATGAACGAGCATGTTCGCGAAGATCTGATGGACGCGCTTGACGCGAGCCAGATTGCCGACCTCACCGAGCAGCTCGACACCGATGACGCCGTCGCGATCATCGAGGATCTGGAAAAGGGCGAGCAGCAGGCGGTTCTGGCCGAACTGGATGCCGAAGACCGCGCCGCGATCGAAAGCGCCCTCACCTATGAGGAAGAAACCGCCGGTCGTATCATGCAACGCGAATTTGTCGCGGTGCCCGAACATATGATGGTTGGCGATCTGATCGACTATCTTCGCAAGAATGACGATCTGACCACGGAATTTTGGGAAATCTATGTGGTCGATCCGGCTTTCCGCCCGATCGGCACCTGCCAGCTCAGCTGGATCCTCAGGACCCCGCGCGATATCGCCATTGCCGATGTGATGAAGCGCGAGCAGTCGCTGATCCCGGTCAATATGGACCAGGAAGAAGTCGCGCTGCGCTTCCAGAAATATAATCTGATCTCGGCCGCGGTCATCAATGATGACGGCCGCCTGATCGGGATGATCACCGTCGATGACATTCTCCATATTGTCGAGGACGAGGCCAGCGAAGACGTGTTGCTGCTGTCCGGTGCCGGCGACGGCGATATCAACGAACCGATCCGGAATTCCTACATCGCCCGCGTGCGCTGGCTGATCGCCAATCTGGCGACGGCGCTGATCGCCAGCTTTGTCATCGCGATCTTTGGCGCTGCAATCGAACAGATGGTCGCGCTTGCGGTATTGATGCCGATCGTGGCGTCGATCGGCGGTAATGCGGGAACCCAGACCATGGCCGTCTCCGTTCGCGCGCTCGCCATGAACGAGCTTACCCGCTCCAACACCCGCCGGATTATCGGCCGTGAATTCCGCATTGCCCTGCTCAACGGCGCCACGATTGCCGTCCTGGTCGGGCTCGGCACCGGTCTGGTCTTCGCCAATCCGGTGCTCGGTGGGGTTATCGCTGTGGCCATGCTGATCAATATCGTGATCGCCGGATTTGCCGGCATTTTCGTTCCGGTGATGCTCGACCGGCTCGATCAGGATCCGGCCCTCGCTTCTTCGGTCTTCGTCACCATGATTACCGACACGATGGGCTTCCTCGCTTTTCTCAGCCTTGCCGTGGGCAGCGGGATGGTCAGCCTCTAGTATCGGTATAGACCCCGACAAAATTGCGCAGGTCGTTATATATCCGTTCCCGCGCACCATCGCCGATCATTTCGCAACTGAGCGTATCGAAACCGGGCCGGTTTTCGCAAGCAGCGAGACGAATGGCGGCGAGCAGCCATATCTCGTCCGGGGTGGTTAGCGAGCAGCAGGGGCGTCCGATCTGAAACGGCTCCGGCCAGGCGAATCCGATCGTCTCCGCGACAATCAAAATGCGCGTCGTTGCCCGATCACCACCCAGTCGCGCGGACAATTGGTCCCAGCAGTCATAATTGTTCCGGCTTGCCATCACCGCCACCCGGAATGCGATGATCAGTCGCGCTTCCACTGATGGCAACATCCGGATGTCCGGCAATGGCATCGCCAGCTTCTCTAGAATTTCACCCAATTTCCATCTCCTCGATATTTGATTCTCCCTATAATATGATATTGATAATCATTTGCAATAACTAACTTGCGTGATGTCATGGCTCAGTCTCATCGATTCAGGTAAAAGCTGGCCGTAAGGCGCTTGACTAAACCGGTCGTCGCCCACAGATGTTAGCCATGCCACTCAATATGACGAAAATAGCCTATCGCAGCGAAAGCCCCGCAACGCTGCGAAACTGGCTCGAATCCCACAAGGACAATAAGGCCACAGGCGGCGAAGCGCGTCTCACCACCCGCTATCTGCCAAAGCGCCACGCCGAAATGGTCGGCGGCTCGCTCTACTGGATCCACGCGAAGAAAATTGTCGGCCGCTCGCCGATCATCGGCTTCATGGACAATGGCGAAGGGCGGCAATGGATCCGGCTGGAGCCGCGGCTTATCGCCGTCCAGCCAATCCCCAAACGCGCCCATCAGGGCTGGCGCTATTTCGAAGAGAAAGACGCCCCGCCCGATCTTGGTGACGGCGCGGAAGGCGCAGAAGATATGCCAGCCGAGATGCTGGGCGAACTGGCCAGCTTGGGGCTGGTTTAGGTCTGCACAAACAGACTTTCGCAACCCGTTCCCGCCAGCACGCCGTCAACCTGCGTCCGGGCGTCACCGGAGAGCGCCGCATAGGCTTCGCGCAGCGCGACCAGACATTTTGCCTGATAGGGAAATGGCGGTTGCTGCCATTTCCGTCCGTCAATTTCGGCCTCGACCGTGTCGGCACCGGACTGGACGGCTGCTGCGTTGGCGATCAGAAAGGGCGCATAGGTCCGGCCGATTTCCGATAGAAGACCCTGAAGCAAGCCCAATTGGCTGTCAGCCAGCCATTCACCACCCTTGTGCCCGGACAGATCATCCATCCGGTCCACCCACGCGCGCACGCGCTGCGCATATTTCTGGGTCAGCGCCATTGATGTCGGCTCGACCTGGGTCAGCTGCGTCAATTGACCATGAAGTGCAAAATCACAGGAGGATGGCCGGCTTCCCAGAACAAAACCCTGTTGCTGGATCAGGCGGTCGAGCAGACCGAGCAGCCGGACAAAACTGTCCTCGATAGTTTTCGCCGTGATCTCGTTCGATCCCACGACATAGAGCCGGTCAATCTGGCGCTTTGAAAATTGCGCTGCCATCGCGCTCGCCTGTTCGTCCGGCAGTTCGGGATTGGCCCAATGGATCAGCAGAGGCCCGACATGTTCGGCGTCCGCCTGAAACGCCCAGCGGAAATGGAACATGACTTTCGTCATCCATTCATCGGCATAATCCTCGATCAGCAGATCGAGAAAGCGCAGCGCTTCATGTTTGGGAATGACCGAAGGCCCGCTATATTCCTGTTCCAGCCGCCGGATGATCGGCGTGCTATCCACTACGGCTTCAAGATCGCCGTCACTATCGCGGAAGTAAAAGGTCGGCAGCAACGCCACCTTCGGCTTCGGATAGCCGTCCGGAGCGCCCATCGCGCCGCCCCAGATGACATTATAAGCGATGTGCCGGTAGCGCAGCAGCGCCAGCATTTTGCGCGTATAGGGAGAACCCGGCGCGCCCATGAGTTCGAGCCGGTCGATCATATCAGGCCTTTCCATCCACCCAGTGTTTGAGCAGATCATGAGCAATTGCAAATGGCGGCGGTGCGACAAACAGCGCACCGGCGTCACCGGCCATGGCGGCCTTGACCTCGTCGAGCGAGAACCACGCCGCTTCCTCGATCTCTTCCTCGTCGAGAGTCAGCGTCGGATCGTCGGTGACGCTGGTGCAGGCGATCATCAGTGATGAAGGGAACGGCCATGGCTGGCTCGCGACATAGCGCACATCGCGCACATGAATCCCGGCTTCTTCGAACAATTCGCGCTTCACGCAGCCTTCGATACTTTCGCCCGGCTCGAGAAATCCGGCCAGTGCGGAAAAGCTTTTCGGCGGGAAACGCGGCTGGCGGCCGAGCAAAACCTTGCCCTCGCATTCCGACAGCATGATCGCCACCGGATCGGTGCGCGGAAAATGCTCTGCTCCGCAACCGTCTTTCTCGCTATCACAAAGCCGCGCCCAGCCGCCTTTGCGGGACTCGGTCGGCTTGCCGCATTGCGCACAAAATTTGTGGCGGGCGTGCCAGTCGACGAGACTGCGCGCTGTCGCATAAATCGCCGCCTGATCAGCGGGCAATCCGCCCAGTGTCTGCCAAAGCGCCCTATTGGCCGCCGGTCCGGCATCCCCTGCCCCGTTCAGCTCCGCGAAGAAAGGCGTGTCGCCTTCGATGCCGAGCAGCAGCAGATCATGGTCCGGCGACGCTTCATAGGCGGCGCCCCAGGCGAGTTCGCCACGATCATCAAAAACCGGGTTCAGGCCATCCAGCTTGAGCAGCTTCGCTCGCGGGTTCATCATCGCAGCGCGCAACTTGTCCGGATTGACCCGCACCTGATCGGCGCGATCAAGGGTTCCGCCAGCAAAGGTTGGCACTATCGTATTTTCAGCAATCGACATCTTGTCTCCCGGACATTTTGATTTTGTGGCCCCTGGCAAAAGGGAAAGAATTTCTGGCCCTTATGGACTGGTATTGCCCGCCCCCGCCTGAGCGTTGCCGGTCAGATCGGCATAGACATATTTCGGAAAATCCGACTGGAACGGATAGCTGTTCGACGGAATATATTGAGTATAGCCACCAGCCCGCAGTCCGCGGACGGTGTCGACAAAGGCCGATGTCCCGGCAGCGCCGCCCCAGCCGAATGTACCGGCAGGACTGACTTCGGTTCCCAGACCAGAGCGGCCACCGGCACCGAAGCCGTGATTGGCAACCCATGTGCCCTGGGTATTGGCGGTCTTGGGTAGCAGGTTGGACATGCCGAGCTTCACCGTATCCGGCTTCATCACCTGGATACCACCGACGGTGCCGAAACCGAGCAGCATCTGCAGGAACTTGTCATAATCGCCAGCCGTTCCGACCAAACCGGTGCTGCCGAAGGCAAAGGCAGGCTTGTCGAGAAAGATGCTGGTCGCGCCGGGATCGATCGGGATCAGAGCGCCGGCGAAGGGCGCATAATTATCCGCCAGATCAATCGCCCTGTCGGCAGGGACATTGTAGAATATATTGTTCATGCCCAGCGGTCCGAACATCCGTTCGTGGAGGAACTGGTCGAGCGGCTTGCCGGAAACTTTCTCGATCACCGCGCTCAGCACGTCATGGCTGAGCGAATAGCTCCACTGCGTTCCGGGTTGATAGACCAGAGGCAGTTCCGAGAGCCGCTTGACGAAGGTCATGATATCCGGCGTCGGCGCGCCCGGGTCAATGCCGGGTATCGGGCTACGGCTGACGCGGCCGGGGGTCAGGCCCGCGGCCAGATAGGCTTTCTGGATCGGGCCCTTCGATATGATCGTATAGCCCAGCCCCGCAGTATGGGTTTGCAACTGGCGGATGGTGATCGGTGCCTTGGCCGGTTCGACATTGTCGATCGCGCCTTCTGGATCGACCAGCACCTGCATATCGGCAAATTCGGGGAAGATATCGGACAGCGGCTGATCGAGAGAAATCAGCCCGTCTTCGACCAGCATCATCGTCGCCATGCCGGTAATCGGCTTGGTCTGCGAATACATCCGCCAAAGCGTTTCAGTGCCGACCAGCCGGTCACCCCCGAGCTTCAACGTACCGGCAGAAATTACCTGCGGCTGCTCCTGACCGAAACCGATCATCGCCATCATGCCGGCGACCTTCTTGTCCGCGACATATTCATTAATGATTTTCGTCAGTCCGGGGAAACTGACCGCATTTCCCTTGGCAAAGGCAGTGGCCGGCATAGCAGCCAGAAAAGTACCGGCACCGATACCACCGAGCACCGAGCGTCGGGAGAAAGCGGATCCAAGCGAAGATGTGGCAGGTTTTTCAGCGATCATTTTTCTTCCTTCAGTTTCCAATCCACAGCCTTCGCATAAAGCGTCGGCAGTCCGGCTTCCGCTATGTTGTCTAGCGGCCACCAGATATTATCATCCATGTTAGTAACCATTTTTCCGGCGTGATAAACAGCCAAATCGACTTCAAGCGAAAAATGGGTGAAGCTGTGCTGAACAATATTGTCATGCACGCGCCATTCGCCCGCCATCGGCGGCGTGGCATGACCGTCATTGCTGGCAGCCCAGCCGTCGTCGGGCAGCGACCGCATCCCGCCGAGCATGCCTTTTGGTGGCCGCGTCGCCAGCAGGATCCTGTCCTGCTGCTCGATCCAGAAAAACCGCGCGCGGCGAACCGGCTTGGCTTTCTTTGGTGTCTTGACGGGATAGCGTTCCATGTCGCCTGCCTTGAAGCCCGCACATTGTTTCTGCACCGGACAGATGTCGCATTTCGGGTTTTTCGATGTGCAGATGGTCGCTCCGATATCCATGCAGGCCTGGGCAAAATCCCCGGCCCCGTGGCGCGGGGTGATCGCATCCATCGCCGCCCGGATTTCAGCCTTGCCTTTGGGCAGCGGCGTATCGATGGCAAAGAGCCGCGCCACCAGCCGTTCGATATTGGCATCGACCACCACCGCTCGTTCGGCAAAGGCAATGGCGGCGATTGCAGCCGCAGTATAGGCGCCCACTCCGGGCAATTTAAGGAGTTCAGACTCTTTCTGAGGAAAGATTCCATGCATATTCTCAATGACATGCACGGCGCATTTGCGAAGATTACGCGCCCGGGCATAATAGCCGAGGCCAGCCCAGGCCGCCATCACGTCCGCTTCATCGGCCCCCGCCAGATCCTGAACCGTCGGCCAGCGCCGGGTGAATTTCTCGAAATAGCTTTTGACCGCACCGACGGTCGTCTGCTGCAGCATGACTTCCGACAACCAGACATGATAGGGATCGGGCAAATTGCTACCCGGCGGAGACCGCCAGGGCAGTTTTCGCGCGTTATCCACATAATGTGCACCGATATTGACGGAAATTTTACGCGCTCTGGCGGGTATACTATCGACGGCCATGGCCGCGCCATGCCATAAAAGGATATAATGACGAAGAAAATTGGCACCGCTGGCGATGAAAAGGGCAATGAAAAGGCGAAAACCGCCGCCACCGGCAAAGCTGCGCCCAGGAAAGCCCCGAAAAAGCCGACAGTCAAGAAATATCAGAAATACCAGCGCCCGCGCGGCGGTCCGGCGAAAAGCATCTCAGATCTGGTCCCGGAAATCGGCCGAGCCGCCTTCCGCCGCTATGGCTTCATCCAGAGCTCGGTGGTCAGCCGCTGGGCGGAGATCGTCGGCGAACGCTATGCCGCCGTATCCCTGCCCGAATCGATCCGCTTTCCGCGCGGCGAGAAGGAGGGCGGTACCTTGCATCTGCTGGTTACCGGCGCTTATGCGACGCTGATGCAGCATATTGCGCCGGATATCATCGAACGGGTCAACCGCTTCTTCGGCTATGGTGCGGTCAGTCATATAAGATTCAGACAAGGCACCGTAACCCCCAAGAAAGACAAGGAAAAGCGCACTCCGCTGCCCCATTCGCTCAGGCCCGCGCCGATCCAGCTGGGCGAGAATCTGCGCGATATTGGCGATGCGGAGTTGAACCGGGTACTGGAATCGCTCGCATCGGCAGTTGCAAAGGCGGAAGCGGACCCTAAGAAAGATGCGCAATTGAGTATAAAGGTCGTCGGCAAGATCGGCGGCGGTGACAAGAAGAAGGACCAGACATGAACTTGAGAAGCGCGTATCTTGCTTCGGCTTTGGTGGCCGCAACGGTAATCGCCGTACCGGCATCCGCACAGCAGGCCGACCGGGTCACCCTGTCGGCCATGGGCGGCCATGTCATGGGCAATCCCCTCGCCAAGCACAAGCTGACCGAATATATGAGCTACACCTGCAGTCACTGCGCGGCATTTGAAAAAGATTCCCATGCCGCCCTGACCACGGATTTTGTCAACAAGAGCCGGATCAGCTTCGAAGTCCGCAATCTTGTTCTCAACCCGATCGACCTCTCGGCTGCGATGCTCGCGCGCTGCGGCGGACGGACCAAATTTTTCGGCAACCACCGCGCTCTGCTGCTGAAACAATCGACCTGGCTCACGAAATTCCAGGCCACTTCCCCGGAAGTGATGAAAACGATGAACGAAGGCACAGTTCCGCAGCGGCTCAAGAAAATTGTCAAGGCCGCCGGTCTCGACACATTGATGAAAGGGCGCGGCTTTACCGCGTCCCAGATCGACGCCTGCCTTTCGAATCAAGCCGAGCAGGACAAGATCTTGGCGATGACAAAATATGCCACGGACACGCTCAAACTAAGCGGAACGCCAAGCTTTACGCTCGCCGATCAGCCGCTGGCCGAAGTCCATAGCTGGACGGCCCTCAAACCCAAATTGACGACCCTCCCGCAATAGACATTCGATATTTTCAGAAAACAGGAACAGACTATGCGCACATTCAACTATATTGCACCTCTGGCTTTCGCTCTGGCGCTAACCGCCTGTGGTGAAACCACCGAAACCGAAGCCGGAGCAAGCTCTTCCGGAGCGGTCGAAGCCGTCGAAGCCCCTGCCGGACAGAAATGGTCCGAAACGGTTGCCAAAACCGAAGCCGGTGGCGTTGTCATGGGCAATCCCGATGCGCCGATCAAGCTGGTCGAATATATGTCGATCACCTGCTCGCACTGCAAGGATTTCGGGGAACAGGCCTTTGCACCGCTGCGTGACACATATGTCGAGAGCGGACGGGTAAGCTTTGAAATCCGCAATTTCGTTCGCGATCCTCTGGATCTTACCGCTGCCCTTCTTTCCCGCTGCGGCGGTGAAGCCCCGTTCTTCCCGCTGACCGAACAGGCTTTGGGTTATCAGGCAACGATGTTTGAAAAAGCCCAGGGCATGGGAGAATCAACCTACAGCGGCATATTGCAATCCGAGCCGAAGGTCCGCTTTGTTCGCCTCGCCGAACAGCTTGGGCTTATCGCCTTCTTCCAGCAGCGCGGTATTTCCGAAGACCAGGCCAAGGCCTGTCTGGCTGACACGGCTGCATCTGAAAAGCTGATGAATGACACCCAGAAAGGTGCCGAGGAATTTAATATCGAGGGAACTCCTACATTCCTGATCAATGGTCAAAAAGTAGAAGGCACCAACTGGGCCATGGTTGAAACCAAATTGAAGGAAGCAGGCGCAAGATAGGCGCCGGACCAATCGCAAGAGGGGAGCGAATTGAATCTGGTCACTGATACAGTCTGCACGGGGTCGACCTCGTGCAAATAAAGAAGCTCAGACTCTCGGGCTTCAAAAGCTTTGTCGATCCGACTGAGCTGCGCATCGAAAAGGGGCTGACCGGCGTGGTCGGCCCCAACGGATGCGGAAAATCGAACCTTCTGGAAGCCATCCGCTGGGTGATGGGCGAGAACTCGGCCAAGTCGATGCGTGGCGCCGGCATGGAAGATGTTATCTTCGCCGGCACCCAGGACCGGCCCGAACGGCAATTTGCCGAAGTCGCACTGACCGCCGAACGCGAAACCAACGACGTATCGTCGCTGCATGTCGGCGACAATGATAGCGAACTTGAGATTGTCCGGCGGATCGAGCGCGGCGCCGGTTCCGCCTATCGCGCCAATGGCACCGACGTCCGGGCCAAGGATATCGCGCTGATCTTCGCCGATGCCGCCACAGGCGCGCACAGCCCTGCCCTCGTCAGCCAGGGCAAGATATCCAACATCATTTCCTCCAAGCCGGAAGCGCGACGCGAAATGCTGGAGGAAGCCGCCGGCATTTCCGGCCTCCACGTCCGGCGCAGGGATGCCGAGCAGAAATTGCGCGCTGCGGAGAAGAATCTCGCCCGCCTAGATGATATTCTAGGTGACATGGAACAGCGCGCAGCCAATCTCCGGCGGCAAGCCAAACAGGCAGAGCGTTACCGCAAGCTGAGCGGTGAAATCACCACCGTCGAGGGCCGCCTGATCTACGCGCGCTGGAAAGAGGCCGCCGCCGCCGCCGATATCGCCAGAGCCGAAGCGGAGGCCGCCGAAGCCAAGGTCAGTGAAGCACAAAGCGAGCAGCAAGCCGCTGTATCCGCGCAAAATGAAAGCGCCAAGGCGCTCGGCATATTGCGCAACGAAGTCCAGAGGGCGCGGGAAGAAGCGAGCGAGTCCAGCCACCGGCTGCTGACCCTGACCAACGAACGCGACAATCTGAAATCACGACTGCTTGACCTGCAGGCGCAAGCCCAACGCATCCACGATGACAATGCGCGCGAAGACCAGCTGACCCGCGATGCGATGGAGGCGCTGGACCGTCTCGAGCAGGACGAAAAAAGACTGTCGACCGAATTATCCGGCCTGACCAAGGAACGACCCGAGCTGGAACGCGATGCCGAACGGTCCGAGCGGGCCGCGAGCGAAGCCGAAGTGGAACTCGCCAAGGCCGTTGCCGAAGAAGCACGCATTCAGGCAGAGATTAAAGTCGCCAATGCCGCCGTTTATGCGGCGCAGGCCCGCCATGACCGGCTGGCCGTCGAACTGGATCGTCTCAACGCCGAACGCGCCGAAATGGGCGACGAGGCAGAGCTGCAGACCGCGCTCGCAGAAGCGATTGCGATGCGGGAAGCGGCGCAAACAACGGCAGACGGCAGCGGCGGCAAGATCGCCGCGCTCGAGGAACAACGGGTTCAGGCCACTGCGGCGCGCGATGCCGCACAATCCGGCCTTGCCACGCTGAATGCGGAACTCGCCGGACTGCGCTCCGAACATCACGCGCTCGATCGCGAACTGTCGAAGGTCGAAAGCGCGCACAAGGCGATTGATCAGGTAAAACCGGCACCGGGCTATGAACGGGCATTGGCGGCGGCGCTGGGCGATGATCTGCTCGCGTCGATCGGCGAGGACGGCGACCGCTTCTGGGGCGGCGCAGATGTCACTACTTCAAGCGCACCACCCGCCGGAACAGAAACCCTGCTCGATCAGGTGCAGGCTCCCGGCGAACTGCACAATCGTCTGTCCCAGATTTTTGTCGCCGATAGCGACGATGGCCAGGCGCTGTCGGTCGGCCAGCGGCTCGTAACCAAGGCAGGTTCCCTGCGCCGCTGGGACGGCTTTGTTGCCCGCGATGACGGCAATGCCAGCGCCGAACGGCTGGTCCGCGCCAATCGCCTGCGCGCATTGCAGGACATGCTGGCTCCGGCCGAGGAAAAGGTTGTAGCGGCAGAAGCGACACTAGTCGCGGGCCGCGAAGCAATGTCGGCGATCGAAACCCGGCTTGGTGAAGCGCGGACCGCGCGGCGCGATGCCGAGGAAGCCCTGCGTCAGGCTTTGCGCGAAGCCGATCAGGCGGAAGAAGCGCTGGCCTGGCTGCAGAAGCGCACCGCCAGCCTCGCCGAACGGGATGCCGCGCTAAAGACGGAAAATGCAGCCGCGCTCGCCGAACTGGAAGCAGCGCAAAAGGAACGCGCCAGCCAGCCCGATGGCGCGGAACAGGAACGGGCGCGGGCGGCCTTGCAGGATCAGCGCGACGCGGCGCGGCAACGGGTCATGTCCGCACAAGCCGCTCTCTCCGGTATCGACCAGAGGCTCGCGCAGGTGAAGGAACAGAAAGCGGTCGCCAGCGCGCAAATCCGTTCGTGGCAGGATCGCTCGGGCGAAGCCGAAGCGCGGATGAAGGAAATGGCCAAGCGCGGCGCGATGATCGAAGCCGAAGTCGAAAATCTGGCAGACCGGCCGCGGGTGATCGAGATCGAAGTCACCAAGCTGGAAGAACGGCAGGAAGCGTTAAACGCAAAAGTGGTAGAGAAGGACGCCGCTCTGCAGGCCGCAGAACTGGCGCAGCGCGACCATGAAGACCGGCTCAACCAGGCCAGTGAAATGCTCAGCCAGGCGCGTGAGCTGCGCGCCGGAGCAAAAGCCCGCGCCGAGAACCAGGATCTGCGCCGGATGGAAATGGGCCGGATTTCGGCCGAGAAATTCGAATGCCCTGCTGTCGTTCTCCCAAAGAAGCTTGAATTTGACGAGGAGACGGTTGGCGATGCATCGCAGGAGTCAGCCGAACTCGAACGGCTATCCCTCAGCCGCGAGCGGATCGGACCGGTCAACCTGGTCGCCGCCGACGAACTGGCGGAACTGGAAGGCGAATGGGAAAAATCGACCAAGGAAAGTCAGGATCTCAATGAGGCGATCCATCAATTGCGCGGATCGATCGGCAGCCTCAACCGCGAAGGCCGCCAACGCCTGCTCGCCGCGTTCGAGGAAGTCGACCAGCATTTCCAGCGGCTGTTCGCGACTCTGTTCGATGGCGGCAAGGCCCATCTCGAGCTGATCAACAGCGACGATCCGCTGGAAGCAGGCCTCGAAATCATGGCCCAGCCGCCGGGCAAGAAGCTGACCTCGCTCACCCTACTGTCGGGTGGCGAACAGGCGCTAACCGCTGTGGCACTTATTTTCGGACTATTTTTAACCAATCCGGCACCTATCTGTGTCCTCGACGAGGTCGACGCCCCGCTCGACGACGCCAATATCGAGCGTTTCTGCGACCTGCTCGACAAGATGGTCGCCGAGACCAGCACCCGCTATCTGATCGTCACCCATAATGCCGTGACGATGAGCCGGATGCACCGCCTGTTCGGCGTCACCATGGTCGAGCGCGGGATTTCGCAACTGGTGTCGGTCGATCTGAACGCGGCGGAAGAGTTGCTGGCGGCGGAGTGACGCTGTGGCCGATTGCCGGTCGGCCCCCTTCGACAGGCTCAGGCCGAACAGAATCCATTCATGGTGACTGAAATTCCGTTAGGGGTGAGCCTGTCGAACCCCGCCTATCGGCTGTAGGTGTGCTACTTTCTAGCCGATAAACGTCCTTCGACAAGGTCAGGGCCAACGGAATGGCCGTTTCTATCAATCCCCCAAAACCAACCTTGGCCCCGGCCCCTTGAGCCCCGCGCGGTCCTCCGGATTATAAAGCGCGCATTTTTTCAGGCTCAGACAGCCGCAGCCGATGCAGCCATCGAGCCGGTCGCGCGTCCGCTCCAGTTCTGCGATCCGCGCGTCAATCACCCCGCGCATCGCCTTGCTGATCCGGGTCCAGTCGGCCTGGGTCGGCGTGCGACCGTGGGGTAAGTTGGTGAGCAGGCGTTCAATCTCGCCGATGCTCAAGCCCAGTTGCTGCGCGATCAGGACGAAACTGAGCCGGCGGATATCTGACCGCAGAAACCGCCGTTGGCCGCCGCTCGAGCGGAAGGGTTCGACCAGACCTTTCTCCTCGTAGAAACGGATCGCGGAGACCGACAGGCCGGTGCGGGCAGCGAGGTCGCCGATGGTTAGCGCTTTGGTTTGCGGCATGTTCGTTTCCTCGTTTTCCTCCCCGTTGCGCAGCATGGGGAGGGGGACCATCCGCAGGATGGTGGAGGGG
>NZ_CAXBHH010000011.1:0-54962 GCF_963975555.1 uncultured Parasphingorhabdus sp. | reverse complement strand
ATGGTGAGCCCTGCTGGGTTCGAACCAGCGACCTACTGATTAAAAGTCAGTTGCTCTACCGACTGAGCTAAGGGCCCCTCGATTGGCTGGTGCAGTGCACAAAGCCTTCGGGAAGCGCCTCCCTAGGGACGCTTTGTTTCATGGTCAAGCGGCTTTGGCGCTTTTTCCTGTCGTTTCTTGGGACGGCGGTTGCGGGCGTCCAGTTGGGCGATGGTTTGGCCGGTCAGAGGATCGCGCCAATCGCCCGCTATTTGCGCCGCCGGGCGGAGTACAAAGCTGCGCTCGCGCATCAGCGGATGGGGGATGGTGAGGGCGGGGATAGCGCTGGCAAATGCCCCGCCGCTCCACATCAGGATGTCCAGATCGAGAACCCTGCGCGACCAGGCCTGGCCCCGCCGTTGGCCGAACTCCGCCTCGATTCCTTTTAGCTTCGTCAGCAGTTCCGCCGGTTCCAGCGTCGTTTCCATGATCGCGACAGCATTGGCATAAGAACGCTGGGAGGGGCCGACCGGGCGCGAAGTGATCGTCGTGGATGTTCCGGCGATGGCCATGTCTGCCCGAGCCAGCCGCTGCAGTGCGGCTGCCAATATAGCGCGCGGCAATCCGAAGCGCTGGTGGCGCTGGTTCGAACCGAGGGCGATCAGATAGAGCATATGCGGCAATCAGGCTCCTGTAAGATGCAGAAAGGACGAGAACGGAACAAAGGGTTCCAAGCGGGTGAATCGGCTGCTATCATGAAATCAATGTCAAGGAAATCAAGGAGAAGCTTCGTGCGTCAGCATCATATCGCTCTATCGGGTATAGTCCTTTTGTCTCTCGTGGCTGCCGGATGCAGCAAGGAAGGTATATCCCCTGGTGAAGTCAGCGGCAATGTGGCGCGCGCGGCGCTGGTCGGTGCGGATCAGGCGCAATATGGCGAAGTGATCGTAGCGCAGGGCGACAACGGTCTGCTCGTCAATATCAAGGCACAGGGCATGTCGCCTGGCCAGCATGGTGTGCATATTCACGAAACCGGGAAATGCGAAGGTCCCGATTTCAAATCGGCCGGCGGCCACTGGAACCCCGCTACAAAACAACATGGATTCGACAATCCGCAAGGCGCGCATGCCGGGGATTTCTTCAACTTGGATATCGGCGCGGACGGTACCGGCGCGCTGGAGGCACTGGTTCGCGGAGCGTCTCTCAGCGGTGGGGAAAATGCCCTGCTTGATGCTGATGGCGCGGCTTTTGTCGTACACGAAGGTCCGGATGATCTGAAAACCGATCCTTCCGGAGAAAGCGGCGGACGGATAGCTTGCGGCGTGTTCACCGGCGGTCGTTGAACCGATCAGCTTATCCCGCAATTATTAGAGTATTTTTATGAGTCTGTCGGTTCTGTTTGTTTGTCTCGGTAATATCTGTCGTTCTCCGTTGGCCGAAGCTGCCCTGCGTCAGGAATGCGCCAGCACCGGTCTGAACATCATCATCGATTCTGCCGGCACCGGTGACTGGCATGTCGGGCAACCGCCTGACGTACGCGCGCAGGCGGTTGCGGCAAAAAACGGCGTGGATATCAGCCATTTGCGGGGGCGACAGGTCAGCGCATCGGACTTTCACGATTTCGATCATATGATCGCGCTGGACAACCAGAATCTGAACGATTTGAAGGCGATGAAGCCGGCTAGTGGTGCCGTGAGGATCTCCCTGTTGTTTGACCATATCGAGGGCAGGGCGGGCGAGGATGTCGCCGACCCCTATTATGGGGAAGATGCTGATTTTGAGCAGACCTGGGCCGAGGTGACCGAGGCCGCCAGGAATCTTCGAAAACTGCTTGAAGCCGCATAGGAAATAGTGATTTTCATCGATATCGGATAATCGAACAATCGTATCTGCCGCCCTGAAAGACGAACCGGTTTTCGGCAATGTTCAGAACCTCCGAGCCCACAGGAAGGCGCGCTCGGGCGAGGTTGCGCTCGGGCATATGGTCCTGATCGAGAAAACCGGAGTAGTTAAGTCAGGGCGATAGATTTTGTCTATCGGAACGCCGGTGGTTTTTTTAGAGCAACTCGCCGGTTTCCCTTGAAAAACATGCGCTATTACGCGATATTGTAAACAACAGAGCCCGTTTACCGGCTCGTTAATTTGAGGAGTATGCATATTATGGCTTGGCAAGACCCAAGAACAACCTTCGGGCAGTCCGCTGTGGGCACGGCACCGCAGACGGAGGTCGCGTTTGACGCCGGCCTGCGTACCTATATGCTCAAAGTCTATAATTACATGGCCAGCGGCGTATTGCTGACCGGCGTAGTGGCAATGTTGTTCGCCAGCTCCGGCCTCGCTCAGGACATCATGTTCGGCGGCGGCCCGTTGAAATGGGTGATCATGTTGTCGCCATTGGCCATCGTTTTCGCGATGAGCTACGGGCAGAATAAATTCTCCACCTTCACGTTGCAGGCGATGTTCTGGGGCTTTGCGGCTCTCATGGGCATGTCGATGTCGACCATCTTCCTGATCTATACGGGCGCATCGATTGCACAGACATTCTTTGCCACCGCAGCCGCTTTCCTTGGTCTTAGCCTCTATGGTTACACGACCAAGAAAGACCTGTCCGGCATGGGCAGCTTCCTGATCATGGGCGTGATCGGTCTGCTGGTCGCGATGGTGATCAACATCTTCCTGCAGTCGACGATGATGAACTTTGTCATCAGCGCGATTGGTGTGCTGATCTTCGCGGGCCTCACTGCTTATGATACACAGCGGATCAAGAGCATGTATGCCTATGTCGCCGGAACCGATATGGTCGGCAAGACCGTAGTGCTTAGCGCGCTCAGCCTGTATCTGGACTTTATCAACATGTTCCAGTTCCTGCTCTTCTTCATGGGCAACCAGGATTAGACAGCAGGCCTGGTCAGAATATCGAAAGAGCCCGGCAGGAAACTGTCGGGCTTTTTTGTTTGGCAGTTCGTCGAGATTTGATCGCAAATGCTGGACAAGCGTTGGCGCGAATCATAAAGAAACCGCTGTTGTTCAGGGAGAGTGATAGTATGCCGCGTTTGAAGGATTTACGTCTTGTTTTGGTAGCTGGCGGATTGGCCTTTCTGGCCGCCTGTCAAACGGCACCACCACCTCCGCCGGCTGCTCCGGTTGTCCAGCCGCAATATACGCCGCGTGCGCCGACACCCCCATTTGGTGCGAGTAACCTGTCCGTCGTTCCCATGCTTCGTGCTGACGGACTGCGCGAAACCATAAACCGTGATCTCGGCCCGCTGGAAACCTTGTGGCATGTTCGGGCAGCGATGAATGTAGCGGCGCTAAGCTGCACCGGTCCCTTGTATGAACGGCTTGTCGACGATTATAATGCGTTCATCAATAATAACAGCGCTTCGTTGCGCAACGCGAACAATGCGATCATTCGCAAATTCCAGCGGGATATCGGCGCAGGTTACAAGACAGAGCATGATCGTCACCAGACGCAGCTCTATAATTACTGGTCCTTCTCGCCGCTTCGTCGGCCCTTTTGTGATCAGGCCGTACAGATCAGCCAGCGTGCCATCGTGACCAAATCTGCCGACCTCAACGCGTTTGCGGAACAGGCTTTGCTGGAACTGGAAAAGCCGTTCACCGATTTCTATCTCGCTTATGAGGAATATGAACGGGATCTCGAAAAATGGCGCGTACAATATGGTCAGCCAGCCACGGAAGTTGGCCAGCCGACACTAGGTTACGATGAGCCTTCTGCCGGGGAATGAAGCGGCTTTAGAGCAATTAAAAAGGGCCAGATGGGATGACCATCTGGCCCTTTTTCTCTGTGCGGTTCAGACGATTAGCTATTCTCGGCAATCAATGCGTCATCGATAGCTTTGGCTGATTTATAAGCCGTTCGCTCCGTCAACCGCTGTCCATATGCGAGAAAGGAATCCCGCTTGGGCAGGGTGCCGAACTGCGTGCCCCAGACCAGCTGCGCGCCGACATAGACATCGGCCATGGTAAAGCGGGTACCGCAGACATGGTCATCGGTCTGGAACTTGCGATCCAGTGCATCGACAACATGGTCATAATTTCCGTAACCCGCCATCTTCTCTTTGTCCGGCTCGACTTCGAAACCCATCGACCGGTTGGTGATCGCCGATTCCAGTGGCCCGGCGGCAAAGAATAGCCAGCGGTAATAATCGGCCCGTTCGTATGCCGTCGGGGCGAGCCCGGCGTCCGGAAAGGCGTCTGCCAGATAAGCGCAGATGGCAGCCCCTTCGGTCACGACCTTGCCATCATGATCAATCGCCGGCACCTTGCCCATGGGATTGACCGCAAGATAGGCGGCGGCCTTCATCGTGGTGTCATAGTCCAGCAGCACCTGCTCATAATCTGCGCCCGCTTCGTGCAGCGCCCAGCGGGCAATCTGGCCGCGCGACATCGGGTTGGTGTAGAATTTCAGGGTCATCTCAATTTTCTCCTTGGTTTGTTTCCGCTAAATATTTCTCGTGTTTTTCTTTCTGCTGACGCGACAATTCTTCGAGCGATTTCCTGGGGTCCGGTTTGTAGACAAGGCCAGTTGGCAGAAGCTCGGCGATGCGGTCGAGCCGGAACATCCGGAAATCATCGCGCAATTCGCACCAACCCACCAGGGTCCAGACTTTGCCCCAGAACCACAGCCCCAGCGGCTGGACATTTCTTTTGGTTGTAGCGCCGTCTTCATCACAATAATCCAGCGCCACAATCTCCCGGGCATCGATAGCCTGCTCGCAACGGTCGATCAATTCTCTGGCCTGTCCCGCCAATCCTATCGAGGGCGAGAATATTTTCGTGTCGCCAACCCGGCTCCGCTCGGCTTCGGGTAAAACCGCTTCGATTTTGAGCAGAGCCTCTTCCGCTGCCGCTATCATCGCCGTGCCGCCCCAGGCCTTGACCATCCGAGCGCCGGTGACCAGGGCGACAATTTCGTCGCGGGTGAACATCAGCGGCGGCAGGTCGAAACCGCTGCGCATGATATAGCCGATGCCAGCTTCTCCATCGATCGGCACGCCGGTAGACTGGAGATCGGCAATGTCACGATAGATGGTGCGTTCCGAGACCTCGAGACGCTCGGCCAGATTGGCCGCTGTCACGAGCCGGCCACCGCGCAGATATTGGACAATCTGGAAAAGGCGGTCGGCTCTGCGCATCAGTCGCTATACTTGAAGATACCGAGGCTGTTGCCCTCAATATCCTTGGCATAGAAAAATGCTCCCGACGGTATCGAAATGACCTCCGATATCACTTCGCCGCCACTGGCTTTGACCCGCTCCATCGCGTCGGCCAATTCTCCGGCGGCGGAAAGATGCACGGTGACACCGTCTCCGGCCGTTGCAGGCTTGCCTTCATAGAGATGGCCGCACATCTCTCCATCGGCACAGGGGATCATCTGCATGGTCTGCGGGCCATCATTGTTCTCGACTAGCGCCGTCTGAAGCACGGCTTCATAAAAGCCCTTGGCGCGGTTGAGGTTTGTGGCGGGAATTTCCACCCAGACCAGTCTGTCACGGTTCGTCTCGGTCATCTGCTTGCTCCTCCTTGTTGATTGAACAAGCGCCGGATATCATAACCCTCCTGACAGCGTCATGTCAGGAGGGTTTCGACATTTGCAGATAGTTAGGCGGATTGTCTACTTTCGTGCACCGACCAGGGCGAATGCCGCGCCTTGCGGGTCGATCGCGTTGAGTTGAAATTCGTCGCCCGGAATCTCCGTCGGTTCAAGCGTGATCTGGCCGCCCTTGGTCGTGATAGTTTTTGCCGCCTCGTCAATGTCGGCAACGCGGAAATAATAGGTCCACGCGGAAACCGGCATCACATCGGGCTTGTCCATCATCGCGCCGATCATGAAGTCGTGGCGAAGAAAATGATATGCGCCCATCGGACCCATATCCATTTCTCCGTCCTTCTCCCAGCCGAACAGATCATGATAGAAGTTGAGCGCCGCAGCCGTGTCGCTGGTGGCAAGCTCGTTCCACGCGCAATGACCGACCATCGGCTCGGTCGCTGCAAAGGCGAGGCTGGCTGCGTCCAGCTTGCCGGCGGGCGGAATTGGCTTCATCACGTAGAATGTTGCGCCCTGCGGATCGGCGACCAGCGCAAAGCGTCCGACACCGTCAATGTCTTGCGGAGGCATATGGATGCTGCCGCCTGCAGACGATATCGCCTCCGCCATCCGGTCAACGTCCTCGACCGTGATATAGCCGAGCCAGCCGGGCTGTGCGCCATTGGCAGTCATTTCCGGCGTCAGCGGCATCACGCCCCCGACCCCTTCTCCCTTCATCGAGATTTGTCGATAGTCGATGTCGGCCTGACCGCTATCTGAAAAATCCCATCCGAGCAGCGATCCGTAAAAATTCTGCGCGGCGTCGGCATCGCTGGTCAGCAATTCATACCAGATAAAATCACCATGTTTGTTGGCCATATTTCCTGCTCCTTATTTTTCAAATGTGACAACGGGTGCAAAACCGCCAAAGATCATCCTTTTGCCATCAAAGGGCATCGGATTCTTTACCGGATCCATCCGTGGATCGGCGTTGTCCGGATCTTCCATCATTGCTTCCAGTTTCGCCATGCCGGCATCCCGGGTCGCCTTGTCGGGCCATTCAATCCATGAGAAAACAACGCTTTCATCCGCGGTCGCTTTTACCGCCTTGCGGAAATCGGTGCTGCTGCCATCCGGCACGTCGTCGCCCCAGCATTCGATCACCCTCAAGGCGCCCATTTCCATGAACATGCTGTCTGCGTTATTGGCATGATCGATAAATTTCTGTTTGTTGGCGGTGGGAACCGCAATTACAAATCCGTCAATGTAACTCATTATCCTTCTCCTTTGGTGGTCGGTTAGGCGGGTTGCGGCTCGTTCCTGGTGAAAGGTAGCATCTGCGCCGCCAAAGCGCGTTTGAAGGCGGGCCGATCGATACAACGGGCGAGATAGGCAGAGAGGGTGGGGCGTTGCTCAATTATGCCTGCACGCTCTGTTTCGCGTAGCGTCGTCGCCATCGCAATATCCGCGACACTGAAATCACCGACAAGATAGTCCTTGTCGCCCAGCGCCTCGGCCATATGGCCAAGCCGACCTCCGAGAAATTCGATCAGTCCGGGTCGTCGCAGTTTGGCCCATTCCTCATCTTTGCAAAACAGATCGATATTCCCTAGTTCGAAAACCATCGGCTCAATGCTGTTAAAGGCGGCGAACAGCCAACTGATCGTGCTGGCCCGCTGCTGCGGGTTGGCGCTCAGCAGGCGGTCGTCCTTATCGGCCAGATGAAGCAGGATCGCTCCGCTTTCAAACATCGATACGCCGGCATCATTCAGTACCGGCACCTGCCCGAAAGGCTGTTCGCGCCGGTAGCTGTCAGAAGCTTGGTCTTCCGGCCCGATGAGCCGCTCGGCATAGGCCAGGCCGATCTCCTCGCAAGCCCAGCGCGGCCGGAGGTCGCGGACAAAGCCCTGCGCAAAATCGGGAACCCATTTGAAAGCGGTAATTTCGATATGTACATCGGGATTAATGGGCATTTCGTTTTTCCTTTCAATTTTGCGGTTTCATTCCGCCCCGTTTGATCTGGCGTTGAAAACCGCCAACTGGGCATCAAAGGCACGCCTGAACGCGGGCCGCGCTCTGGCACGGGCGACATAGGCAGAGAGGCGGGGATATCCCTCCAGAATGCCCGATCCGGTCAGTCTACGGAGTACCTGCACCATCAACAGGTCGCCCGCGCTGAACCCACCGTCGAGCCAGTCGGCATCGCCAAGGCGGTTGGACAACTCTGCCAGGCGGTTCCGGATTCGTTCTTCGACGCGAGACAAACGATCCTCGAACCAGATCTCGGCGCCTTCCAGATATGTAGCAATGTCACGATCGACGATCGGCGGTTCGATCGTGCTCAGCGCGGCAAACATCCATGTGATCGCGCGCGAGCGGGCGTTCGCATCGTCCGGCAGCAAACCTGTATGAGATTCAGCGATATGGAAGACGATAGAACCGGATTCGAACAGGGCGAGACCATCTTCTTCATAGGTCGGAATCTGGCCAAAGGGCTGGAGTTCGCGATGCGCTGCTTCTTTTATCCGGGCGAACGAAACAAACCGCACATTATATGGCTGGCCGACTTCTTCGAGGGCCCAGCGAACCGGCATGTCACGCGCCAGTCCACGGCCCTGGTCTGGCGAGCTTTCAAAGGCAGTGATGGTGGGGATCATCGGAATATCCCGGGCGGTTGCACGACCGGATCGTGGGCTGTGTCAGGATGGTGGAACATCATCTATATCCTATTTCTCGCACAGGCTGGCGAGCTGGTCTGCACATGCTCCCCAGCCTTCCTCGAAACCCATTTCGCTGTGCTGGGCCTGTGCGTCTTTTGTCCAGTGGCGTGCCGTGGCGGTGTAGCGGGTGCCGCCATTCTCCGCTTCGATCTCCCAAATCCCGATCATGAACGGACCTGCCGGTTCGAGGTCGCCGACAATCGCGTCCGTAAAGGCAAACCGCCGACCCTCGTCCCAGGCCAATATCAGACCGGAATGGGGATGAACCTCGCCGTCGGGGCCATACATGGTGCAGTTGGAAACTCCGCCAGCCCGGCGTTCAAGCGTCTCGAACTCCGCCCGCCACGGTTTCGGGCACCACCATTGCTCGATATGGTTGGTCATAATATCCCAGACCCTGTCCGGCGGTGCCGCGATATGGCGGGTTACCGATAGGTCAGGGCGGCTCTCTTGTGTCGCGGTCATCTTCTGCCTCTCTGGTCAGTCGCGCTCCGGCGCACCGCCGGGGAAAAAATGTCGATAGGGGCGTGCATCGTCTACCGCCCGCTTGACCGTCGGCCGTGCCAGCAGACGGGTCCGATAGGCCTTGAGCCGTTCCAGTCCAGCCGGGATTGGATGCACCCAGTCGGCATAGAAAAGCGATGGTGCGGCGGCGCAATCGGCCATGGTGAACGCATCCCCGATCGCCCATTGGTCGCCCAGATGCGCGTCGAGCCAGGCATAGCTTTTGTCGAGCGTTGCACGGCCCTTTTCGGTTTCTGACGGATCGGCGCGACCGAGCCGCACATCGACGAAGCGCTGCATCGCGCTCATCACATAATTGTCGAAAAACCGGTCGAACATCCGGGTTTCGACACCCGCCATCCCGTCCGGGATCAACCTGGGTTCAGGATGGACGAGTTCCAGATATTCGATAACCGCCGTCGCTTCGAAGATGGACCGCTCGCCGTCCGCCAGCAGCGGAAACTTGCCGGTTGGCGAACGCCGGGCAAATTCCGCACCATTGCCTTGATGGTCATCGTCTAGTTGCCGGAATTCAAACGGGATGTCCTTCTCCCACAAGGGGATCAGCGCTTTCCATGTGTAAGAGGAGAAGGGATGACCAAAAAGTTCGATCACGAGATTTCACCCCATACAGCCGCCTCAATCGTCGCTATGTCGATTTTCTGCATCGGCATCATCGCCGCGAACGCGCGTTTTGCGACATCGCCGCCTTGTGCCATTGCCTCGGTCAGGACGCGCGGGGTGATCTGCCAGTTGATCCCCCATTTGTCCTTGCACCAGCCGCACTGGCTTTCGGCGCCACCATTATCGACAATCGCGTTCCAGTAGCGGTCGGTCTCCTCTTGCGTGTCGGTATGGACCTGAAAGGAGAAAGCCTCGCTTTGCGGAAACGCCGGTCCGCCGTTTAGGCCGAGGCAGGATATGCCGAGCACGGTAAAGTCTACCGTCAGTTCATCGCCCTGTTTGCCGCCGGGAAAATCGCCAGGTGCATGCTGGACCGCGCCGATTGCGCTGTCGGGAAAGGTGGTCGCGTAAAATTCCGCTGCCGCCTTGGCGTCTTTGTCAAACCACAGGCAGATCGTTGCCCTGGACATGTTCGTTCTCCTCCCCTCCTTCCGACCGTCAGGCAGCGGATTGCTCTGCCCCTTCGTCCATCGCGGCCGTCGCGGCATCCATATCAATCCACATCGCCTCCCACACATGGCCGTCGGGATCGGCCAGATTGCGGTTGTACATCCAGCCATAATCCTGCCTGGGATTGATATCGGGAGTGCCGCCTGCTGCGGTTGCGGCCTCGTTCATCTTGTCGACCGCATCACGGCTGTCGCAGGATATTGCCAGCATCACCTCGCTCGACGTCGATGGCGGGATCGGACGGTTTGTGAAGCTGCGCCACTTGTCATGGGTGAGCAGCATCACGTTGATCGCTTCGCTCCACACCATGCAGGCGGCCGTTTCGTCGGTAAACTGCGGATTGTTGGAAAACCCAAGGGCCTCGTAAAATGCCATCGAAGCGTTTAGGTTGGTAACGGGCAGATTCACAAAAATCATACGGGTATTTGCGCTTGTCATCACTGTCTCCATCGAATCGAGATTTGACAATCATGCCATGTTGGTTATAAAAAACAACTATGGGGTTTAAAAAAATAACTAAGTCGCTAAAAACAGATAGAAAAAGATGGTATGACGATGCGTGCGGGACTGCTTTCGCGCTCGAACTAATCGGCGAGCGCTGGGCCATCCTGATCATGCGAGAGCTGATGTTCGGGCCACGCCGTTTTGGAGAATTGCGCCGCGACCTGCCGGGGGTCAGCGCCAATATCCTGACGCAACGGCTGGGCCAGCTGGAACAGAGCCGGATCCTGCGCAAACGCAAATTGCCGCCACCGGCCTCGGTACAGGTCTATGAACTGACCGAGTGGGGGACAGAGGCCGAGGAACTGGTGCAGATGCTGGGCCGCTGGGCGACCCGCCATCCGGATCATGATCCGTCTCTGCCGCTCAGCGCGGCCTCTATCATGATGTCATTCCGCACGATGTTTGTGCCGGAACGGGCAGGGGGTATGGATGCGCGGATCGGGTTCCGGCTGGGCAGCGACGGATTTGTCGTCCACATCCACGACGGGACGCTTGATACGACCCGCATGGAGCCGGACGACGTGGACCTGCTGTTCAAGGGGACACCATCTGGCCTGGCGGCTGCGGTTTATGGCGGTGGAAAATTCGTCGATCTCGAGCAAGCGGGGATATTGTCTGTGACCGGCGATCAGCAACTGGCGGAAAAATTTGTGACGCTATTTCCACTGCCCGAAAAATTGCCGATCAGCGATCAAGGCACATAAAAAAACGGCGTGGGACCAGTCACGCCGTTTTTTAATTTTTCAGGTTTTAAGGCCCGGTTTGGGTAGGCTATTTTGTCTCGCTGTCGGCCTTTTTCTTTGTCGAAGCTTTCTTTTTCTTCGCCTTCGGTGCGGCTGCCGTGACTTCGAAGGTCAGGGCATTGTCCTTCAGATGTACCTTGACCTCGCCGCCGTTCTTGAGTTTTCCGAACAATAGTTCTTCGGCGAGCGGCTGCTTGATCTTTTCCTGGATCAGGCGGCCCATCGGGCGGGCACCGTAAAGCTTGTCATAGCCGCGCTCGGTGAGCCATGCCTGCGCATCCTCGTCGAGCGTGATATGGACATTCTGGTCGGCCAGTTGCAGTTCGAGCTCGAGAATGAACTTCTCGACTACCCGCGCCACCACTTCGGTCGGCAGATAGGCGAAGGGAACGATCGCGTCGAGACGGTTGCGGAATTCCGGGGTGAACATTTTCTTCACTGCTTCCTCGCCCGCATCTTCCTTCGACATATTACCAAAGCCGATGCCTTCTCTCGCCATGTCGGACGCGCCGGCATTGGTCGTCATGATCAATACCACGTTGCGGAAATCGACGGTTTTGCCGTGATGATCGGTCAGCTTGCCGTTATCCATCACCTGCAGCAATATGTTGAACAGGTCGGGATGGGCTTTTTCGATCTCGTCGAGCAGCAACACGCAATGCGGGTTCTGATCGATGGCATCGGTCAGCAGACCGCCCTGATCATAGCCGACATAGCCCGGAGGCGCGCCGATCAGGCGGGAAACGCTGTGCCGTTCCATATATTCGGACATGTCAAAGCGCTTGAGCGGAATGCCCATGATCGATGCCAGTTGCTTGGCGACTTCGGTCTTGCCGACGCCGGTCGGGCCGCTGAACAGATAATTGCCGATCGGCTTCTCCGGTTCGCGCAGTCCTGCGCGCGACAATTTGATCGCGCTGGACAGTTTCTTGATCGCTTCGTCCTGGCCGAAGACAACCCGCATGAGATTTCTTTCAAGATTCTCCAGCGTTTTCTTGTCATCCTTGGATACGGATTTGGCCGGGATGCGCGCCATTGTCGCTATGACCGCTTCGATATCCTTGGTGGTGATCATTTTCTTGCGGCGCGAAGGTGGCAACAGCATCTGCATCGCGCCGACTTCGTCGATCACGTCGATCGCTTTGTCCGGCAACTTGCGGTCGTTGATATAGCGGGTGGACAATTCCACCGCGGATTTCAACGCATCCGGCGAATAGCGGACCTTGTGATGTTCCTCGAAAGCACCGCGCAGGCCGGTAAGGATCTTGATTGTATCCTCGATCGACGGCTCGTTGATGTCGATTTTCTGGAAGCGCCGCAGCAACGCACGGTCCTTCTCGAAATGGTTGCGGAATTCCTTGTAAGTGGTTGATCCGATGCAGCGAATGACGCCACCGGACAGGGCCGGTTTCAAAAGATTTGATGCATCCATCGCGCCGCCGCTGGTGGCGCCGGCACCGATCACCGTATGAATTTCGTCGATGAACAGGACCGCATCCGGCATTTTTTCGAGCTCGGATACAACCTGCTTCAGCCGTTCCTCGAAATCACCGCGATAGCGGGTTCCGGCGAGCAGGGCGCCCATGTCGAGCGAATATATTACCGCAGGAAGCAATACTTCCGGCACATTGCCCTCTACGATACGCAGCGCAAGACCTTCCGCGATCGCGGTTTTACCGACGCCAGGTTCACCAACATAAAGCGGGTTATTCTTCGAGCGGCGGCACAGGATCTGGACCGTCCGGTCGACCTCCGCCTGCCGTCCGATCAACGGATCGATACGGCCTTCTGCCGCTTTCACGTTCAAATTGACGGTAAACTGGTCGAGCGCGGTCTCTTTCTTGGTTTTTTCTTTCTTGTCCTCTTCGCCTTCGAGGCCGGACAGTTCTGCCGGTTCGACCGTGTGGCCGCCCTTGCCGACACCATGGCTGATAAAGCTTACGGCATCGAGCCGGCTCATATCCTGTTGCTGGAGAAAGTAGACGGCATAGCTTTCCCGCTCGGAAAACAGCGCGACCAGCACATTGGCGCCAGTGACTTCATCCTTGCCGGAAGATTGAACATGCAGAATGGCCCGCTGCACAACCCGCTGGAATCCGGAGGTGGGGGAGGGGTCAATTGCCTTTTCGACTTTCAGGGAGTCGAGCTCGCTGTCGAGATAGAGAACAACGGCATCTTCCAGTTCGCTCAGATCGACGCCACAGGCGTTCATCACTTGAGAGGCATCGCCATCTTCGATCAATGCGAGAAGCAGATGCTCGAGCGTCGCATATTCGTGACTGCGATCAGAAGCATTTTTCAACGCCTGATGCAGGGTTTTCTCGAGCGATTCTGCGAATGATGGCATATAATTTACTCCAATATTGGAACGGTGATTCCGCCCCTGTTGCCGAAACCGATGCTGACCCATCATGTTCCGGACTTTGATCAATAGCTTATACTCTAGATCGTAAGCCTCGCCCTAAACGTCAAGAGCGACAAGCCTCGGATCTGCAGCCAATTGGCCAAAGCTGCCAATTTTCCGTCTCACTTCTCTTTTACGGTCCAATGTCGAACGGTTGAAGCGAACTATTGTAAAACAAGATTAACAAATGGTTTGGCGAATGCCAGTCTTTATCACTTTTTGAACAGATTTTCTGCGCTGGCACGATGCGTGACGGCGAAATCTTTCTTCTGTTCACAGCGGCTTATTTCCAGTTTCAGCAAGGAAATCCGTTGATCGAGTTCGTCCACCGATAAGGGATCGAGATCCTGTTTGACCAACACGGCCACTGGATCATTGGCGTTACGCGGTAAATTATCGTCATCGTCCATGAATCGACATTCCTCCTGCAGCCTAATGTTGACCGCCCGCGCTTTGCTGTCAATAAGGGCCAGGAATAATGGGGGGGCGCAAATTCCCCGTGGGGGGTATATAATGGCCGTATCGGAAGTGTTGCAAAAAGAAATGACCGCCATCGCGATTAGCGAACCGGGCGGACCGGAAGTCCTGAAAGCTGAAACCGTGGCGGTTCCGCAACCAGATCACGGAGAAGTGCTGATCCGGGTCGCCGCAGCCGGGGTGAACCGGCCTGACGTGGTGCAACGGATGGGCCTCTATCCTGTGCCTCCTGGCGCATCACCGCTGCCTGGCCTGGAAGTGTCCGGTACCGTCGTGGCGCTGGGCGCCGGGGTCGAACCGGAGTGGATCGGCCGCAAGATTTGCGCGCTGACCAACGGCGGCGGCTATGCCGAATTTTGCGTCGCACCGGTGCAGCAATGTTTGCCGGTCCCCGACTGTCTGACCATGGCCGAAGCGGCGGCTTTGCCGGAAACTTTGTTCACCGTCTGGGGCAATCTGTTCAATCGCGGCTTTGCCCGTGAAGGGGAAACGGTTCTGGTCCATGGCGGCACCAGCGGGATCGGGACGATGGCGATCAAGCTTGGCAAGCTGTTTGGCCTGAATGTCATCGTGACCTGCGGCAGCGACCAGAAATGCACCGCCGCAAAGCAGATCGGCGCCGATCATGCGATCAACTACAAGAGCCAGGACTTTGTCGAGGAGATCAATAAGATCACCGACGGCAAAGGAGTGGAAATCGTCCTCGACATGGTCGCTGGCGATTATGTCGCGCGCAATATTAAATGTCTGAAAGAAGACGGTCGCCACGTGACCATTGCGGTTCAGGGCGGGCTACAGGCCACGATCAACATGGCTCATGTGATGATGAAACGACTGATTCTCACCGGTTCGACACTCCGGCCGCAGTCGGCAGATCGCAAGTCTTTGCTGGCGGACGAACTGCACAGCTATGTCTGGCCCGACGTCGAAGCCGGCAAATTGAAGCCGGTGATGGACGAGAGCTTTCCGCTCGCCGACGCAGCCAAGGCCCATGCCCATATGGAAGCCGGCAATCATATCGGCAAGATCGTGCTGATCGTCGAATAGCTTTATGAGCGGTGAAATAGATTTTCACGGCGCAAAAGTAGCCTTCTTCATTAATGATCATATTCTGGTCTATCGCCGCGACAACAAGCCGGACATTCCGTTCCCCGATATGCTGGATCTGCCCGGCGGCGGCCGTGAAAATGGCGAGAGCGGCGCAGAATGCGTGGCGCGCGAAACATTTGAAGAATTCGGCATCCGCATCGCGATTGACGAATTCGACCATGTGCAAACCTACCCGAACTGGCGCGGCTCGGGCGCGGTCGCTCTGTTCTTCGTCTGTCGATTATCAGCTCCTATTCTGGACGAGATCGTCTTTGGCGATGAGGGGCAGGACTGGCAAACCATGCCGGTCGTCGAATTTCTGGCCAGCAACAATGCTGTTCCGCACTTGCAATTGCGGCTTCAGGAATATCTGAAAACCAGGGATTTGCGTCACTAAAGCTTCATAAAATGGGAATCGGGCTGTCACAATCAGCGCGTACAGCCACGCCCATGGATCGTTTCCCATGGGAGTTTTCAATGGCCAAACAATTTCCACCCGTTAGCAGAGCGGATATTCCGCTGCTTGATGCCGACCGTTATGAAGCGCGACTGAAGCGCAAACCGGCTGTCCACTCGCGCGACCGGACCCGATATCGAACCATCTGGATATCCGATATCCATCTCGGTACACGCGGTTGCAACGCCGATCTGCTGATCGACTTTCTCGATCATGTCGACAGCGATACGCTTTATCTCGTCGGTGACATTATCGACGGCTGGCGGATGAAAAAGCGGTTTTTCTGGCCGGACAGCCATAATGATATCATTTGGCGCATATTGAAACGGGCGCGGCGGGGCACCCGCATCGTCTATATCCCCGGCAATCATGACGAGATGTTCCGCCAGTTTACCGGACTAAATTTCGGCGGCGTGGAAATCCGGCGCTCGGCGATCCATGAAACCGCCGACGGACGCCGCCTGCTGGTGCTGCACGGCGATGAATTTGATACCGTCATGCTCGCCCATCGCTGGCTCGCCTTTGTCGGTGATGCCGCTTATGTGACGCTGATGCGGGTCAACTGGCTGGTCAATAAAGTGCGCAACCGGCTGGGACTTCCGTACTGGTCCTTGTCCAAAATGGCCAAGAACAAGGTCAAAAACGCGGTCGAGTTTATCGGGCGTTATGAAGAACTTGTCGCCAAGGCGGCCGAAAGTCGCGGCGTTGACGGTGTGGTTTGCGGTCATATCCACACCGCCGAACATCGCGTGATCAAGGGTGTCGAATATTATAATGATGGCGACTGGGTCGAAGGCTGCACAGCGCTGGTCGAGTGCGATGACGGCAATATGGAAATTCTGCACTGGGCCGACGAGATCGCCGCCCGGAACGCCAAGCAGGAGCAACCGGTGCGGTTGATAGCGGTCGAGACTGATGACCTGGGACAGGCGGCATGAAAATCGCTCTGGTGACGGATGCATGGCATCCGCAAGTCAACGGCGTGGTGCGGACTCTCGACACGGTGGTCGGGCTGTTGCGGGGCAGGGGGCACGAGATTCTGGTGATTTCGCCGGACCAGTATCGCTCCGTTCCGGCGCCCAGCTATCCGGAGATCCGTCTTGCGTTCACCCGGGGCCGGACCGTCGGCAGGCAAATCGAGCAATTTGGCGCGGACGCGGTCCACCTGGCCACCGAAGGGCCGCTCTGTGTTCAGGCGCGTCGCTGGTGTCGGAGAAATAAGCGCCCATTCACAACCGCCTATCATACACAGTTCCCGGAATATCTCGCCAGGCGCACCAGAATGTCACCGCGGATGTTCTGGCCCTATATCCGATGGTTTCATCGCGGATCTGAAGCAATCATGGTTTCGACGGAAAGCATCCGCAACCAGTTGCGCGGCGAAAATCTGCGTCATGTCCATCACTGGAGCCGCGGCGTCGATCTGGACAATTTTCGAGCCGATGCCCCGTCGCCAGAAATTTACGGACAAATCGAGCGGCCGATCCAGCTTTATGTCGGGCGGGTGGCGATTGAAAAGAATATCGAGGCTTTTCTGTCCAGCGATCAGCCGGGATCGAAAGTCGTGGTCGGAGACGGACCGGCGCTGGCGGGCCTCAGATCGCGCTATCCGGAGGTGCATTTTGTCGGGCGAAAATCGGGTGGGCAACTGGCCGGCTATTATGCCGGAGCGGACGTTTTTATATTCCCGAGCAAGACTGACACTTTCGGTCTGGTGATTATCGAAGCGCTCGCTTGCGGTACGCCGGTTGCCGCCTATCCGGTGACCGGGCCGATCGATATCCTGACGCCGACCAGCGGCGCGATGGACGAGGATCTGGAGGTGGCGATACAGCGCGCGCTCGGGCTCAATTCCGCCGATTGTATCGCGCGGGGTAAGGAATTTAGCTGGGACGCCAGCGCCAGCCAGTTCCTGAACGGATTGGTGTCGCAGGAACTGCGGCAAGATTGTCATTTGTCGCGGCGGATCCTCGCAAAGGCGATTTTTGCGCGGGTATAGCCAAATATCTTGCCGTCTCCTTCCAAACGGCCTACATAAGCTTCCAACAGGCCGTCTCCGCAAGGGGGCGGCCCTTTATTTTTATATTCCGCTGGCGTAGAAATGCCAGCTATTGGAAGGATGCCATCATGGCCGAACAAGCAACTCCTCTTATGCAGCACGCAACTGCGAGCTGGCTCGTCGACAACACGGCGCTCAGCTTTGTACAGATTGCCGAATTTTGCGGTATTCATATTCTCGAAGTCAACGCGATGGCCGATGACCTCGCCAGCTCCAAATATACCGGACGCGATCCGGTGCAGGCGCATGAACTGACCCACGAGGAAATCGAAAAAGCGGAAAAGGACCCGGATTACCGGATGGTTATCCAAAAGGGCCCTGACCAGATACGCCGGACCAAGGGACCTCGCTATACGCCGGTTTCCAAGCGTCAGGACAAGCCCGACGGCATCGCCTGGCTGCTGCGCAATCACCCGGAAATTTCCGATGCACAGGTTGGCAAGCTGATCGGCACCACCCGTACAACCATTAGCGCCATCCGTGATCGTGAACATTGGAATATCGCCAATATCGCGCCTAAGGATCCCGTGACTTTGGGTCTGTGCTCACAGCGCGAACTGGATGCTGTTGTTGCCAAGGCCGCTAAAAAGGCCGGTATCGAACCAGAAGCCGAAGATGAAACGAAGCTGGGCGGCGACAAGGAAGCCTTGATTGCTGAATTGCGCGAGGAACGCGCACAAGCGACACGCGATGCAGAAGCTGCATTGTCGGGTGAGACAGGCGAAGAAGAAAAAGCGCCGGTCGAACATACCGCCGAAACGCTTTTCAAAGGCAGCTGAGTCGCTCCGGCGTGCGCCGGTTTCGGTACTCGGGATAGCGATACTGCTGGAGGGGGCTTCAGCAGGCGCTGTCTGACGTGCTCGGCAACTGCCGAAAGCCAGTCAACGGGTGATTTAACTAGTCGATTAAACCGGCTTGCGCTTGCCGTGATTCAGGGGCTATGGCTGGTCCATGGATGCTCCCTCAAAACTCCCCGCTTATGATGCGATGCTCGCCGATCATGGCTTCGATCCGATTGAATCGGACGGTCTGACCTATCCGCTCGGCGATTATGAACCGAAATTTGGCGAATATTTCGAACTGATGCCCGGTATCGGCTGGACCCGCACGCCGGTGCCCGGTCCGCTGGGCCACATCAACAATTGGGTACTGGCTGACCGCCATGCAGACGGCAGCGCCGGATTTGCTATTGCCGATACCGGATTGTTCATGCCCGAGGTCGTCGAGGCCTGGAAACATCTGTTCGAAGAAGGCGCGCTGCACGGGCAGAGCGCGACCAAGATCATCGTCACCCATTATCACCCCGACCATGTCGGTTGTGCCGGCTGGCTGGCTAAACGGTTCAAAGTGCCCTTGCACATGAATCGCACCGAATGGTTGCTGACCCGTCTGATGATCGCCGACAAGCGCGACGGCGTTCCGCAAGAGGCGCTGGATGAATGGCTTTTCTGCGGCTGGGAACAGCATTTGATCGACGATTTTGCCGCCAAGGGCTGGGGTCGCTTTGGCCGGGCCGTTTCGGACCTGCCCATCGGTCATGTCCGGATGGAAGAGGGAACGCGGCTGAAGACCGGCGATCACGAATGGCGGGTGATGATAGGCAATGGTCATACGCCTGAACATGCCTGCCTGATCGATGACAGCGCCAAGGTGATGATCTCCGGCGACCAGATATTACCCCGCATCACATCGAATATCTCGACCATGTTGAGCGAGCCAACCAGCGATCCGTTGGGCGAATGGCTGGCAAGCATCGCGCATTTCCGCGCCGAACTGGACAATGACCTGTTGATATTACCAGCCCATGGCCGTCCGTTTCTGGGCGCGCATCAGCGGCTCGATACGCTGGCATTGCGCCACAACGAGGCGCTCGATGATCTTGAACAGGGTCTGCGGGAAAGTCCCAAGCGGGTAGTCGACAGCTTCCCCTATCTGTTCAGACGGCCGATCACGCCCGACGTTATCGGCATGGCCAGCGGAGAGGCGATGGCGACGCTGAGGCATCTGGAATATACCGGACGCGCCAGGCTTGAGGTAAAGGACGGCACCGCCTGGTATAGCGCGGCTTAATATCCGTCTTCGACAGTTCTGCTAAGCGCTATTCCGGGTCAATGGGTGATCGACTTGGCATCCACTGGCGGTTCGACCTCGTCGCTGGTGCAGTGCAGGGCATAGCCGCGCAGGAATATCGCCAGCGCGACCAGCGAAACTATTCCCGCCAGCCCGAAAGGTGCGCCGGGCAGATAGTAAATGCTTCCCGCGACAGTGAAAACCGCGAAAACGGCGGCGAATAGCGGCGGGCCGATGACCGAGGCCAGGCTTTGCAGGCTGGCGACAGCGCCTTGCAGTTCGCCTTGCGTTTCATCCGACACCGCGTTGCTCATCAGGCCGTTTATCGAGGGCTGGAACAATCCCTGAAGCGAGCCGACCGGAATCGCGAGGAAGATCAACCATCCCTGATCAGGGCCAGCAATGACATAGAAGACCGAACTGATCGCCATGGAAAGTGCGGCGATAATGACCGCGTTGCGCTCACCGATGCGCGGGATCAGCACCCGGATCAACAGGCCCTGCACGATGGCGGCGCCGATCCCGACACAGGCGAGCGCCATGCCAACGGTCCATTCGCTCCAGCCAAAGGCTTCCATTGCGTAAAAGGCGAAGATGATCGGATAAACGACATGGGCCGTCATCCAGACGGTCAGCGATGCGGCGTACCAGAAGAC
This sequence comes from uncultured Parasphingorhabdus sp., assembly GCF_963975555.1. Lineage (GTDB taxonomy): Bacteria > Pseudomonadota > Alphaproteobacteria > Sphingomonadales > Sphingomonadaceae > Parasphingorhabdus. Next base: position 34,615 of record NZ_CAXBHH010000011.1, on the reverse strand, counting down.
GATCTTGTTCTGGCCATGCAGGCCCTTGAGCGCGACGAAGGCATTGGCGCGAGCAATGTTGAAGGGCCGCCGTTTTTCCGCTGGCAAGCTTTCCTTGAGCATGAAATAGCCGAACAGCAAATTGATCATCGCCAAAAGACCGGCGGCAAAAAAGGGCAGGCGAGTGCCATATTCTCCCAATATGCCGCCAATCGCCGGGCCGAATATGAACCCCAGTCCAAAGGCGGCTCCAATCAGGCCGAAATTCTGTGACCTTTGCTCGGCCGACGAGATATCGGCAATATAGGCATAAGCGGTGCTGAAACTGGCACCCATGACTCCGGCGACGATCCGCGCGATGAATAGCCATAATAAGGTCGGTGCAAAGCCCATCAGGACATAGGCGATGGCATAGCCTCCCAATGCTGCCAGCAGCACAGGGCGACGGCCATAGCGGTCAGACAGATTGCCGACGATCGGACCAAAGACAAATTGCATGGCCGCGTAGGCAAATGCCAGCCAGCCGGCATAGACCGCGGCATTGGAGATCGACCCACCGGTGATATCGGTAATCAGTTTCGGCAAGACCGGCATGATGATGCCGAAGCCGAGCATGTCGATCAGCACGACCAGAAAAACGAAGACCATGGATGATTTGGCGACGGGGGGAGAGCTGGACTCGGACATTGGATGATCCCCCTACACCTTGGTCTTATCGAAAGGGAGCCATAAACGTCAGGAATTTTCATTGTCAGGTCACGCTGCTTCACATAGATAAATATTGATGACCGAAACTTATCCTGATGAGCCGCCAATCTGGAAATCGCGCTATAATCATCCCACGCCCTGGGACCAGTTTTACGCGCCACTGTCGATGCCGGGAATGTTCTTCCGCTCGGCCGGCCGCCGCGGCGACGCCAATCTGCTCGATTTCATGGGCCGCAAATATAGCTATGCCGAGGTTGCCGCCGGGGTTGTCCGTGTGGCCAAGGGGCTGCAGGATATGGGTGTCCAGAAAGGCGACCGGATCGGTCTGTTTCTGCCCAATGTCCCGCATTATGTCACCGCATATTACGGCGCGATGGCGATCGGCGCGACGATCGTCAATTTCTCGCCGCTCTATACGGTAGACGAGCTGAACCATCAGGTGGAGGATAGCGGCACCAAAATCCTGTTCACCCTTTCCGCCACCGCGGTTTTTCCGACCGCTTATCAGGTGCTCGAACAGTCGAGCCTCGAGCGTCTGGTGGTCGGCAGTATTTCGGGTGCGCTACCAAAGGGCAAGGCGCTGCTCTATTCGCTGTTCCGCCGCAAGGAGAACAGCCCGCAACCCGAAGATGACCGGATCACCGTTTTCTCGGACCTGACCGACAATGACGGTAACTATAAAGCGCCCAATATCCGTCCGGACAAGGATATCGCGCTGCTGCAATATACCGGCGGCACAACCGGGACGCCGAAGGGCGCGATGTGCAGTCACCAGAATCTGACCGCCAATGCGCGGCAGATCAACAGCATCGACCCTTTCCTCGACGAGGCGGATCGGGTGATGGGCGTGCTTCCGTTTTTCCATGTCTTCGCTAACAGCGCGGTACTCAATCGCACCGTCGAACGCGGCGGCGAGATCGTCATGCTGCCGCGTTTTGATGCAAAGCAGACGTTGAAGGCGATTACCCGCACAAAGATTACCGCGATGCCCGGCGTGCCGACCATGTATCAGGCTTTGCTCGACCATGCCGATATCGACAAAACCAATTTTTCTTCTCTGAAAGTCTGTGTCTCGGGCGGTGCGCCGCTGCCGATGGAGCTGAAGAAGAAATTTGAAGCGACCACCGGCGCGAAGCTGGTCGAAGGCTATGGCCTGACCGAAAGCTGCGGGGTGGTCAGCGCCAATCCCTATATGGGGCTCAACAAGCCCGGTACGATCGGGCAACCGGTTCCCGGAACGATTGTGAAACTGGTCGACAAAAGCGATCCGACCAGGCCCGCGCCAGAAGGCGAACCGGGCGAATTGATATTCTCCGGACCACAAGTCATGCAGGGCTACTGGAAGTTGCCGGCAGAAGACGAGCAGGTTTTCGTGAATGGCTTCCTGCGCACCGGTGATGTCGCGACGATCGACGAAGACGGTTATATCAAGATTGTCGACCGTCTGAAGGACATGATCTCGGTCGGCGGTTTCAAGGTCTTTCCGAGCCATGTCGAGGAAGTGCTCTACCAGCATGAAGCGGTCAAGGAGGCTTTGGTTATCGGTGTTCCCGACGCCTATCGCGGCGAGAGTCCCAAGGCTTATGTCGCACTCAATCCGGGAATGGCGGCTACCGGAGAAGAGCTGAAAAAATGGGTCAATCCCCAGCTCGGCAAGCATGAACGTGTGATCGATGTCGTGGTGCGGGACAGCCTGCCCAAAACAATGATCGGAAAGCTTGATCGCAAGGCGCTTCGTGCCGGGGAGCTGGACTAGCGGCGACCGCTGTTAGCCCGACTTGGAGTGCCGGTTTTTTTGCTGTGCCGGGTCGGGGCGTTGTACTTTGGCGGCGTAGTTCTTAACCGCATAAAGTTGCCGGTCCGCAGCCTCGAACAGGGTTTCGGCTGTCTCTCCGTCGATCGGCCATGTCGCAATACCGATACTTGCACGGACACGGATGACATGTCCGTCGACGGTGCAGGCAGGCACCAGCGCGGAGAGCATATGGTCGGCGCAAGCGGAGCTGGAAATGGTCGATTCCGGTGATAGCAGGATGGCAAATTCATCACCGCCGATCCGCGCTACAATGCCGTTTTCACCGCAGGCATGCTGGAGGCGCTGGGCAACTTCGATCAGCAACTGGTCACCGACGGAATGGCCAAATTGGTCATTGACCGGCTTGAACCCGTCCAGATCGATCAACGCCACGGTAAATCCACGCTGTTCGACGCCGGTCGCAATCTGGCGTTCGAGATGTTCGGCCAATGCCCGACGGTTGAAGAGATCGGTAAGGGGATCGGTATGCGCCAGTTCGCGCATCTCGTGGCGCAGCATCAGCAGGTTGATAAACTGGTCGTTCTGCGAGGTGATCAGCCGGAACAGAAATGTCGTTACCATGATCAGGCTGCCTGCTGCGGACCAGCCGACCGGATCGCCCGACAGCAGCAAGATGATGGTGATCGGGATGATCCCGATGATGATATTGAGGATCGCCGCCAGCCGGATTGTGGCTAACGTGTAGATGGTGGTCAGCGAACCCATGGCGAGCGTGAAGGGATAGAAAAGCCGCAGTTCGGGCGGAGCAGTGACCCAGCTCAGGACGCACCAGATGCTGACAAGGACGCAGATAGCTGCCGAAAAGAAGGTAGATTCAGCGATAAATTTGCGGGCCAGTTCCGGACTGCCCGAGGCGTTGCGGTCCTGGATCAGGGAAATAAAGCCGATCAGGCAGCAACTGGCCATCGCCAGCGGTATGCCATAGCGAATTCGAGGGTCTGCACCAGCTGAGGACGCATATAGAACAAAGGGGATCGTCAGGAACATCGCCAGAAACAATGCACGGGACTGGCTTTGCAGGCGGGTCGCGCTCAATATGGCAAACTCGTCCCGGACCGGTTCCGGGATCGGCGGGATAAGCCTTTGCAGGAACTGTCGGATGGCGGACTGCATTGCACGTCACTAGCAACTATTGGTAAACACGGCGTTAAGCCTGTATCATCCTGTATCTATCAGCTCTCGTGCGGCTTGTAGCGGACGTGCTGACGGTCCCTTTACTCGGCATTAACCATAAAATGGCTAAATGGCCTCATCTGAAATCGAATTCAGGAGCCAACATGTCCTATGAAAACGCCCCGCCCGTTGTCCCTCAGCACAATCTGGCGGGAGGGGATATAAAGCGTGGCACGCGTCATCCCAGCCTGCCGCAGAATGACAGCCGCGAGCAGCGTGAACAGCGCCGTCAGCAGATTGCTGCTACTTCGGTGGAATATCAATGGACACGGGAGGTTGCGAGCCTGCCTGGCGTACCGCTGGCCACCAAAGTGCCCTCCGATGACCAGCCTTCGATCGAATGGTGGTTCAAGGTGCTCGAAGTGGGGCTGAAAATTCTGGACAATATCGCAGCTGTCCAGCTCCATCCGCTATTTTCCGGTCTTGGCGAAGCAGCGCAGAAGATTATCAGCGATGCACTGGAAGACGGACAAGAGGTCAGATCCAAAGTCGACACATTGCGCGGAAAGCATCGGCTGGACAGCGCCGGTCCCGGCCTCGAAACCAGCATCGAGCAGGCTACACAAGCTGCGGACATCGAAGCTCTGAAAGAGCATGAAAGCATTCTTCACGATATCATCACGGTGATTGTCGATGTCCTGAAAGCCGAAGAAGCGGCAGATACGCGCTCGATCGAGGCCTATCGCGATCTCTACCAGACGATTCCGGCTCCGGGCATCGCCTATACATTCCTGGATGATGACCAGTTCGCCCGGCTGCGCGTGGCCGGTCCCAATCCGATGTTGCTGCAGGGTATCGAGCAGATTCCCGACAATTTTCCGGTAACAGCTGCGCAATATGCGGCCGCCATCGATGGCGACAAGCTGTCCGATGCTTTGGCAGACGGTCGGGTATATTTGTGTGATTATAAGGAATTGGACGTCCTTGTTGATGGAGTATGGCAAGGGCAGGCCAAATATATCTATCGCCCGATGGCGCTGTTCGCCGTACCTCCCGGAGGCGCATCGCTCAAGCCGGTCGCGATCCAGTGCGGGCAGGACAGCAGCCGCAATCCGGTGATGATTCCGTCGGTCTCGGCTTCGGAAAAATGGGGCTGGGAAATGGCGAAATTCGTCGTCCAGGTCGCAGACTGCAACTATCACGAACTCTTCGTCCATCTCGGCAGCACCCATTTGGTCAGCGAAGCCATCGCCGTCGCGACCCGCCGCAATCTCGCCAATATACACCCGCTGTGGGCCTTGCTGGTTCCGCATTTTGAGGGAACTTTGTTCATCAACAATCTGGCGGTCGAAACGCTGATCAACGAGGGTGGCCCGATTGATGCATTCTTTGGCGGCACCATCACCTCCAGCCAGCTTGCCGCCGTAAAGGCGCGCCTGTCCTTTGATTTTTTCCAGAAAATGACCCCGGTCGATTTCGCGGAGCGCAACGTCGCCGATCCGTCAAAATTGCCGGATTATCCCTATCGCGATGACGCCATGCTGGTCTGGGATGCGATCCATGACTGGGCCAGGCAATATATCGATATTTATTACACCGATGATGATGCGGTCACTGGCGATACCGAGTTGGCGCAATGGGCCACATCGATCGCCTCGGAGGGCCATATTATCGGTTTCAAGCCGATCACCTCCCGGGCCCAGCTGACCGACGTCTGCACAATGATCATATTTACCGCCAGCGCCCAGCATGCTGCGGTCAATTTCCCGCAACGGACGATCATGACCTTCGCTCCGGCTGTCAGCGGGGCGGGCTGGACCGCTGCACCCACCGGCCAAAAGGATCATGATAAAGGCGAATGGCTGGGCTATATGCCGCCGATGTCGCTGGCGCTGGAACAACTGTCCTCGCTGTTTTTGTTGGGCTCGGTCTATTATCGCCCGCTCGGCGACTATCGCACCAATCGCTTACCTTATGAAAACTGGTTCCAGGATCCCGTGATAACCGGCACAGAAGGGCCGCTAGCCCGGTTTCAGGCGGGATTGAGGGCGGTCGAGGAGCGTATCATCGCCCGCAACGCGAAGCGGATGCATCCCTATGTCTATCTGCAACCGAGCCAGATCCCTACCAGCACCAATATCTAGCACCGGCACGGTGCCCGAGAAGATCAGCGGGGGCTGCGCGCTGCCAATATCCGTTTATTGCGGGCTTCGACCGCGCGGAACGCCTTGAACACGCTCAGGTTCGGATCGGTCTTTCCGCTCTTGCCAAGATTTTCGAGCTGTTCGTAGAACCAGTAGATTGTAGCGAAGCCGGCAACCGCCTTGATCATCTGGAAACGCATGAGAAAACCCAATGATTTGGGAATCAGACGAAGCTCGTCCTCATAGCGCGGTAATGCTTCCAGATCTTCCAATAAACGCTTCGGGGCGTCGGTCATCACGCACATCGGACGGCCCAGACCGATCAGATCGGCTGCACCGCTTTCCACCGCCGATTCCATCGCCGCACGGGTCCGGAAACCGCCGGTTACCATGAGCGGAACCGTGACTGCATCCTGCATCGCTTTGGCGAAATCGACGAAATAGGCCTCGCGTTTCTTTGTCGAAGGCGCAAGATTCTGCTGTTCCTTCTCTTCGATGCCGTCTGCGCCCATCAGCGCCGGTTGTTCATAGGTGCCGCCGGAAATCTCGACCAGATCAACACTGGCCTGTTCCAGCCATTTCAATACTTGCAGACTGTCGTCGAAATTGAATCCGCCCTTCTGGAAATCGGCGCTGTTGAGCTTGACCGCGATAGGAAAATCGGGACCGACTGCCGCGCGCATCTTGGCCACGACCGCAAGCAGGAAACGCGCCCGGTTCTCCAGACTGCCGCCATATTCGTCTGTACGCTGGTTGGCCCGCGGGCTGAGAAAGCTGCTCAGCAGATAGCCGTGAGCAGCATGGATTTGCGCGCCGGTAAAACCAGCCGCCTGACAGGTCTTCGCCGCCAGTGCGAAGCGGTCGACCAGCTCTTCAATCTCTTCTATCGTCAGCGCAACCGGCTCGCCGAATTGCCCGCCGGGAAGGCCGAGTTTAACGGCAGACGGAGCCTTGGGATGCTTGTTTACATTGCTTTGGGTCTGCCGTCCGGCATGGCTGATCTGCGCCCAGAAATGATTACCGTTACGGGTCGCTGCCTGTGCCCAGCTTTTCAGTGCGGACATCATGGCATTATCCGCTTGGCGATCAATGACAACATTTCCCGGTCGTTCGAGATGGTCACGATCAATCTGGATATTGCCGCTGAGCAGCATCCCGGCGCCGCCATCGGACCAGAGCCCGTATAGCCGTTCCAGTTCCGCTGTCGGGATACCGTTCGGACTGGCCAAACCTTCGGTCATTGCTGCTTTTGCGAGGCGATTGGGCAGGGCGATACCGCAAGGCAGCATCAGCGGATCGGAAAGGTTTGTGGTCATGATATTTAGCCCCGGAGTTGAATTGCGTTCTAAAACTGATTCTGTCGCATCCTGCAATTTTTGGCAAGCGAAACGGGCTGGCAGTGCAATAATATGTTGCAAAACCGGTGATTTTGCATTTACGGTAAAAAGGTATAGTATTGATCTTTATTGCACGGGGGCAAACTTCCGGCGATGTTCACAGGATGAAATTCTGAAGGGGATAGAAATGGTCGCAGCAGCATCTCGGAAATCAGTTGGTAAAAACCACGCGCGTCAGGATGTGCGAAACACAGCCGTTCGCTGGGACAAGAAGATGAGCAACAATTGTGCTGCCGCCTTGTTGGTCTACACAATGATGCAGATTTTCTTCGTGCTCAGCTTTATAGAAACCAGCGGCATGTCGATCGCTCCCTATTTCGGTCTGGTTGTGCTGGTTGCGGTGATCATCCCTTTCTGCCGAAAATTTGAAAAGCGATGGGCAGATATCGGCAGCAGCGGCCTGACCGAGCAGAGCATTGCCGCAAAATTCCGGTCCGATCAGATACTCCTGTGGGTGCTGGCTATCGGTTTGCCCTTTGTCTTCGTCGGTGTGATCAAGACCGTTGGACCCATGCTCTAAAAACGGGCGCTTAAAACCGGCGATCGTTTCTTCACCAATTAACACCACATCGTTGACCTTGTAGGGTGCCGCACCTATGTCCGGCATATGCTAAAACCTACAGAAGCGCAGGATCGCGCCGACGCCCTTATATCCCAAGCCAAAAAAGCCGGTGCTGACGCTGCCGACGCCATCTATGTCTGCGATGCCGCGACGCAGGTGCAAATCCGTCTCGGAAATCTGGAAGATGTTGAACGGTCCGAAGGCGAAGAAATCGGCCTGAGGGTTTTTGTCGGCAAGCGTTCGGCGACCGTGTCTTCCTCCGATATGGATCCGAAAATCCTGTCCGCTCTGGTCGGACGCGCTATGGATATGGCCAGAGAGGCACCGGAAGACCAATATGCCGGTCTGGCTCCCGAAGAATTGCTGCTGAAATCAGAGCCGCATCCGATCGACGGAGATGACGGCCAGAACCCGGAACCCGAGCTGTTGCGCGAACTGGCGTTAAAGGCAGAGGATGCAGCCCGATCCGTCGAGGGCGTTAGCAATAGCGAAGGTGGTGGCGCCAGCGCCGGTCGCAGCATCGTTGCACTGGCGACTAGCCACGGTTTCTCCGGCGCTTATTCCACCAGCGGCTACAGCCTGTCAGCCAGCGTTATTGCCGGGGAAGGCGATGGTATGGAACGCGACTATGCCTATGACAGCGTGCGCTTTCTCGAAGATCTCGAGAATCCTGAAAATATAGGTAAGGAAGCGGGAGAACGGGCCGTTTCGCGGCTCAACCCGGTGGATTTTGCCTCTGGTGCGATGCCCGTCGTTTTTGATTCTCGCGTCGGCAACAGCCTGCTCGGCCATTTTGTCGGCGCCATTGCCGGTAGTGCGATTGCGCGCAAAACCAGTTTTCTGCTCGATGCGCTGGACACGCAGGTGTTTGACAGCGCCCTGAACATCATCGATTGCCCCCACCGCAAGCGCGGTCTCCGGTCAAAGGCGTTTGACGGCGAAGGCTTGCCCACCGCTAAGACCAAATTGATCGACAATGGTCGCCTGACTCAATGGCTGATGGAAAGCGCTTCCGCTCGCCAGTTGGGACTGCAACCAACCGGACATGCCTCGCGCGGTGTCGGTGGTGCACCGGGCGTGAGCGTGACCAACCTGCATATGGGCAATGGCTCGGTCAGCAAGGCGGAGCTGATCAAGGATATCAAGCACGGCGTCTATATTACCGAACTGATCGGCATGGGCGTCAACCCGGTGACTGGTGATTATAGCCGGGGCGCAGGCGGTTTCCTGATCGTCGATGGGCAGATCGGGCCGCCGATCTCGGAAATCACTATTGCCGGCAATCTGAAAGACATGTTCAAGAGCCTGATTGCGGCCGATGATCTGGAATATCGTTATAGCATCAACGCGCCGACCTTGCGCACCGACAGCATGACGGTGGCGGGCGGCTGAACAAATCCGTTAGTGGTACGCCCGTCGAACCACGCCTATCGGAACAGAAGCGCCCCTCGACAAGATCGGGGCGAACGGAGAAACTTGTGGCTGATATCGATTTTGACCGGGTCATCGCGATCGCCCAAGAGGGCGGGGCGCTCGCCATGCGCGACTGGCAGCTCGGTAAAAAGGCCGACAAGACCTGGGAAAAGTCACCCGGACAGATTGTCAGCGACGCCGACCTGGCGGTCGACCGGTTCTTGCGACTGGAGCTCGAAAAAATGCTTCCCGAAGCCGGATGGCTCTCGGAAGAAACCCATATCGATCATAGCGGTGCTGGCGACGAACTGACCTGGGTGGTCGATCCGATCGACGGCACCAAGGATTTTGTCGCCGGCAAGACCGGCTGGTGCGTCTCGGTCGCTCTGGTCCAGAATGACTCTCCGGTTTTCGGAATACTCGTCGCTCCGGCTATGCAGGAGGTCTGGATTGCCAAGGCGGGCAGTCATGCCGAAGTGAATGGCAGGGCCTTGATCGCCAGCCATGTTCAGCAATATGACGGCTGCCGCATTCCGGCGGAAGAGCTGCCGCCCGGACTCAATTTCACTGTTGTGCCGAAGCCAAACAGCATTGCGCTGAGAATGGCGATGGTTGCGGATGACCGGGCAGATGTTGTGGCCTCGACCCGTTGGGGCCACGAATGGGATATCGCCGCTGCCCATGTGATTGCCACCGAAGCGGGGGCCAGCGTCACCAATGCGCTCGGCGAAACTCTGGTTTACAACGGCACTCACGGCAAAGCGCTCGGGGTATTGTGCTGTTCGGAAAATCTCTTTGGCGAGGCGGTGAAGCGTATCGGCAAATATGTTACCGAAAACGGCGCCAGCCACTAGGCTGGACGGATCGCGCGCTCTCTTGTCCAGAGCCCCTGACGGTCGCGCTTGGTCGATTTGAACATCGCCTGGCCAAAAGCTTTCACTATCCAGCCCAGTTTTTTAACCTTGCTGGTATATATCCGTCTGTCCAGCGAAGCGCCGTCGCTCTTTTTGATCGCGCGCGCAATATCTCCGTAAATACCGGCAGCGGCCAGCACAGCCCAGCGCGACCGGAAGGGCAGGTTTGCAGCGCCGACCCGCGCGGAACGCTCATATTCGCCCGCCAGATCGCAAAGCCCGTTGATCTGGGTGATGAGCGCGTCCCGGTGGTCCGGGTTCATGATGTCATCGGGATTAATGCCCGCTTCGGCGAGCCATGCTTTTGGCAAATAGCAGCGTCCGGCCTGCGCATCCTCGGCGACGTCCCGCGCAATATTGGCTAGCTGGAACGCCAGTCCGAGATCACAGGCGCGATCGAGCACTTCCTGATCGTTGGCCGGAACGCCCATCACTACCGCCATCATGCAACCGACGGTTCCGGCGACATGATAGCAATATTGCAGCAGATCATTTCCGGTTTCCGGCCGCCAGCCCCGGGCATCCAGCGCAAAGCCGTCGATCATGTCATTCGCCAGAGAAAGGGGGATATTACATTCCTGCGCAACGACGCCAAAGGCATCGAACGGCGGATTTCCGGTCTGTTCACCGCCGTGCGCACGCCGCGTCATCATCCGCATGGCCGCGATCGCTTTTTCCGGGTTGGCGACTGTGGACATGCCGTGACCATGATCCTGTCCGTCGGCCAGATCATCACAGGCGCGACACCAGCTGTAGAGCAGCCAGGTACGTTCGCGCGTCGGTCTGGAGAATAGTTTCGAGGCCCGGGAGAAAGATTTCGACCCGCGTTCGATGCTCTTTCTGGCGTGAAGGACAAGATTTTTGCGGTTCATCGCGCCTCTCCCATATCCTCCAGCATCAATTCGGCGGTTGCCTTGGCGCTGCCGACCACGCCGGGGATACCCGCGCCCGGATGGGTGCCGGCGCCGACGAAATAGAGATTGTCGATGATATCGTCGCGATTGTGTACGCGGAACCACGCGCTTTGCGTGAGCAGCGGCTCTAGGCTGAACGCGCTGCCGAGATGGGCATTGAGGTCCGTGCCGAAATCCTGCGGCGTATAGTGAAAGCTGGTGATGATCCGGTCATGGATATCGGGGATCAGCCGGTGCCCGATTTCATCGAGAATGCGTTTCTTGTAGATCGGTCCCATGACCTCCCAGTCGATCGGCAACTTGCCCTGATGCGGTACCGGGGCTAGCACGTAGAAAGTGCTATGCCCTTCGGGCGCCATTTCCGGATCGGTGACCGTGGGATGGTGCAGGTAGAGCGAGAAATCGCTCGGCAGCACGCCATTGTCGTAAATATCCTCTAGCAACCCTTTATAGCGCGGCCCGAACAGGATCATATGGTGCGGGATACCCGGCCAGCTGCCCTTCAGGCCAAAATGCACGACGAACAGCGAAGGCGAATATTTCTTCTTCTTCAGCTTTTCCGTGACGGTCGCGCTGCGATGTTTATGCCCGAGCAGGTCGCGGTAGCTGTGCATGATATCGGCGTTGGAGGCGACGGCATCAAAGCGCTCGCTCCAGCCCGATTTGCAGGTGACCCCGGAGGCGCGGTCGCCGATTGTATCGATGCTCGTCACCGGATCATCGAGCCGGATTACGCCGCCGATCCGTTCGAAATGCTTGACCATCGCGGTGACCAGCATGTTGGTCCCCCCCTTGGCAAACCAGACCCCGCCGAGCCGTTCCAGCTTGTGGATCAGGCCGTAAATCGCGCTGGTCTTCATCGGATTGCCACCGACCAGCAGCGACTGGAAGGACAAGAATTCGCGCAATTTCTCGTTTTTTACAAAACTGGCCACTTTGGCGTAGACCGAGCGATAGGCTTCATATTTCATCAGGGCAGGGGCCGCCTTGATCATCGACTTGAAATCGAGGAACGCCTTGGTACCCAGCTTGACATAGCCTTCCTCGTATAGCCCGCCGCTATATTCTAGGAATTTCTTGTAGCCTTCGACATCATCCGGTTCGATCGCCGCGATATTGGCGTAAAGCTCTTCGGGATCATTCACATAGTCGAAATTGGTGCCGTCCGGCCAGTTGAGTCGGTAGAAAGGTGATACCGGCATCAGCTCGATATCTTTCGCCATATCATTGCCGGTCAGTTCCCACAGCTGCGACAGACAATCGGGATCGGTGATGACGGTCGGGCCGCCGTCAAAGATAAAGCCCTCTTTTTCCCAATAATAAGCCCGCCCGCCCGGCTTGTCGCGGCCTTCCAATATGGTGGTCTGGATACCGGCCGATTGCAGGCGGATGGCGAGCGCGAGGCCGCCAAAGCCGGACCCGATCACGGCCGCTTTCTTGAACAATTCGCTCTGCGATTTTGCAACATCACTCATGTAACAGGAATACTCATCTAAATTTTAACAAAAGGCGAATGGCACGGGACACCGGAATGGGCGGTTTGCCGGTCAGCAGGCTGATCTTGTCCATCCAGGTCGATTTTCCGGCATAAAAGCGGGCGAGTAACGGTTCGCTCTTGGCATAGCTATGTTCCAGTGTCTTGTAACGTTTCTCGGGATCGGCACCAAGAAACAGGAAGGCGCAGAGCAGCCGATAGAATTTGCCGTCTTTCCAATGTTGTGTCGCAAGATCGCGCAGCATTTTGTCGAGTTTGCTCTGGCTGATTTCGGGCATCTCGGCGATCAGGATCGCGGTCCGGACCGCCATTGGCAGGGAATAGCTGGTAATCGGCTGGATCAGCGCCGCCCGGGCGCCGGCACGGGCATCGACGCTCTTGTTGGCGTTCCAGAAGGCTTCGAAGTTCCCTCCATAAATCACTGGAAGCTGGCCTTTTTCTTCGCTGGTTACCGTTTCGATTTCCCATCCCCGCGCGGCTGCATATTCGACAATTCGGCAGTGGGAGGTGGCGCTGTCGAGCGCTGCTGTGTCGGCATAATAAGTGTCTTCGACGAAAATCTCGGTGTCGCTGAACGGCAGGCAATAGACGAAGCGATAGCCGTCAATCTGCTCGACCGTCGCATCCATAATGACTGGTCGCTCCAGTCCGTGCGGCTGTTTCAGCCTGAGCATCTGGCCGCAAAATTTCTGCCAGCCGATATCCAGCGCAGAAATGTCGCCGCCACCGCGCACATCGAGCACCGCTTTCGCCGTAATTTTTCCGCCATCTGAAAGCTGGACAAGTCCGGGTTCGACCTTCGCCACTTTTTGCCCGCTCTTCAGCGCTCCGGCGGGCAGGCGCTTGCGCAATTCCCGGTCGAGATTTCGTGACTCGATCGAATAATAGCCATTGCCGAGCGTGCGGCTATATTTCGGGAAATGCACATCATAGCTGCTCCACTGGCGGGAGATCAGCGGCTCGACCAGCCAGCGATGCTCAGGTTCAACGTCGCTTTCGAAAAAGGACCAGATATGATTGCCGCCAAAATGATCCTCGGCCTCAATCAGCGCGATATTCAGTTCGGGCCGCAATTTTGCCAGCGCCAGTGTTAGCAGACCACCCGCCAGACCACCCCCGGCGATCGCCAAATCATAGGGTGGTGAATTGGGCATTTTGCTCGGCATCCCATATCCCTAGCCGAACGCGAATGCCGTGGAAAGCCTGTCTGAAAGCAGGTAGTCGGTTCATGCTTTAGGCCTTGCTCAGCGGCGACCGGCGGCATATTCCCTGCCGATGGAATATGCTCTACCGGTTCTAATTTCCGCTCTCGCGATGACTTTTATCGTCGGCGGACGCTATCTGCTGAGCAGCGGTTTCTTTGCCTGGCTGACGGGTCGGGTGCGGCCCGGCCACTATGACCAGTTGAAACCCCAGATTGGCCGGGAAATCCGCTGGTCTCTGCTGTCCGCCGCGATTTACGGCGTGCCTGCTGGCATTGTCGCATGGGGCTGGCAGAATGCAGGCTGGACGAAGATCTACACCGATCCGAACCTCTACCCGCTATGGTATTTGCCGCTGTCATATTTTCTCTATCTGGTCCTGCACGACACATGGTTCTACTGGACCCACCGGCTGTTTCACCGGCCGCGATGGTTCAAGATTGCCCATGCGGTCCATCATGACAGTCGCCCTCCCACGGCATGGGCGGCGATGAGCTTCCACCCGGTCGAGGCAATTAGCGGAGCGGTCGTCATCCCCGCTCTGGTCATCGCGATACCGATTCACGTCGGCGTTTTGGGTTTGGTATTGCTGACCATGACGCTTATGGGCGTGTCCAATCATATGGGGTGGGAGATGTTTCCGCGCTGGCTTGTTCAGGGTAGATTGGGACAGTGGCTGATAACCGCGACCCATCACGAGAAACATCACGAATATTACAGAGGTAATTATGGGTTATATTTCCGCTTTTGGGACAAAATTTGCGGCACGGATGTCGGCCTTGCCGATCCTGGCAGCAGTTTCGGCGGCGGTCCTCGGGGCAAGCGCTTCGGCAAGTGAAGCACCGGCCGCGACGACGCCGGCCATTGCGGCTTCGGTTGACCTGGCGATAACCGGCCTTCGCTCCGAAAAGGGCAATGTTCTGGTCTGCTTGAGCACCGATCCCGACTATTTTCCGGATTGTACCAAGGATAAAAAGGCCCGCAAACTGAAAATTGCGGCGGCCAATGCGGACTCCATTAAAATCGCCGGCGTGAAACCCGGAACCTACGCCGTAGCGCTGATTCACGACGAAAATGCCAATGGGAAAATGGACTTGCGACTGTTCCTGCCGCGGGAGGGTTTCGGCTTTTCGCGCAACCCCAAAATCGGGATGGGACCGCCAAAGTTCAAATCCGCTCAATTCACCCTTGGCGCCGACGATGTGCGTTATTCGGTACACATGAAATATATCCTTTGATCCCCCAAAAATTAACCGCTTAATAGGATTGGCAGGGCCATATACCGGGGCAGACAGGAGCCATCGGAAATGTTTCAATCCAGCCACGCATATTTTAAAGCGAACGACAGTTCCGGCCAATCGCGATTGGCGGAAATTCTCGGTGCCTTTTCCTATGCGCTGGACCTTACCGAAGGACAGCCCGCAGGGCACAGTATCCGCGCCTGCTGGATCGGTACGCAAGTGGCGATGGCGATGGGATTGAACGGAGACGAACTGCGAGATATCTATTATGCGGTTCTGCTCAAAGACCTTGGTTGCAGCGCCAATGCGGCGCGGGTTAGCGAGATGTTCGCCGGCGACGACCGCAAGCTGAAGCATGATTTCAAGCTGATCGGCCCGCAACCGGAAGATTTCGGCGCATTTGTGGGCGGCGCAGTCGGCGTTGACGCGACACCGGAGGTGCGCGAACAGGCTTTATGTAATCTCACTGAAAATGTCGGTGAGATCATGACCGATATCATGGCAACCCGCTGCTCGCGTGGTGCGGATATCGCCCGGCGATTGCGCTTGTCCGAAGATGTCGCTCAGGCCATTGCCCATCTTGACGAACATTGGGACGGAGGCGGGCTGCCTCTTGGTATTGCCGGCTCCAATATTCATCTGGGCGGCCGGATCGCTCTGCTGGCTCAGGTAGTCGACGTCTTTTATACGGCCAGGGGCAAGGATGCTGCGCTTGCAGAAGTCCGTAATCGAGCAGGAAGCTGGCTCGATCCAAAGCTCTGCGCCCTGTTTGAGAAATTATCGGAAGCCGTTGGCTTTTGGGAAGAACTGGCGCTCGAGGATCTGCCTGAACAACTATGGGCGCTTGAACCGGCTGCGCAATATATCAATGTGGACGAGGATTATCTCGACGATATCTGTTTTGCATTTGGCTATGTAATTGATGCCAAAAGCCCCGACACCGCTGGCCATAGTGCCCGGGTCGGGATGATCGCAGATAAAATTGCTGAAATATTGGGAATGGGAGCTGCATCCCGCCGGGTGCTGCGCCGTGCTGCCATTTTGCATGATGTCGGAAAATTGGGCGTAAGCAGTTCGATTCTCGAAAAACCGGGCAAGCTCGATGCCGAAGAATGGGAAACGATGCGATCCCATGCGGCGCTGACGACCAATATTCTCGGGCAGATTGGCGTGATGAGCGATATGGCGATGATCGCCGGTTCGCATCATGAACGGCTCGACGGCAAAGGCTATCCGCTTGGTCTCGATGAACGCAGTATCGCGCTGGAATCGCGGATCATCACGGTCGCGGATATTTATGATGCCCTGACTACCGACCGGCCCTACCGGTCGGCCATGTCATCCGAAAAAGCGATGGCGATCTTGCAAAGCGAAACGGGTACGGCGGTGGATCAGCAATGCGTTGAAGCGCTGCAGGACCTGATTGCTCAGGGACAGTTGTCCTAGAAGCTTTTTGCCATATGCGGGAGCGACGACTATATCGGGATGCAACCGTTCCGCCGTCCGCGCGTTGGACCGTTACGAAATAACATGGGGAACCGTCTTGAAAAATCTGAATGTCCTGAGCCGTACTGCATTATTCTCTCTCGGCCTCGGGATATCGTCCCCGCTTCTGGCGCAGGAAGACCCGGCGCCGTTGCCGGTCGAAAGCTCTGTCTTTGACGGCGATTATCTGACAGCAGGCATCGGTATCGCGGCCGGCCCCAGCTACGAAGGTTCGGACGATTATGCTATTTCTCCGCTGCCGGTGATATTGGGCAGCTTCCAAGGCGTCGATTTCCAGCCGCGCGGCCCTGGCATCGCGCTCGACTTCATTCCGGATCAGAAAGGCGCGAAAGTCGACTTCATATTGGGCCCCGTGGTGCGGGCCCGTTTTGATCGGCAAAATTCGATCAAGGACCCAGTGGTAAGATCTCTGGGAAAGCTCGACTTCGCAGTTGAAGTGGGACCTTTTGCAGGTATCCAGATCAATCGCGTGCTCAATCCCTATGACTCGCTGACCGCGCAGGTCGATCTGCGATGGGATGTTGCTGGCGCGCATGACGGCATGGTCATCTTCCCCAGCCTGACCTATTTTACCCCGCTCAGTCGCGGTGTTATCACCAGCCTCGCGATCAGCGGCGAATATGTCGATGACAATTATGCCGATTATTATTTCAGCATTTCGCCAGCCGGATCAGCCGCTAGCGGCCTGCCGACTTTCACCGCTGACAGCGGCTGGAAGAATGTCGGCGCGACGATGCTCACCGCGGTCGATCTCGATGGCGACGCGACCAACGGCGGTTTCGGTCTGATTTTTCTGGGCAGCTATTCGCGGTTGCTCGGCGATCCAAAACGGTCGCCGGTCACATCGATCCGCGGCAGCGCTGACCAGTGGTTTGGCGCGATCGGCATAGGCTATACATTCTAGGAAATCTCGCCACGCCCTTTGGTTGAGCGACCCCGGTCTGTAAACTTCACTGGACCTGCTCTCCGCTTCGCCCTAACATCCACCCATTCCCCGGGGAGTCGTTTGACTGAGAGGGGCGCGTAACGTCGCCCGACCCGCAGAACCTGATCCGGCTTCGCAGACGCGGGCTCACCGGCGTAGGGAGGGAGCGGTCATCCGGTTATCCCGACACGCTCTTTCTCCATCAGGACAGAAGGAGAGAGGCGATGGGCAGTGCAGGCGATATCACCGGGTGGATCACCCTATTTTTTGGCCTTTATGGTCTGGCCGCCGGCGTCGGCGAATTTCGCAATCCCGGTTTCTGGTCCAAAATGGTCCGCGAAATCCAGACCAGCAGCGGGCTCCAGTTCGTCACCGGCATAGTTGTCCTGAGCCTTGGCGCGATCATCTATCTCCTGAATCCGTTCAATCCGTCCGACTGGCTGTCGATCCTGATCACCGTCATCGGCGGCTGGATTGTGGTCGAGGGATTGTTGATCCTCGCGGTCGGCGACTGGTTCATGGGCCTCGCCAGCAGGATGATGGCCAATGGATCACGCGCCTGGGCGATCTTCGCGATCGTCTTCGGCTTCGCCGCAATTTTCGCCGGTCTCGTCCGGCTCCAAGTTTAACCTTTACAGAAAGCAGAATATTATGGCTGACCTACCAGCAAAAACCGAAATCGGCGTAACCACCGGCCCGATCAGTGGCTCGAAAAAAGTCCATGTCGCAGCGCATAGCGGCAGCGGCATCCGCGTGGCGATGCGCGAGATTCATCTTGAGGGCGGCGAAGCGCCGATCCGCGTCTATGACACCAGCGGGCCTTATACCGATCCGCAGGCTTTGATCGATATCAAGACCGGCCTCAACGAATTGCGCAGCCCGTGGATCAAGGCGCGCGGCGATGTCGAGGAAGTCGACCAGCGCGAGATCAAGCCGGAAGACAATGGCCAGCTTGGCCCCGACCGCTCCGGCGGCGTTGCGCCGTTCCCCAATGTCCGCCGCAAGGTGCTGCGCGCCAAAGCCGGCGCCAATGTCTCCCAGATGCATTATGCGCGTCAGGGCATCATCACCCCTGAAATGGAATATGTCGCCGAGCGCGAAAATCTCGGGCGCGAGCGGCTCAAGGAATATAAGCGCGACGGCGAAAGCTTCGGCGCGTCGATCCCCGACTATGTCACGCCGGAATTCGTCCGCGACGAAATTGCACGGGGCAGGGCGATCATTCCGAACAATATCAATCACCCCGAATCCGAACCGATGGCGATCGGACGCAATTTCCTCGTCAAGATCAACGCCAATATCGGCAATAGCGCGGTGGCTTCCGACGTCGCCAACGAAGTCGACAAGATGGTCTGGTCGATCCGCTGGGGCGCCGACACGGTCATGGATCTGTCCACCGGCCGCAATATCCACGACACCCGCGAATGGATCATCCGCAACAGCCCCGTGCCGATCGGCACCGTGCCGATCTATCAGGCGCTGGAAAAAGTCGGCGGCGTTGCCGAGGACCTGACCTGGGAAATTTTCCGCGATACATTGATCGAGCAGGCCGAGCAGGGCGTCGACTATTTCACCATCCACGCCGGCGTCCGTCTGCCTTATGTGCCGATGGCCGCCAAGCGCGTCACCGGCATCGTTTCGCGCGGCGGATCGATCATGGCGAAATGGTGCCTTGCCCATCACAAGGAAAGCTTCCTCTACGAACATTTCGACGACATCACCGAGATCATGAAGGCCTATGACATCGCCTACAGCCTCGGCGACGGCCTGCGCCCCGGCTCGATTGCCGACGCCAATGACGAAGCGCAATTCTCCGAACTCTACACGCTCGGCGAACTGACCCACCGCGCGTGGAAGTCGGACGTACAGGTGATGATCGAAGGCCCCGGCCATGTGCCGATGCACAAGATCAAGGAGAATATGGAAAAGCAGCTAGCCGTCTGCGGCGAAGCGCCTTTCTACACGCTCGGCCCCCTCACAACCGACATCGCGCCCGGCTATGACCATATCACAAGCGGCATCGGCGCCGCCCAGATCGGCTGGTATGGCACCGCGATGCTCTGCTATGTCACGCCCAAGGAACATCTCGGCCTGCCAGACCGCGACGACGTCAAGGTCGGCGTGATCACCTACAAGCTAGCCGCCCACGCCGCCGATCTCGCCAAGGGCCACCCGGCGGCTCAGGTCCGCGACGATGCGCTGTCAAAAGCCCGTTTCGAGTTCCGCTGGCGCGACCAGTTCAACCTCAGCCTCGACCCCGAAACCGCGATGCAATATCACGACCAGACACTCCCGGCAGAAGGCGCCAAGACCGCCCATTTCTGCTCGATGTGCGGGCCGAAATTCTGTTCGATGAAAATCTCGCAAGAGGTCCGCGATTTTGCCAGCAAACAGAACCAGAGCGCCGAAGGCTTTATCGCCAGCGAGAAACTGGGCGCAGACACCGCAGCCGCGAGTAAGGCCGCAGCGGAAGAGGGGATGCGCGAGATGGCCAAGGTCTATAAGGACAAGGGGGATCGCTTGTATTTGCCAGAAGACGAGGTGAGCTAATGACAGACGAAAAGGTGAAGGGACCGGCGTCCTATTTTCCATCGATCGAGAAGAAATACGGTCAGCCGATCGACCATTGGCTGGGCCTCGTGCGCAGCCGCTTGCCGGCCAAGCATATGGAACTGGTTGCCATGCTCAAGGACGAGCATGACATCGGCCACGGCCATGCCAACGCCATTGTCGCTTATGCGCTGAAGGAATGACGGGACAGCATGATCAGGTCTTCTCATTTCGAGCGGGCCTGATCATTCTGAACCGAAGTTCTCCGTCATCCTAAGGCGGCACCGTCATCCTGAACTCGTTTCAGGACCCCGTGAGATTGCGCACTGTCGTTCGAGGTCCTGAAACGAGTTCAGGATGACGAGCGAATATCATGCACACTCCGAAAACCGCCCCCGCACCCGCCCGCTTGACGACAGCCAGCCTAAGAGTACAGTATAACCCCCTGCAACGGCTGGCCTTTTCCGCCAGCGAGTCGGTACAATCAAAGGGGGGTAAACAATATGCGAAAATTTTGGATGGTCCTGCCACTGCTGGTCATGGCTGCGCCGCCGCTACAGGCGAAGGACGCCAAAGACGTCATCATGCCGGAAGATGCCGGGAATCTCGCCTTCCAGTCAGCGGTCGGTTACGCCGATGCGGTGATCGCCGGGGACAAAGTCTATCTGTCCGGCGTGATCGTCACGCCAGAGCCCGGAGAGAGTGACCTGAAACCCGCTTTCACCCGCGCCTTCGACCGGATCAGCCGGACGCTGGAACGGGCCGGGGTCAGCTGGGATGATGTCGTCGACCTGACCAGCTATCACACCGACCTGCAAAGCTCGATCAACGAAATGGTCGAGGTAAAAAACCGCTATGTCAAAGCCCCGTTCGCCACCTGGACCGCGATCGGCATCAGCGCACTCTACGAGGCGGACGGCGTGGTCGAGATCAAGATCGTGGCGCAGCGGCGAGGGGAGTGACCCGCCGGACAAGATACGAGATTTAGAAGTGGCTTGATTTTTTAGGAGGGGTGTACTGTCATCATAAATTCGGACGTGCTTAGCAATTGTCATAACAATCTTAATCTAATTCATATCCTGCCTGTTCTAATCTTCTAATGAGAAACGATGCTAAGCTAAGGTGGTCTAAACAGGATTCGATCGAGTCATTGAAATCGTATTCGTGACCTCTTGGATTTCGAACTGCACTCATCGCTCCTGCGAATAGAAACTTGTATCCATTCTGTTCGTCTAGTTCAGAATCGTTACTTAAGTTATTCAATTTAATCGCACCCGTTTCTGACAATGCTTGCATCATAAGCTTTTGGCCAGATTCGCGAGAACCAGCCAATTTTGCGACCCTCTTGTCCAAAAACTTGAACGCCTCAAATGTTGCTTCAGAATAGTGAGCATCATCAAATAATTTTTTTACTTTAGGTGGAAAGCGATCATATATCGAGCGATCGAAGAATGGATGATTGGATACTCCTTCTTCGTCTTCTTTCTGTTGTGATACAATCCCAGCACGTCGAACTACTCGTTCAAAGTATCTTATCCTCACGGGAATAAATTCTTACGGATACTTTGAAAAATATTATCATAGGTCGCTTGAGATCCATTTGCAGGCAAGTTAATTTCAATTCTCACAGTAAGGCCAACATCGCTTGAATTGGGAGCAGAAGGTATCGGTGTTTGAATGGCGGGTTTAACTGCTTTGGTGCCGGATTTTTCTGCTTTTTGAGCAGCAGGTGCGATCCCCTTCCTGGTACGAGTTTTTCGTGTTTGAATTTCCTCGTCGCGTTGTCCTGCAATGGACGCTATCGCAATGAATGCAATTGCTTGCCTTTTTCCGACAATTTCACTTGTTTTGTCGCTGGTACGAAAAAACGATATTAGGGCATCGCGATCAAGCTTCCAGGCCTCGTCGCCGCGAATATCGAATAATTCTGAATATTTTTCTTTCGCAATGGAAGCCAAGCCTTTTTGAAACTCACTGTCATCGTGAGTAGTAAAGAGGTCGTGACCTTTGTCGGTGCGATTATTCTCCACATCGACAACACCTAAGAATTTTAGAGTGTTTATTATATATCCTTCGTTGCTGGGAGCGATTCCTAGTTTTTTCAAAGTCGCAGCATCAACAGTTGATGGGATTGACTTACGAAACTGGTCTACAGCCTGTTGGAAAATGCCGGCACTAGGTAAATATGGAAATGACAAATCCTGTCTCCTGTTTTCCTAATAAGAGGCAACAAAAGTAATATAATGTCAAATTATTATTATTCATATTTTATTTTGCTATGTTCTATTTTCTCACACTGAAGTTAAAGTGTTCTTGCTAGAGTCTACACCGGCAGAGCAGTTTTGCCAGCATTACGGTGACAGTGCACTTTTTTCCGCTGTTCCCTCAACCCACCGGCACCAACTTCTCCACCAGCGCCCTTAGCTCCCCCGCTGTCGTATGCCCCGCAACCACCTCGTGATAGCCAATCCCCGCCTTGCGCAGCGCTTCCTTTTTCACCGCATCGCGGGCAGGGGCGCAGTTGCCGACATGGTGGCCCGATCCTTGATATTCGAGCGCGTGAACCACGCAGCAGCGGTCGTCCATCAGCGCGAAATCGATCCGCTTGGAATTGACGCTCAGAAAGGCGTTCTTGTCGGGGCTGGCGAGAAACTCGCCGAGCGAGACTTGCGCCATCACCTGCCAGCCGGGATTGCGCGCGATCACCGCCTTGTCGAGCGCGGTGAAGACGTTGGCCTCTGACTTGTTGAGCAGCGGACGGGAGGTGAAAGGGGCCTGACTGACGGTCTTGAGCTGGCCAGCCGCGAAATCGGCGCGCGTCACCGGTTTTTTCTTGCGAAATTTCCAGCCATTTTTCGCGCGCCACTCGGCCCGCCGTGCTTTGACGCGATATTGTTCAACCGCAGTTCCCAGCATGAACGCTATCACCAGAGCCACTAGCCCGGGCAGGTTCGACAGGATGAAGGCCATCGGTTCGTCCATTTTTTTCTTCCACTTCTCCTGCGCGCATCATGCCCGAGAACGGTTGAAAAATCGTGTACGGCGAGCCTTCCTCAAAAACTCCCTGTTTTGAATGCATTGCAATCAAATGAAGGTATCGGCACAGGCGCAACCATTCCCCGACCAAGGCGTAAACCCAATATGAAACAAACTCTCTCCCTGATCCCGCTCGCGCTGCTGGCGGCCTGTTCGTCGCAGTCCTCCCCCGACCCTGAGCCGTCTGCGGACGAGACTGTTTCTGTGACGCCCGCACCGCCGGTGGCTCCGGAGAAGACTGCCCCCGCTAGCGATCCCGCGCCATCGGTAAACACCCTCACGCTCGCCGGTCTTGGCGATCTGCGGATCGGGCAAGCGGTGCCCTCGGGCAGCCGCTGGAGCGCGGAGGGTGCGCAGGCTTCGGATATGTGCCGCGTGATATCCTCGCCCGACTATCCCGATGCTTATGCGATTGTCGAAGAGGGCAAGGTGCGCCGCATCTCGGTTGGCGAGGGCTCGCAGGTCAAGCTGGCCGAGGGCATTGGCCCCGGGGCGAGCGAAGCATCGGTGAAGCAATATTTCCCCTTTCCCGCTACGCCGCATAAATATGTCGACGCGCCGGGCAAATATCTGACCGCCCCCAATGCCGCCAGCGGCGACCCCGCGCTCCGCTTCGAAATCGGCAGCGACGGCAAGGTCAGCCAGATCCATGTCGGCACGATGCCGGTGCTGGGATATGTCGAGGCCTGTTCCTAGAACGTGTTAGCGAGATAAACCCGTTCGCCCTGAGCCTGTCGAAGGGTTGGCGTCTTTAGGTCGAAAGTCAGCTAGTCCCACTCGTACTTCGACAGGCTCAGCACGAACGGCTGGTGTGCCGTGTGTGCACCCCCAGCGATCAACACCCCCAAACAAAAAAGCCGCCCCGTGAGGGACGGCTTCTTTTCTGGCACTGCGCGCCGGGGGGAGGGGGGAGGGCGGGCAGGGCCGGGTTCAGGGAGGGGGTGTGTGCTAGACCTTGTCGCCGAGAGCGCCTTTGACGGAGCCCTTGACTTGCTGGGCCTTGCCCTTGGTTTCCTGAGCCGCACCCTTGGCGCGGGTTTCAGGGTCATTGCTGTTCTGTTTGGCCTTGCCAACGGCTTCGTTCACATTGCCTTTTACTTTGTCTACAAATTCGCCCATTTTCATGGTCCTTCTGTTGTGGCCGGTTGTCCGGCCGGTGGGGGATGCAGGCGTTGTTGCCTGCACAGTCTATATAAGCCGCGAACGGCCGGTTCGTTCCCGCCGCAATCACGGGTTGGCGCTCAATACAAACGGACTGGCGCTCTGGCGGAGAATGGGTCCGGCAAGGCAAGGCTTTGCACTATCTTAACCCGCGCCCGCTAGTCCCGCAGACCTGACCAGCAGCAGGACCATAGCGATGGACAGCCAGCCTTTCTCTCCCGAGACGATCGACGCGCTCGCCGCTGCCTATCCGCTTGCCCCGCGCCATCTGCAGCACCAGATCGCCGACCACCCGCTGCTGCAGCTCGACGCACTGGCCGCGCTCGCTCACCGGCTGCGCCCGGAATCGATCGAGTTTAACGCCGCGACCGACCTGCCGCTCGGCATCAGCAATGACGAGACGCCTTATACCGGCCTCGACGTCCACCAGACGATCGCGCAGATCGACAGCGCCGGCTCCTGGGTGTTGCTCAAGACCATCGATCAGGACCCCGCCTATGCGCAGCTGATGCGCGACGTGCTGGCGGCGATCGAGCCGGTGGTCGAGCCGCGCACCGGCAAGATGATGCGGCTCGAGGGCTTCATCTTCATCTCCTCGCCCGGCGCGGTGACGCCGCTGCATTTCGATCCGGACTATAATATCCTGTTCCAGGCGCGCGGCAGCAAGACGATGACTTTCTTTCCCGCCGGTGATGAAGAGATGATCAGCGCCCGCTTTTTCGAACAATATTTCAACGGCGGCCCGCGCAACCTGTCGTGGCGCGACGAATGGGCCGACCGCGGCCAGCCGATCACCGTCACCCCCGGCGAGGCGATCTATGTGCCGATCCTCGGGCCGCACTGGGTCAAGGTCGATGACGAGGTCTCGGTCTCGCTGTCGCTGACCTGGCGCAGCGAGTGGAGCTTCCACCACGCCGACGCCTGCCGCTTCAACAGCCGCCTGCGCAAGATCGGCCTGCGCCCGTCCTCGCCGCCACTCTTTCCCGCCGACAACCGCCTCAAAAGCTACAGCCAGCGCGCGCTGGTCCGGGCGGAACGGATGTTCGGGAGAGGCTAGGGGCGAGAGGCGGAAAAACCCCGTTCGTCCTGAGCCCGTCGAAGGACGGTGTCTAGGAGGCAGGTTCAGCTATTCCCACCCATGCTTCGACAAGCTCAGCACGAACGGACTGGTCGGGGCGACAACCGATGCGCCCCGCAGCCAGCGCCCCACTACCACCAAATAAAAAAAGCCGACCCCCCGCAGGGCCGGCTTTTCGTTTGGCGCTTCCCTAAAGGGACAAGGGGCGCCAGCTAGTGCCCTGGGGCAAACTATTTGATATCGTTGGTCAGCTCCGCCTTCAGCGAGGCCTTGACCTGCTGGGCCTTGCCCTTGATTTCCTGCACCGCGCCCTTGGCGCGGACCTCGGGGTCGCTGCTCTTGCGTTTCGCTTTGCCGACGGCTTCGTTCACATTGCCCTTCAACCGGTCTAGAAGTTCACCCATGATATTCTCCTTCTGTCTCGCCGGATAGCCGGCCCGTTGGATTGGCTGCGACAAAGCCCGCCTGCTCAATCAAATAATGCGCGAGCCGCCAGATGGTTCCCCGCGCGCTGTCCTTCTCAGCTCTGGTCGGTCACCCGCACCAGATTCCAGTCATAGCCAAGCTCCCTGACTCGCGCCTCGATCAGCGCCCGGGTCGCGGCCTCGGGCTGCGCCTCGCGGGTCAGCATCCATAGATAGCGCCCGCTCGGCTCGCCAACGATCGCCCAGCTATAATCATCCGCCCGGTCAAGTATCCAATAGTCGCCGTAAAACGGCCCGAAAAAGGAGACTTTCAGCTTCGCATTGCCGCTGCCCTCGACGATCTTCGCCTTGCCGTCGGCGGTGCTCAGCTTGCCGTCTTTGGTGCAGCTGTTGACCACGGAAATCTTACCGTCATCGCGCAGCGCATAATCGGCGGTCACGCCGTCGCAGCCTTTCTGGAACGGCGCTTCATAGCGGGCCATTTCAAACCATTTGCCGAGATAGCGATCCAGCTCGACCGCCTTGGCCGGCTCCGGCACCGCGCTATTGCCGACGGGGCCGGGCGTGCCGGCGCAGGCGCCGAGCAGGGCGATCGGCAGCGTGCACAGCGCGAGCCTCTGTCCGGTCGATAATTTCATGCGATAGTCTCCATCCTGTAGAGACTATATAGACGGACCTGAGCGGGCGCTGAATATGGCCCTTGGTACATGTCGCGGGTTATGGGTCAGGGCGTTGAGCGGAGCTTCATAGCCCCTCCCATTTACGGGAGGGGTTGGGGTGGGGCCTGTCATCGAACCCGCATTATTTCGTCACCCTGAACTCGTTTCAGGGTCCATTTCCCCACGCGCACAGGCTGTGATTCAGGCGCGATGGATGCTGAAACAAGTTCAGTATGACGAGCTTTGTGAAGGGAAGTATATCTCGAAACTTCGAAATCTCCGACAAACGGCCCGCCACCCCAGCGCCTGCACGTCCGGCAGTCGCGGGTATCGACATGGCTGGCCGCCTGTTTCGCGGTGATCGTGATGGCGCCTCAGAGGCAGTGGCCCTGGCGTTGGGTATTTTGGGGGGGGTGGTCATGTGGATGCCCCTGTGGTGGTGGGTGTGGGGGAGGCTATCAAAATCGGGTTGTTTTTGCATGGGGTAATATTACGGTAGATTCTGGGTTATACTGACTTGGGCTGTGTGGCTCCGTTCGCGCCAAAACTTTGGCAAAGGCCGAGAATGTATGAGTGAGACGACGAAAGTTTTTAAGGGCTCCTGACGGTGACTTTATTTGCCAACGGATTAGGTGGAGTACAAAATATGACTTGGATTGATCCGTCTGTGTTTGCGGCTTTGATTGCCGCTTCGGCTGCACTAGGTGCAGCGGTTTTTGCTTTTGCAGCAGCCGTGATCAATGCCCGCGTCGCTCGAAAAAATAGTGTACTTCAAGCACTGATCGCTCAACGCACAAAAAGGGCCGAGTTTCGACAATCTTGGATAAATCAATTACGAGATTGTTTTTCAGAGATCCAAGGCGGATTAATCGTATCTGAAGATGTGGAAATGTTGCGGCAAATTACAAGAAATTCCCATAAAATATTATTGCTGATGAATAGAGATGATCCTGATTACGAACGCATGCGCCATGCGCTCTCGGGTATCCTAGAATACAGGAACCAAGTTGAAGATGTCGCGGCAACAGCGGCGCGACTTGAAATGGTCGAAGTTTGTCAGGATATACTAAAGCGAGAATGGGAAGTGACGAAAAACGAGATTCGTCTACTGGAAAAAGACGCTCAAGACATTTGATGACTGACAAGATTGAAGCGGGCGGCTATTTGCGCCGCCCGCTCCTCATTTTACGCCGGTACTAAGATCGGCCACGCCTTGAACCCAAAGTTCTTAGCATACAGGATGTCACCGGTTTTCGGACACTTCCGCCAAGGGCGAAAGATGTATTTGAATCCCGGTGGCGGTGGTGCAAACTTACGTTTACTCATACCGCAACCTCATTCGGGGCGCTGTTTACCTTGCTTTAATGACCAATTTGTATATAAAGAAATTGCAACACTTCTTTAATCGATCAGCTAGGCTTCGTCATCGGCGAGCCCCGTTGTACCCGATGAAGAAAAATGGATTGGCCCGAGCTTGCTCGGGCCTTTCTTGTTTAAGTCATAGCCATTGCCTTTACTACCGACGCTATTCTCTCTGCTTCGGCAGGAGTAAGGTCGAATGGCAGGCCGTGAATCCGGACAACAAGGTTTTCTCGGATCTGTATCGGAAACACTTTGGCTGAATCTGATTGAGAAATCGAAATTGGTGCGCTTGTTTCATCTGGCATTACTGATGATGCTTTTGGCCGCTTAAGTTTCTTTGGCGGGTTGGTTCCTGTTCCCTTTTTATCATTTTTCGCAGCGTGCGGCTTGAATGAAAGAGGATCATCAATATAGGATAGAAAGTCATTTATGGCGGCATTTGTCCGGCTTTTGTAAACGTTCAAGCTGCTTGTATTATACTTCTTTCCTTCCAAATTAATGAAACGGGTCATCGCGCTATCCAAATCGATGGAGGTGACGTCGCCTTTCTCTTCTGGATCAAGGACTCCTAACACGTTGCCAACCGCAGCTTTGCGGCCGCCAACAGTGTTCTTGGCCATGATCCCTTTTTCTGCTGTCCAATCTAGAAATTCCAGTAGTGCGCTAACTGATTTGTCCGTCATAGTATCCTCCGATAATTGAGGGCTATACGACTCGCTTCTTGGCTTGTCAAGATGATGTTGTTCCGAACAGGAACGGTATGGTTCTAAATGGCCTCGTTGCTCGTTCTGAATTAGCTTTTTTAGCGTTCGAAACTACGGATACGGTGCTCTAATTTACTATTTCGTTCTCGATCTGGCCGCACCCCCCACCCCCTCACAACCCTAACTCCTTTGCAATCATCGCATCACTAAAATAAGCCCGCTCGCAAATGATCCGGTCCGTCCCCGGCGCAAATTCAAAACTGGCGGCCATCCGCACCCGAAAGCTTTCGCCGGTCGGTTCGATCACCCGCTCGCCAATGGTCAGCGGGCCGAGATGGGTGCCGGTGAGCCAGAATTCGACCAGCACGACATGCTCGCCTGCCGCGCCGATCGCGATGACTTCATTGGCCTGGTCGGGAAAGGGTGTCCGCGACATGGCAAAATATTTGCGCACCGCTTCCTCGCCGTCGAATATCGTGCCATTGCCGTATAACTCATAGCGCGGATGCTGGAACGTATCGATCACCGCATCCCATTCATGGGTGATCTCCAACGCCATATGATCGCGCACGACCTTCAGCCGCGATTGTTCCAGGTCGGTCATTTTTCTCTCTCCCGTTTATTTTGTTTGGGAGGGTTTCGCGCAGCGGCGCGGGGAATGCAATTGGATTTGTAAAACGCTGGTGATGGTGCAGCACGAACTCGTCATTTGAACCACCATCACTCGTAATGTTGCAACCATCACTCGTCATCCTGAACTTGTTTCAGGACCCAGAGCGTTTTATAACCGGCTGTGATTTTTGCGGCTCTGGATGCTGAAGCAAGTTCAGCATGACGAAGAGAGGAACGGGCTGAGATGACCAAATTGCAGACCACACCCTTTGACGGTGCGAAATATATTACCGAACCACCCCATGTCATCGAATTGCTTAACGATGCGCTGGAAAGTGGCGAGGCGGGTTATCTCGTCGCTGCGCTCAAGGCCGTAATCCGCAGCAAATGCATGACCATGATCGCCGAGAAATCGGGCGTGAAACGGCAGGCGCTCTATCGTTCGCTCAGCGAAGATGGCAATCCCACGCTGGAAACCTTGCTCAGCGTGCTGGGTGCGATGAACCTGCAGCTGGCGGTAAAGGAAAGTGAGGCGAAGGCTGCGTGAGGTTAGCGGGTCATCGTGAACCAAAGACCAGCGCAGCCAATTTGTTTCAGGACTTCGAGCAACAATTCCAGCCCCTCCTCTTCAGAGGAGGGGATTAAGGGGTGGTGGCGATGCGCAAGCATCGCTCGCGTCAGCGAACGAGGGCGTGCGGCAGTTGGTAGCTTCTATTATCGGGAATAGCACGTCGCCGCGAGAAACCACCCCAACCCAGTTTCAGGTGAAACGCCCCCCGGCCGTTTCAGATCAGTCCGGGGGACTGATCGACCTGGAACTTTTGAAAAGGAGGGGCTTAACCCACCAAAAAAACCGCTTTCCTACACCGCCCCCAATATGCCCTAATCCCGCCCATGACCGACTCTCGCCCCGACCCGCGCAGCGCCGCCGTCCAGCAGCGCGACATTTCCCGTGTTCCCGCTTTCACCCCGGTGCCGCTGCGCGCCCGCAAGGACGGGTGGACGCCGGTCCGGCAGGCGGAGTTTCTCGGCCTGCTGGCGCAGACCCGCTCGATCACAAAAGCGGCCATGCTGGTCGGGAAGAGCCGCGAGAGCGCCTATCGGCTGCGGTGCAAGCCGGGGGCGGAGGAATTTGTTGCGGCGTGGGACGCGATATTGGGTGTGCCGGAAGCGCCGCAGCCAAAGGTCACACTAGAAAGGCTGTTCCAGCGGATCAGGCAGGGCAGCTACCGTCCGGTCATGCGCGGCGGGCGCTATGTCGCGACGATCAGAAAGCCTGACAATTCTGCGCTTCTGGGGGCCCTGGCGCGGCTCGACCGGCTGGCTCCACCGGAGGCTGACGGGGCCGACGAGCCGGAAGGTCACAGAAAATAAAAGGAGGCGTCTGTGTAAAGTTCCGCGCGCGGCGCCGCGGGAAAATGATGACTCAGAGTTTTTTCGCCGCGACGTCAGAATGATCCCGGAAGCTCGCGCTGGGCCGGGGTCGGCTGCGCCGGCATCAGCAGCTCGCGGGGCAGGGTCAGGGACGCGGCTTCGCGCTGTCCGGCAATGTTTCCGGCTGCGGCGCTGCTGATCGGGGTGCAGGCGGCGCCGGAAAGAAAGCCGAGGGCGCGGGCCATCGACGCTTCGCCGGGATCGCCGAGCGGCAGGGTGATATCGTCGGCGGCCTGACAGCTGTTGCTCAGAGAGCTGGCCAAGCCGCTGAAATAATTGGCGTTGCCGTCTGCATTCTCGGTGGCAAAGGCGACGATCCGGAGCCGGTCGTCGCAGGCGCTGCGGTCGAGGCCGATCTGGCCGACCGGCTTGCCGTAGGTGTTGCTGCCGACCAGCGCCATATTGGCGTCGTGATAGGGGATCATCGCGTTGATCACCAGCTCGCTGGCCGAAGCCGAGCCGCCGGTGGTGATGAAGGCGATGCGGGTCGGGGCGATCGACTGGCTCTCGGTCTTGAATTTGCGGGTCTCGTTGTTGGTCGACTTGCTGGTGCGGTAGCGGGTCACGCCCTGGACCTGGTTGGTAAAGCGGTCGCGGCCGAGCAGGTCTGCGAACAGCTGGGCGGTGCGCACCAGGCCGCCGCCATTATAGCGCAGGTCGATGACCAGCTCGGTCACGCCGGCGTTGCGGAACTGCAGGAAGGCGTCGCGCAACTGCGGCTCGGCGCTGTCGATGAAGGTCCGCAGGTTGACATAGCCGGTCATGGTGCCGCCATTGTCGATGATTTGCACGCCATAGCGCGGCGAGACCGGCTGGATGTCATAGTCGGCCTTGCTGACCGTGGTGATGGTCTCGACGCCCGCTGCGTTGCGGAAGCGCAGCACCCGGCTGGTGCCCGCTGTCGATGGGCCGAGCGCGTTGCTGACCGCCGCAGCGCCGCCTTGGGCAAAGAGCGCGGTGACGGTCTGGAGATTGGCGGTGCTGGTCCCGATCGCCAGTATCTCTGTGCCGCGATCCAGTCCGGCGGCGAGAGCAGGCGCGCCTTCATAGGCGTCGAGAACGAAGACGCGGGATGACGGGCTGTCATAGCTCAGGCGGATCCCGAAACCGGCGGTCGCGCCCGAAGCGTAGAAGGCATCTTCCTCGGCGATCGAGGTGATATAGGTGAAATAGCGGTCCCGTCCCTGACCGCGCGCGGTGGCGGTTAGGGCGTCGATATAGCTTTGCACGGAGCCATAAGGCGTGGGGCTCAAGCTGGCGGGCAGGGTGTCGGGGAAGAGATACCATTGGTTGAGCTGGTCAAACGCCCAGTTCTGACGGTTTTGCAGGGAGCAGGTTGTTCCAGTCGGCGTTGGTGTCGGTGTGGACCCGCCACCGGAAGGCAGGCTGACCGTGTTGCTGCTCCCGCCGCCGCCTCCACAGGAGGAGAGCAGGGCTGCCAGAGCCAATATCGATCCGGATTTCCGTAGTGCCATGCTGCCCCCTTCGCCAGACTGGACGAAAATCGGGTGCGACCATCTGAACCCGACAGGCGCAACCCTGATAGGCTTCGCGACAATTGTCCACACAGAAAAAATCCGCCGACATTGCTGCCGACGGATAGTTTTTTCCTCCCCAGGAAAACTTGTTGGATCAGGTGCCCGCCGAGGGGTCAGAGGGACACCCGAACTCTGAGTGATTTAACCGAACTGGTTCATGGTGTTGTGCGCACCACCGGCTTTCAGTGCGGCGTCGCCGGCGAAATATTCCTTGTGATCATCGCCGATGTCGCTGCCCGACATATTCTGGTGACGGACGCAGGCAATACCCTCGCGGATTTCCTTGCGCTGCACACCAAGGACGTAGCCCAGCATGCCAGCGTCGCCGAAATATTCCTTGGCCAGATTGTCGGTCGACAATGCCGCGGTGTGATAGGTCGGCAAAGTGATCAGGTGGTGGAAGATGCCGGCGCGCTTCGATCCATCGGCCTGGAAGGTGCGGATGCGCTTGTCAGCCGCTTCGCCCAGTTCGGTGTCATCATATTTAGCGTCCATCAGGCCATCGCGGTCATATTCGGATACATCAAGGCCTTCTGCAGCCATCGCGTCATAGACCTGCTGACGGAAGTTCAATGTCCAGTTGAACGAAGGCGAATTGTTGTAAACCAGCTTCGCATTCGGAACGACTTCGCGTACCCGGTCCATCATACCGGCAATCTGTTCGACATGAGGCTTTTCGGTTTCGATCCACAGCAAGTCAGCGCCGTTTTGCAGCGAGGTAATGCTGTCGAGGACGCAACGGTCTTCGCCGGTACCCGGTTTGAACTGGAACAGGTTGGAAGGCAGGCGCTTCGGACGAAGCAACTTACCATCGCGGTTGATGATGACATCGCCGTTCTTCGCGGTGGCGGGGTCAATTTCTTCGCAATCGAGGAAGCTGTTATACTGGTCACCGAGATCACCTGGTTCGTTGGAAACCGCAATCTGCTTGGTCAGGCCAGCACCCAGAGAGTCGGTGCGGGTGACGATGATGCCGTCGGTTACGCCGAGCTCAAGGAAGGCATAGCGGCAGGCGCGGATCTTCGCGAGAAAATCTTCATGCGGCACGGTAACCTTGCCGTCCTGGTGGCCGCACTGCTTTTCGTCGGAAACCTGGTTTTCGATCTGCAACGCGCAGGCACCGGCTTCAATCATCTTCTTGGCGAGCAAGTATGTCGCTTCGGCATTACCGAAACCGGCGTCGATATCGGCGATGATCGGTACAACATGGGTCTGGAAATTCTCGACCTTATCCATTGCCGCTTTTTCAGCTGCTGTATCACCGGCGTCGCGCGCCGCATCAATGTCGCGGAACAACAGGTTCAGTTCGCGGGCATCGGCTTGACGCAGGAAGGTGTACAGCTCTTCGATCAGCGCCGGTACCGACGTTTTCTCGTGCATCGACTGATCAGGAAGGGGGCCGAACTCGCTGCGCAATGCTGCAACCATCCAGCCGGACAGATAGAGATAGCGGCGTTTGGTATTGCCAAAATGCTTCTTGATCGAAATCATCTTCTGCTGCGCGATAAAACCGTGCCAGCAACCGAGTGACTGCGTATATTTTGAACTGTCAGCATCATAAGCAGCCATATCTTCGCGCATGATCGCCGCCGTATATTTGGCAATGTCGAGGCCGGTCTTGAAGCGGTTCTGCAACTGCATCCGGGCAACGGATTCAGCATCAATGCCGGTCCACGTGCTGTTCTGGTTGTTGATCAGGTTGTTGGCAGAACTTTTGAAATCTTGATAGGACATGATATTCTTCCTTAGGCTGGGGAGGTGGTTATATGGTTGTGCTGTAAAATTATTTTCAGCGTCTGAGAGGATGTTTGGGCGATTATGTGGGAATATGCCAGAAATTATTGTCATATTATGAGTCGCAATGTCTGAAAAATTGGATTCTAGCATGTAAATATGTAAATATATTTACATGCTAGGTTGAATGATCATTTATACCTATGATTTGGTGACTGTTCGCTGTGCCAGCCTTGATTACAAGATGAGCGCGCGCCGATGAGTAAGCACTTCGACATTCCATGCGTTGTTAATTATCTTCCTGACTGCTTGATGCAATTCTTGGCGCGATAAACGATATTGGTCCTACAGGCTGATATATTGCTGGCGGTCCCTTAGGGCACTTCTTCGTCCGAGTGCGGACCAGTTTCAGATATATATATATATGGAGCCGCATCCTTCCCAGAAGGAAGGGCAACCAAAATGTGAGATTGCGAAGCCGCAATGGTCGATGTCATATGCTCGACCGATTCTTTCTGGCTTAGAGAGTCTTGTGGAAATATTCTTGGCGGTATGCGCTGAAACTTCCGAGCTGAATACTAGCGTGCCGCGCTCAATTCAAATGCGCTGACATCGGGTAGGCGGGCACGAACTCCCAGCAACTCCGCAAGAATATAGACGTTTGCCGGAGTTTTTATTTCAATGCGGCCAATAGTCTGAAGCGGAATTCCGACGTCTCGTGTGGTCAGGTCAATAGCCGGTTACGGTTATAATATGATTCAATTCGGGAATATCGGCGCGAAGGGTTCAAGCTCCCTTCGCGCCGACCTCCATTTGGAGTCCTTTAAAACTGGCAATCACAAATTCATCAACTCAAGGGCGCTTGAATCACTTGTTAACAAACCACGGGTAAGAGGCCGATGTGGTCGTTGTGGCACAAGTCCCAGAGCTTTTGCTTTTAGAACTTGATGCTTGCACCAAAGGTGAGCCTGCGGTCAGGCAAGCCCTGGAAAC
>NZ_CAXBHH010000010.1:0-126702 GCF_963975555.1 uncultured Parasphingorhabdus sp. | reverse complement strand
AAAACGATTCATATCTATATCCTCTTCAATTGAGCAATGTAAATCTGGACCCGCAAAAGCGGCATCCGGTTCGCTGTTGTGAAACCCGAATGGCGTCTCACATCAGTAAAGATATGTTCAAAATGGGATATTTCAAGAGAAAGAAAAACACGGATTTCCAGTAGTTTGGAAATTTATTGCGGGCAAAAAAACGCCCGGATGCCAATCAGCACCCGGGCGAAAATGGTGACGAATTAAATCGCCCCCTGTTTTCCCTTCATATTCAACGCCGCGTGTCCCCCAACATTTGGCGGAACCTGAAAGGATCCCTGAACCATGACCCGTTAATCGAGATGTTTGATTCTGTTTCCATCTCTGATCGACTGACATAAATTTGTCATGACAAATTTGGGCGTTTTGACAGATTGATCGTCGCTTGTGTCATATCGGCAACAGCAGATTTACCACTATGACGCTTGCTTGCCCCAGCCAGCGACCGTAAAGGTAGGACAACCTGATCCAAGGAAGTTTTCGCAAATCATGCTCCTGTCCCGTTATGAATGGGTAATCGCAAAACGCTATTTATTACCCGGCAAGGGGGAGGGTTTCATCTTCCTCGTTGCCAGTATCAGTCTGGTTGCGGTCATGCTGGGTGTCGCCGCGTTAATCGTGGTGATGAGCGTCATGAACGGTTTTCGGGCCGAACTTTTTGACAAGATTGTCGGCCTCAACGGTCACGCCGTGATCCAGGGCTATGGTGGCCGTCTGCCCGATTGGCGCGACTTGCTGGAGGACACCCGGAATACCGAAGGGGTTGTTTCGGCCTCGCCATTGATCGAACAGCCGTTGCTGACCACGTTCAACGGACGGGTCGAAGCCGTATTGGTGCGGGGCATGCTGGTTCCGGATATATTGAACAATGAAACGCTGGACGGAAAAACCGTAGCCGGTGATCTTGCGCGTCTCGAGCCCGGGGCAGGGCGCGTCGGCATCGGCAGCCGTCTGGCGACAACCCTTGGCGCACAGGTGGGCAGCCGGATCACCATTATCAATCCGCAAGGGCGCTCGACGCCGTTTGGAACGGTGCCGCGAGAGATTGCCTATGAGGTGGCCGCGATTTTCGAGGTCGGGGTCTATGATTATGACAAGGCCTTTGTCATCATGCCGATGGAAGACGCGCAGACATTGCTCCTGCTCGGCGATCAGATCGGGATGATCGAAATCAAGACCAATGACGCGGATAATGTGAGTAATATTATAGCGCCGCTGATTCCAAAGGTGGCGGACCGCGGTGTCATAACCGACTGGCAGACGATGAATGCGTCCCTGTTCGAAACGCTGCAGGTCGAACGCGTGGTGATGTTTGTGATCCTGTCGATCATCATTCTGGTTGCCGTGTTCAATATCCTGTCTTCGCTGATCATGCTGGTTCGGGCGAAGACCCGGGACATAGCCATATTGCGGACGATGGGCGCATCGCGCGCTTCGCTGCTCAGGATTTTTGTCACCGTCGGGACCTCGATCGGGATGCTGGGCATAGCCGCGGGCATCGGCCTCGGTTTGATTGCGATTTATTTCCGCCAGAATGTGATCAATTTTGTCCAGTTGATTACCGGACAGAATTTGTGGGACCCGTCGATCCGCTTTCTGACCGAGCTGCCGGCACGAACCGATCCGATGGAAGTCGTCGGCATCGCAGGACTGGCGCTGCTCTTCAGTTTCCTTGCCACGCTTTATCCTGCCTATAAGGCAGCCAGTACCGATCCGGTTCAGGTGCTTCGTTATGAGTGATCAAGTGAACCAGAAAACGGTAGAATTACGAGATGTCCGGCGTAGCTTTGTGCAGGCGGACGTCAAGATAGAGGTGCTTCGCGGCGTCAATCTCGACATTAATGCAAATGAAATTGTTGCGCTTGTCGGCCCTTCCGGTTCGGGGAAATCCACGCTGTTGCAAGCGGTTGGATTGCTCGAAGGCGGGTTTGAAGGCTCTATCAAGCTGAACGGTGAAGAAACCGCGCAATTGCCTGCCAGCGGTCATACACGGATCCGGCGCGATTTGCTTGGCTTTGTCTACCAATTCCACCATCTGCTGCCCGATTTTTCGGCCCTGGAAAATGTCGTGATGCCCCAGTTGATCGCCGGTGTGTCCCAAAAAGCGGCTGAACAAAGAGCCGAAACGCTCTTGCGCAGTCTTGGGCTGGGCGATCGTCTGAACCACACACCGAGCAAATTGTCCGGTGGTGAGCAACAACGGGTAGCGGTCGCGCGCGCGCTGGCCAATGCGCCGAAGCTGGTGCTGGCGGATGAACCGACTGGCAATCTTGACGAAGCAACAGCCGAACTGGTTCTGGCGGAGTTTATCAGTCTCGTACGGAAGGAAGGCAGCGCGGCATTGATAGCGACGCATAACGAACGCCTGGCCGCTAAAATGGACCGGGTTGTCCGGCTCCACGACGGGATTTTAACCTAGTCTTTTCAATTTGAAGCGAGATTCGCTTTGACTTTTCTGACTTGAGTATCAATCTGAAGGCCATACCGAACGAAAAAATCAAACAATGCGGGGCGCATATGACGGTTACTGAATTTCAGGTGAAGCAGGCGGATGGATCCATTGAGGACTTGGCTGCTCACAAGGGCAAGGTGCTTTTGATCGTGAACACCGCCTCCAAATGCGGTTTTACCCCACAATATGAAGGGCTCGAAAAGCTTCATCAGGAATATAAAGACCAAGGCCTCGAGATATTGGCTTTCCCCTGCAACCAATTCGGCCACCAGGAGCCTGGAAATGCCGACGAAATCAAGAATTTCTGCTCGCTAAACTATGATGTGAGCTTTCCGTTGATGGAAAAAATTGAGGTCAATGGCGATAATGCCGATCCATTATGGAAATATCTGAAATCTGAAAAATCAGGTCTTCTGGGGTCCCGGATCAAGTGGAATTTCACCAAATTTCTGGTCGACCGGGAAGGCAATGTCGTCGCGCGTTACGGTCCGGCGGTTAAGCCGGAGCAACTGAAAAGCGAGATTGAAGCTCTTCTGTAAAAGCCGCTTTTGGAATGATCTGACTAAATAGCTGTGGACAAATGGTCGATAGTTGAGCGCTTCGTGATCGTCACCATATGCAAGACCATATTGCTACGTTAGTCTGACATTATGGCCCATATCCCGTTCGTCCATCTTCGCGCCTTTTCCGCCTATACAATCCTGGATGGTGCTATGGAGCCGGCCGCGATTGGCGCTGCTGCCAAAGAGCGCGGATTTCCGGCCGTGGCGCTCTGCGACCGTATCGGTCTGTTCGCTTCGATGGCCTTCGATGACGGTTGCCGTTCCAAAGGCGTCCAGCCGATCACCGGCTGTTTCCTCCGCGTGGCGCGTCCCGGCGGCCCGGAAAAGGACAAACCGGTTCTGGACTGGCTCGCGCTCTATGCGCAGGACGAGCAGGGATATGAAAATCTCTGCAAGCTGGTTTCCGCTTCCCATCTCGATCGACCCAGCGAGCTCGACGCCCACGTCGGGATGGATATACTGGCCAGTCACAGCGATGGCCTGCTGGCCCTGACCGGCGGCGGCGAAGGCGCACTGGCGCGACTGATCGCGGAAGAGCAGCAAAGCGAAGCCGAAGCATATTTGTCATTGTTGCAACAGCTTTTCCCGGGACGACTTTATATCGAGCTTTCCCGCCGCGAGGACCCGGTTGAAATCGCTGCTGAATCGGGTCTGATCACACTGGCGATGGATCGTGATATCCCGCTGGTGGCGACCAACCCCAGCTGTTTTTCCGAACCCGGTTTTCACGAAGCGCATGACGCGATGAAATGTATCGCCCAATCCGCTTATGTCGAGAATAATGACCGCGAGAAACCGTCCAAACATCTCTGGATGAAAAGCGGCCTGGTGATGGAAGAGCTGTTTTCGGATATTCCGGAAGCGTTGGAGAATACTCTGGTTATTGCGCAGCGATGCGCAACTTCCCCGCCCAAAAGAGATCCGATCCTGCCCAGTCTGGCTGGCGATCTGGCCGGAGAAATCGAGCAATTGCGGCGCGATTCTACCGCGGGTCTGGAACGGCGACTGGCGGTTCTCGATCTTGCCGATGATGCCGAACGGAAGAGCTATTT
This sequence comes from uncultured Parasphingorhabdus sp., assembly GCF_963975555.1. Lineage (GTDB taxonomy): Bacteria > Pseudomonadota > Alphaproteobacteria > Sphingomonadales > Sphingomonadaceae > Parasphingorhabdus. Next base: position 122,605 of record NZ_CAXBHH010000010.1, on the reverse strand, counting down.
CGATCGACTGGAGTTCGAACTTGATGTCATCGTCAACATGGGATTCCCCGGCTATTTCCTGATCGTTGCCGACTTTATCAAATGGGCGAAGGATCATGATATTCCGGTTGGTCCGGGCCGTGGTTCGGGTGCTGGTTCGGTTGTCGCATGGGCGCTTACCATTACCGATCTCGATCCGATCAAACTCGGCTTGCTGTTCGAACGTTTCCTCAACCCGGAACGTGTCTCGATGCCGGATTTCGATATCGATTTCTGCGAAACGCGGCGCGGCGAGGTTATTCGCTATGTTCAGGAAAAATATGGCGACCGGCAAGTTGCCCAGATCATTACCTTCGGAAAACTGAAGGCCCGCGCGGTGCTGCGCGACGTCGGCCGGGTATTGCAAATGCCTTATGGGCAAGTGGACCGGTTGACCAAGATGATTCCCAACCATCCCACCGATCCCTGGGATTTGAAGCGTTCGCTCAACGGTATTTCGGAACTGGCGCAGGAATATAAGCAAGCGGATGTAAAGCGACTGTTTGACCTGGCGATGAAGCTGGAAGGTTTGCCGCGTCACAGCTCGACCCATGCTGCCGGTGTCGTGATCGGTGACCGTCCGCTCGATCAGCTGGTGCCGCTTTACCGCGATCCGCGTTCCGACCTGCCCGTGACCCAGTTCGACATGAAATTTGTCGAAAAAGCCGGTCTGGTGAAATTCGACTTCTTGGGCCTTAAAACATTGTCGGTGTTGAAGAAGGCGGTCCAGCTGCTCGCCGAGCGCGGGATGGAAGTCGATCTGGATGGATTGAGCTGGGAAGACGAGGGCGTCTTCGATCTGCTCCAGCGGGGCGACACCGTGGGTGTGTTCCAGCTGGAATCGGAAGGCATGCGGCGCACGCTGGCCGCCGTGAAACCGACGAATTTCGGCGATATTATCGCGCTGGTGTCGTTGTATCGCCCTGGTCCGATGGACAATATTCCGCTCTTCGGCGACCGTAAAAACGGTCGCGCCGAAATTGCCTATCCGCATCCTTTGCTCGAAGGCATCCTGAAAGAGACTTACGGTATTTTCGTCTATCAGGAGCAGGTGATGCAGGCGGCGCAGATAATCGGCGGCTATTCGCTTGGTGAAGCCGATCTGCTGCGCCGCGCCATGGGTAAGAAGATTCAGGCGGAAATGGATGTCCAGCGCAGCAGGTTTGTTTCAGGCGCGGCGGAAAAAGGTTTGAACAGCGACCAAGCCAACGAACTGTTCGACTTGATCGATAAATTTGCCGGCTATGGTTTCAACAAAAGCCACGCGGCGGCCTATGCGCTGCTCGCCTACCAGACAGCCTGGCTGAAAGCGCATTATCCGCATGAATTTTACGCGGCTTCCATGTGTTTCGATATGCATCAGTCTGACAAGCTCAGCATTTTTGTCGATGATATGAAGCGGCTGGATGTGGCGGTGTTGCAGCCTGCGATCAACAAAAGTCGACCCAATTTTTCCGTCGAGGAGCTGCCCGAAGGCGGCTTTGCCGTCCGATATGCGCTCGCCGGACTGAAAAATGTCGGGGAAAAAGCGATGCAGTCCTTGGTCGCCGAACGCGCCGCCGAAGGTCCGTTCTCGTCGATCGAGGATTTTGCCAATCGCATCGATCCGCATGGGCTCAACAAGCGGCAGCTGGAAAGTCTGGCCTCTGCCGGTGGATTCGACGAACTGGAGCCCAATCGCGCGGCGGTTTATGACGGCGCAGACATGATATTGTCGGTCGCCAACAGCGCGGCGGATGCGCGTGAAAGCGGGCAGGGCGGGCTGTTCGGCGAGGGCAGCGCTGGCGGCGACATGCAGGCGATCAGATTGCCGGAGGGCAGCAACTGGTCACTCAACGAAATCATGGTCCACGAACGAGATGCCTTCGGCTTTTATTTCTCGGCCCATCCGGTTTCCCAGTTCCGGGCCGTTACGACGTCACTGGGCGCGCTGACTTATGCCGCCTTGTGCAGCGAAGGTCCGATCGGGGAAGGGGTGCGCAAGCCGGCGGTCATGGCCGCACTTGTAGAAAAAGTGCGCTGGCGTGACAGCCGCAGGGGCAAACGCTTTGTGCTCGCCGACCTGTCGGACAGCAGCGGTCAGTTTTCCGGCAGCTGTTTCGACGAGGACCAGTGCAAGATATTGGCGGAACTGGCAGATCAGGGCGGCTGCGCGTTGCTCAATGTCGAGCTTGACCAGCAGTCTGAAGATGAAAATCCGCGGGTTGCGGTCCGGCGCGCCCAGCCGCTCGAAGGACTGGAAAAAACCACCAGAACATGCATGGAGCTGGAAGTGCATGATATTGCCGGATTGCACGAGTTGACCAATCTGGTGGCGCCATTGGTCGGTGGCTATAGTGAACTGGTGGCAACCATGGCCGGACCTGATGGCGATCCGGTGACAGTCTGTCTGGGTCGCTCCTTCCGTCTGGATGCAGAAACCGTCGAGATGCTGGAACGGGTCAACGGAATCTCCGGCGTCCGTCTGGGCGCGGCTAGACCCATGCGAGTGGCGAAACCCAAATTAAGGCTTGTCAGCTAGCGCTAAACATTTCAGGACCCGGCCAAAGATAACCTGTTTGGAGAGACAATATGGCCGGTGCAATGCAAGCTAGCGCACTCAAGATTACCAATTTGATCGATCATGCTGCGAGAGAACATGGCGCTCGCGAGATTGTCAGCTACTGGGCGGATGGCAACATCACGCGCAGCAACTGGGCTGAAGTCGGGCTTGATTCGCGCAAATTCTCGCAAGCATTGCAACGCCTCGGCATGAAGAAAGGCGACCGGGTCGCCACCATCGCCATGAACCATGCCCATCATTTGATCAGTTGGTATGGTTCCGCCGGCATCGGAGGCATCCTTCACACGGTCAATCCGCGCCTGTTCGAGGAGCAACTGATCTATGTGATCAATCACGCCGAAGACCGGGTGCTGTTGTTCGATAAAATGTTCGCTCCGATCGTCGAACTGATCAAGCCGCAGCTCAAAACGGTGGAACATTATATCCAGTTTGACGGCGAGAAAGGTGACTATACTACCTTCCGCGAACTGCTGGATGCGGAAGACGGCGATTTCGAATGGGTCGACGTCGATGAAAATGATCCCTGCGGTCTTTGCTACACCAGCGGCACCACCGGCAACCCGAAAGGCGTGCTGTACGAGCATCGTTCGAACGTCCTTCACGCGATCACCGAAGTGCAGCCGGATGTTATGGATCTGGCGACCCGCTCGGTGATGCTGCCGGTTGTTCCGATGTTCCATGCCAATGCCTGGGGACTGCCCTTCGCTTGCGCAGCGGTCGGAGCAAAAATGGTATTTTCCGCCAGCAATGACGCGGCGGTCTTGTGGAAATTGATTCGCGAAGAAGGCGTGACGCATAGCGCCGGCGTTCCTACGGTATGGCTATCCATGTTTGCCGACCTGGACGCCAACGGTGGCGATTATGGCAAACTGGGCGTGGTCGTGATCGGCGGCTCGGCCTGTCCGCGCTCGATGATCGAGCGATTGATGAAAAACGGCGTTCGTGTCGCCCATGCCTGGGGCATGACCGAGACGTCGCCGATCGGCACAGCGGGCTCGCTTCCGGCCAACTGGGACGAACTTAACTTTGACGAGCAGGTTGATGTAATCTGCAAACAGGGCAGGCCGCCGTTTGGCGTGGAACTGCGCGTCATCGACGAAGAAGGCAATGTTGCCCCTCGCGATGGCAAGACCAGCGGCACGCTGGAAATTCGCGGGCCCTGGATTGTTCAACGCTATTATCGCGCGGACGAAGATGCGGTGGAAGATGATGGCTGGTTTGATACCGGCGATGTGTCGGTGCTGCATCCCGACGGCACGATGCAGATCACCGACCGCGCCAAAGATGTGATCAAGTCAGGCGGCGAGTGGATCAGTTCTATAGAGCTGGAAAATGCGGCTGTCGGTTGCCCCGGTGTTGCCGAGGCGGCCGCTGTGGGCGTCTATCACCCCAAATGGGATGAGCGGCCGCTGCTGCTGGTAGTGCGCAAACCCGGCAGCGATGTTTCGCAAGCCGATGTGATCGAATATCTCGATGACAAGGTCGCCAAATGGTGGCTGCCCGACGAAGTGAAATTCGTCGATGAACTGCCACATACCGCCACTGGCAAGATCCTGAAACGGACGCTCCGGGACGAATATAAGGATTATAAGCTGAAGAGTCTGGCGGACGCCTAGAAAAGCTCCATCTGGCTGCCGGAGATTATCGGGCGCCGGAACAGATCGGTTCTGAGGGTGATTTTGGCCTTGTTCAACCCAGCTTTGCGCGACGCGATGGTGAGCCGGGTGCGGATGAGGTCTGCCCACGGGCCCTGACCGCGCATACGGCTGTGGAATTCCGGATCGTTGCGCTTGCCGCCGCGCATCTGTCGGACAATGCTCATCACTTTTGACTTGCGCTCGGGATAATGGCTTTCAAGCCATTGTTCGAACAGCGGCGCTACTTCGTGCGGCAGCCGCATGGGAATGAAGGAGATGCTGCTGGCACCGCAATCGGCTGCCGCGGCAACGATCGCTTCAATCTCGTGATCGGTGATGCCCGGGACGACGGGCGCGATATTGACGTGCACATAGATGCCGGCTTCGCTGAGTTTTCGAACAGCCTCAAGCCGCCGGTCGGGAGAGGGGGCTCTGGGTTCCAGCAATCGCGCGGTCGTTGAGTCGAGCGTTGTGACGGAAATCGTGACAGCGGTGAGCTGCTGGACCGCCAGTTGGACCAGCAAATCAATATCCTCAATCACCCGATTGGATTTGGTGGTGATGACCACCGGGTGCAGCGCCTCCAGCATCACTTCCAATATTTGCCGTGTGATCCGGTAATGTTTTTCAATCGGCTGATAAGGGTCGGTGTTGGTGCCGATCGCGAGGCTTGCGGGCTGATAGTTTGGTTTTGCAAAAGTCTGGCGGAGCAGATCGGCGGCGTCGGGCTTGGCGAACAGCTTGCTTTCGAAATCAAGTCCCGGTGACAGATCGTGATAGGAGTGGCTTGGCCGGGCATAGCAATAGACGCAGCCATGTTCGCAGCCCCGATAGGCGTTGATTGAACGATCAAACGGCAGATCGGGTGATTTGTTGTAATTGATGATCGATTTGGGAAATTCGGTCGTGACGGTGGTTCTCAGCTTGGTGCTGCCAATGTCGTCGAGAACGGCTCGCTCGTCCAGCCAATCGCCGTCAATCTCCCGGTCCTGCAGATTGAACCGCTGCGGAACCGCGTTGGATGGTGCCCCCCGGCCTTTTCGCGGCGGAGGATAGATTGTGCTTTTGTCGGCCATTCATTCTTCATACTACGAGAACATATAAAGAACAAATAGTTTGAATCGCTATTTTTCAAGCAGTCTCGGGATCAGCTCGACAAAATTGCAGGGGCGATGACGGCTATCCAGCTGGGTGTCCAATATGCCGTCCCAGCCGTCTTTGACGGCGCCGTTGGATCCGGGCAGCGCGAATATATAAGTGCCTCGCGCAACCACGGCGCAGGCGCGGGATTGCACAGTCGAGGTGCCGATCTTGGCGATGCTCAGATAGCGGAACAGTTCGCCGAAGCCGGGAATATCCTTGTCCTTGACCGCATTCAGCGCTTCCGGTGTAATGTCGCGCCCGGTCAGGCCGGTCCCGCCGGTGGTGATGATGACATCGACCTGCTCGTCGTCAATCCACTGGTGGAGTTGAGCGATGAGAATCGATTTGTCGTCTCTCAGCAGGTTGCGGTAAATTAGTTCATGGCCCTTTTTCTCGATCCGCCCGGCCAATATGTCGCCCGATGTATCTTCTTTTACCGTGCGCGTATCGGAAACGGTCAACAGCGCAATGTTGATCGGTTTGAAGGTCCGGCTTTCGTCAATCGGCATCGTCGCTCTCCGCTTTATTTCCCTGCCGGGAATAGCTTAGTCCGCTGTGCTTTTCCAAGACATAAAGAATAGGGGTTTGCGCAAGTTAACTATCCGTCTAATCGATGGTTCAATGTCTAACGTCCCGGATCTTACTGCTGTAATCTTAGGCCTCATCCTTGCTGCCTGGCTGGGCGCTGCTGCTTGGGCGATCTGGACCGGTCTGGCGATGAAGAACAAGGCGGACGCCACGTTGCGCCAGTCGGGACGGCTGGGACGCTTGCTCGAAACCTCGCCTGCATTGCCTTTGCTGGTGCGATCGGACGGAAAATTGGAAGCGTCGCAGCGACTGATGCACTGGCTTGGCTTTGATCATCTGCCAGCGCATATTTCCGAATTGCACGATAATGATCGGGGCATCGGCCGGAAAGATCTCGAAGATCTGATGCAGGACGTCAATCTTGCCCAGAAAACCGGCAGTAATTTTGTTCGCGCAATCAAGGTCGGGGGATCGGACAAGGCGTTGTTGATCCGCGGTAATCTGGCTGATCAGAAAATCGCGCCCAATGGCAGCGCTCTGCTATGGGTTTTTGATGCGACCGACAGCGAAGGGCAGATCGAGAAGCTGCGCGACGAAAATGAAGCCGCACGCGCTGCCTTTGATGCGCTCTCCGCCTTGATAGAAGCGGCCCCGGTTCCGATGTGGCATCGCTCGCCCGACCTGCGTCTCACCTTGGTCAACAGTGCTTATGTTGCCGCGGTCGATGCCGAAGACGGAGCGCAAGTGATCGCCAATGGTATCGAGCTGGTGGAAACCATCGACGGTTTCCGGCCGGCTGATGCTGCTCAAAAGGCGAAAGCGCAGGGCGCGCCGCTGGAGCGGATCGTCGCGACGACCATCGGCGGCGAACGGCGGATGACACAGGTGGTTGATGTGCCGCTCGGTAAATCCGGCATCGCCGGCTATGCGATCGACATTCAGGAACTGGAAGATGCGCGGCGGGAGCAGAGGCGCTTCAGTGAATCGCAGCGGGATATGCTCGACAAGATTTCCGCCGGAGTTGTCCAGTTCGATGCCGATAGATCGCTGAAATTCTGCAATCTGCCATTCCAGCGCATTTTCTCGATGCGACAGCAATGGATAGCGGAGCGGCCCGAATTCCCGCGGGTATTGGACCGGATGCGCGAAATGAACCGTATCCCGGAAGTTCGCGATTTCCCCGAATGGCGGGAAGAGCGGACGGGCTGGTTCCAGTCGACCAACGGAACCGAGGAGAACTGGCTTCTCGCCGATGGCACGCATCTGAGAGTATTGGCGAATCCGACGCCGGATGGCGGCTTGCTGGTCATTTTCGAGGATCGGACCGAACAGGTGCAACTGGCGAGCGCGCGCGATACATTGCTGCGAGTACGCACCGCGACCTTTGACAATTTGTTTGAATCCCTTGCCGTGTTTGCCGCCGATGGAAAATTGAATATCTGGAATCATCAGTTCGCGAAAAACTGGGGCCTGGATGAAGACGAACTCGGTAAGCATCCGCGGGTCGATCTGCTGATGCAAAAAATGGCGCAGCAACTGAAACAGCCTGCCCGGATTTCGGAAGTGCGGGAAATGGTGCGCAGCGCAACGACCGAGCGCGAACAAAGAGGCGGACGAATCCATTTTGCCGACGGACGCCGCTATGAATTTGCCGCCATCCCGCTGCCCGACGGCAATGCGCTTTTTACGATGCTGGACATCTCGGACAGCTACCGGATCGAACAGGCGCTGCGCGAGCGTAACGAAGCGCTGGTCGAAGCAGATTCGATCAAGGGCAGCTTCCTGTCCAACATGAGTTACGAATTCCGGACGCCGCTGACGTCGATCGGCGGCTTTGCGGAGCTTCTCGATCAGGGCATCGCCGGACCGCTGACCGATCAGGGCCACGAATATGTCCGGGCGATCCTTCAGTCCGTCAAGCGTCTGGGTACGCAGATCGACAATGTTCTAGACCTGAGTCAAAGCGAAGCTGGCGCGTTGCCGATCGCTAAGGACAAGGTTAATCTTAACAAGTTGATCGAGGATATTGCCGGTCATTTTACCGACGATGCGAAGGCCAAAACAATCGATGTGGAATTGCAGCTGGATGCCACGCTTGGTTCGGCGATGGCGGACAAGAAACGGCTCAGTCAGGCAATCTCCCAGATCGTTGACAATGCGATCAAATATACCGGCGACGGCGGGCGGGTTCTCATTCACGGTTCCGGAAATGTGAAGCAGGGGGTGATCCATATTTCCGACGATGGTCCGGGGATGACCGCTGGCCAGCAATCAAAGGCTTTTGACAGTTTTGCGCGCTCGCGTGATCAAAAGGCGACCGACAAAGTGGGTGGTCTGGGCCTTCCCCTGGCGCGCCAGTTGATCATGGCGCACGGCGGTGATCTCACGCTGACATCAGAACCGGGGCAGGGCACGCTGGTAACCCTGCGCCTGCCGAGACAATGATGATATGATGTTACTGGAAAGCGAGCAAGCGACGCTGGATGTCGGACGTAAACTGGGCGCATTGCTGCGCACGGGCGACAAGCTTGCACTGACCGGAACGCTAGGCGCCGGCAAGACCACGCTGGCGAGAGGCATATTGGAAGGGCTGGGCTATGACGACGAAGTGCCGAGCCCGACCTTCGCGATTGTGCAGCAATATGAACCGCCGGAAACCAGAATTCCGGTTGCTCATGTCGACCTGTACCGGATCGAGGATCAGGAGGAAATTCCTGAACTTGGACTCGAGGATGCGCTGGAATTTGGCGCGATGATTGTCGAGTGGCCGGACCGGATGCCCGACAGTTTTTGGCGAGATGCACTCAAGATTGAACTTGAAATAACGGGAGACGGCAATCGTCGGTTGACTTGGACAGCCGGGGACGCTTGGAAAGATCGATGGCCACTGACATGAAACCGCCGGCAGCAGCGGCAGAATTTTTGCAGCAGAACGGGTGGAATGATTCCCGGATTTCTCCGGTTGCGGGGGATGCGTCGTTCCGTCGCTATTTCCGCGTCGAGGCAGGGGGCCGCAAGGCGATCCTGATGGATGCGCCGCCACCGCATGAAGACCCCAAACCGTTTATCGCGATTGCCGAATATCTGACGGGTTCCGGCTTTGCAGCACCCGAGATTTTTGCGCGCGACCTCACTGAGGGCTTGGTGCTGCTGGAGGATTTTGGTGATCAACGGATGCGCGAACATCTTGACGACCATCCGGAAGACGAAGAGCCGATCTATCGTCAGGTCATCGATCTGCTGCAGGCATTGCACCGGGTACCGGCTGCGGAACTGCCCGCTTATGACGAGCAGCAATATTTGCGCGAAGTGAATTTGCTGACCGAATGGTATTGTCCGGCTCAGCAACTGGACGTCGATACAGAGGGTTTCGAAGCGATCTGGCGAGAAATTCTTGCACCGGTCATTGCGGCGCAGAATCCGCCGGTCACGGTGATGCGCGATTATCATGCCGAGAATATCATGCTGCTCGAGGACGGCCGGCTCGGCTTGCTGGATTTCCAGGACGCGTTGATTGGCCATCCTGCTTACGATCTTGTGTCGATGTTGCAGGATGCCCGTCGCGATGTCCCGGACGAGCTGGAAGCAAACATGCTCACATATTATCTGGCTGATTACGGCGACGAAGCGGCCACCGAATTCCGCAGTCACTATGCCATTCTGGGCGCGCAGCGGAACACCAAGATCATCGGTATTTTTACCCGCCTTTGCATGCGGGACGGCAAGCAGCGCTATCTCGATTTCCTGCCCAGAATGTGGCGTTTGCTGGAGAAAGACCTGCGTCATCCGGCGCTTGAACCCATGAAGAAGTGGTTTGACCGGAATATTCCTGCGGAAGTCCGGAGTAAGCCAATGCCGATGGCGGAAGCAAACAAATGACGAAGGTCGACACCGCGATGATCATGGCCGCCGGACTGGGCAAGCGCATGCGCCCGCTTACCGAAAGCCGTCCGAAGCCTTTGGTTGAAGTGGCTGGCAAGGCGATGATTGACCATTGTTTCGAGAAGCTGGTCGAGGCGGGAATTGGCAAGGCTGTCGTCAATGTTCACTATCTCGCCGACATGATGGAAGCGCATCTCGCCGCTTTGCCCTATCCGATTGAAATCCGGGTGTCCGACGAACGGGAGCAACTGCTCGAGACCGGCGGCGGACTGGTCCAGGCAGAACCGCTGATCGAGGAAGATGTTTTCTTCTGCATCAACAGCGACAATCTCTGGACCGACGGGCCGACAAACAGCCTCCGGCAATTGGCGCAAGCATGGGACGAGGACAGGATGGACGCGCTGCTGTTGCTGATACCGCGGGAAGCGGCTCACAATTACAAGGGTGATGGCGATTTCCATCTCGATGAGGAGAAGCGGATTTCTCGCAAGCTGCCGGACCAGAAAGCGCCGCTAATCTATTCGGGCATCCAGCTGATTTCGAAACGGCTGCTGCGTGATGCGCCCACCGGTCCTTTTTCGACCAATATTTTCTGGGAACGCGCGATCGGCGAGGGGCGGCTGTTTGGGGCGGTTCACGAAGGCCAATGGTTTGAGGTCGGTTCACCACAAGCGATAGCGCCGACAGAAGCCGCGCTGGCGCATGTCTGACCGCCGCCGGCCATCGATCTACAATATTGCCGCGCACGGCGGCTTCGCCGATGCGCTGGCACAAGGACTGATTGACCGCTTTGCCAAGGATGCTTTCGGACTGGCCCGCGGCCTCGTCATATTGCCCAATAACCGCGCCCAGCGCGCGCTGCAGGAAGCTTTTGTCCGGCTGAGCCAAGACGGACTTTTATTGCCGCAAATGGCGGTGATCGGCGATCTTGATCTTGATGAATCCATCGGTGTGGCGCTCGATTCCGGGGAATTGGCGCTGGATATTCCAGCCGCCGCCGATCCGATGGACCGGCTGCTCACCCTGGCGCAACTGATCCAGAAAGAAGTCCGGCTGCGCGACGATGCCATATTGGCAAAAGATGCTTTGCGGCTGGCGCGCGAGTTCGCCAGCACGCTCGACCAGCTGAACGTCGAGGAAATCTCGCTGTCCGACCTGATGAAGACGGAGCCGGAGAGCCTCGACCTGTCCAGCCACTGGCAGGATTCCTACCGCTTCTTCCTGATCATCGCCGAGAAATGGCGGCAGCAGCTGGAAAAATGGCAGCGGGTTGATCAGGCTGTGCGCCGTAACGCCCTGTTCGACCATATTGCCAAGAGCTGGAAGACATCGCCACCCGACCATTTCGTCGTCGCGGCCGGCATCACCACCTCCGCTCCCGCCATTGCCCGTTTTCTCGAGACCATATCCTTCATGCCACTGGGGCTGGTGGTCCTGCCCGACCTCGACCTGATCATGCCGGACGAGGAATGGGGCCTGCTCGGCCCGTTTCAGCCCGACCCGGACAGCGGCTACGCCAAGCGCGCGCAGGAAACCCACCCGCAATATCATATGAAATTATTGCTCGACCGGATGTCGATCGCGCGGGGCGAAATATTGCGCTGGCCGCGCACCGGTGAAAGCGGCGCCGCTGCCAAACGTAGCCGGGCGCTGAGCAATGCCTTCGCGATCCCGAAACTGACGGTGCGCTGGCAGACGCTGGACAGCAGCGAACGCAGCCTAGCCGGGGTGCAGACGATCGAGGCGCGCAACAGCGCCGAGGAAGCGCAGGTCATTGCGCTGCTGGCGCGTGAGGCGCTGGAAGACCCGGATCAGCGGGTGGCGATTGTCACGCCGGACCGGTCTTTGGCAACGCGCATTTCCGCCCATTTGAAACGCTGGGAAATCCAGGTCGACGACACCGCAGGCCAGCCTCTGGCGAAACTGCCGGAAGGCGTGTTTTTCCTCAACCTGCTGGCGGCAGTCGCTGACGGTTTTCCGCCGGCCGAATTTCTCGCTCTGCTCAAACATCCGCTGGTGCAGCGCGGGGAAGGGCGGCTTTTATGGCTCGACCATGTCCGCAGGCTCGACCTGCTGCTTCGCGGCCCTCGCCCGGCACCGGGGCTGGCGGGCATCGACGCGCTGCTGAAGGCAGACAATTACCGGACGAAGAAACTGCGCGAAGCAATCACGCCATGGTGGAAATCGACCCGCACGATGTTCGAGCCGATCGCGACTCTTTTTGCAGCGCCGCTCGACTGGCCGAAACTTCTCGACCAGCTGCGGCAACTGGCCGAAAATTTGACCGACGGGGCCGTCTGGGCCGGTCCGGGCGGACGGGAACTGGCCGACCTGTTGGCGAAGCTACAGATCCGCGCCGATATGGGACCGATCCGTATAAAGGCGAACGAGCTGCCCAGTTATTTCGAGACCTTGATGGCCGATATTTCCGTGCGCCCGCCTTATGGCGGCCACCCGCGCATTGCGCTGTACGGGCTGCTTGAAGCGCGTCTGCAACAGTCCGAACTGGTGATCTGCTGCGGCCTCAACGAAGGCAGCTGGCCGCAGGCGATAACGCCCGACCCCTGGCTCGCCCCGATGATCCGCAAGTCGCTCGGCCTGCCAGCGCAGGAACGGCAGATCGGTCTTTCCGCGCACGATCTGGTCGGCGCAATGGGCGCGAAAAAAGTCATTCTCTCCCGTGCGCACCGCGATGATTCCGGCCCGGCCATTGCCTCGCGCTTTCTGCTGCGGCTGAAGGGCATGTGCGGTGACAATCTGAAGGAACATCCGCAGGCCCGCGCCTGGCTCTCGGCGATCGACCAGCCGGAAAACGAATCCCAGCCATATGCACGCCCCGCTCCCTTGCCGAGCAAGGAGCAGCGCCATATCCCGATTTCGGTCACCCAGGTTGATAGTCTGATCGCCGATCCTTATTCCTTCTACGCGAAAAAGATCATGGGCTTTGCCTCGCTCGACATGATCGACGCCGACCCGAGCGCGGCCTGGCGCGGGACGATCATCCACGATATTCTCGAACAATGGGCCAAGCAGGACGATTATGCCCCGGCTGCGTTGCGGGAAAGAGCGCAGGCGTTTTTGGATGACCCCGGCCTCCACCCGCTGATGCGCAGTCTTTGGGCGCCGCGCTTGCTGGAAGGGCTGGCCTGGATCGCCGATACGCTCGCCGAAAGCGGCAAGGCCGGCCGTGAACCGCTTGCCTCGGAAATTTACGGCAAGGCCGATATCGCCGGTATCGAACTGTCGGGTATCGCCGATCGGATCGACCGGATGCCGGATGGCGGTATCGCCGTTGTCGATTACAAGACCGGCGGCGCGCCGAGCAACAAGGCGGTGGCCGAAGGCTATAATCTTCAGCTGGGCCTGCTCGCCGCCATCGCCGAACTGGGCGGCTTCAAGGATATTGAAGGGGAGGCGGTCGCCTTCGAATATTGGGCGCTAGCGAAAAAGGGCGGCACCGACGATTTCGGCTATGTCCGCTCACCTACAAAAGGGCGCGGCGACAATATCATCCCGGCGGACGCAATGGTCGACCACGCGGTGGCCCGGTTCAACGAGGCGGCCGATCAATATCTCAAGGGCACCGAGCCGATGACCGCGAAGCTGCATCCGGAATATGCCCGCTATGCCGACTATGACCAGTTGATGCGGCTCGAAGAATGGTACGGTCGTGCACCGGCAGAAATGGCTGATGATGAGTAGCGAAAAGTCAAAAATCTTTCCGCTCAAGGACCGGCAGATCGATGCGGTCGAGCCCGAGACCAATATCTGGCTCAGCGCTTCGGCTGGTACCGGCAAAACCCAGGTCCTGACCGCGCGGGTGTTTCGCCTGCTGTTGACGGAAAAAGTCGACCCCGAGCATATTCTCTGCCTGACCTTCACCAAGGCGGGCGCTGCCGAAATGGCGGAACGGATCAACCGGCAACTCGCCGCCTGGGTGCGGATGGACGATGTCAGGCTGGCCAGCGACCTTGCTGCAATCGGTGCGTCGACCGGACCGGAAACCAGAGACCGCGCGCGTACTTTATTTGCCCGCGTGCTCGATGCGCAAGGCGGCGGCCTCAGGATCATGACTATCCACGGTTTCTGCCAGTCACTGCTCGCCTCTTTCCCGGAAGAGGCCGGCATTGCCTCGATGTTCAAGCCGATCGAGGCCCGCGACCAAAAGATATTGGCGCGCGAGGCTCTCGGTGATCTGCTGCTCGAGGAAGAGCAGGCAAAGCGTCCGCAGATCATCGAGGCTATCCAGCGTCTAAGCGTCCGGATGGGCGAAGAGGCGACCGAACAATTTCTGATGGCCTGCGCCGCCAAGGCTGATGCGATGGAGGGGCTCGCCTCCGGTATATTGCCCTTTGTTCGCGGGCTGCTCGGCCTGCCGATTGACGGCGATGCGCAGTCTTGGCTGGCGGATCGCTGCAGCGACGAAGCAATCGACCTTCGCTCGATTACCTTATTACGCGATGCGATGGCCGAATCTGGTGGCAAGAAGGAGCAGGAACGGCAATTGGCGATCCGCCTCTGGCTGACCCTCAATCCGCAGGAGCGCGCTGCTGGCTTGGCCGATGTTCATCTGGCCTGGGCCACCAAGACTACAGGGGCGCCGCCAAAACCAACCAAAGGGTTGCTGAAAGCGCTGCCGGACTATGATTTCATTGCCGGTTCGTTGTTTGAGTGGAGCAACGGCCTGCTCGAAAAAGCGGTCCTGTTCGAATATGCTGATCTGTTCGCAGGCGCACTGGAAGCCGGACGCGCTTTCTACCATCGCTATGCTGACGCCAAGAGCTTGCACGGCGTCGTGGATTTTGACGACATGATCCGGATGACCGCTAGGCTCTTGCAGAAAAGCGATATGGCTGCGTGGATCCGCTACAAGCTCGACCAGCGTACCGATCACATCTTGATCGACGAGGCGCAGGATACCAATGTCGCGCAATGGGATATCGTCCGGGCGCTGGCCGGCGAATTTTTTGCCGGCATAGGCGTCGATCCGGAACGGCACCGGACCCTGTTCACGGTTGGCGATTTCAAACAGGCGATCTTCGGCTTTCAGGGCACCAGCCCGCATAATTATGCCAATGCGCGAACCGAATTTTTCGGTCTGGCAGAGGCATCGGAAAAGCCGTTTGGCGACCTGTCGCTGGACCGCAGTTTCCGCTCGACACCGCCGATTTTGAAGGTTGTCGATGCGACGCTGGAACAGCTGAGCCACGAGCAGTTAGGCCTCGACCAGAAGATCCCAGAACATCGCAGCAATTATCTCGATGCAAGCGGCAGCGTTACCCTATGGAAGCCGATTGCCAACACGAGCGACGGTGATGACGAAGATGAGGAATCCTGGGCCAGCGAAGAAAAGCGTGTCTTTGCCCAGCAACTGGCACTGCAGATCAAACAATGGCTGTCGCCCGAAAATCCGCTTTGGCTGGATCGGCAAAACCGGGCGCTGCAACCCAAGGACATCCTGATATTGGTGAGCAAGCGCGACGAGCTGAGCGCGCTGATCGTCGCTCGCCTGTTTGCCGAAAAGGTTCCGGTTGCCGGGATCGACCGTATCCGCCTGAACCAGCCGCTGGTGGTGCACGATCTGCTCGCGGCCATCCGCTTCGTGCTGCAGCCCAATGATGATCTCAATCTCGCCAGTCTGCTGGTTTCGCCTTTGCTCGGCTGGAGCCAGGAGGATTTGCTGGCGCGGGGTCATCGCGGCAAGGACAATGGCGAGAAAAGCTTATGGGAATTCCTGCGCAGGCAGGACGCGCTGGGCGAGCAGATAAAGCCGCTGATGCAATTGCTGGCGATGGCCGATTTCAACACACCGTACCAGTTTCTCGAGACTATATTGTCCGGCCCGATGCAGGGCAGGCGCAAATTGCTGGGCCGCCTTAGCCATGCGGCCGTCGACCCGCTCGACGAACTTCTGGCGACCGCCCTGGCTTTCGAGCGCGACCATATCCCGACCTTGCAGGGTTTTCTCGACTGGTTTGACCGGGGCGATGTCGAAATCAAGCGCGAACAGGTCGAGGGCGGCAATGAAGTGCGGCTGATGACCGTGCATGGCGCGAAGGGATTGCAGGCGCCGCTGGTGATCCTCGCCAATGCGACCTTTGATCCGGCGAGCAAGAAAAGCGGCGGCTTTACTATCAAACTGGGAGAGGGGACCGGTCGAGAACTGGAATATCCGGTAGTCCCGGTCCGCAAGGCAGAGCGTGTCGGCATATTGGCCGAACATGCTGCTTATGCCGACAAGGTCGCAATGGAAGAACATTGGCGGTTGCTCTACGTCGCGATGACCCGGGCGGAAGAACATCTGGTGGTTGCCGGCGTTTTGGGGCCACGAGCAAAAGGCGAAGTTCCGGAGCTGAGCTGGTATGGCGCGATGGAACGCGGGCTGATTGCTCTGGGTAGTGACTGGCGGGAAGACTCCGACTGGAATGCGGTGCGGGAATATCGGACGGAGAGCGAGAACAAACCGGCGATATCATCTGCCATCGACACTGGTAGCGTTCAGGATGCGGACAGAGCTCCACCGCCAGACTGGCTATTCCGGGCGGCACCGGAAGAATCGCGCCCGCCGCGCCCCCTGACGCCCTCGCATCTCGGCCCCGACGACGCCAGCAACCCGCCGCCGGACCTGACCATGCGGGATGCCGCCGAACGCGGCATATTGCTGCACAGCCTGTTCCAGCGATTGCCGAATATCTTACCGGAACGCCGGATGGATGTCGCCGACCGCTGGCTGGAAAAGCAGAAGCAGATCGTTGACCCGACCCGCCGCGCAGAGATTATCAAGAGGGTTCTGGCGGTCATGGACAATCCGATATGGTCGGCTTTGTTCGCACCGGAAAGTCTGGCGGAGGCACCAATCGCCGCGGTGGTCGGCGAACATGTCATTTCCGGTACGGTCGACCGCTTGCTGATCACCGACGATCATATCTATGTCGTCGATTTCAAAACCGGCCGCAGGGTTCCGGACAATGCCGAACAGGCGCCGGTCTCCTATCTCCGGCAGATGGCCGCCTATGTCGCAGCGCTGGAAAAGATATTCCCGGATCGTCCTATCAAGGCGGGGCTGCTCTACTCGCACGGGCCGCAAATGCTGGAGCTGTCCGCGGATTTGATCGAGCGGCACAAGCCCGGCTTTGAGCCGATATGAAAAAGCTTTCCGCTACCGCGCTTGAGCCGAAGCCCGACCATACCTAAATAGGTTCTGAACAATTGGAGATTCGTTATGGCTACCAAAGCAATTACCGACGCAAGTTTTGAAGGCGATGTCCTGAAGGCTGACGGCCCCGTGCTCGTCGATTTCTGGGCAGAATGGTGTGGCCCCTGCAAAATGATCGGCCCCGCGCTGGAAGAAATCAGCGATGAACTGGTTGGCAAGGTGACCATTGCCAAGCTCAACATCGATGACAGCCCGGATGCGCCTGCCAAATATGGCGTACGCGGCATTCCGACCATGATCCTGTTTAACAACGGTGTTGCGGTTGAAACCAAAGTTGGGGCGGCTCCAAAAAGCCAGCTCAAGCAATGGCTCGAACAGTCGTTATCCGCCTAAGTCTTGAAAATATCCCCGAGCCGCTCGGCTGCTTCGTCCCAGAGTTTCGGTGACGAAGCGCCGAGTAGCCCCTTCCTGCGGTCCGCAGGACGATAGTCCGACCCATCCCAGCGCGCGCATTTCCCGCCGGCTTCGTTGAGGAACAACACGCCGGACGCATGGTCCCAGGGCAGAGTGCGCTTGAATACCGAAATATGGTTGGTTCCCTGTACGAGGCGCGGATATTGTTCGGCTGCGCAGCGCGGGATATCGACAATCTCGTAAAAAGGTTCGGCCGCGGCCAATAATGTGTCTCGCTCTTCGGCCGTCATGAACCCGGTCGCCAGCGCCGCAACCGGCCTTTCCGGATGATCTTCCGGAACCGAGACCCGTTCCCCATTCATAAACGCCCCGCCGTTATTATCAGCATGGCAAATACGTCCTGTGAGCGGGTCATAGAGCCATCCTGCGACAGTTTCATTCTGTTCGACCAAGGCAATCATGATCCCGAATGGCGCTCGTCCAGCTGCATAATTGCCGGTGCCATCGATCGGATCGATGATCCAGACCACACCATCGGCCAACTGATCGACCACCGCCTCGTCGACCGCATAGGCTTCCTCGCCGACGATTTTTGAGTCCGGCAGCAATGCCGCAAGCGCCCCGGCAATATATTCTTCGCTGAGCTTGTCCGCGACGGTCACGAGATCGCCGGGTGTCTTCTCGTTGATCTGGTCCGATTTCAGATTTTGATAATATGGCATCACGATATCGCGCGACGCATTTTCGATTATGTCGAGAACGGGCTGATAAAGTGGGTGCACGGGCTTAGCTCCTGTAGTCGGCGTTGATATCAATATAGCCGTGGGTCAGGTCGCAGGTCCAGACCGTTGCCTTGCCACTACCAAGGCCGATATCGACGGCAATGTCGATCTCCTTGCCCTGCAGATGCGTCGCAACCGGTGCTTCGTCATAATCCGGTACGACAAGGCCTTCGCGCGCCACGGTGACGCCGCCAAAGCCGATTGCCAGCCGGTCGCGATCCGCCGGTTCGCCGGCCTTGCCGACGGCCATCACGACCCGGCCCCAATTGGCGTCTTCCCCGGCAATCGCGGTTTTGACCAGAGGAGAGTTGGCAATCGAGAGGGCAATGCGTTTGGCGCTGTCGTCGCTTTCCGCGCCGGTCACCGCGATTTCGATGAATTTGCTCGCGCCTTCGCCGTCGCGTACCACCAGATGCGC
The DNA here is from genome assembly GCF_963975555.1 of uncultured Parasphingorhabdus sp. Lineage (GTDB taxonomy): Bacteria > Pseudomonadota > Alphaproteobacteria > Sphingomonadales > Sphingomonadaceae > Parasphingorhabdus. Next base: position 104,064 of record NZ_CAXBHH010000010.1, on the reverse strand, counting down.
CAATTGCATGCACAAATCGGCGAGCGCCGCCTGAAAGGCATCGGCGCCATCGTCATCGAACGAGGTCAGGGCAGGAGCCGTGCTTTGCCCTGTGGCAAAGGCAAGCACCGTATCACTGGTCGATGTATCGCTGTCGACGGTGATGCAGTTGAAGCTCTTGCCGGTTGCCGCGCTTAACATTTCCTGCAGAAAACCGGCTTCCACCGTTGCATCGGTGAAAATATAGCCGAGCATCGTCGCCATGTCCGGAGCAATCATGCCCGAACCCTTGATGATGCCGTTGAGATGGACCGTCTGGCCGCCAATAGTAGCGCTCGTGGTCGCCATCTTCGGGAACGTATCGGTGGTCATGATCGTGGCCGCGGCATCTTCCCAGCTGCAAGGCTCAGCTGCAAACACCGCTTTCAGGCCCGCTTCGGCTTTGTCCTGCGGTAGCGGCACACCGATCACGCCGGTCGAGGACACGAATATCTCATGCTCCGGACATCCGAGATGGGCCGAGGCCAGCGACAATATTTTTTGCACCGCTGCCTTGCCGCGCGCGCCGGTAAAGGCATTGGCATTGCCGGCGTTGACGACCAGACCGCGCGCCTTGCCGCCCTTGAGCGCTTCCCGGCAATATTCGACTTCGGGCGAGGGACATTTGCTTTGCGTCAGCACCCCGGCGACCGATGTTCCTGCCGCCAGTTCGACAAAGGTCAGATCGCAGCGATCCCAATCCTTGTAGCGGGCGCGGGCGATACGGCAGGATACGCCCGCAATATCGGGTAATGCAGGGGATATTGCTGGGGCCAGAGGCGAAAGTTTGTCTGACACTTAACTTGCCTTTATACAATGTTTTGATAGAACGCGCTGATATTGACGAGGCCTTGTCCATGAACGCATATTTTGCAAGTTTTATGTTGCTGCTATTCAACGCTGTCGGCCTGGCCGTGCCTGCGTCGGCTGCGGCTGCAGAACGCATGGTGCCCGAACTGGGGAGCCCGGTCAATCTGTCGGAAGCTGCGGTTGTCGATCCGTCTTCAGTCATCGAAGCTGCAAGATTCATATCATCGGATCATCAATTCTGCGCGATGGCAGCTGCCTGCGTTACGGCGCCACGCACCATCGTCAAAGCCGGCAGCAAGACACCCGTCTGGGTCGTCGCCACGATGCGCGCCGAAGATGGCGACAAGCTGGAACATGAAGAAGGCGCGCCCTAGCGCCATTCCCGGCCTTGCCGCTATTGAACGGCAAGAAATTCTTCCCAAATTCATCCTGTTCGCGGCTGTCTATCGGCCGGAAAAATATACAAATTGGAAAACATCATGCTCGGCGGTATTGCCAAATCTATCTTCGGTTCAGCCAATGACCGATATGTAAAATCGATGCAAAAAGTGGTCGACGCGGTCAACGCGTTCGAACCTTCAATCGAACCCCTTTCCGACGAAGAGCTTGCTGCCAAAACAGTGGCTTTCAAGGAACGTGCCGCTGGCGGTGAATCGCTCGACGACATTTTGCCGGAAGCTTTCGCGGTCGTCCGCGAAGCAGCCAAGCGGACTTTGGGCCAGCGCCATTATGATGTGCAGCTGATCGGCGGCATCGTGCTCCATCGCGGCGAAATCGCGGAAATGCGGACCGGCGAAGGTAAAACCCTCGTTGCAACGCTCGCCTGCTATCTCAATGCAATCGGCGGCAAGGGCGTGCACGTTGTCACCGTCAATGACTATCTCGCCCGCCGCGATGCGGAATGGATGAGCCAGGTCTATAATTTCCTCGGGCTGGAAGTCGGCGTGATCATACCGAACCTCGGCGAGGACAAGCGCCGGGCAGCCTATGCGGCCGATATCACCTACGGCACCAATAATGAATTCGGTTTTGACTATCTGCGCGACAATATGAAGCACGAGCGCGCCCAGATGGTCCAGCGGCCGTTCAACTTCGCGATTGTCGATGAAGTCGACTCGATCCTGATCGACGAAGCCCGGACGCCTCTGATCATTTCGGGACCGACCGATGACAAATCCGATCTCTACTTGCAGGTCAACGCGGTGGTTCAGAATATCACCGAAGACGATTATGAAAAAGACGAGAAGTCCCGGAACATCTCGCTCACCGAAGATGGTACGGAAAAAGCGGAACGCCTGCTCGAAGAGGCCGGTTTGCTGGTCGGCGACAATCTCTATGATTTCGAGAACACCCAGGTCGTACACCATCTGAATCAGGCTTTGATGGCCAATGTCATGCGCAAGCGCGACACCGACTATATCGTCAAGGAAGGCAAGGTCATCATCATCGATGAATTTACCGGCCGGATGATGGAAGGACGGCGCTGGTCCAACGGCCTGCACCAGGCGGTCGAAGCGAAAGAAGGGGTCCAGATCGAACCCGAAAACCAGACCATGGCATCGATCACCTTCCAGAATTTCTTCCGCATGTATCCCAAATTGGGCGGCATGACCGGCACCGCGGAAACCGAAGCGGCGGAATTTTTCGAAATCTACAAGATGAACGTCGTGACGATCCCGACCAACAAGCCGGTGCTGCGGATCGACGAGAATGACGAGTTTTACAAGAATACGCTCGACAAGTTTGCCGCCATTGCAAAAACCGTCAAGGAACATAGCGACAAGGGGCAGCCGGTATTGGTCGGCACCGTTTCGATCGAAAAATCCGAACTGCTCTCGGACTTCCTGAACAAGGAAGGCGTGAAGCACAACGTCCTCAATGCCCGCTTCCACGAACAGGAAGCGCTTATCGTGGCACAGGCCGGTTCCCCCGGCGCGGTCACAATCGCGACCAATATGGCTGGTCGCGGTACCGATATCCAGCTCGGCGGTAATATCGATTTTCGGATCGAGGAAGAACTTGCCGACATGGAAGAGGGGCCGGAACGAGACAAGGCCATTGCCAAGATCGAGGAAGAAGTGCGGGCATTGCGCGCTACGGTGAGAGAGGCCGGCGGTCTGTTCGTTCTCGGCACCGAACGGCACGAAAGCCGCCGGATCGATAACCAGCTGCGCGGCCGTTCCGGTCGTCAGGGCGATCCCGGACTGAGCCGCTTCTATCTCTGCCTCGAAGACGATCTTCTGCGCATCTTCGGTACCGAAACAATGTTCGCCAAGATGATGAACAAGAATCTTGAAGACGGCGAAGCAATCGGTGGCAAATGGCTGTCGAAAGCCATTGAAACCGCTCAGAAAAAGGTCGAGGCGCGTAACTATGAAGCGCGTAAGCAGGTCGTCGAATATGATGACGTGATGAATGACCAGCGCAAGGTGATCTACGAGCAGCGTTCGGAAATCATGGACGCGGAAACGGTCGGTGATGTTGTCGAGGATATGCGGCACGAAACGGTCAATGCGATTGTCGCCGATGCGTGCCCTCCCGGTACCTATCCTGAACAATGGGATATTGAAGGCCTCAAAACTCGCGTCGAGGAAGTGCTGAATCTCCGCCCTGATTTTGCCGCCTGGATGCAGGAAGATGCGCTGGAACCGGAAATCATTGAAACGCGCATCTCCGATATGGCTGATGCCGAATTTGAAGCAAAAGCGGCACAGGTCGAAGGCGACAAGCCCGGTGTCTGGGCGCAAATTGAAAAGTCGATCCTGCTCGAATTGCTCGACCATCACTGGAAAGAGCATCTGGCCACACTCGATGCGTTGCGTCAGGTGGTTTTCCTGCGCGCCTATGCCCAGAAAAAGCCTCTGGACGAATATAAGCAGGAAGCCTTTGGTCTGTTCGAACGGATGCTGGAAATCATCCGCGAAGGCGTAACCAAGACGATCGCCGTCAGCGAATTTCACCGGCAGGATGAACTTACGGTGCCGGACTTGCCCGAATTGCCCGATTTTCTGACAACGCATATCGATCCGTTGACCGGAGAAGATAATAGCAATGATATCGATGGCGGCACGCTAGGAACGGTTTCCACCTCTTTGCCGCCGCGGCAATCAGGGCAGTTGGAAAATCTTGCAGAGGGCGCCACTGTAAGCCGCAATGCTCCATGCCCCTGTGGGTCGGGACGCAAATATAAGCATTGCCACGGCAAGTTCTGATCTGAAACGCAACGGGCCAGGCGGGAACTGAGATGGAACTTTCAATTCTCGGCCTGGCGCTGCTGTTTGCGGTAACCGCCGCGCTCTATGCCAGCGTCGGTTTTGGCGGTGGCTCCACCTATATTGCCCTGCTGGCACTGGCCGCGCTCGATTACCGGGCGCTGCCGGTCATCGCTTTGCTGTGCAATATCATTGTTGTGACCGGCGGAACCATCCGCTTCCAGTCGCGCGGCTTGATCGACTGGCCCAAAATCTGGCCGATCCTGCTGTTGTCCGTACCAGCGGCATGGCTGGGCGGGCGCATGGTCCTGCAACAGGAAAGTTTCATGCTGCTGCTCGGCCTGTCGCTGGCCGCTGCGGGGATTTTGCTGATCATCGAGCCGTTTATCAAGCGGGCAGGGGCTCCCAGCGGCCAATGGACCAGTCACCGGCTGTTCGCTCCCGCGACCGGAACCGGCATCGGCTTCCTGTCCGGCATGGTCGGCATAGGCGGTGGGATATTCCTCGCGCCGATCCTGCTGCTTACCCGCTGGGCAGACAGCCGCCGTATCGCGGCGACCGCGAGCGTGTTCATTCTGGTCAACTCGATCGCCGGTCTTGCCGGGCAGCTGATGAAGTCGGGATGGAGTAGCGGCGGAGAGGCGATCCTTGCCTATTGGCCGTTATTCCTCGGCGTGCTGCTGGGCGGGCAGATCGGCAGTATATTGGCGAGCAAGGCTTTGCCGGAGATATGGATCAGGCGGCTGACCGCTTTGCTGATCCTCTATGTGGCGGTGCGGATTTTGTGGGTTTGAATGGAGATGCCAGTTGCAGCATTCCTGCTTACTCTCGCCCCGTGAGAGCGCAGGATTAAAAACACTGTCCTACACTCGTTCCGCCGGCTTATTGTTGCCACCGCTCTTGCGACACACGCGGGACATGCTCTTTGATAACCTGGATAAATAACGCCGCTGGCTGTTGTCCGCATATTTCACCCGACCGTTTTGGGAGGTAATCTGAAAGGTTACACTCGACGGTAGGGGAGTGTTCGATAAAGGCAGGAATTTCGCGTGTTTCGGGCAAAGGTTACAGAAAATAAAACATTTTGTTTGTGTAAAGTTTGGGCGCGGCACCGAAACAGTCGGGCTCCCGCGAAGGCAAAAGCCGCCAAGTTTGGCTCGTTATTCCATATATGGATTCTCTACCGACGCGATTCGGTTAACTCTTAATTGAAGCTTCCCTGCTAGACAGCGGTTAATGTCCGGAAATTCTGACTTTCACATATTAACAGCCGTAATATTGGCTTTGTTTGCACTTGTTTTCGGGGTCCTCCATTTTTCGGTCAAGAGCCAGAAATTTTCGGGATGGGTTGGTCTTGCCTATGTCGCGGCTTTCGTCGCCTATATGCTCGCCAGTACGCGAACTCCCTCGACACCGATGGGCCTCATCTTTCTCTCGACCGGCATGTTCTGGATATTCAGTCTGGCAATTGCCAGGGCGATTTACATCAGGTGCAATGCAGTCTTCCCGGTCAAGCTGGTCGGGCTTGGTCTTACAGTTGCGACCGCGGGTCTGATATGGCTGAGTTTCGTCACGCCGGATATTTACGCGCGAACACTGCTGGTCAATGCCGGGGCGGGGGGGCTTCTGTCCTTGTCGCTGTGGCCGTTGTGGAAGGCGGGCACAAAACTGATCGACGGCGCGCTATTTGGTGTCATCGCGACTGTCGCTGCCACGTTCGTCATCCGGGTTGTAACCATCAATATCGTGCTCGGCCATGCCCTGACCGAGCAAAGCTATACGGAGTCGACCTATGTCTGGCTATTCCAGCTAACAAACGGCATCGCGGCTCTGGCGCTGGCGATCGTGCTGTTATTCGCTGCCGGTCATGACATGGTTCTGCATTTTCACGCCCAGTCCAATCGTGATCCCTTGACGGACCTGCTGAACCGGCGCGGTCTGAAAGGATTGTTCGCCGCCCGCGCCGATGAAAAACAGGGGGCGATTTTTATGCGGACGATCATCCTGTTCGACATCGACCATTTCAAGCTGGTTAATGACCAATATGGCCATGCCGCGGGCGACAAGGTGCTGCAAAGAATAGCGCAAACAGCTCTGGATCTGTGTCAGGGCTATGGTCGGGTAGCGCGAACCGGCGGTGAGGAATTCGCCATATTGACCAAGTGGATGCCGGTCGAAACGGCGCAATTTCTGGCCCAGAATATTTGCGATTCGTTGCGCTTCGTCGTGCACCCGGAACTGGATTCCAGTCACAAGGTGACCGCGAGTTTCGGGCTGGCGATATTGAGCGACACCGATTCGTTGCACGACGGGATGGATCGGGCAGACAAGGCCTTGTATCACGCCAAGAGAAACGGTCGCAACCAGGTCGCACTGGCCAAAGCGGCCTGAATATATCTGGGGGTTGATACAGGTCGGTTCTTATCCGTGTACGGTGGTCTTTCCTACAGCCGCCCTTGCGTGATAGATTTCATCCATGACGGATCAGGGCCCTTATAGCCTCGCATTCGCGTGAAACACGCTTCCAGGGCGTTATTTGCACGAACAGACGTTCGACATTCACGAACGATCATGATCTCGCATCAAACTGCCGGATTTGGTGTAAAACAGCGCCATGAAAAATGGCTCCCCGAGTAGGATTCGAACCTACGACATTTCGATTAACAGTCGAACGCTCTACCGCTGAGCTATCGGGGAACAACCTCGATTCTGGATCGAGATGTTTGTAGTGAAGCGCGCCTATAGCAACGACATTTGAGGGCCGCAAGCCATCAAACGACAAATTGTTCCATAGCGATACGATCGTCGAGCGCATGCTCCGGATCAAACAGCATCGTCAGCGCCTGAGCGCGGTCTATCGCGACTTTAACGCAGCTGACATCTCGGACTTCCTGTTGGTCGCCAACGGCGCTAACGGGCCGTTTTTCCGGGTTCAGCACGCGAATGGTAATTTCCATCTTGTCCGGCAAAATTGCGCCTTTCCAGCGTCTCGGCCGGAACGGGCTGATCGGTGTCAGCGCCAGGAGATTGCATGTCAGCGGCAGAATCGGACCATTGGCGGAAAGATTATAGGCAGTGGATCCAGCGGGCGTCGCAATCAGCACGCCGTCACAGACCAGTTCCTCCATCATGATCCGACCGTTGATCTCGATTTCCAGCTTGGCTGTTTGCCGGGTTTCGCGCAGAAGCGAGACTTCATTGATGGCGGGCAGGGTGAAACTGGCTCCTGAAATGGTTTCCACCTCCATCTTGAGCGGCTTGACCTTGAAAGCACGCGCTTTGGTCAGACGCTCGTTCAGGTCTTCCATGTGCCAGTTGTTCATCAGGAAGCCGACGGTGCCCAGGTTCATGCCATAGACCGGCATGATCTTACGGCGATTGAGCATCTGATGCAGCGTTTGCAGCATGAAGCCGTCACCGCCGAGAACCACGGCCTGGTCGGCTTCTTCAACCGGCACCCAGTCGATCAGTGATTTCAGCTTTTCGGCCGCTTCCTGCGCCGGTGGTGTTGGCGACACGATCAGTGCCCATTTTTTTTCGCTCATCCGCCCGTGACGTTCATATGACGCTCCAATATCTCTGCGGACCCATCGAGCTGCGCATTGAAATCGTGGCGCAGCGGTTTGAGCTTTAGAGCCTGTTGAAGCAGTTGGTCAACGGCAGCGATGCCATCCTTGCGAATCGCGGCGCGCAGATCGACATGGGCGCTGTGTCCAAGACACATATATATCTTGCCGTCGGTGGTTAGTCGCAACCGGTTGCAATCATCGCAGAAATTATTGCTGAGCGGCGTGATCAGTCCCAGCCGGAGGCCGAGCGGTTCGACCGAAACATAGCGCGCCGGCCCGGAGCTGCGATGGGGAATGGGTGAGATCGCATAATGATCTCTCAACGGAACAAGGAATTCATCGGCGGAAATATGGGCAAGTTTGCGATCTGCACCGACATCGCCCAAAGGCATGCTCTCGATAATCGTCAGATCATGGCCATTCTCGGCGCAATATTCTGCCATCGGCAAAAGATCTGCTTCATTGAAATCGCGAACCGCAACCATATTGATCTTGACCTGGATACCCGCTTTCTTCGCGGCTTTTATGCCATTCAGCACGATGTTCACATCGGCGCCGCGGGTGATCTCGGAAAATCGGGCGGGGTCCAGCGTATCCATGCTGACATTGATCCGCCGCATGCCGTGGGCAGCAAGATGGTCGGCATATTCGGTCAGCAACGATCCGTTGGTAGTAAGGGTTAGCTCTTCCAGCTCACCGGAGGCTACTTTTCTGCCGAGCCGCTGGATCACGTCCTTCATATCCCGCCTGACCAGCGGTTCACCGCCGGTAAGCCGGATCTTGCGGATGCCGTGGCCGATGAAGCGTTCCGCGATCAGCGTGATTTCTTCCAGCGTCAGCAGTTCCGACTTCGGCATGAAGGTCATTTTTTCCGACATGCAATATTGGCAGCGGAAATTGCATCGGTCGGTGACCGAAATACGTAAATAATCAATTTTGCGTCCGAAACCGTCTTGCATAGGGCGCCTCATGTTGATTCAATGCTATAGGGCTAGCGCTTTCCGGAAAGGCAGGCAACGCCATATAAAGGTTTTGCTGCTACGGAAAAAGATAGTCGGTCGTCGGCAAACCGGCGTTCCGGTGGTCTCGTTTAAGGAGTTTTGAGGTTCCCGAATTACCTATCTCGACTGCGCATCTGGCTGCATTCAGAAATCTGTTTCTGCTTTCGTTCCACGAGCGAGATCCTCTGGCCGCAGAAATTGCGTCTTTCGGTTGGCGGGTTCATTCCGCCCGGAGATCGAACAATCTGAGCGGCCGCTTTTTCTCCGCCGGGGCAATGATCGCCGTTATTGATGCTCGCCGCGCCGCTAATGATGCTTTGAAGGCTATTGTCGAACTTTCGACTTCTGCGACCGAAGGCGGAATCGCGATATTGGCTTTGGTCGATAGCAGTGGAAACTCTCAGATCGTTCAGCAATGTTACGATTCGGGTGCGACACATTATCTCGATTTTGCGGATCCAGGAGCGGATCTGTCGCTGTCGATCAAATATGCCTATCGTTATGTCGAGAATGTTCGGGGGGGCGCTGAACGCGCGAGGCACGAACAATCGATGCTGACCAGTGCGGATTTGCAATGGTCGATGGCGCTGGAGTCTGTCAACGAATCCTGGGTTAGCGATAGTCTGTCAAAAGCGATTCCCCACATTGATTTCAAACGATATCCTGCCACGGGAATCTACCGCGAACTATCGGGCGAAGAACGCAAGCGTGTTCGCGGTGCTATGGGGCGTCTGCGTGACGGTGCCAGACAGGCGGCGGTTCCGCACCAGCTTGATGGACGCGCAGTACTTCATCACCTGCATGAAGAGGCTGGCCGGATTTTCGGCAGAATCGAATATCTTGCCAGCAGCGAGGATGTTGACGACTGGACGGGAAGAGATCTGCTTTCGGGGTTGAGAAATACTGCAGCTGCGCGTTTCTGGATTCGGAGAAAACTGGAAGCGGGAAGTCACCCGACGCTCATTGCCATTGGCATCAAAAATTTCCGGATGATCAATGCTGCTTTCGGGCGGCATGCCGGGGATCAGCTGCTGCGTATTGTCGGTCACAGGTTGATGGATCAGACGCAGCGTCAATATGCAGGATCCCAGTTGGTCGCGCGGCTGGATGGGCAGAATTTCCTGGTCGCACTAGAAGATCTTCAGAGTAGCAAGATTTCGGATTTTGCGAATGATCTGATCGACAGCGTTTTTCTTGGCCTGCAACTAGAAGGGCGGCCGATCAACCCCGTGGCGCGTGCCGGGGTGGCGATCGGGAACAAAGACTCCAGTGAAAAGACATTGATAAGAAAAGCCGTTCTGGCGCTGGCGGAGGCGACCGCTGCAGATGCTTTGCCGATCAATTTTAGCACGGTTACTGAAGCCGATGTACATCTGGAAGAGGTACTGGAGGATCAATTGGCCGGGGCGATGGGTCGGGGAGAAATCGTCATAGCGTTCCAGCCGCAAATCAAAGTCGATACGGGACAACTCATGGGTGCTGAAGCGTTGGCACGTTGGGAACATCCCGGATATGGGCTGTTGGGTGCCTCAACCCTGTTCGCCGTTGCTGAGCGGGCAGGGGTGATGGAATCTCTTTCGGCGCAAATCCACAAGCAGGCGTTGACGCTCGCTGCCGGTTGGCCAAAAAGCCTTGGGTTTTTGCGTCTGTCGATCAATGTAACGGCCGGAGATTTGGCTGTGTCGGCATTTGAGGGCAATATGAAGAAGCTGGTCGCGAACGCCGGTTTCGAACCGCATCGGCTGACTCTCGAAATAACAGAATCAGAATTAATCGGGAATTTAACGGCATCGGCGAACATGTTGCAGAGATTGAGGACGGCTGGTGTTCGTATTGCGATTGACGATTTCGGTACCGGCTACAGCAGCCTGTCATATCTCAAGAAATTGCCAGTCGACTATTTGAAGATCGACAGCGGGCTGACGGGTGATATCAGCGGATCGGCCAAAGATCAGGTGGTGGTCCGGTCGATCATCGACATGGCGCATAGCCTTGATCTCAGCGTGATTGCCGAAGGCGTTGAAACCGAGGGGCAACTCGAGGCCCTGGCTGAACTTGGCTGCGAATATTTCCAGGGTTTCCTGCGTTCAGGACCGCTTTCGCCAGACGAATTCGAAGCCTATGCCTTACGGAGTAACTAAGCGGCAACGCGTTGCGCCAGTTTCGAGAGTCCCGTGGTCAGTTGCGTCAGACCGTGCAGACGGGACTTGGGATCGCGCCATTTGCGTTCGATGAATAGCTTATTATCAGGCCGAATTTTTGCGGTTCCCTTAAGCCGGTCGACATAATCGAGCAGGCCCTGAACGTTCGGAAAGCTGTCGTTGTGAAAGGTAACCAGCGCACCGCGCGGTCCCATCTCGATTTTTGCAATCTGCGCGTTCACGCAGTTCATTTTGATATGCATGAGCTTGAGCAGATTGTCCGTCTGGATCGGCAAGTCACCGAACCTGTCGATCATTTCCGCAGCAAAGGATTCGATCTCGGGAAGCGTCTTGAGTCCGTTCATACGGCGATAGAGTCCCATTCGGAGTGAAAGGTCGGGTACATAAGCCTCCGGTATGAGGATCGGGGCGTCGACCGTGATTTGCGGAGAGAAGCTGTCTGTTGCAGCTTGCAGGCCTGAGCCTTTGGCTTTCGCTTCCAAAATCGCGTCTTCCAGCATCGACTGATAAAGTTCGAAACCGACTTCCTTGATATGTCCCGATTGTTCGTCGCCCAGCAGATTGCCGGCACCACGAATATCGAGATCGTGGCTGGCGAGCTCAAATCCGGCACCCAGACTGTCCAGATCGCCGAGAATTTTCAGGCGTTTCTCTGCTTTCTCGGTGATGACCCGGTCCTTTGGCGTTACCATATAGGCATAGGCACGCGTTTTCGATCGTCCGACGCGGCCTCTGAGTTGATATAACTGAGCCAGACCGAAGCGGTCGGCACGATAAATGATCAGGGTATTCGCGCTGGGGATATCCAGGCCGCTTTCAACAATCGTGGTCGAAAGCAGCACGTCATAATTTCGATCATAAAAAGCGGACATCCGCTCTTCCACCGTCGCGGGGGCCATTTGACCGTGGGCAACGACATAGGTCAGTTCGGGAGCATGTTTCTTGAAAAAATCTTCGATGTCGGGAAGGTCGGCGATGCGTGGGACGACAACGAACGACTGGCCCCCGCGATAATGTTCCCGCAACAGTGCTTCACGCAGCGGGATCGGGTCCCAGGGCATGACATAGGTGCGCACGGCCAGGCGGTCTACCGGAGGTGTCTGGATGACGGATAATTCGCGCATGCCGGTCATCGCCATCTGCAGGGTCCGCGGTATCGGTGTGGCGGTCAGCGTCAAGACGTGAACATCCGCTTTCATTGCCTTGAGCCGTTCCTTGTGGGTCACACCGAAACGTTGTTCTTCATCGATTATGATCAAGCCGAGCCGTTGAAATTCGATCGACTTTGCAAGCAGGGCGTGAGTGCCGATAACGATGTCGACCTCGCCGCTGGCCAGGCCTTCTTTGGTTTTCTTGGTTTCCGCCGGAGGAACAAGTCTCGATAACCTGCCGATTTTTATCGGAAAGGGCCGAAAACGTTCTTCGAAATTGTTGAAATGCTGACGGGCGAGCAAGGTCGTTGGCGCGATAATAGCTACCTGCATGCCTGCCATGGCGGCGGCAAAGGCCGCCCGCATCGCGACTTCGGTCTTGCCGAAGCCAACGTCACCACAGACCAAGCGATCCATTGCTTTGCCGGAAGCCATATCGGCAAGCACTTCCTCGATCGCCTGCTGCTGATCATCGGTTTCCTGATAGGGGAAACGATCCACGAAACCCGCCATTTCGGTAGCTTCGACGCGGGCAGGGGTGGCCGGCTGCAATGCCCGCGCCGCCGCGGTTCGGAGCAATTCATGCGCAATCGCGCGGATGCGTTCTTTCAGTTTGGATTTGCGTCGTTGCCAACCTTCACCGCCGAGCCGGTCGAGCACAACGCTATCGCCGCCTTCACCATAGCGACTGAGGACATCGATATTTTCCACCGGAACGTAGAGCTTGTCGCCACCTGCATATTTCAAATGCACGCAGTCATGGGGGCTTTCGCCGACCGGGATCGAGACAATGCCTTCGTATAAGCCAATGCCATGTTCGAGATGGACAACAAGATCGCCCTGGCTGAGCGCGGAAAGCTCTTCGATAAACGCATCGCTGCTTTTGCGACGTTTGGATTTCCGAACCAGACGGTCTCCGAAAATATCCTGTTCGGTGAGCAACGACACGCTTTCTGTCCGGAAACCGGAGGATAATGGCAATATCGTCAAGGCCACCGCTGCCCCGGTTGTCAGGCAGGAGTTCCAGTCATCGCAAAACACCGGAGTCTCGACGCCATGATCTTTGAGCAAGTCAAAGATGCGTGCTCGCGAACCCTTGCTATAGCTCGCGACAATCGCGGTCGTTCCGGACTTGGCCAGATTGTTGAGATGGGCACCCAGAGCCTGATAGATATTTTCATTGCGCGCTCGCTCCGGTGCAAAATCACGGGGCGAGGACGCTGACATTGAAATGACCGTTGCGGATTCGGGCTCGTCAAATTCGCTGAGGACATGGACCGGCGCTTCCTGCTCGCGCGACCGCCATTCTTCGGGCGTTAGATAAAGCGACGACGGCTCTAGCGGGCGGTAGCTCGACAGATTGGCCTTGTCGGCTTCAAGCCGGTTCTTGTGATAATCGGCAATCGAAGCAAATTGCGCTTCTGCTGCAGCGGAACCGGCCGCGTCCTGCAAAATGATGCAATCGTCTCCGACATAATCGAAAATAGTTGCCAACCGCTCTTCGAGAAGCGGCAGCCAATGCTCCATCCCGGCCAAGCGCCGCCCGTCCGAAATCGATTGATAGAGCGCATCGCCGGTTGCAACAGCGCCAAAAAGGTCGCGATAGCGAGTACGGAAGCGGGTGATGCTGTCCGGATCGAGCAGAAATTCGGAAACCGGGAGTAGGTCAAGCGAGTCGATATTTCCGACAGTACGCTGATCAGCGGGATCGAACTGGCGCAAGGTTTCAATCTCGTCGCCAAACAGATCTATGCGGATCGGCATTTCCGCGCCCGGCGGGAACAGATCGATCAGACCGCCACGGGCGGCAAATTCGCCGCTGTCGGCGACTGTGTCGACCCGGACAAAACCATTGGCATAGAGGAAGGAGATCAGCTTCTCCTGCTCGACGATCGTGCCGGGCGCAAGATGGGTGATAAACTCCTTGATCCGCGACGGCGTCAAAACCCGCTGGGTTATGGCGTTGACAGTCGTGACAACCAGTTGCCCGTTCGAGCAGGGCAGCGCCAGTTTCGCCAGAGCGGCAAGGCGGTCTGAGGTCGTGTGCAGGGCAGGAGATGCGCGGTCGTAGGGAAGACAGTCCCAGGCCGGAAACTCGATGATTTCGAGACCGGGTTCAAAGAAGCGGGCCGCTTCGGCCACAGCGCTCATCGCTGCGTCATCGGTCGCGACGAACATCGTCCGCTGTCCCGAATTGGCAGCAATTTCTGACAGGAACAGCGGGCGATAGCCAGCGGGCACCCCTGCGAGTGTCATGCCTTTTTCCGAGGATGATAATCTATCTAGATAAGACATGTTCAATGGGCTTTTGAAAATGGGAGAGGGGTATTATTTTGTCGCGTCAATATAATCGAGTCGCTGCATGACATCCATTTGCGGACCGGAAAAAACTTCCGGAACGGGCAATGTTCCGATGGCCCAGGCCATGACATCCACATCGTCTTCGACGAGCAGACTTTCAAACCAGTCGATCTCGCTGTCCGACCAGTCTTGACTGTAGCGATCAAAAAAACCACCAATCAAAAAATCGGCTTCCCGGGTTCCGCGATGCCATGCGCGAAATTGCAGCCTTTTCAGCTTTGTTTCGCGATCCATAATTGCTGCTCCAACTTGGCTGGCATAATGCGCCAGCGACGGTATAAAGGCGGATAGACATGCGGCCCGAGATACTCAATCCATTATTTGGCGAAACCCAGTCGCTCAAGGGCGTCGGCAAGGCATTGGCCAAGCCGCTCGAGAAGTTGCGGCTGACGCGGATCAAGGATTTGCTCTATCATCAACCGAGCTACTGGATGCAGCGTAAACGGGTCGAAGAGCTGGATGAAATCGATGTCGGCGAGACCATCATTGTTGAGGTGACACCGGTCGACTATCGCAGCGGCGGTCCGCGCAGTCCGCTGCGGGTACACGCAACGGATCAAACTGGAAATTATATCAGCCTGACCTTTTTCGGGCGGAATCCGGGTTGGCCGAAAAAATTATTGCCGCTTGGCGAACCAAAAGTCATTTCTGGCAAGCTCGAACGTTATGGTGACGAACTGCAGATCGTCCACCCCGATCAGATAGTTGAACCGGAGCAGGCCGATAGCATTGCGTTGTTGGAGCCGATTTATCCCTTGTCGGACGGACTAGGGAATGTGCGGATGCGCCAATTGACAGCACAAGCGCTCGCGCTCGCTCCGGAATTGCCCGAATGGGTAGAGCCAAGCCAGCTTGCAGCTAAAAAATGGAAGAATTGGAAGGATAGTATCACCGCTCTTCATAGCGCTGAAGGCCAGGGAGCCAACGACCGGCTGGCCTATGACGAGGTTTTTGCCAACCAGCTTGCTTTCATGCTGGTTCGTGCCAGCAACCGCAGCAAGAGGGGCATTCCCATTCAGGGTGACGGAAGGCTTCGCAATCAGTTGAAGCTGCCGTTCGAGCTGACCAATGCCCAGAAACGCTGTATCGGTGAGATTGAAGGCGATCTTGCACAAACTGCTCCGATGCTGAGACTGCTTCAGGGTGATGTCGGTTCCGGGAAGACGCTGGTGGCCCTGATGGCGCTGCTCTCTGCCGTGGAAGCGGGATATCAAGGTGCTTTTCTGGCTCCGACGGAAATTCTGGCGCGTCAGCATTTTGAAGGTCTGCAAAAATTACTGGCTGGGCTACCGGTCAATCTCGCGATCCTGACCGGGCGTGACAAGGGCAAGATTCGTGAAGCGACGCTGATGGGGCTGATGGATGGTTCGATCGATATCCTGATCGGGACTCATGCGATCTTTCAGGAGCAGGTCCGGTACAAGAATCTCGCTGTCGCGGTCATCGACGAGCAACATAAATTCGGGGTTTCCCAGCGGCTCATGCTGACACAAAAAGCCGAACGAACACCACATCTTCTCGCCATGACCGCTACGCCGATACCGCGGACCCTGACGCTCAGCCAATATGGGGAAATGGATGTCTCGCGCATCGACGAACTGCCCCCGGGACGGCAGACGATCGATACCAGCGTTGTGTCCGGAGCGCGTATGGCGGACATAGTCGACGGTCTTGCGCGCCATATCGCCGCTGGAGGTCAAGCCTATTGGGTCTGTCCTCTGGTCGAAGAAAGCGAGAAAAGCGACCTAGCGGCAGCGGAGGAACGGGCGGCCAGCCTGCAGACGCGCTTTGGCGATCAGGTAGGTCTGGTTCACGGCCGGATGAAAGGGCCCGAAAAAGACCTTGTGATGGGAAGGTTCCAGCGCGACGAGATCAAGGTTCTGGTGGCGACTACGGTTATCGAAGTCGGCGTCGACGTTCCCAACGCCAGCCTGATGATCATCGAAGCTGCGGATCGTTTCGGCCTTGCCCAATTGCACCAACTGCGTGGCCGTGTCGGTCGGGGAAGCGTCAAATCCAATTGCCTGTTGATTCGCGGAGATACGCTGAGCGAGACGGCGCGCGCGCGGCTCACATTGATGCGCGAGACAAATGACGGCTTTCGCATCGCCGAGGAAGATCTTCGGTTGCGCGGAGCCGGGGAGTTATTGGGTACACGGCAATCGGGAGACGCCGGCTTTCGCGTTGCCACCCCTACGCAGGTCAATGAACTGATCGGGCCGGCCACAGATGACGCTCGATTGTTGCTCGACCGCGATGGCGGACTGGATAGTGAAAGAGGGCAGGCAGCACGGGTAGCGCTTTATCTGTTCGAGCGTGATTGGGGCGTCAGCCTGTTGCGGAGCGGCTAGCGCCTAGAGGTTGTTTATCTTGTCGAGCATCGCCACAAAATCCGGCTCGCGGATAACGCGTTCGAATTCAAAGCCGCAGCGACCTTGATGAGACCAGACCAGATAGGCTTCGATACGACCGGCGACGGGCAAGCGAACGGTAACTCTGTCACCCTTTAGCATATCCAGTACGCCATCCACCATCATACCATGGGCCGAAATATTGGTGATCCGGATCCGGATTTCCTGATCGGGTTGAAATTCGCAAATGGTTTCAAAATCGACCGGAAAACGCGTCGCACGACGCGGGTCGGGTGATGTCTGATACGGTACACTGGTCATGTCCTGCGAGCTCCAAAATCGTTCCTCGCAACTATAACCGGGGACTAAGAATAAAAGGTAAATATTGGTAAACGGTTGAGGAAGGCTGGCAACTAGGATTTTCGAAGCAGGCCGTGCTTCTTCTTTCCTGCCGATATTTTTACATCCTGATCGGAAACGGCGATCATATATCCCGCGTCCTTGACCGGTTCATCACCTATACGGGCACCGCCGCCTGCGACCATTCTCTTTGCTTCACCTTTGGATGCACAAAAACCTATGCCAATCAAAGCATCAATTATGGATATCTCTTTAGATTCGACAAGATAGACTGGTAAATCACCGCCAGCCCCGCCTTGTTCGAACACTTGCTGAGCCGTGGCAGCGGCCTCTTTTGCCGCTTTGTCACCATGAGCCATGCTGGTGGCTGCATCTGCCAGGACCTTTTTGGCCTCGTTGATATCCGATCCTTGCATTGATTCCAGGCGGGCAATCTCGTCCAGATCAATATCGGTGAACAGGCGCATGAACTTGCCGACATCCCGGTCGTCGGTATTGCGCCAGAATTGCCAGTAATCATATGGCGAGAGGCGTTCGGCGTTCAGCCAGATTGCGCCATCGACGGATTTGCCCATTTTCGAACCATCCGCCTTGGTGATCAGGGGGGTGGTGACGCCGAATAGCTCGGCTCCGTCCATCCGGCGGCTTAGTTCGATCCCGTTTACGATATTGCCCCATTGGTCTGAGCCGCCCATTTGCAACTTGCACCCATATTGGCGCGAGAGTTCCAGATAATCATAAGCCTGTAATATCATATAGTTGAATTCGAGGAAGGTTAGCGGCTGTTCGCGTTCCAGCCTGAGTTTGACTGAATCAAACGCCAGCATCCGATTGATGGTAAAATGGCGGCCAATATCCCGCAGAAACGGAATATATTCCAGTTGGCCAAGCCAGTCGTCATTATTGACCATCATCGCGTCGGTTGGACCATCGCCGAATGTCAGAAAATTCTCGAAACAGCCGCGAATTTTTGCAAAATTCGATGCGATTCCTTCATCGTCGAGTATCTTGCGCATCTCGTCTTTGCCGGACGGATCTCCAATTTTGGTGGTTGCGCCTCCCATCAATACGATGGGCTTGTGCCCTGCTTGCTGCAGCCGACGGAGCATCATTATCTGGACCAGATTCCCGACGTGAAGAGAATCTGCTGTGACATCAAATCCGATATAGCCGGGAATGATGCTCTTGTTGGCAAGAGTGTCCAATGCCTTGGCATCGGTTAACTGGTGGATATAGCCGCGATCATTCAGTAGACGCAGCAGATCAGATTGATAATTGGTCATGGATTGGTGCGTTACATGGGGACAACGAAAGTCGCAATATGCGTTTGAACTTGCAATGCCATCCGATGACTCCGCAATCGGCGATCGATCAAATCACGGTCGAATGGTCGATGTCCGAGACCTGTATCATCTGGCTGAGATATCATGCCGCCGGGAATGTCGGGGAAGTCAGCTTGCCAGACGGTCTGGATCAGTCCCAACGCATGGATGGTCTGTGGCAAAATACCTGCTTCGAACTATTCCTCGGCGAACCGAGAACCGAGCGCTATAGCGAGTTTAACTTTTCTCCGTCGGGCAATTGGGCTGCCTACAGCTTTGATCATTACCGAAACGGAATGGATCCACTCGCACTGGCTCAATCACCCGAAATATACATGGATTTCAGTGACACACATATGGCTCTCGAAGTAACCTTCGGATTGCCCGATATCTGGATGCGCGAAGAATTCGATGCGGGCCTGTCTGCGGTCATTGAAATGCAAGACGGAGAGAAATCACTCTGGGCTTTGGCGCATCCTGCCGCTAATCCGGATTTCCACCACCGGGATGGTTTTACGCTCAAAATGGAGGCAGCGGAACGTTGATGAAATTTGGAATAGACAGGCTGATTGAAGACGCGGACCTGCAGCGGCCGCTGGCGGGCAAGCGCGTCGCGTTGCTTGCGCATCCAGCTTCGGTGACACGGGACCTTGTCCATAGCCTCGATGCATTGTCGGCGATTGACGGGATCAACGTGACGGCGGCTTTTGGTCCGCAACATGGCCTGCGCGGTGACAAGCAGGATAATATGATTGAGTCGCCGGACTATAATGATCCGGTTCACGACATCCCGGTATTCAGTCTCTATGGTGAAGTCCGGCGGCCGACAGGTCAGTCGATGGGCACATTCGATGTCATCCTGATTGACCTTCAGGATCTCGGTTGCCGGATTTACACGTTCATCACCACCCTGCGATATATGCTGGAAGCGGCTGCGGAGCACGGCAAGACGGTATGGGTGCTGGACAGGCCCAATCCGGCGGGACGGCCTATCGAAGGCACACTCCTCGAAGAAGGATGGGAAAGCTTTGTCGGGGCAGGGCCGATGCCGATGCGGCATGGACTGACCATGGGCGAAATGGGACGCTGGATGGTTAGCCATTTTAATCTCAATGTCGATTATCAGGTTATCGAAATGCAGGGGTGGCAGCCGGGAGGCCCTGGTTTCGGCTGGCCGGTTGATCGTATCTGGATCAATCCCAGCCCCAATGCGCCGAACGTCAATATGGCGAGAGCCTACGCGGGGACGGTGATGCTTGAGGGGACCAACCTGTCCGAGGGCCGTGGCACTACCCGCCCCCTGGAACTATTTGGCGCTCCCGATATTGATGCCCGCGCGGTCATTGCCGAGATGCAGCGAAAAGCACCCCAATGGCTGAAAGGCTGCGCGCTCCGGGAAATCTGGTTCGAACCGACATTTCACAAGCATCAGTCCCAATTGTGCAACGGCGTTCAGATTCACGCCGAGGGTCCCATTTACGATCATGGGGCTTTCCGTCCCTGGCGGCTTCAGGCGCTGGCGCTGAAGGCAATCGGGAAACTCTATCCCGGTTATGAATTGTGGCGGGACTTTCCCTATGAATATGAAGAAGGCAGGCTGGCTTTCGATGTGATAAACGGAGGAACGTCGTTGCGGGATTGGATCGAGAATCCATCCGCGATTGCCAATGATCTGGAAGCAATAGCGGCACCGGACGAACGCGTGTGGGGCCAGATGCTGGGAGATTTTCTTCTCTATTAATTATGCTGCACTGCAACATAATTATTGCATTTGACCGAAAATCTGGTAATTTGCCACAATGTTACCGAGCAAAGAAATTTTCGAAGGCGTCGCACTGAAAAAATGTGTGGCCGCGACCTATAACAATACGACGTTCAAGCTGGCGCCGCATATTCTCTATACCCGCCATGACGAAATGTACGTCGATGCTGTGCCGCTGGAAAAAGACGGGCAGCCTCCGAAAGAGATCAAAATCGGAACGTTCAAACTTTCGGGTTTGAAAGATGTTCGTGTCGAAGATCTCCATTTCGAAAAGTCCGAAATCTTCGAGCCGGCCGCCGAGAAATATGACGGCACGACATTATTGGCGGTGGAAGCCTAACCCTGTTTCCGGGTTAATTCTTTCATCGCATCGCTCAGACCATCGACCGTCAGCGGGTACATCCGCTCGTTCATCAGTTCGCGAATGATTTTGACGCTCTGTGAATAGCCCCATTGCTTTTCCGGTACAGGATTGAGCCATGCTGCAGCGGGATAGGTGTTTGTCAGCCGCTGCATCCACGTCACCCCGGCTTCTTCATTGAAATGTTCGACAGAACCGCCCGGGTGAGTGATTTCATAGGGACTCATTGATGCGTCCCCGACGAAGATCAGCTTATAATCATGGCCATATTTGTGAAGGACATCCCAGGTATTGGTGCGCTCGGAGAAGCGTCGACGGTTATCCTTCCACAGGCCTTCATAAGGACAATTGTGGAAATAGAAAAATTCGAGATTCTTGAACTCGGTGGTTGCCGCGCTGAACAATTCTTCGCAAAGCTTGATGAACGGATCCATCGAGCCGCCAACATCCAGAAACAACAGTAATTTTACCGCATTGTGCCGTTCCGGCCGCATGTGGATGTCGAGCCAGCCCTGTTTGGCGGTACCGTTGATCGTCCGGTCAATGTCCAGCTCGTCAGCGGCACCCTCGCGGGCAAATTTGCGCAAGCGCCGGAGTGCAACCTTGATATTGCGCGTCCCGAGCAGCTTGTTGTTATCGAGATTCTGAAACTCGCGCTTGTCCCAAACCTTGATCGCCTTTTTCTGACCGCCTTCGCCGCCGATCCGGACGCCTTCGGGATTGTAGCCCGAATTGCCATAGGGAGAAGTGCCGCCAGTGCCGATCCACTTGCTGCCGCCCTCATGGCGCTTTTCCTGTTCTTCGAGACGCTCTTTCAGCGTCTCCATTATTTCGTCCCAGCTGCCGAGAGCCTTGATCTTTTCCATCTCTTCTTCGGACAGATATTTCTCGGCGACCGCTTTCAGCCAGTCGAGCGGAATATCTTCTTCCTGCGTCCCGTAGGTGGTTTCGATGCCTTTGAAGACTTTTGAAAAAACCTGATCGAAGCGATCGAGCAGACCTTCGTCTTTCACGAAGGTCGCGCGGGAGAGATAATAGAATTCCTCCGGACTGCGCCGGATCACGTCTTTTTCAAGCGCCTCGAGCAGCACCAGATGTTCCTTGAGCGAAGCCGAAATGCCGGCGGCTCTGAGTTCGTCCATGAAGTTAAAGAACATCTTCTGTGCCTTTGCCTAGCGCGCTTCGCGTTTCGCCATAAACGCCAGGCGTTCGAACAGCATCACGTCCTGCTCGTTCTTCAGCAGCGCTCCGTGCAATGGCGGGATCGCCTTGCTGCTATCCTTCGATTGCAGCACTTCGAGCGGCATATCCTCGTTGAGAATCAATTTCAGCCAGTCGAGCAATTCGCTAGTGCTGGGCTTCTTCTTGAGGCCGGGGACGTCACGGACATCATAGAAAATATCCATCGCCTTTTTGACCAGGATTCCCTGGATGTCGGGGAAATGGACGTTGATAATTTCCTGCATCGTCTCGCGATCCGGGAATTTGATATAGTGGAAGAAACAACGACGCAGGAACGCGTCGGGGAGTTCTTTTTCGTTGTTCGAGGTGATGATCACGATCGGCCGTTCGACCGCCTTGATCGTTTCTTTGGTCTCGTAAACATGGAATTCCATGCGGTCGAGCTCCTGCAGAAGATCGTTCGGAAATTCGATGTCCGCTTTGTCGATTTCGTCGATCAGCAGCACGGGCAGTTCGGGGGCGGTGAACGCCTCCCACAGCTTTCCCTTGCGGATATAGTTGGAAATATCGTGCACCCGTTCATCGCCGAGCTGGCCATCGCGGAGACGGGCCACCGCATCATATTCATACAGGCCCTGGTGCGCTTTGGTGGTCGATTTAACGTTCCACTCGATGAGCGGTGTACCCATCGCTTTTGCGATTTCATAGGCCAGAACCGTTTTACCAGTGCCGGGCTCACCTTTGACCAGGAGAGGGCGGCGGAGGGTCATGGCAGCGTTAACAGCAACCTTCAGATCATCGGTTGCAACATAGTCCTTGGTACCGTCAAAACGCATGATTTTCTATTCCTTGCCGTGAACGTCAGAGCAAAGGCGATAGGGAAAAGCCGGAATGTAGGCAAGTTAATCATTTAGTTAATCAAGGGCAAAGCTTGCCTGTGATTCATTGGGAAAGGCGTGTGTTTCGGCGTGCTTCCAGCAGTTGCCAAAGACCGCGGTGCTGATTGAGCAGTTGTTCGGTCCCGAAATTTAAAGCCCTCTCGACGGCCGGAGACTCCGATAATTGGTCCTTGAGAACCGAAGTTGTCGTTAGATCCGGCAATGTGGATGAACGGGCTTCGACACCGACGCGCAATGCGATTCGTTCCAGAATCTTTCTCATGGAATGCCAATCCGAAACGAGCGCAATGGCTGCTCCAATCGCGCATCCATTGCGGTCCGATTGGGAAAGCATATCCAGCGCTTTGCGTTGACCAAAGACTGCCGCGTTGCTCTGGTCGGTCGTGCTGACGCCCGAAATCGGTCCGGCAGCGACCGTCAATTTGGTCAGGAATGATCGCTCAGCGACAAAGCCATCGGTTGCCTGAACCAGCCATGTGCGAGCGGCATCATCAGCCGTTTTGGTCGCAGCGCGATCGATTACACCAGGATGGCGGCCGTGCAAAATGCATAAGAAATGGGCGATATCGGCAATATCCGCACCGGATAGAATCGAGAAATCGTCGGCGATGAGCCGGACATAGGCTGTTGTATCACTGCCATTGGCCCCAACATGCTCAGCGAAGCTGCGCTGTGTTGTAGAATGTGCATTTTGTCCTAGCATCGCGTTTCCGATATCCCCAGAATTATCACGAATATGCGATGGGCATCTTCGTTAAATTCCGAGTATACAGGCTATTCCTAAAGAGCCGGTTTATTGGCTGTTAGGGAATTGCAAACCATGATTATCGGTGCAAAATTCCCTGACTATTGATCCAGGAAACTGCGCATTTTACGGCTGCGGCTAGGATGTTTCAGCTTTCTCAATGCCTTGGCTTCAATCTGCCGGATACGTTCGCGCGTAACGCTAAACTGCTGGCCAACTTCTTCGAGCGTATGATCGGTATTCATGCCGATCCCGAAGCGCATGCGCAGCACGCGTTCTTCCCGAGGGGTCAGGCTAGCCAAGACGCGAGTCACGGTTTCCTTCAGGTTCGCCTGAATTGCCGCGTCGACCGGAATGATCGCATTTTTATCTTCGATGAAATCACCGAGATGCGAATCTTCCTCGTCGCCAATCGGCGTTTCGAGCGAAATCGGTTCCTTGGCAATTTTCATCACCTTGCGCACTTTTTCCAGCGGCATGGAGAGCCGTTCGGCCATTTCTTCCGGCGTCGGTTCGCGGCCCTGCTCATGCAGGAACTGACGGCTTGTGCGGACCAGCTTGTTGATCGTTTCGATCATATGGACCGGAATACGGATGGTCCGGGCCTGGTCGGCAATCGAGCGTGTGATCGCCTGACGAATCCACCATGTCGCATAGGTGCTGAACTTGTAGCCACGGCGATATTCGAACTTGTCGACCGCTTTCATCAGGCCGATATTGCCTTCCTGAATAAGATCAAGGAACTGCAGGCCGCGGTTGGTATATTTTTTGGCGATCGAAATCACGAGACGAAGATTTGCTTCGACCATTTCCTTCTTGGCGATACGCGCTTCACGTTCGCCTTTCTGGACCATGTTGACGATCCGGCGGAATTCGACCAGCGAGGTGCCGGTAGCATTGGCGATATCGGAGATTTCTGCCCGGATGCGGTCAACCCCTTCAGCTTCTTTTTCAACGAAGGCAGCCCATTTCTTGTCGGTCTTGGCCATGCTGGGGAGCCAGCCGTCGTCCAGTTCGTTGCCGACATAGCTTTCCAGAAATGCACGACGCGGAACCTTGTGCCGCTCGGCCAGACGGAGCATCTGCCCGCCCAATGTGGTCAGCCGGCGATTGAACGAGTAAAGCTGGTCGACGAGAAACTCGATCTTGTTGGCGTGAAATTGCACGCTTTCGACCAGCGCGGTCAATTCTTCGCGCAAATCGTGATATTTATTCTCGGAAGCTGTCGGGAAATCCTTGCCTGCTGCCAGTGAATCCAGCCGGGTCGTCTGCAATTTGGAGAATTTCTTGAACACGGAAGTGATCAACGCGAATTTTTCCAGCGCGTCC
Source organism: uncultured Parasphingorhabdus sp. (assembly GCF_963975555.1). GTDB lineage: Bacteria > Pseudomonadota > Alphaproteobacteria > Sphingomonadales > Sphingomonadaceae > Parasphingorhabdus. Next base: position 79,469 of record NZ_CAXBHH010000010.1, on the reverse strand, counting down.
GGTTTCAGAGCCTCTTCCATCTGCGCGAGCGAGAGGGTGTTGTCTTCTTCTTCCTCTTCGACCACGCGCTTGGTGCGGCGTTCGGTCAGTTCGGCTTCTTCATCATTTTCGCCATCGGCCGATTCTTCGTCCTCGACCTCGTCGTCATCCTTGAACGAGGGGCCAGCGGTTTTTTCGCTGATTTCGCCGTCATCATCGTCGCCTTCTTCCAGGTTTTCCGGAACAGGGTCCTTGGAAAGCATGGCGTCGAGATCGAGAATTTCGCGCAACTGCATTTCGCCGTCGTTGAGCGCGGTCGACCATTCGATGATAGCGTTAAATGTCGTCGGGCTTTCGCACAGGCCCCAGATCATGGTGTCGCGGCCAGCTTCGATACGCTTGGCAATGGCAATTTCGCCTTCGCGGCTGAGCAATTCCACAGCGCCCATTTCGCGCAGATACATGCGCACTGGGTCATCGGTGCGGTCGGCCGCAGCTTTTTTCGGAACGGCGGCGGAGGATTTTTTCTCTTTGTCCTTGCCGTCAATTGATTCGACTTCATCGCCGCCCAGTTCTTCAGCGACTTCTTCGTCATTCTCGACAATACGGACGCCCATTTCGGAGATGGCGGACATGACGTCCTCGATCTGCTCGTTCTGGTCCTGGGGCAGGGCTTCGTTCAGCTCGTCAATCGTCAGATAGCCGCGCTTCTTGCCCTGGGCGATCAGTTTCTTGATGGCGCTATCGTTGAGATCAATCAACGGTTCGTCTTCGACTTTGGAATTTTTCGCTTTACTTGCCAATGGCTCAGGCCCCTAATTTAAAACTATACCGCGTCGTCGATCTGGGTCAGCTCGACCAATCGCTCGTGAAATAACTGCTTCGCTTCTCGAAGGCGCTGCTGTTCGGCTTGGCTCTCTTCCGTGAGTTCATCCATATACCGCCGCGTTGCCTCTGCCAGAGCTGCTTCCAATCCGGGGCGCGCTGTCACCACTTTTATCGCTTCTGCCAGATCCTTATGCGCCCGTTCGATCAAAAGCGAAGGGGCATCGTCTGGCATTTTGCGGTTGAAAGTGAAATTCAGCGCGTCGGCCCGTAACAGCCCTTTTGCGACATTATAACAATCTGTCTTTTCCAATATGGTAAGAAGGCCCTGCATATCAAGCGTTTCTTTGCGCATTGCGACATTGATTAGTTCGCCGAGCAACATCTGCAACTGCGAATCGGCCAGTTTGATCGCGTTCAACTCTTCGAAATGGCTGGAAATCCGGCAAGGATGACGGATCAGACCGCCCAATATGCCCTTGGCGATCTGCAGGTCATAGCCTTCGATCAAAAAGCTCCTGGTTTCCTCGAGCGGTTTGTAGGAGACAAATTTGGACGGGAACTTGCGGCCTTTATTCGGCGTGAACCGCCCTTCGGACCGATTGTCTTTCTGCGCGAAAAAGGCGGCCTGATAGCGTTCGTGAAATTCCTGACGATAATGCTGGGCGATATCCTGGTCGGCGATATCGCGGACATGATCGGAGAGGCGTTTCTTCAGTCCCGCCTTGGTTTCTGGCGTGTTGAGCGGTTCGGCGTCATATTCCACCTGCCAGATCTTATCATCGAGCGTCTGCGGTTTTGCGATCAGGGCGGCGAAAGCATGGGCGCCGTCGGAGCGGATCAGGTCATCAGGGTCCTGACCGGCGGGGAGAGAAATGAAATGCAGGCTGTGCGAAGGCCGCAATATCGGCAAAGCGCGCAAGGCCGCCCGCATTGCGGCTTTCTGCCCGGCATTGTCGCCGTCGAAGCAGAGGATCGGTGCCTCGACCATTTTCCAGATACGTTCGATCTGATGTTCCGTCAGCGCCGTGCCGAGCGGGGCGACGACATCTGCAAATCCGGCCTGAGCCAGCGCGATGGCGTCCATATAGCCTTCGACGACCAATATCCGGCCGGTCTGGCGGGACGCAGGGGATGCCTTGTCGAGATTGTAGAGCGTACGGCCCTTGTCGAACAAGGGCGTGTCGGGGCTGTTGAGATATTTCGGCTCACCATCGCCCAAAATCCGGCCACCAAATGCGATTACCCGGCCGCGCGGATCGCGGATCGGGATCATCAGGCGGCCGCGGAACCGGTCATAGGGATCCTTGCCGTCGACCTTTATCAGCAGGCCGGCCTCGATCAGCTGGTCCACGCCATGGATAGAAAGGGCATCCTTTAACCGGCCACGGGAATCGGGGGCAAAGCCGAAACCGAACTCGCGTATCGTGCTTTCCGATATGCCGCGATTTTTCAGATACTTCCTCGCCGGAGCGCCTTCAATACCGTTGAACTGGGTCACAAACCAGTCCTGTGCTGCCGCCATGACGTCATGCAGGGTGGCACGGGTTTCCTGCCGTTGGGCCGCTCTGGGGTCGGGGGCAGGGACTTCCATCTGCGCTTCTGCAGCCAGGTCCTTGACCGCGTCCATGAAGCCAAGACCGCGCTGTTCGGTCATCCAGCTGATCGCGTCACCATGGGCGCCGCAACCGAAGCAATGGTAGAAGCCCTTTTCGTCGTTGATCGTGAAGCTGGGCGATTTCTCGTTATGAAACGGGCAGCAGGCCTTATATTCGCGGCCGGCCTTCTGGATTTTTACCGTGCGACCGATCAGCGTCGACAATGTGACACGTGATCGCAGTTCTTCGAGCCATTGCGGGGTGAGGGTCACAGATCAGTCGTCATGATTAGGCGCAGCCTTTTACCTCGCCAGCCGGAGGCGTGCCGGGCACAGGGCCGGTTCCTACCGCCACTTTCCCGTCCGCGCGAAGCGCAAAGCCTTCGCCCGGTCCTTTGGGCGGAACCGTTGATTTCCAGTAGAAAGTGATCGTCTCGCCGGTCGACCATGTTTCTCCCGATAATTTTTCGAACACCAGCCGGTCGTTTTTGCATTTGACGGAAAAAGAAGCCTCGGGGCCAGCCGCTGCACTGGCTTGACCTTTTGAATAGCCAGCTTCTCCGGAAAAACCGGTCGAAGGCAAGCTCATCGTGAACATATCTGCTGCTGCTACGGTCATCACTTGTTTGTTCGGCTTGAATGGTTCGTCATTGCCTTTGTCGAGCCCCGGAGTGACCACATGCACATAGGTGTAAACTGTTCCGGCAGGCAGGTTTTTGGGGTCGCACGTCGTGATATCGGTCGGGCAAGCCACGTAGCTTTCTATATCGCCATAGGATTTTCCGTCGAGCAGGAAGGAGGCATTGACCTCTGGTCCAACCGGCCCCTCAATTTTCGCTCCCAACTGTTCATTGTCAAAATCCATCGTAGGGATGGCGCTATCGCTGACTGGTTCTGCGAGGGCAATATGATCGCTTGCGCCTTCGTCAGCGGCGTTCTCGGGGCCTGCGCCCGCATCATTCTCGGCGCAAGCGCCAAGCGATGCGCTTGCTGCAACCAGTGCTGCACAACCGACAAATCCAGAAACTCTCACGAAAGCGCCGCCTTCACCAGCGCGCTGGCTTTGCTCATGTCGATTTCGGTGCCGTGGCGTTTTTTCAGTTCGCCCATCACGCGGCCCATGTCTTTCATGCCGTCGGCGCCGAGTTCGGTCTTGATGCCGGTGATCAATGCAGCGGTTTCTTCATCGCTCAGTTGCGCGGGGAGGAACTCCTCGATCACGGCCAGTTCCAGTTTTTCCGCTGCAGCCAGCTCGGTGCGGCCGCCGGATTCGAACATGTCGATCGATTCGCGGCGTTGCTTGGCCATTTTTTGCAGAACGTCGATCAGGATCGTATCGTCGTCGCGACCATCTTCCTTGGTGCGCAGTTCGATGTCCTTGTCCTTGATCTTCGCCAATATGCTGCGGGTCGCAGCGGTGCGATCCTTGTCACCGGCCTTCATGGCGGCAATTTGCGCGGCTTTCACGGTATCGCGAATCATGGCGTTCCTCATATTTTTGGAATAAGCGACCACTATAGCGGGAAGATAATATTTTTCATAGATTGTGGCGCCAGAAATCTGGTTCTAGGTCCCATGAAATTTTGCGCCTAAGACGGACCCAAAGGAACAGCCCATGACCCATGACCATAATCCCGCCGCTCCAGAGGGTGCAACCGGGATATTGGTATTGGCCGACGGCACGATAATCTGGGGCAGGGGCTTTGGTGCCACCGGTTCTGCGGTTGGTGAAGTCTGCTTCAACACCGCGATGACCGGCTATCAGGAAGTGATGACTGACCCGAGCTATGCCGGGCAGATCGTCACTTTTACCTTTCCCCATATCGGCAATACCGGAACCAATGACGAGGATGTCGAGGCGGACAGCCCGCATGCTCTGGGTTGTATCGTCCGCGAGGATATTACCGCACCGTCCAATTTCCGCGACCAAAAGCCGTTTGACCAGTGGATGGCCGAACAGGGCCGGATCGGGATTTCCGGTGTGGATACAAGGGCTTTGACCCGGCGGATCAGGGAAGCGGGCGCGCCCAATGCGGTGATCGCTTATGATCCCGAGGGCAAGTTCGATATCGACGAATTGCTCGGCAAGGCGCGGGCCTGGGCCGGTCTTGAAGGCATGGATCTGGCCAAGGAAGTGACCGGGCACCAGACCCAGCTTTGGGACGGCAAAGGTCAGGGGGCTGGCATGTGGCGACTGGGCCATGGCTATGCACCATTGGAAGATTTGGAAGCATCTTTTGCCCGCCCGCATGTGGTGGCTATTGACTATGGCGCGAAGCGCAATATCTTCAGAAATCTTGTGAAGGCTGGCGCAAAAGTTACTGTAGTTCCTGCTAAAACCTCATATGAAGAAATCATGGCATTGAAGCCGACCGGCGTATTTCTGTCCAACGGCCCCGGCGATCCGGCGGCGACAGGTTCTTACGCGGTTCCGGTTATCCAACAGTTGCTCGAAGCGGATATGCCTTTGTTCGGTATCTGCCTCGGTCACCAGATGCTCGCCCTTGCGGCGGGTGCCAAGACGGTGAAAATGCACCAGGGCCATCGCGGCGCCAATCATCCGGTGCAGCGGATCGGCGGCGGCTGGGCCGAGACCGAAGGTCTGGTCGAGATCACCAGCATGAACCACGGCTTCGCGGTCGACGGCGACAGTCTGCCCGACAATATTCACGAAACCCACAAGAGCCTGTTCGACGGCAGCAATTGCGGCATCGAAATCATCGGCAAGCGCGCCTTTGGCGTCCAATATCACCCCGAAGCCAGCCCCGGCCCGCAGGACAGTTTCTATCTGTTCGAGAAGTTTGTTGGAGGCCTGAGCTAATGAGCGGCCCAATTGATCCTGCGCATCTGGCCGAAGAATGGGCGATTGATGACGAAATCCTGCAAAATATGGCAGCGGGCGGCGATTTGTCGCATGTTGTGCGCGAAATTAACGTGCAATTCGTCGGCGCGGTCTCCGATCTCAACAAGCTGAAGAATGACGCGGCCAAATGGGGCTTTCGCTCGGCTATGGTCACCAACGAGGATGACGAGTGGGTGATCGAACTGCAGATTGATCTGGACACCAAGCGCGAAACGATCCGCGAACTGACGCGCAAATGCCTCGAGATCGAGAGCGAATATGACATCGACCATGATGGTTGGGGCTGTTTTGCCTGCAACGAAAATGGCGAAATTTCTGATGAGAACCCTGCATAATGCCCAAAAGAACTGACATAAAATCCATCCTCATCATTGGCGCTGGCCCGATCATTATCGGCCAGGCCTGCGAGTTTGATTACTCCGGGACGCAGGCGTGCAAGGCGCTGAAGGAGGAGGGCTACCGGATCATCCTGGTCAACTCCAACCCGGCGACGATCATGACCGATCCGGAAATGGCGGATGCGACCTATATCGAGCCGATTACGCCCGAGATTGTTGCCAAGATCATCGAGAAGGAACGGCCTGACGCGATTCTGCCCACGATGGGCGGGCAGACGGCGCTGAACACGGCGCTTTCGCTCAACAAAATGGGCGTGCTGGAAAAATATGGCGTCGAGATGATCGGTGCCGACGCCGAGGCGATTGACAAGGCCGAGGACCGCGAGAAGTTCAAGGCGGCGATGGACAAGATCGGACTGGAAAGCCCGCGCAGCGCCGTGGCGCATAGCGAGGCGCAGGCGCTCGAGATTCTCGAGGATATCGGGCTGCCGGCGATAATGCGGCCAAGTTTTACGATGGGCGGAACCGGCGGCGGTGTTGCCTATAACCGCGAGGAATTTATTCACTATATCCGGACTTCGCTGGACGCTTCGCCGACCAACGAAGTGCTGATCGACGAGAGTCTGATCGGCTGGAAAGAATATGAGATGGAGGTTGTCCGCGACAAGAAGGACAATTGCATCATCATCTGCTCGATCGAGAATGTCGATCCGATGGGCGTGCATACCGGCGACAGTATTACGGTCGCTCCGGCGCTGACCCTGACCGATAAGGAATATCAGATCATGCGCAACGCCAGTATCGCGGTGCTGCGTGAAATTGGTGTGGAAACAGGCGGTTCGAACGTACAGTTCGCAGTCAATCCTAAGGATGGCAGACTGGTCGTTATCGAGATGAACCCGCGGGTGTCGCGCTCTTCCGCGCTGGCGTCCAAGGCAACCGGCTTCCCGATTGCCAGCGTCGCCGCGAAACTGGCGGTGGGCTATACGCTCGACGAGATCGTCAACGACATTACCGGCGCGACCCCGGCGTCGTTCGAACCGACCATCGACTATATCGTCACCAAGATTCCGCGCTTTGCCTTTGAAAAATTCAAGGGCGCAGAGCCGTTGCTCTCGACCGCGATGAAGTCGGTTGGTGAAGTCATGGCGATTGGCCGCAATATCCACGAATCGATGCAGAAAGCGCTGCGCGGTCTGGAAACCGGTCTCGACGGTTTCAACCGGGTGCAGGAACTGATCGGTGCGTCCCGCGAAGATATCGCCGCAGAACTGGCGCGGGCAACACCCGACCGTCTGCTGGTCGCAGCCCAGGCGATGCGCGAAGGTTTTACCGACGCGGAGATCCATGCGATTGCCGGTTTTGATCCTTGGTTCCTCGCCAGAATCCGCGAAATCATCGACGTCGAGCAGGACATACTCGACAATGGTCTGCCGAATGAGGCGGAGCCTTTGCGCAAGCTGAAATCCATGGGCTTTTCCGACCAGCGGCTGGCCAAGCTGGCCATCGACTCGGTTCATGTCGCCGGTGGAGCAGGGCGCGCGGTCGCCGGTGGTCACGGGCTGGTGCATGACGCGCTTGCCGCCATGGCGGGCGCAACAACCGAAGCCGATGTGCGGGCCCTTCGCCACAAGCTCGGCGTGCGGCCGGTGTTCAAGCGGATCGATACTTGCGCGGCGGAATTTGAAGCCAAGACGCCCTATATGTATTCGACCTATGAAGCGCCGATCTTCGGGGCGCCGGAATGCGAATCACAGCCGACCGAACGCAAGAAAATCGTCATACTCGGCGGTGGGCCGAACCGGATCGGGCAGGGGATTGAATTCGACTATTGCTGCTGCCACGCCTGTTTTGCGCTGTCGGACGCCGGCTATGAAACGATCATGGTCAACTGCAACCCGGAAACTGTGTCGACCGATTATGATACGTCCGACCGGCTCTATTTCGAGCCGCTGACCGCTGAAGATGTGCTCGAAATCCTGCACGTCGAACAGCAGTCCGGCGAATTGGTCGGCGTGGTTGTGCAATTTGGCGGGCAGACCCCTCTGAAACTGGCGCAGGCGCTGGAAGATGCAGGCATTCCGATCCTCGGCACCTCGCCGGATGCGATCGATCTCGCCGAAGACCGCGAGCGTTTTGCCAAGCTGGTTCACCAGCTGAAACTCAAGCAGCCCGAGAACGGTATGGCCCTGACCCGCGACGAAGCGGTGAAAATCGCCGAACGGATTGGTTATCCGGTGTTGCTGCGGCCCAGCTTCGTGCTTGGTGGCCGGGCGATGGAAATCGTCGACGGACCGGCCCAGCTGGAAAATTATATCAATACGGCGGTGCAGGTGTCGGGCGACAGTCCGGTGCTGGTTGACCAATATCTGCGCGATGCGACTGAAGTCGATGTCGACGCGATTTGCGACGGCGACGAAGTGGTCGTCTGCGGATTGCTGCAGCATATCGAGGAAGCCGGAGTCCATTCGGGCGACAGTGCCTGCTCGATCCCGCCTTATAGTCTGAGCGACGAGATAATCGCCGAAATGGAACGGCAGACCGAGGCTTTGGCTTTCGGTCTGAAAGTACGCGGGCTGATGAACATCCAGTTCGCGGTCAAGGACAATGAAGTCTATCTGATCGAGGTCAATCCCCGCGCCAGCCGCACGGTGCCGTTTGTCGCCAAAGCGATTGGCGTGCCTATTGCCAAAATCGCCTCGCGGGTGATGGCGGGTGAAAAATTGAAAGATCTGCCGGCGATCGACCGGCATATCAGTTATACCGCTGTCAAAGAGGCGGTCTTCCCGTTCAGCCGTTTCCCCGGCGTGGATCCGATCCTGTCGCCGGAAATGAAATCGACCGGCGAAGTCATGGGAATCGACCAGGGCTTCCCGATTGCCTTTGCCAAGGCGCAGCTCGGCGCCGGCAATATATTGCCCAATGGCGGTACGATCTTCATCTCGGTCAAGGAAACCGACAAGAAGGTGATCGAACCGGCGGCGCGCCTAGCCGACAAGCTGGGTTTCAAACTCATAGCTACCTCCGGAACCGCGGATTATCTCGCCGAACGGGGGATCAAGGTCGAGAAGGTCAACAAGGTTATCGAGGGACGACCCCATATTGTCGACCGGATCAAGGACGGTGAAGTCAATCTGATCTTCAACACGACCGAAGGCTGGCAGTCGCTGAAGGACTCCAAATCGATCCGGGCGGCGGCGCTGGTTAGCAAGATTCCAATCTTTACGACTGCCACCGCGAGCAATGCCGCAATGCAGGCGATTGAGGCCATGCGCGATCAGACTCTTGAAGTTCGCGCGCTACAGTCCTATTATAAGGCTTCGCAGACTTAATTTTCCGACATTTTGTCAAACTGCGGGCGTTCCTTCCAAGCGGGGCGCCGGAAAACTGTTTTAGACGCTGCACGGCAGAAATCGGCAGCGTATCAGTAAGGAAAGGCCAATCTAATGGCTGTTGAAAAAGTACCAATGCTCGCCGAAGGCCATGTTAAAATGGAGGCCGAACTCAAGGCGTTGAAATTGGAGCGTCCCATCATCGTCGACGCGATCGAAACCGCGCGTGCCCACGGCGATCTGTCGGAAAATGCCGAATATCACGCGGCCAAGGAACGCCAGGGCCAGGTCGAAGCGACGATTGGCGATCTCGAGGACAAGCTGTCCCGCGCCCAGGTCATCGATCCGAAAACCCTGTCCGGTGACAAGGCTGTGTTCGGCGCGACGCTGACCCTGCGTGATGAAAATGACAAAGCCGTGAAATACCAACTGGTCGGACAGGCGGAAGCCGATGCCAAGGCTGGCAAGATCAGCTATAATTCACCGATTGGCCGGGCCCTGATCGGTCGCAGCGTCGGCGACGATATCGAAGTAACGGTGCCGTCTGGCGACAAATATTTCCTGCTCGAAAAGATCGAGTTCATCTAAACCCGATGAATATGCCCGCCGGAAAACTTACCAACGGCCTGATCATCGCCAATGTGTTGATCTACCTGGTGATCTGGATCTTTGGCTGGCAGCAGGATGCGTTGCTGCGCGGCGGGATGTTCCCGATCCGGTTGAGCGGAGAGCTTATTGATGTGTCTGCTTATGGCTGGCTGGTGCCGGCCTGGCTGACGCCTCTGTCATCCGCCTTTCTGCACAGCGGACTGCTGCACCTCGGCTTCAACATGCTGATGCTGCTATTCTGCGGCCGCTTTGTCGAGCAGGCGCTGGGGCCGAAGCTGATGGCAATCCTCTATGTGGTCGGTGCTTATGCGGCGGCCTTTGCGCAATATGCGGTCGAGAGCGATTCGATGGTCCCGATGATCGGCGCAAGCGGTGCTATTTCGGCGGTATTGGGCGCTTATGCGCTGCTGTTCGCGCGCAACAAGGTCAATCCGGTTGGCCCGATTCCCGGCTATGTTGTTCGCATCGTCTGGCTGACGCTGGCGTGGATCGGCATCCAGCTGATGGTCGGACTGGCGACCAGCGGCAACCTTCAGGGCATCGCTATTTTTGCGCATATCGGCGGATTTGTTGCCGGTCTGGTTTTGACCAGACCCTTGCTCGAATGGCGTTTTCGCAGCGCCTGATCTTCGAGTCTAGACTTCGAGCGGAATGTCCGGTTCGAGCAGCTTGTGCAGATGAACGACAACATATTTCATTTCGGCATCGTCAACCGTCATCTGGGCCTTTGAACGCCAAGCGTCCTCTGCTGCCTCATAGTCGGGATAGACCCCGACCAGATCCATCTTGTCGAGATTGACAAATTCGACGCCGCGCGGATCCTTGACCCGTCCGCCCATGACCAGATGAATTTTGCTGCGTTCTTCGTTCATTTTTTGCCCTGATTTTCTTCTTTCACCGCATCCTGTGCTGCGGCCATCGCGGTCTTAGCAGCCTCGATGGCTTTGCCAAACAGATCTTTAAACTGCGCGCGCATATTGTCGTTGCTCAGTCCCATTTCACTGATCTGGTCGCGGCTTGCTTCTTTCGCTGCCTGATAGGCGGTCTTCGCGGTTTCGTTGATCCGGCGTCCGGCGCCACCGACATATTTGCCTTCGGCTTTGCTTTTCGGCAGCAGCGCGCCGATCAATATGCCCAAGGCGGCACCACCGGCGACGATCGCCAACGGGCTGTTGGTCAATGTCTCTTCCGATTTTGCCACCGCCTTTTTCGCCGCGTCTCTGGTTGCTGCAACGCTTGCTTCCGCTTTTTCGCGTCCTTCGCCGAGCAGAGCTGCTGCCCGTGCCTTGCTTTCGGACATTTTCTCGCGCGCGACGATCGAGCTTTCGGCAGCAATTTCCTTTGCCGTTTCAAGCCGTTCCCGGGATGCTGCGCGGGCTTTGTCGATATTGTCGGTCAGTTTGTTCATAGTCTATTCCTCGGTTTGATCCGGCGCGGATTTCTTCTGGTTGGCAATCAGTCTGGCAATCGGTCTGCGCATCGCGATCAGGGTCGCGGTTGCGGCAACGGTGGCAGTAATGCCAGGGTGTGCCCGGACTCCGCTGATCGCGCTTTCGCCTGCCTCGCGGACGCGCGTCGCGGCTTTGCTTTTGGCTTCTGCCATCAGGTTGGCCGGTTTCAACCGCTCTTTCGCCGCCGCTGTATCCTGCTTCAGATTGGCTCGCGCCTGATCCCGTTCCATCGACAGATTACGCAGGCTGAATATTTCGTCGTTGTTTTTTGCCATCAATATTCTCACGAATCATTTTCATCAAGCGGGAGTTTCTTGGCCCGTTTTATCGCCATGCCGATCGTGACACTAGCGATTAGCAGTGCCGCGCCGGTCACTATGCCGGTTGCCGCCACAGGACCGAAATGCTGCGAAAGGACCAGCAAAAGCCCCAGAATAAGAGCAATGATCGCCATGATGCCGACCACCAGTCCGATGCCGAACAGCAGCAAGACCCGCTTGGTCGCCGCCAGATTGACCGACAATTTGGTGCGATAATATTCGACTTCGGCATGGGCCAATATCCGAACATCTTCGACCAGACCGCTCAGCTGTGACGCCAGAGATCCGGCTTCCGCTTCGTCGCCGAGGGCAGACGCATTCTCTTCGGGAGGTCGCTCGTCATCCAAAACTGGGATATCCTTGTTCTGCAGCATCCGTCACCCGTCGATATGGTAGCGCAACGCTACACTCATGCGTCGCGATCATCCATCCCTGATTTGATCAGACGGGATACAAGGAAACCGACCACAGCGGCTGCACCGATGGCGACGGCCGGGCTTTTCCGAACGAAACCGCGGGCGTCCTCGACCATATCGTCGATTTCCTTGCCGTTCAGTTTCTCGGCAAACGAGGAAACGGCGTCCGCAGCAGAGCGGGCATAGTCGCCATATTTTTCGCCGACATTGCTGTCGAGCGTCTTAGCGCTATCCTCGATCATCTTGCTCAGATTCTCGATTGCGTTACCGGTGCGTTCCTTGCCTTGCGTGGCTGCCGATTTGGCTTTTGTCATCGCGCGTTCCTTGAAATCGCTCGTCGTGTCCGTTTTTGAAGCGGCAGCTTTAGTGGCTCCGGCTTTCAGTGGAGCAGCTTTCTGCGCCTTTGCTGTGCGCTTTTCCGATGTATCTTTTTTCGGAGCTGTTTTTCCGGCTGTGGTCTTCTTTGCGGCGGGCTTCTTTGCCGTCGTCTTCTTGACTTCTACCATGATGAATATTCCTTCCTCGATTGTCCCTTATCAACACCCCGCAAACCGAAAGCGTTCCATTTGCGGTTCCCTTACTATCGAAATGGTATCATTTGCTTATGAATCAAGGGGCAAAGCGACGATAAAAGGGTGCAATGGATTGCCAGAAGCCAGCCATCGCGATAAGGTGGCGGTCATTATTTTCCTTCAATCGGAGCTCTATCAATGACCGCAATAATCGACCTTCATGCCCGCCAGATTCTGGATAGCCGCGGCAACCCTACGGTAGAGGTCGATATCCTGCTTGAAGACGGCAGTTTCGGCCGTGCGGCGGTTCCTTCGGGCGCTTCCACCGGCGCTTATGAAGCGGTTGAATTGCGCGATGGCGACAAGAGCAAATATCTCGGCAAGGGCGTTCTCAAGGCGATTGAAGCGGTCAATGGCGAGATCAAGGATGCGCTGACCGACTTTGATGCCGAAGACCAGGAAGAGCTGGACGCGGTGATGATCGCTCTTGATGGTACGCCGAATAAAGCGCGACTGGGCGCAAACGCGATATTGGGCGTCAGCCTGGCCGCAGCAAAAGCTGCGGCAGATGCGCGCGGCCTGCCGCTCTACCGCTATGTCGGAGGGGTTTCGGCCCATGTCCTGCCAGTGCCGATGATGAATATCATCAACGGCGGCGAACATGCCGACAATCCGATCGATTTTCAGGAATTCATGGTCATGCCGGTGGGTGCCGACAGTCTTTCCGAAGCGGTGCGCTGGGGTTCCGAAATCTTTCACACATTGAAAAAAGGCCTGTCGGAAAAAGGACTGGCTACCGCTGTCGGTGACGAAGGTGGTTTTGCACCGAATCTCGGATCGACCCGCGAAGCGCTCGATTTCATCATGGCGTCGGTCGAAAAGGCCGGGTTCAAGATCGGCGACGAAGTGGTGCTTGCTCTGGATTGCGCCGCGACCGAATTTTTCCGGGATGGAAAATATCATATCTCAGGCGAGGGCAAGGTGCTCAGCCCGGCGGAAATGTCCGACTATCTCGCCGCGCTTTGCAAGGACTATCCGATCAAGTCGATCGAAGACGGCATGTCGGAAGATGATTTTGAAGGCTGGAAGCTGATCACCGACGCGGTGGGCGATACTGTGCAACTGGTTGGAGACGATCTGTTTGTGACCAACCCCGAGCGTCTGTCGATGGGTATCAAAGATGGCCTCGCCAATTCGCTGCTGGTCAAGGTCAACCAGATCGGGACCTTGTCGGAAACATTGGCGGCGGTTCGGATGGCGCAAAATGCGTCCTATACGGCGGTCATGTCGCATCGGTCCGGCGAAACCGAAGACAGCACGATTGCCGATCTTGCGGTCGCGACCAATTGCGGTCAGATCAAAACCGGTAGCCTGGCGCGGTCGGACCGGCTCGCCAAATATAATCAATTGATCCGGATCGAGGAAGAACTGGGAAGCGTCGCACGTTACGCGGGGCGTTCCATTTTCGGTTAAACCCGGTTTCCTCGTTTTTATGAGGCGGCTGGGCGTTGTTTGTCCGAATTTAATATTAACCCTCTTGCCAGCGAATCACTTTTCTGATTCAAGACTGTTCTATGGCGCAACGCGAAAAAATTACGGATCTGATCAGAGCGGCCCTCGGGCCGGGTTTTGCGTTGATGACTCTGCTCGCCATCGCCGGCTATGCGGTGCTCGGGCCGACCGGCGTTCTGGCCTGGGGCGAGTATCAGGCAAAGCTGGAAACGCGCGGAACCGAACTGGCAAAGCTGCAAGCCGAGCGGGCTGCTCTGGACAACCGGGTGCGGTTGCTCGATCCCCGTGGGGCTGATCCTGATCTGATCGGCGAGTTGCTGCGCAAGAAGGTGAATGTTGTCCATCCCGACGAGATAATCGTGCCATTGAAATAGCGCTCAGCTGTTTCGATCCGTGATCTCATTTATTTAATCGGTCACTGAGTCTAAGTACTTGGGTAACGCAAAAGTTTTGGCTATGCTGATCGTTCGTCAAAAAAAGGATCCCGCTCGCGTGGCAAAATCTCCCCGGAAAACCACTCCCGTCAAGAAACCTGCGGCGCCCAAGCGTGCGCCAGCGAAAGCCCCGGCAAAAGCTAAAGCAACCGTCCATTCGACGGGCGGGCTGACGGCACCCATTTATAGCGCAACCAAAGCAGAAATGCTGGAGTTTTATGAGCAAATGCTGCTCATCCGGCGCTTCGAGGAAAAAGCGGGGCAGCTTTACGGTCTCGGCCTGATCGGCGGTTTCTGCCATCTGTACATCGGTCAGGAAGCGGTCGTGACCGGCCTGCAATCGGCAATCAGCCCGGGCAAGGATAGCGTCATTACCGGCTATCGCGATCACGGTCATATGCTGGCCTGTGGAATCGACCCGAAGATTGTGATGGCCGAGCTTACCGGTCGTGCTTCCGGCATTTCGAAGGGCAAGGGCGGCTCGATGCACATGTTCTCGGTCGATCATGGCTTTTACGGTGGCCATGGTATCGTCGGGGCGCAGGTCTCGCTCGGCACCGGTCTGGCATTTGCCCATAAATATAAAGAGGATGGCGGCGTTTGTCTGGCCTATTTCGGCGACGGGGCTTCGAACCAGGGACAGGTCTACGAAAGCTTCAACATGGCGGAGCTCTGGCAGTTACCGGTAATCTTCGTGATCGAGAATAACCAATATGCAATGGGCACGAGCGTCAACCGCTCCTCGGCTGAAGACCAGCTATACAGGCGCGGCGAAAGCTTTCGTATCCCGGGCGTGCAAGTGGACGGCATGGATGTTCTGGCGGTTCGCGGTGCGGTGGAAGAAGTCCTGAAGGACGTGCGCAGCGGCGGCGGCCCCGTATTGATGGAACTTAAAACCTATCGCTATCGCGGCCATTCGATGTCCGATCCGGCAAAATATCGCAGCCGTGACGAAGTACAGGATGTGCGCGAGAAATCCGATCCGATCGAGCGTCTGAAAGCGGCCTTGCTCAAACAAGGTGTGAAGGAAGAAGAACTGAAGGCTCTGGATAAAAAGGTCCGCAAAATCGTGGTAGATGCAGCTGATTTTGCCGAAGCATCACCCGAACCGGAACTGTCCGAACTCTATACCAACGTGCTGGTGGAGCAATATTGATGGCGATCCAACTGAAAATGCCCGCCCTTTCTCCGACGATGGAAGAAGGCACATTGGCCAAATGGTTCGTCAAGGAAGGCGACGAAGTCAGCTCGGGCGATATTCTCGCCGAGATTGAAACCGACAAGGCGACGATGGAATTTGAAGCGATTGATGAAGGCGTGATCACGAAGATATTGGTCGCAGCCGGAACCGACGAAGTTGCAGTCGGAACGGTCATTGCTGAAATGGCAGGCGAAGACGAAGAGGCCAGTCCTGCGGCTGAAGCGGGACCGGCCAGCGCTTCGAAGGATGAAGCCAAGGCCGAACCGGAAAAGGAAGCGGCGCCCGATATCACGGAAGTCGCACCGCCGGCTCCGGTATCGCGGGCCGATGATCCATCCGTGCCCGAGGGAACCGAACTGGTCTCGATCACGGTTCGGGAAGCGTTGCGTGACGCGATGGCAGAGGAAATGCGCAAGGACGACACGATCTTTGTGATGGGCGAGGAAGTCGCCGAATATCAGGGCGCCTACAAGGTTACCCAGGGACTGCTCGAAGAATTTGGTCCGAAGCGGGTGATCGACACGCCGATTACCGAACATGGTTTTGCCGGCATCGGTGCCGGTGCGGCAATGGGCGGATTGAAGCCGGTGGTCGAATTCATGACCTTCAATTTTGCGATGCAGGCGATCGACCAGATCATCAACTCGGCAGCCAAGACCAATTATATGTCCGGCGGCCAGATGCGTTGCCCGATTGTCTTCCGCGGTCCCAATGGTGCGGCGTCCAGAGTGGGCGCGCAGCATAGCCAGAATTATGCGCCATGGTATGCGGCCGTTCCCGGCCTGGTCGTGATCGCGCCATATGATGCGGCAGATGCCAAGGGTCTTTTGAAAGCGGCGATCCAGTCACCCGATCCGGTCGTGTTTCTGGAAAACGAGCTGCTTTACGGACGGTCTTTCGAAATACCGCAGATCGACGATTATACGCTCCCGATCGGCAAGGCGCGGATCATGCGCGAAGGCAGCGATGTTACCATCGTCAGCTATTCCATCGGTGTCGGTATGGCGCTCGAAGCTGCGGATACGCTGGCCGGTGAGGGGATTGAAGCCGAGGTTATCGACTTGCGGACATTACGCCCGCTGGATACCGAAACGGTGCTGAAAAGCCTCTCCAAAACAAACCGCATGGTTGTTGCCGAGGAAGGCTGGCCGGTCTGTTCGATTGCGAGCGAGATCATCGCCTTGTGCATGGAACACGGATTTGATGATCTGGACGCGCCGGTGACGCGGGTGACCAACGAAGATGTTCCGTTGCCTTATGCGGCTAATCTGGAGAAAGCGGCTTTGATCGACGTGCCCCGGATTATCGCGGCGGTACAGAAGGTCTGCTATAAATAGATTCTCGCTGGTCTAGCGGGATCTAGCTGATGCCATCATATGTATCGCAATCGGCGACTGGATCACTTCCGGTCTTGTCATAGATTTGCGTCAGATCACGACGGTCGCGCACATTGAAAGCGCTTCGCGTCGTTATCGTCCGTGTGCTCGTAAAGGTGCTCGAAATCAAAGGCTTGTAATCGTAAGCGACCTCGACAAAAATCACGGCGCCATCGGCAGGTGCTGTTACCCGGGCACTGGCTGGGCCCATGCCGTTGACGGGCCGGTCCGAAGCATATTCACCTTCGGTTCCATAGCTTGATACATGGGCCTTTTTGCCTTTGCATCGCTGCCAATGGATATACTGGTCGCCATCGCTATGTTTTTCCAGACTGCTCAGGATGATGCGACCATTTTCGAATATATCGACATAGCGACCGGCTTGAAGGTCCGCACCGATGAACAGATCGTTGATATCTGCTTCGTAAATTGTCTTTTGGGTCAACAGAGAGCCTTCACCGATGCGCGAAGCATTGTCGGCAGCATGCATCGAAACCTGGTTGACCCGCATTCTTACCATCGCAACATTTGCAATTTCGGCACCATACATTCCGACGCCCATTACCAACGGCAAAGCATAGGCAAATTCAATAAGTGCAAGACCGCTTGTATTGACCGCGAGTGCAGACAATATCCGTTTGACCGATGCAAAAGGTTTGAGCCCGCCGGGCTTTTGTCTCAGGTACAATTTTTTATCCCTCCGCGTGCGGATTGTTCACCAAATGGCTGGTTCCGGACAACCGTGCTGGCTTCGATAGATTCCTCTTGCGGCAGGCCAATCAGGCCAGCCATGGGAAATAATCGCGGATAGGTAACCCGGACGGTGTATAACACCGCGTCTTTCGCATTTCCTTGCCCGGTAACACCCCGGTCAGCATCCCAACTGTCATTGCCGTTGATGTCATCATAAGGTTCACCATTGTTGCAATCACCGTCATTATTGGTGTCGGTGAAATCTTCAGGCTGCGAGACATCCGAGAAATTGCTGTAATTTTGACGGGTAAAGTCAAAAGTCGA
Organism: uncultured Parasphingorhabdus sp.; assembly: GCF_963975555.1. Taxonomy (GTDB): domain Bacteria; phylum Pseudomonadota; class Alphaproteobacteria; order Sphingomonadales; family Sphingomonadaceae; genus Parasphingorhabdus. The sequence continues at coordinate 61,687 of NZ_CAXBHH010000010.1, read as the reverse complement.
GATCGGCTCCGCCTGAACGACCGGCAACATCAGGTTCTTTACTCGAGCATCGATCGTGCTGGCATTGCCGGCACCATCGTCAAGGCTGGCATCGCGCGCCGCCTTTTGCACGGAACCCTGCAAAATCGCTGTGGCATAAATGCGGTGGCCGACATCCAATATGCCCATGATCATAAGGATGAGTACCGGCGCGACGAATGCGAATTCGACCAGCGTTGCACCGACTTCATCTCTTTTGAGCGTGCGAAATTTGTTGATGAATCCCCGCATCAGTTTGTCAATCTCAGTTGCGAGATGTCATTTGCGATGCTGCGGAAATTTTCCAGCAATTCGGCGCTGTTGCTGGCATTGTAGAATTTTCCGGAAGTCGCGCAATTCTGCAGGTTGGTAATTGCACTGGAGCTTACACCGTTACCGAATGACACGACCCACAACGTAATGTTCTCGTTTCTGATGGCCTTGCACATTGCAAGAAAACGGCTGTTGACCTGCGTTTCGAGGTCATTGTCTGACGGTGAACTACTCGAAGAAGTCCTGCGGCGATCATACCATTCCACACCATATGAGGTATATTGGGAACTGCTGGTCACGGTATCGCCATCCGTCATGAAGATCAGGTGGCGATCAATCGCGCCTCCGGTTGACGTCGTAGCATTTTCGGAAGCAAAAATTCCTGTCGGCGACAGTAAACGGGCTCCCCAGATCAATCCGATATCGTGATAGGTACTGCCGATCGCATCGAGATTATCGAGATAGTTATCAAAATCGTCGGGATTGTCCCACCGCCGCAATTTGCTCGCTTCGTTGGCGCAGGTATAGCTATAGTTTCGATTTAGAGTGCTAGATGTCGAAACCGTGCTGGTAGTACGATTGCTCGTATAGCCACTATATCTGGCCCACACGGCTTCATCGAGCAACGGACCCCATTGCGTGGCCGGGTCACCGATGGTCGGTACCCGATCGATATCAAGGTCATATGCGGCCGCAGGTATCGGATCGAAATTGCTGGTTCTTACGGTTTGCCGTTCTTCGATACAGCCGTCCCAACGCACACCTGTGTCCAGACCCTGGTTGCCCACGGGAAGATCGATGGAATTATTCCATGCTGAGCCACCTGCTTTCAGGCCGCTGACATTGAATGTAACCGGTTTATAGTCATAGTGGGAAAACACCTGCTGCTGCTCATATACCGGTGTGTTGACCTGCCGATATTCCCGCTGCTCGGTAATGCCCCGCGTCCGACGTTGAATGCGGCAGCGGTCCTGTCCATTGTTATAATTGGTGCTATAGTCATATCTGGTTCCCGATATATCGACATACCAGCGGGTGATCTGCTGGCCACCAGAGGTCCAGGTATATTCGTTATATTTAGGCCCTTCACTACCCGACATGTCATCATAATCATTGGGTTTAAGGCTATCGCATGCGCTGCTGTTTCTGACGTTGTAGTGTGTCTCGATAACCGATGTGCCGCTCCAATTGCCGTCCCAATAATAGTTACTCGAATAGAGATATGGCGTGCCTGGCGTATAATCGACGATCACATTTTCCAGCCTGGTGACGGCTTCTCGCGACTGGTAGGTCCAATTGTCGGCCAGAAAGTCATTGGGCAGAAGTTTTCCGACGTTCACATTTGTACTATAGGGAACGAAACCAAAGCGGAGATGCGCGGTATTTGCACTGCCCGCCGCAGGAGTCGATCCGCAGTCTTCGTCGCTGTTTCTCTTGGCCAGTGTTTCATAAAAACACTTAACCGCAGAGCGCAGTCCGCGGATACGAGCATTTGATGCTTCGTTGTTGCCGTTATTGCTACAATATGAGGATCCGGTGTCGGGGCAGTTCATTGAACCAGTCGTATCCAGAACGAACATGACGTCGGTATTCGGAATGCTCATCGAGGCATCGCATTCGACGCTGATGCTTTTGGTGCCGTAGCCGAACATCTGCATCACGGCCATATCCAGCTTTACCGTTGCAACGCCCGTGACGGTTCCGGCATTTTCGGTAAATGCAGATGTTCCTTCATAAGACCCATAAGCATCGGTGTCGAAATTTGCCTTGAACATATTATTGGCCGCTGTATTGGCCGCGTTGCTGTTCGCGATCCAGCTGCCACCGCCCATTTGACGGCGTCCTGCAAGGGCTCCGGCATCGCACGCCTGTTGCAAACGTGTCTGTACCAGATAAATGCGGCTGACATCAACGCCGCCACCGATCATGGCCGCCATCGGGAAAAGCGCCATCCCGGCCATAGCAAGAGTATTACCAGCGGTATTGCTACGCAATTCTTGCAAGAATGATCTCGCTGGTTTCGTCTTCCGGTCAAACATGCCCCTGGTCCCATGATCTGGGCGCGAATTCTTGCGCCGCTCAATTTCATTTCTTCGTATCTGATAGGGAGAAAAGGGTTAGCGGCGGCGCAATAGTCTTGGTTAAAGCGATCTTTACCTTGATTTCCCGCGGAAAACTCGCGACCGCAGCAACATGAATGACGCGCAGAACGAACTCGAACCGCTACAAAGATTGATCCTTGCCTATGCGAAATCCGGGGATCGTGACCGCTATGCGCTGTTATTTGCGCTGGACGCGCGATTCGCGGAGACTATCCGCTCCACTTCGGAAATATTGATAGGACAGATGCGGTTAACCTGGTGGCGGGATAATTTAACCAAGCCTGCAGGGGACAGGCCGACGGGCGAACCGTTGATCCAGCAGATCAATCTGATTGAAGCCAGAGGAGAAGGGCTGGCCCCGTTATTGGCTTTGCTTGATGGCTGGGAGGTGATGCTCGATGACTTCCCGTGGGATGACCGTCAGTTTGAAAGCTATGCCACCGCTCGTGGGCGTGGATTTTTTGAATTCGGTCTGCCGGACGGAATGGCATTGACCGAAGAGCAGGCCGGGCAGGCCGAGGCATGGGCGTTGTGGGACTTTGCCCGCCATTGTTCGGACGCGAATATGCGGGCTGCTGCTTTCGACCGCTGCGGACAAATATTGAAATCGCAGCAGCGCGTGGATTTTGACAGAAGCGGACGGCCGCTTTCAATCCTCTGCCAACTGATGTTGCGTGATGTTAGGAAGGGCCAACTGGCTCCCGATCTATATGATCCGGCCAGCGCCGCGCGCATCATCTGGCACGGGATTGCTGGTCGCTAGATCGAGCCGCTGATCCACGGGATCCGCTTATGAAGAAATTTGCTGCCGGGGCTGCCGGGATGATGCTGATGTTGACCGCAGGTCTGTTCCTCTGGATCGGCGCTGACGGACAGGATGTGCCGCTGCCCGCTGCGCCGCCGCCACCCGAGAAGATCGATCCGGAGATTTTGCCCGAGGCTCAGGTGGACGCGGAAACGATCGGGCCGGCACCGCCGAAAGCGTATAAACCATCTCGCGAAGAAATGCGGTTCAATCGTTATGACCGCAATGGCGACGAAATTATCACCCGTCTGGAGATGATGAGCAGCCGCACCGATGCCTTTCGCAAGCTCGACAAGGACGGTAATAATCTCCTGACCTTCGAGGAGTGGGCCGTCTCGACCAGTGACCGTTTTGCGGGCGCCGACCGGGACGGCAACAGTCAGCTGACCCGAACCGAATTCAGAAGCACGCGCCCCAAGCGCTCTGCGCCCAAGTGCAAATGCTAGGCGAGCTGCAGGCCTTTTGATGACAGCGGCTGTAACCACAAGGCAAAGTCTTCGCGGGCTCGCGCGGTGTAGGCTTCCTTGCGTTCCTTCTTTTTCACGCGCTCCTCGAACGGCGGAAAGAGACCGAAATTGACGTTCATCGGCTGATAGTCGCGGGCATCGGCGCCGCCGGTGATATGCGACAGCAGCGCGCCGAAAGCGGTGGTCTGCGGCGGCAGGGTGAATGGCTCGCCGCGTATCTCTGCAGCGACCATCCGGCCGACCATCAAGCCAACCGCGGAACTTTCGACATAGCCCTCGCAGCCGGTGATCTGTCCGGCGAAGCGGATATGCGGTGCTTTTTTGAGGCGCAGTTCCTTGTCGAGCAATTTGGGCGCGTTGATGAATGTGTTGCGATGCAAGCCGCCCATCCGGGCGAATTCTGCATTTTCAAGGCCAGGAATGGTCTTGAGCAGATCGGCCTGCGCGCCATATTTCAACTTGGTCTGAAAGCCGACCATATTCCAGAGTGTGCCGAGGGCATTGTCCTGACGGAGCTGGACGACCGCATAGGCTTTGCCGCCGGTGTGGCTGTTGGTCAGGCCAACCGGCTTCATCGGACCGAAACGCAAGGTTTCGGGCCCACGCGAAGCCATAACTTCGATCGGCATGCAGCCTTCGAAATAGGGCGTGTCTTTTTCCCATTGTTTGAAGTCGGTCTTTTCACCGTCGAGCAGGCCCTGGATGAAGGCCTGATATTGCTCCTGATCCATCGGGCAGTTGATATAATCCTTGCCGTCGCCTTCCGGTCCGACCTTGTCCCAGCGCGACTGCATCCAGGCAATGTCCATATTGATGCTCTCTTTATAGACGATCGGCGCAATGGCATCGAAAAAGGCCAGCGAGTCTTCGCCGGTTGCTGCGCCAATACTCTCGGCGAGCGTCATCGCGGTGAGGGGCCCGGTGGCAACAATCGTCAGGCCGCTTTCGGGTAGCTGATCGATCCGTTCTCGAACCACCTCGATATTGGGATGTTCGGTCAGTTGTTTGGTTACGCCTGCGGAGAAATGGTCGCGGTCAACAGCCAGCGCCGATCCGGCGGGCAGGCGGTGCTTGTCGCCTTCGCCAATGATCAGCGAATTGAGATCGCGCATTTCCTGATGCAAAAGCCCGACGGCATTTTTTTCCGCATCATCCGAGCGGAAGCTGTTCGAGCAAACCAGTTCCGCGAGGCCCTCGGTCTGGTGGGCGGGCGTCATTTCGCCACTCCCCCGCATCTCGGAAAGGCGGACTTTTACGCCCTGTTCCGCGAGTTGCCATGCTGCTTCCGACCCGGCGAGTCCGCCACCAATAATATGTACATCTGTCATGGGCGCCTTAGTGTTGTGGTAAGGCCTCAATGTCAATCTGGCAGTCGCGCTTGTTGCGTGATAGAGGGAATCAAGAAGAGGGGACCATGTCATTCCGATGAAACACGCATTTGCCGAATCCAGACCATTTCTGTTGCTCAGCCTGTTGTTCGGGATCAGCTATTTCTTTGTTAAGGATAGCAATATTCCGGGCGTCTATCTGATGGCCTGGAAAGGGGCGGGCGTCGGATTTCTCGCGATCTATGCGCTGGTTCGCCTGCATCGCCTCGACGGCAAAATTGTCGGCGGGATCATGGCTCTTGGCGCGATTGGCGACATGGCTCTGGAATATGACCTGATATTGGGCGCGGCAGCGTTTATGGCCGGTCATTTGCTGGCGATTGCTTTCTATTCCCGGTTCCGCCGTCACCAACTGGGGTTCAGCCAGAAAGTCTTTGCGATCATATTGGTTCCGCTGTCGGTGCTTATCGCCTGGGCCCTGCCTGAGGACCGGTCTGCCGCTGCGGGTATCGGAGTCTATTGCCTGTCGGTCGCTGCAATGGCGGCGATGGCCTGGACCAGCCGTTTCTCGCGCTATCAGGTCGGAATCGGTGCGGTGCTGTTTCTGGTTTCCGACTTGCTGATATTTGCCCGGATGGGGCCATTGGAAACCAGCGTCATTCCCGACCTGTTGGTCTGGCCCTTATATTATTTCGGCCAGTTCATGATCGCGACCGGTATCGTGGCGACTCTGCGGCACGAGATGGCCGCTGACAGCGCCGATCCGGTTCACGCCTGATAAGCGGCAATCGTGGTCCGGTGCAGCAACCGGTCGTGGCCGTCATAGCCACCGGTAGCGCAATGCAGCACCGAGCGATTGTCCCACATGATCAGCATATTCGCCTGCCATTGGTGGCGATAGACAAATTCGTCGCGGCTTTGCCAGACGTATAATTGCTGGAGCAAGGGCAGGGCTTCTTTCTGGGTCATGCCTTCGAAGCCCATGATATAGCCCATGCAGCTGAACAGTCCCGGACGTCCGGTCTCCGGATGTTCGCGGATCAGCGGATGGGTCTGGACCGCGCGCGCTGATTCGTCGGGACGGATCGCCATGCTGCGGCCCTCGTCCTTTTCGCCATAGGCACCGTCGGGGGCGTAGGCGAGGCCAGCGCTGTGGATCGCGGTCAGGCCGTCATATTGCGCGCGCATTTCGGATGGCATAGCGTCGAGCGCGGCATGCTGGTTGGCGAATAATGTGTCGCCGCCGACTGGAGGAATGGTGATCCCCAACAGGCAGGTGCCTGCCGGCGGCTGCGCTTGGAAGCTCCAGTCGCTGTGCCAGTTCTCGGCAAATAAAGGTGATTTTTCGTCGGCATCGCGGCGGATGGCGGCAATATGTGTGCGGCCCTCGATCGGATCGAAAAACGGATCGTGACCGAAGTCGCCGAAATAGCGGGTGAACCGCTCCAGATCGTCATCATTCATCGCCTGATCGGGAAAAGAAAGAACATGATGTTCCAGCCATGCTGACCGGATTGCCGCAATATCGTCAGGGGAAAGCGGTTGCGTCAGGTCGATGCCCGTCACTTCGGCACCGCAGGCTTGCCAGGATGGACTGATCTTCATTGGCTCTCTCCCAAGATTTATTCCGTTTGCGCTGTTCCTGTCGCGGCATCTTTTTGCAAGATGTCCATCGACAGGCTCAGCATGAATGCATTCGGTTTATTCGGCTGTATCTTCAGGCTCTTCCGGATCTTCCGGCGCCGCAACATCACCATCGGAAACGCCCTGATCGACCATTTCCTCGACCACCGCTTCTTCCGCTTCGTTTTCCGGTTCTTCTTCCTCGTCAATCTTGGCAGCGCCGACGACCTGCTCGCTCTTGCCGACGTCGAACAATTTAACGCCCGAGCTGTTCCGTCCGATCACGCGCATATCCGCGACTTTCATGCGGATCAGCTTGGCCTGGTCGGTGACAAGCATGACTTGCTCGTCGTCGGAAGCACGGAAGCTGGCGACGACTGTGCCGTTGCGCTTGATATTGTCGATGTTGAGAATGCCCTGACCACCACGGCCCGACTGGCGATATTCATAGGCGCTCGAACGCTTGCCATAGCCGTTTGCACAGACTGTCAGGATGAAATCTTCGGTCTCGCTGAATTCGGCCATGCGTTCGGCGGAAAGTTCGGGAGCGTTCTCGTTATCCTTCCACGGAGCAGCCTTGAGATACTGATCCCGTTCCTCGGTCGACGCTTCAAAGCCGCGCAAGACGGACAGCGAAATAACCTCGTCGTCGCCCTTCAACGCGATGCCGCGGACACCGGTAGATGTCCGGCTCTGGAAGGAGCGGACCGCGTCGCCGGCAAAGCGAATCGCCTTGCCGTTTTTCGTCGCGAGCAGGACGTCGTCATTGTCGGTCAGCAATTCCACGCCGATCAGACGATCGTCGCTGCCTTCGTCAAACTTCATCGCAAATTTGCCGTTCGACGGCACGTTGGTGAAGCTGTCCATACTGTTGCGCCGGACGCCGCCTTTCGCGGTTGCAAACATGACATGCAGCGCGGCCCATTCCGCTTCGTCTTCGGGCAAGGGCAATACGGTCGAAATTACTTCCCCGTCTGCCAGCGGCAGCAGGTTGATCATCGGACGGCCCTTGGTCTGCGGGCCTCCTTCCGGCAGTTTCCAGACCTTGAGGCGATAGACTTTACCATGGGTCGAGAAGAACAGGACCGGCGTATGGGTCGAGGTCACGAACAATTCGGTGATCGCATCCTCATCCTTGGTCGCCATGCCTGCGCGGCCTTTGCCGCCGCGGCGCTGGGCCCGGAACGTGTCGAGCGGCGTCCGCTTGATATAGCCGCCATGGGTGACGGTCACGACCATTTCGGAGCGCTCCATCAAATCTTCGTCTTCGAGACCATCCCATGCTGCAGTGATTTCCGAGATGCGCGGGGTCGCGAATTCGTCGCGCACCTGTTCCAGCTCTTCGCGCATCACGGCATAGAGCTTTTCGCGGTCCGCCAGAATTGCGAGATATTCCTCGATCGCGGTCGCCAGTTCCTTGAGCTCGTCGCCAATTTCTTCGCGGCCGAGTGCGGTCAGTTTCTGCAGACGCAGATCCAGAATTGCCTTCACCTGAACCTGCGACAATTTGTAGACGTCGCCCTCGACATCGGTTTCGATCGCTTCGACCAGCCGGATATAGCCGGCAATCTCGGCAATCGGCCATTCGCGCCGCAGCAATGATTCGCGCGCTTCTGCCGGGGTCGAGGAACCACGGATGATCCGCACGACTTCGTCCATATTGGTGACTGCAACAACCAGGCCGAGCAAGATATGCGCCCGTTCGCGCGCCTTGTTCAGTTCGAATTTGGTCCGCCGGGTGATCACCTCTTCGCGGAAGGTGATGAAGGACTCGATGATGTCGCGCAGCGTGAGCACTTCCGGTCGACCGCCACGAATGGCGAGCATGTTGGCCGGGAAGCTTGATTGCGCAGGGGTGAAGCGCCAGATCTGGTTGAGCACGACATCTGCTGTGGCATCGCGTTTCAATTCGATAACCACCCGGACACCGGCGCGACTGGATTCGTCACGAATGTCGGAGACGCCCTCGATCCGCTTGTCCTTCGCCGCTTCGGCAATTTTTTCAACCAGACCGGATTTGCCGACCTGGAACGGAATCGATGTCAGGACGATCGAGCGTTTGTCGCCACGTCCTTCCTCGATCACATGGCGGGCGCGCATCATGATCGATCCGCGACCATCCTTATAAGCAGCGCGTGCACCGGATTGGCCCAATATCAGCGGAGCGGTCGGGAAATCGGGGCCGGGGACAATTTCGATCAGCTCGTCGATCGTGATTCCCGGATTTTCGATATAGGCTAGGCTGGCGTTGATCACTTCGCCAAGATTATGCGGCGGGATGTTGGTCGCCATGCCGACCGCGATGCCGCCAGCGCCGTTGATCAGCAGATTGGGGAAGCGGGCAGGGAGTACGCTTGGTTCCTGCAGGCTGCCGTCATAGTTAGGCACGAAATCGACGGTATCCTTGTCGAGATCGTTGAGCAGGAAATTGGCAACCTTGTTCAGCCGCGCTTCGGTGTAACGCATCGATGCCGGCATATCCGGATCCATCGAACCGAAATTACCCTGACCGTCGATCAATGGTACCCGCATCGACCAGTCTTGGGTCATCCGCGCCAGCGCCATGTAGATCGCACTGTCGCCATGGGGGTGATAGTTGCCCATCACGTCACCGACAATTTTCGCGCATTTGCGATAGGGCCGTCCGGCGACCATGCCGCCTTCTTGCGCAGCATATAATATACGACGATGGACCGGCTTCAGGCCGTCGCGGACATCGGGCAGCGCACGGCTGACGATGACCGACATGGCATAATCCATGTAGCTGGTTTTCATCTCATCGACGATGTCTATCGGTTCGATATTGGATGGCGACGGTGGAGTGGTTTGTTCGTTCACAAACGGGCCTTTTTTATGGGTTTTTTCTTGTCGATTCTCCTAGGGGATCGGGCCGGTAAAAGCCAGCCTTTCAGGCCAGTTTTACAATAATAATACAGTGCTGAAATCAGGGTTGGATTTCCGCTCCGTCCCATGCGAAAATTTTACCGCTGTCAGCAGGTTCCAGCTGGTCGAGAACGTCGAGAAGATGGCGTGCGGCGCGACCGGAATCGAACAATTTTCCGGTAGGGACATTGCTCTGGAACGGACGGCTCAGCGCGGTGTCGACCGTACCCGGGTGCAGCGCGACGATGACCGACCGGTCATTCTTGCGCGACCATTCTATCGAGAGGTTGCGGATCATCATGTTGAGCGCAGCCTTGGACGCGCGGTAGCCGTACCAGCCGCCGAGCCGATTGTCCGAAATGCTGCCGACACGCGCCGACAGCGCCGCGAATCTGATGATATCTTTCCGGTCCATGAGCGGCAGAAAATATTTCGCGACAAGGGCGGGGCCAATCGCATTGACCTGATAATTTTTCATCAGCCAATCGGCGTCCAGCTGGCGGAGGCTTTTCTCCGGTCCTCTGTCGTCACCGTGGAGCAGACCGGTGGCGACGAAGATCATCGATGGCGAAATGCCCTGGTCCTTCATCCACGCTGCTGCTGTCTCTATGCTGGCTTCGGATGTAAGGTCGACGGGCACAGGGGTGTCACCTGAGCGGGAAAAGCGGATGACGGTCTCGAACTGGCCATTCGATTGCAGCGCATCAGCCACCGCCGAGCCAATTCCGCCGCTAGCGCCAAAAACAACAGCGGATTTTCCGGTCACGTGCGAACGAAGCGAAGGCTGCCTTCTGTGCTGCCGTCCGCATCATAGCGGTAACCGTCATAGTCGAAGCCCTTGAGCGCTTCCGGATCGGTCAGATGATTCTCGCAAATATACCGTGCCATCATCCCGCGCGCGCGCTTGGCCTCGAAGCTGATGAACTTCGGCCCGTCGGGGCTGTCCTTGCGAAAATCCACCTCGATGATCCGTCCGGGCAGTTTCGCAATATATGGTTTGACCGATGCCCAATATTCGTTGCTCGCCAGATTGACGATGGTATCGCTTCCAGTCTGCTCGAGATCCGCGGCGAGCGCGGCGGCAATCTTGTCCTTCCAGAAATCGGTCAGCTTATTATAACGCGGCGCCCATTTCGTGCCCATTTCCAGACGATGGGGGCGAATAGGGTCCAGAGGGCGGAGCAACCCGTAAAGGCCGGAGAGGATCCGCAGGTGACCCTGGGCGAAGGTCATGGCTTCCTCGCTGATGCTAGCCGCTTCGAACCCGGTATAGACGTCCCCGTTATAGGCGTAGATTGCAGGCCGTTCGGGCTGAGCGAAGAAATCGCTGTACCGCTGTTGGTTCAAAGCGATGAGATTGTCCGAAACCGGCATGATCGCCTTCAGCTTTTTCGTGGTCAGATTCTTTATTGCCTTTGCCAGCCGTTCCGTTTCGTCCGGAAAGCGATTTTGCGTCGGCGATACCGGTGGAATGGCGGAATCAAAGTCGAGAGATTTGGCAGGGGATATGATTGCAAGCACGCGATTTTACCTCATTATATTATAGGGATGGCGGCCCCGACGGCCCTGAACGGCAACCGTTCAACCTCTATTCAGCGGATTCACCCTAGAAAAGCGAAGAAAGCTTGGTAATAGGGCCACGACTGTGTGGTGCAACCATATTCCGGGGAACTCGTTTCTCCCAAATAATAATCATCCGGAGGATATACATGCGTTTTTTATCTCATTTTTCGATGGCCGTTGCGTTGGCGACCGCTGGCACGCTGGCGATAACAGCCTTGCCGCAGGAAGCCCAAGCAGCGAAGAAGAAGAAAGAAAAAGAATCCGAAGTCAAAATTAGCAAAGAGATCGCCCCGAAAGTGGCAGCGATTCAGGCTGCAATGGCGTCAGAAACTCCCGCAACCGCGACACCGCTGGTGGAAGCGCTGCTTGCTGAGACCCAGACCCCGGACGATCGCTATATTGCAGGACAATTGGCCATTCAGCTTGGCGGCACGTTGAAAGACACCGCTATGCAGGAAAGAGGTATCGTTGCTTCACTCGACAGCGGGAAAACCGGAGCCGAGCAATTGCCCGCGTTCAACTTTTTTGCCGGTAATTTTGCTTATGGCGCTGAACGCTGGGCAGATGCTGCGCAAAGGTTCCAGGCAGCCTATGACCTTGGCTATCGCGCGAATAATATTGAACCTTTGCTGGCAGAAACCTTCTTCAAGCGGAACATGCATCCAGAAGGTTTGGCGAAATGGACTGAAATTATCGACAATGCCAATGCTTCCGAGACCAAAGCGCCTGAATCATGGTACCGCATGGCCCGTGATCGTGCGTTGGCGAGTAAGGATATGGGGCTATATGCCTCTTGGGCGGCGAAATGGGCCTCTGCCTATCCTTCAGGCGACTCCTGGGGGGATGCCGTGGCAGCAAGCCGTCGCACATCGCAAGCGGACAGTGTCCAGAATCTTGAGGTATTGCGGTTTATGAAAGCCACTGGTGCGCTCAAGACCTCCCGTGACTATCAAGAGTTTGCCGAGGAAGCGCAGCGCAAAAACCTGTTTGGTGAAGTCGTGTCCGTTCTCGAAGAAGGACAGCAAAAGGGTGTTGTCAGTTCCACCAGTCCATTGATTGCCGAAGTGCTTGCACCGGCACGGCGGGAAGTGGCCGCTGACCAGAAGTCGCTGCCGTCCTCGCCATCCGCCGTACGCGGATCCGGTAGCAGTTCGGTGATGATGAACTTTGCCGACGTATGGCTGGGTTACAAGGATTATGACAAGGCTGCGGCTTTTTATGAAGCTGGTCTGGCCAAACCTGGAGCGGACATGGAGCGGGGTTACATGGGTATCGGTACAGCCGAAGCCTATGCCGGTGACTATGCCGCAGCAGGTCAGGCCTTTGCGAAAGTCTCCGGAACCCGGGCTCCGTTGGCGCATATGTGGCAGACGTGGATCAATCAGCAAACCGCTCCGGTTGCACCAGCTGCTCCGGCTGAACCAGCGACCTGAATTAGGTTTTATCGATAAAATGAAAGGGCGCCATTGGCGCCCTTTTTTGGTGTTGGATCGGTTTAGCGTTCGATCGGAACGCCAGGCTGATGTTTGGCCGACCGAATCGTGAGCGATGTCTTTACGCTCGCTACATTGGGAGCCGCGGTCAGCTGGCTGGTCAAAAAACTTTGAAATTGCTGAAGATCTTTGGCGACGACTTTCAGCATGAAATCGATTTCTCCATTCAGCATATAGCATTCGCGCACTTCGGGAAGTTTCTGCACATGATCCTCAAAGGCTTGCAAATCGTTTTCCGCCTGACTTTTCAGGCTGACCATCGCAAAGACAGTGATCGTGTAGCCCATTTTGGCAGGATCAATTGCTGCGTGATAGGATTTGATGACGCCTTCGTCTTCCAATGCGCGCATACGACGAAGACAGGGAGGGGCTGTTAAACCGACACTGTTAGCGAGTTCGACATTGGTAATCCGGCCATCGTTTTGCAGCCGCTGCAAGATTTTCAGATCGATTTCATCAAGATGTGTGTCAGCCATGGTGGTGTAATTTCCGTTCGCGAATCATTTGATCTGTATAATATAATAAGTCAGCCAAGCAATGCTTTCTCCGATGTCCCACATTGTGACGTGGATTTTTCATAGCTTCCCGTTGCCGCCGGAAAAGGTTATTGCCCGGTTAACAGTTGTGAATAACCAAGATTATCGGGATCAAATATTGCGCTTCGATGACCGCCTGACCACCGTGCTCAAGGGGAGCCTGCCGGAAGGCCCAGCCGCTGCCACGCAATGGCGGCAGGTGATTGATTTATTGGCGCAAAAACCCGGAAATCTGGCCAATCAGGACGTGCAGGCAGGATTAACCAGATTGCGCGATCTGCATGATCTGGTGGCCGAACCCGACCGGGTTGCAGCCGTGCAAGCGCTGAACGGCAGATTGCGTTCAGCTCCCTTACTTGTTTATTTGACCGCCGACAGCGATCCCGTTTGCGATGCCGCGATGGTGGCTGCGGACCTACAACCGGAAATCTACGCGGATATTTGTCCGCGGCTTTCCGAACGAGCGCAGCAGCGATTGCAATCGCAAGGTTACAAGATTGCCGATAGGAAACCGGAGGAAGTGGCCCCGCCAGCCCGGACCGAGGCATCCCCTGCCAGCGACCCTCCTGTCAAGGGACAAAAAGACGCCATTCAAAATGATGCGGCAAGCGCGCCTGTTGAACAGGACGAAGGGTCGCAGATCAGCGCGCTGGTAGAAAAAATCGCGGATTATCAAAAAAACCGTAGCGTCGAATCGCCGCGGCCCGCGACTAGTGATGGTTCGGGAACAAATTTCTTTGGCGAGCCGCTTGAAGCGATCCGGTTCGAAACCGACGAGTCCGGTACGATAGTCTGGACCGAAGGGCCGCCGATAGGGGCTATCGTCGGAGTTACTGTCGCCCAGCCGGCCTTTGATGACGGGCCTGGCCCCGATGCATATGGCGCGGCCGCTTTCCGTCAGCGTATGCCGATGGAAAACGCCCGGATGCGGTTATGCGGCGCATCGATCATTGTCGGCGACTGGCGAATGAGCGCGATCCCATTTTTCAGCGATGAAACCGGACGGTTCGAAGGCTATCGCGGCATCATGCGGCGGCCGAATATAGCCGAGGATGCCGGACATAGCAGAATCGATCTCGAACGCCGCGAACAGCTCCAGCAGCTGATCCACGAACTGCGCACACCCTTGAACGCTGTTATCGGATTTAGCGAAATTATCGAACAGCAACTGTTCGGACCAGCCTCGTTCGAATATCGCGCCTTGGCGCGCAACATCATGGATGAAGCGCGACGACTGCTGGCGGGATTCGAGGATCTGGATATCGCCGTGAAGGTTGATTCCGGGCAGCTGCCGGAATCTAGCGGGACCACCAAAGCGGACTGGCTATTTGAGCGGATGACGCAGCGGCTCCAGGGGCTGACCCATAGCAAGGTGGTTGAACTCAACATCAGCAAGGCCGAACCGGTTCGGCCATTCGCGCAGGACGGCGAATCGGTCGAGCGTATTTTTGCCCGGTTATTGTCGGCGGCGATTATCTCCTGCGAAAATGGCGAAACCCTGAAGGGCGAGTTGCGGACTCGTATAGGTGTGCAACCGACCAACCAGTTCACTCTTTCCCGACCCTCGCGGATCAAGGATATTGCCGAAAGCGTCTTGCTTGATCCATCACAAGGAATTGACGGAGATGCGGGTGAATCATCCTTGCTCGGCCTTGGCTTTTCCTTGCGTCTGGTAAGGAATCTGGCGCAAGCGGCTGGCGGTTCACTTACCATTAATCGGGACAACATTGCCTTGACCCTTCCTGCAGCGGCGACTAGCAAAATTAACGTAAGAGAAACGGAATCCGAGTAAGCCATTAGTTCGCCTAGCAGTTTTTCCAGATAATGCGCGTCATGGAGCTGTCAGAAATTACCGCTCAAGGACCTCGCCGATGAAAATCCAAAAACCGGATCATCATGTGCTGTGGCCAAAAGACTTCGGCAGACGGTTCCTGGTTTCAGTCGATACGGAAGAAGAATTCGATTGGGATGCCGCGTTCGAGCGCGGTGGTCACACGACCATCACAGTGACGATGCTGGAAAAATTTCAGGAATTTGTCGAAAAATACGGAATCAAGCCGGTCTATTTTGTCGATTATGCGATCATACAAGATGACACGGCCACAGCCTTCCTGAAAACGGTGGCAGAACAGCAAAGCGCCACGATCGGCGTGCATCTGCATCCCTGGGTCAATCCGCCTTTCGACGAGCGGGTCAATGATCACAACAGTTTCGCCGGCAATTTGCCGAAAGAGCTGGAAGAAGAGAAGCTGGTGACGCTGCGCGATGCCATTCGCGATAAAATCGGTGTTACGCCGAACACCTATCGCGCCGGACGATATGGCATCGGTCCGAATACAGTCGAGATATTGCTGAAACACGGGTTCGCCCTGGACAGCAGCATCCGGCCGCGCTTTGACTATAGTGGCGAGGGCGGTCCGGACTTCCTGTCAGTTGATTCCCGGCCCTATTGGTGGGGAAAGGACGAGCGACTGCTCGAAGTGCCTCTGACGACCGTCTATTCGGGTATTTTCCGCAAGCAACATCGTCTTGCGGCGGCGATCATGGAAAAATCTCCACTGGCCAACGCGCTATTGTCCCGCAGCAAAATGCTTGAACGCATTCCGCTGACACCGGAAGGCATATCCGCGCGTGAAACCAAGGAGGCCATTGATGTCGCGCTCGACGATGATTTGCGGCTGCTGGTTTTCTCTTTCCATTCGCCTTCACTGTCGCCCGGCCACACGCCTTATGTGCGTGACCAGAATGAACTCGACGGCTTTTACGACTGGTGGCGGGAGGTGCTGGACCATCTCGAGACTCGAAATGTGAAGCCGGTCGATATTGATGAATTATTGCAGGCTGCGTCAGGTTCGTAGCATCTCGTTTCCGTCAATCGGCCGAATTGCGATGATCGGTCTTGCCAAATCATTATTGCTTCCGCTATCGCACCCTTCCATTGAGATTTGCCTGTAAAAAGCTGCTCATATGGGCCTGTAGCTCAGTTGGTTAGAGCTGGCCGCTCATAACGGCTAGGTCGGGGGTTCGAATCCCTCCGGGCCCACCATATTTTTTCCGAAGCTGTAAATCGCTCACTTGATGAGCAGCGGCAAAAAGAAGCGTAAAAATCCTTTGCTTTTCCCAAAAGCACCGCCTAGGGGAAGCGCGCGTCGGGGAGTGGCGCAGCCTGGTAGCGCACCTGTTTTGGGTACAGGGGGTCGCAAGTTCGAATCTTGTCTCCCCGACCATTTTTTCCCTCTGTATCCTGCGCTTCATATTCAGACTGGCTTCGGCCGGTCTATTGTCTAGCTGCCGCCCGACACCATTTGCCGCCACAGTCTGAAGCCTTTGTAGACCAGAAAAATGCACAGGATCAGCATCACCGATGCGACGATCAGTGCGGCGACCGGATTGGCGAAGGCAAGGAAGAGCAGGCCGCCGGTGGCAATATCTTCGCCAGTCGAGACGACCGCGTTACTGACCGGCTCCGGACTGGTGTTGACGAGGGCTCGGGCGCCTGCCTTGGCGCCGTGGCTCATCAGGGCCGCACCACCGCCCAGCAGAAAGACCACAACCTGCCATACCGGGTCGCTGGCGTCGACAACCGCCAAGGCCAGCAGCGCACCGCCCAAGGGGCGGATCGCAGTGTGAATCGTATCCCAGATCGAGTCGAGCCAGAGAATCTTGTCGGCGAAAAATTCGGCCAGTGCGCCGAGCGCGCTAATCGCCAATACCCAGGGATTGGCAAAGGCATCCAGAACCTGCAGATTTTCCGGCAGGCTGATCCATCCCAGGCGCATGGCAAGGCCGGTGACAAACACCGTCAGATAAAGCCGCCAGCCCGATATCAGGCTGACGCTACCGGCCAATCCCAATAGCTCGACTATTCCCATATGCCGATCCTGCCACGGCGCTGGAATTTTGGCAAATCCGTTTGTGCCGACCTGTGGCAATCAAAAGGCTTGGCAAAGCAGTCGCTTGCTGTTCATATGAGATATGACCGATAAACAGACCGACAATGCAGCGCCCGTCATGGATGCGATCACCGGCAAGCCCATGCCCAAACCGATTCCCGCTTCGACGCTGGTGATATTCCGCGACCAGCCGGGCAGCGATGCTCCCGATCTGCTGATGGTCGAACGCTCGGCCAAAATGGTTTTCGCCGCCGGCGCTGCGGTTTTTCCGGGTGGCCGCATCGATGACGCGGACTTTGAATATGCCAAGGCGCTCGGCCATGATGATTTTGACGAATATGGCGCGCGCATCGCGGCCGTTCGGGAATCGATCGAGGAAACCGGGATCGCGGTCGCAGTGGAGGGCAATCTGGACGCCAAGCGGGTTCTGGAGGCGAGAAATGCGTTGCACGAGGGGACGGTTCTGGCCGACATCTGCAACCAGTTTGACTGGCAGCTGGAACTGGAGAAACTGATACCCTTTTCGCGCTGGTGTCCACCCTTCGCCGAAAAGCGCGTGTTCGACACAAGATTCTACATGATCTCGCATGATGACCACAAGGCGCAGGCGACGGTCGACGAAACCGAAAATTACAATCTGTTCTGGGGCAATGCGCAATCGGTGCTCGATCGGGCCGAAGCGGGTGAGGTGAAAATCATCTTCCCGACCAAGCGTAATCTGGAACGGCTCGCGCAATTCGGATCGTTTGACGAGGCTGTGGCCCATAGCAAGGCGCATCCCTCGGTCATGGTCTCCCCGAGCATCGAGAAACGCGACGGGCAGGTCCATTTGTGCATCCCCGAAGGCATCGGCTATCCGGTCACATCGGAGCCGATGGATGCGGTTCAGCGCGGTTTTCAGAAATAGGAAATGATGGCGCTCCATAGACGGCAAAGCTGAGTATTTGACCAGCCGCAAGTGCACGCTGCAAAAGGCTGCTGATTACCGGCAGCAGCGCCGTCGCGGCGCAGTTGAAGCTGTTGCGTTAGTCAAAGCTTACAAAACAGCATTAATAACTTCTTAAATTGGTACGATTAGACGGTCCTGCAAAGGATTGAGTGTAATGCATCAGCACCAGGGCGAACATATCCCCGCGATCTCGGTCGTTATTCCATGCTTTAACGAGCAAGATAACGTAAAAAACCTCGTTGAGCGCGTAGAAGCGGTATGCACCGATGTTGCTCCGGGCAGTTTTGAAATCGTCTTGGTCAATGACGGGTCGAAGGATCGGACATGGCCAATGATCGCGGCTTTTGCAGATAATTCTCAGCATATAGTCGCGGTCAATCTGGCACGCAATTATGGTCATCAACTTGCGCTTAGCGCTGGCCTGCAAATATGCCGCGGCGATGTTGTGATGGTCATGGATGCTGACTTGCAAGATCCGCCAGAATTATTGGGCGGGATGCTGGACAAGATGGAAGAAGGCTATGACGTTGTCTATGGCCAGCGGCTTAGCCGGGCCGGAGAGACAATGTTCAAGCGGGCATCAGCAAGCATATTTTACCGCACATTGCAGAAGCTGGTCGATGTTCAAATTCCTCGCGACACCGGCGATTTCAGGCTTATGAGCAGGCGCGTCGTCGAAGAGCTTAACGCCATGCCGGAACGCTATCGTTTCATCAGGGGTATGGTGAGCTGGGTGGGCTTCGCGCAAGCAGCCTTTCCTTATGAACGAGATGCGCGCCATGCGGGGGAAAGCAACTACCCGCTTAAGAAAATGATTTCTTTTGCCATTGATGCTGTCACGAGTTTTTCGACCATTCCTTTGCGTTTTACAGCCCATCTTGGCCTGCTAGCCGGGATGATCGGGCTGTTGACGCTGGGCTGGGTGTTCATTTCCTATCTTACCGGCAACACGGTAGGGGGCTGGGCCAGTATCGCTGCGCTCGTGCTAATTCTGGGTAGCCTGCAACTGCTGATGCTCGGTATTTTCGGCGAATATCTCGGTCGCATGTATATGGAATCAAAGCATCGCCCCCTGTTCATTGTGCAGGAAGTCCGCTCTTGGCGAAACGGGGTCAAGATGGAGAATCCGGTTCATCGTATCCAGCGACAGATCAGGAAGACGGTTAATGGTTGAGGCAGAATTTGATGCAATAGCCTCGCAATATGACGCGCAGCACGCCCGCTCCATCCGCTTGAGCGGTGAGGATGTCGGATATTTCGCGCGCTACAAGATTGAGGATATGCGTAAAATAGCAGACAGGCGGAAGCTGAATGTCAATCGCATCATGGATTTTGGCGCAGGCATCGGTAATTCGCTGAAGCCGCTCCGCACGCAGTTTCCGGAAGCCCATATCACTTGTCTCGACGTTTCGACGCGTTCGCTTGATCTATGTCGCGAGGAATTATCGCAGCGCGTGGACTTTCATAGCTATGATGGCGAGCATATTCCCGATGAGCTCGGTAATTATGATCTTATATTCACCGCCTGCGTGTTTCACCATATCCCGGCAGAATTGCATATCTCGCTGCTTTCTCAAATCCGCAAACGCTTGGCACCAGACGGTATTTTTGTGCTCTTTGAACATAATCCCTGGAATCCGTTGACGGTTCACGCGGTGAACAATTGTCCTTTTGATGAAAATGCAGTGCTGATCAGCGCGACCGAAATGCGCAGGCGGATGCTTGCGGCAGGCTTTGCCCGGATAAACACAAATTTCCGCATCTTCTTTCCTGGTCCGCTCAGAGCGCTGAGAGCCCTGGAGCCAGCGCTTGTTCGCGTCCCGCTTGGTGCGCAATATTCGCTGACAGCAAATTCATAGTCGTCACGATGACCATTGTTAAATTTGGTTTGGTGGGACTGTTAAACACAGCCGTTGGGTTTGCCATCATTCTGGCGGCGCTATCCGCGGGCTTGAATGACTATGCGGCCAACGCTCTTGGCTACGGCCTTGGTCTGATAATATCCTATAGCTTGAACCGCTATTGGACATTCTCTGTCCACAGTTCACGCTCACTGAGTGAATTGATGCTATTCAGCGGCGCATTCGCTGTCGCCTATTTGGCGAACTTACTCGTCCTGGCATCCTTCCGTGCCGCCGGCTATATAGATCAGCCTCTTGCCCATCTATCGGGACTGGTAGTCTATTCGGCGCTATTCTATCTGTTGTCGCGTTACGTCGTCTTTGGCAACGGACATGGTTTTGCGCTGGATCCGCAATCATTCTTTCAGCGCCGCAGAGCCGACTTGATTTTGTTGCGGAGTAGCACGTCCGTGCTGGTCCACAGAAATCTGGTCTTTATATTGGCCGTAATCGCGACCTTTGCCATTCTGCTTCTATTTACCGGAAAAACGATTCCGGTGGTTATCTGGGATGAGGGCCGGATCATAGTCAACGCTATGGAGATGCGGCAAACCGGGCTTAGTCTCGTTACGACCTATAATTTTGATCCCGATCTCTGGAATACCAAACCGCCGCTGCTCATCTGGCTGATGACGGGCAGCATGGCGCTATTCGGCCCAACAGAATTTGCGCTTCGGTTACCATCGCTGATCAGCTCGCTTGGAACAGTCCTGCTCGTCATGCTCTTTCTGCGCCGAATAACGCGATCGGTCGGGATCGCGACATTTGGCGGGCTGGCGCTTGCGATCAGTGGCGGGTTTTTTGGAGAACATGGCGCGCGGACGGGTGACTATGACGCATTGCTCTGCTTCTTAACCACCGGCTACCTGATGCTGTTGTTTTTTGCGCTGCACCGGCAACCCCCGCCAATTCGCTGGATATTGCTTGCGGCCGTGTTTGGCGCAGCGGCCTTGATGACCAAGAGCGTAGCCGGCGGCGCGCCGGCTGCGGGCGTTTTTCTCTACATCTTGATAACAGGGCGCTGGCGTAGGCCATTTACGACGCCTTATTATTTCGTTGCCGGGCTGCTCGCGCTGGCGCCGCTCATTCTATTTCTGGCGCTGCGCGAATATGCGACACCGGGATATCTGGGCGCGACGATCTATAATGACGTTGCCGGTCGCTTCAGCGAAGTGTTGGGCAATCATTCGGGACCTCCCTGGGCTTATCTACAAGTTACTTTTGTCAACGGTCTGTTCAGCCTTGGCACTGCAGTTTTACTTGCACCATTCGCGCTGACGATTGCTCGCGGCAGAACGCGATTCGCGTTAATCTATGCGCTCTGCATCGCGTTCGGGCTGCTTGTTATCGTATCGATCAGTGCCACGAAGCTGCAACATTATTATCTTCCGGCATATCCGTTTCTTGCCATAGCCGCAGCGCTCGCTGTCCATGCTTGCCTGACCCACTTGAAGGCGCTTACAGCCGCCGGCGCCCTGTCTTCTCGCCGCGCCTCAATCGTGCGCATCGCTCCCGTGATATTGCTCGTAATCGCTATGGCCCAGTCCGTGCAAATGCGCCTGAATTTGATCGACCCTCGACTGGATTATCCGGGAGCACGCTACGGCGTCCTCCTCGATGCCCTGGCTGCCGAGCGCGCACCAATATTGCTGGTGGACACCGGAACCGGTATTTCCATCGATCCCCATTATGCGCCCGAACTGCGTTTCCACGCCATGGTCGCCCGCGAAAACGGGCGGAGCGTTACCGAGACAAGCGACATCAGCCGCCTGGCGTCAGTATCATCGAACACGATCGTGGCGACTTGCGATCCTTCGCTCACTCCGGTTCTGCAAGCAGAACTTCCCAAGCTCCTGCTAAAAGTAAACGGTTGCGTGGCTCGCCGGAAAGTTCCGCGTGGGAAAGACAAATTTAGCTAGCATATCGTTGTAGCGCTATATTTGACCCAGATTAAACTGCATCAATATTGGGATGGCAGCTTTCTGATCGCTCGTTTGACACGCGAACAGGTTAAGCTGCCTTATTAGCTGCCATTGTGATCGCGTTGCCTGCGTAAGAATGGCGGTCTCAAGAAATGGGAAAATGGTGCGCCCGGCAGGACTCGAACCTGCTGCCTCAAGATTAGAAGTCTCGCGCTCTATCCAGATGAGCTACGGGCGCGTCATTTCGATGGGCTTTAGCGGTCTTTTGACCGGCTGCAAACCGTGTTGTGCATCCACCGCCATAAATGTTGAATTGTCGCGGATGTGGGTTAAGAACAGTTCATGAGCAATAGTCCGATCCAGCGCACCTCCGCTTCCAGCCAGGCCGGCAACCGGTTCCGCTATTATGATTTTGTCATGGCGGCCTTTGTTACGGTTTTGCTGCTGTCCAATGTCATCGGCGCGGCCAAGCCGACTTTCATCATGATCAACGGCGAGCAGTGGATATATGGCGCGGGAATATTATTCTTTCCGCTTGGCTATGTAATCGGCGATGTGCTGACCGAGGTCTATGGCTATGCGCGGGCGAGGCGGGTGATCTGGGCCGGTTTTGCCGCGCTGCTGTTCATGGCCTTCATGAGCTGGGTGGTGGTTTCGCTGCCGCCGGCAGAGGGCTGGGAAGGGCAGGCAGCTTACGAGAGCGTCTTCGGACAGGTCCCGCGCATCGTTGCCGCGTCAATCGTCGCCTTCTGGGCGGGTGAATTCATGAACAGCTATGTGATGGCGCGGATGAAGGTCTGGACGCAGGGCAAGGCCTTGTGGAGCCGCACGATCGGTTCAACGGTGGTGGGGCAGGGCGTCGATAGCCTGATCTTCTATCCGCTGGCATTCTGGGGGCTTTGGGAGCCGTCGGTGGTGTTCACCGTGATGGTGACAAACTGGGCGCTGAAAGTGCTGTGGGAGGCGGTGCTGACGCCGGTGACCTATCTGGTGGTAGGCTGGCTCAAACGGCGCGAGGGTATCGATATCTACGATGAAGATACCGATTTCACGCCCTTCAGCACCTCAGCCTAGCGAGATCAAGACCTAGGCCAGCATGCCGTCTTTTTCGGTCTTGCGCGCGTAGAGGTAAAGTCCGGCTGCAAAAACCGGGATCAGGATCGGCATTATCCATTCGCCGCCGGTCAGCACGTTAGCATATCCCAGGAGCAGGAACAGGCCGCCAAACTGGATGAATACGGCGATCATCGATAGCAGGAACATTCTTACCGCCAGACGTTTGCGCGCAAGCAGCAAGATGGAGCCGACAAAGCCAGCGAACACGGCGACGGCAAATGCGGAGGTCAGCCAGACCGGTTGGTCGAGCAGCAGGTTCTGCTGTTCCGGGCGGAGGGATGCGAACGCCTCCGGGCTCATCATGAACTGCTGAAAATAGGCGGCAAGGCCCATCATGTTCCAGAGAAGGGCCAACACGCCGATGATCCAGAACCAAAGCGGTGCTTTTGTCGTTTCAGTCATATCCTGTCCCCATCTCCGAAAATTACTCGCCATGTTGATATTCCCTTCGAGGAGTTTCAAGCGAAACCGTTCCGTGATTGATTATGTAAATCAGTCAGGAAGATTAAATCAATTTAGTCGATATATATTTGAGTGCTATTGAACGGTCATTCAAACAAACGGAGTCAATAATGATCGGTAGAAATATCCCCCAAGTTACCCTGAAAACCCGCGTTCGCGACGAATCGGTCGACGGCGAAAATCCCTTTCGCTGGCAGGACGTGAACACGACGGACCTGTTCGCTGGCAAGCGCATCGCGGTATTCTCCTTGCCCGGAGCCTTTACCCCGACCTGTTCGAACGAGCAGTGCCCCGCTTTCGAACGCCTCTATGACGAGTTCAAGGCGCGCGGCGTCGACGAAGTTTATTGTATTTCGGTCAATGATGCGTTCGTGATGTACCAGTGGGGCAAGTCCCTCGGTCTGGAAAAGGTAAAACTGCTTCCCGACGGATCGGGTGACTTTACCCGGCGCATGGGCATGCTGATCAAGAAAAACCATCTCGGTTTTGGTGATCGCAGCTGGCGCTATTCGATGATTGCCGACGACGGAGTCGTCAGCGCCTGGTTCGAAGAGCCGGGTATCAACGATGATGGTGTCGACAATGATCCCTATGTCGAATCGACTCCCGAGAAGTTGCTGGAATGGCTCGATGCCAATGAAGCAGCAAAGAAAGCGGCTTAAGCCCGATTCCATCCCCCGAAGGAAACCGCGAGCAAGAAATTGCTCGCGGTTTTTTTATGTGCGATAGATTGACGATATGGAGCGCCGCAACAAACCCATCATCATGACGGCGCTTATGGGCAAGCAGGATTTTGCCTGGGCGGACAGGCTGCGGCAACGCCATTATCCCCCGGACAGGAACAGGATCGGTGCCCATATCACCTTGTTCCACCATCTGCCGCCGCAAGCACTGGATGAAATCAAATCCGCTGTCGTCACGCTGACCACTATCATGCCGAAGCCGGAAGCGACGCTGTCCCGTTTGATCCATCTTGGCAATGGCGTCGCCTATCGGCTGCACGCGCCCGAACTGCTTGATCTGCGGATGGAGCTGGCCGAACGCTTTGCCGGACTGCTGGTGGCGCAGGACCAGCAGACACCCCGGCTGCATATCACCGTCCAGAACAAGGTGAACCCCGGGGAAGCGCAATTTCTCTTCGAACAGCTATCCGAGGAATTCGAACCGCGGCCCTTCGCGATCCGCGGGATCGGTCTGCATTATTATGTCGATGGCCTGTGGCAGGACATCGGTGCCTGGTCCTTTCGGGGGCGCTAGTAGACTCCGACTTCCTTGATCGGAATCTCCGTATTGGCGAGCTCGTCCTTGTCCAGATTCAAGCCTTCGACGACGGCTTTGCGGCCCTGCACATAATCTTTGGTGGCATTGACGCAATCCAGCGCCACGACCTTGCCGTCACGATAATAGATTACCGAAAAACTGCGCGAATCGGGATCGCCGCGGACGACATGGCTGTCATGGCCGGTCGAGAGGCCGACGGTTTGCAACCGCAGATCATATTGATTCGACCAGAACCAAGGCACGCTGTCATATTCGGCTTCCTCGCCGAGTATATCGAGCGCAGCCACTTTCGCCTGATCATTGGCATTCTGCACCGATTCCAGTCTGATCATAGCGCCGTCGGCATAGCTATTGCTATGCGCCGCGCAATCGCCGATCGCGTAAATATCGTCGAGACTGGTCCGGCAATGGGAATCAACGTCGACGCCATTTCCGGTTGCTGCACCGGCCGCGACCAGTGGACCGGTTTCGGGGATAATGCCGATGCCGACCACGAACATATCGGCCTCGAGCACGCGTCCGTCGGCGAGCGTCACGGCAGTTGCGATTCCGTCTTCACCGGTTTCGAATCCGGCGACGGTTGCTTCCAATTCTATAGTCACACCCTGACGGCGATGCTCGGCTTCATAGAATCGCGACAGCGGTTCGCCGGCAACGCGCGACAAGACTCGATCAAGCGATTCGACGATCGTCACATGCTTGCCCAGTTTCGTGAGCACAGCGGCTGCTTCCAGTCCGATATAGCCGCCGCCGACGACAACCACTTTGTCGACGGTCGGCAATGCTGCCATGATCTTGTCGACGTCGGCGCGGGACCGGACGGCGTGAATATTGCGCGCCTGGCTTCCCGGACAATCGAGCATGCGCGGAGATCCGCCGGTTGCCCAGATCAGCTTGCCGTAGCCTATCTCGTCATCGGAGGTCAGCATGACCGTTTTTGCGACCGGATCGAGTTTCGATACCCGGCGACCGGTCAGCAGATCGATATCGCGCTCGCCCCAGAAACTCTCGGGTCGCAACAATATCCGCTCGAACGGCTTTTCTCCGGCGAGATATTCCTTGGACAGGGGAGGGCGTTCGTAGGGCGGATATTTCTCGTTTCCGACCAGACCGATGGAGCCTTCAAACTTCTGCTGGCGCAACGCAATGGCCGCTTGCGCGCCTGCGTGACCAGCGCCCACAATCAAAATGTCGTAAAATGCTTTCATACCTGCCCCTTGATGCCACTTGTCGGCTTGGAGGGCGCTGTTAGCGCGGATTGTATCGGCCGTGCAAGTTTTAGCGTATTTCTCGCTTCAGCTTGTTGACCGCACCGAACGCTGTGACTATAGCGCCGCCGTCCAGAGAGAGTTTCATGGCGATTAAAACAATCGCCCGGACCCGATGGCGGAGTAGCTCAGGTGGTTAGAGCAGTGGAATCATAATCCATGTGTCGGGGGTTCGAGTCCCTCCTCCGCTACCAACATTTTGGTAACAGCAGATCGGCATGACTTCAGTGGCGTGAGATGCCCGGCGCAGGTTTCCCGCGCCGAGCAACAGTGGAAATTAAAGGTCAAAGCGGCTTTGTTGCGATGATCGCCGCCGTACTCTCACCATCTCTTGCCTTTGAACCACCTCTTGAGGTGCTTATCATGATTTTTTCGCCATTTTCGCGTACGCCCGTCACCGTAGCGATGGCTTCATCATTATGTTGGCCGAGTGTCGGTGTGAATCCGTCTTCGGCCAGTGCGCGTTCATAGAAGTTGACGATATCGAGCGGAGTGCCCTTGTAGGCAATAGTCGCGATCGCTTCGCCGCCGTGCCTTTTCGAGGGTTTGGAAAATTCGGGACTGCCGCTGATATAGCGGGCACCATCCATGATCGGTATATCAAATGCCAGCCTGGGCTGGGCAATTGCTGCCTCCGGGACGGCGGCCGCACTGCCGGACGACGGCATCGTATCGGTTTCAACTGCCTGACTTGAACTGTCGCTGGATTCTCCGCCGCTACATGCGGAGATCAAAACCAGTGCGGGGATTATCAGATATTTTTTCATCACTATTCTCCAATATTATAAATATTAATCAGTATATCATTCGTCCAGTCAAGTAGGCCGCGGTTCGCGCCCGTAACATCACTGGCAATTGTCCGGGGCTATCGAGGAGCCGGTTTGACAGTGCTGGCGATGCAAATGTCCAGATTGAATGGCATCAATCGCGGGCCGCCTTTCTTGTGCCGTAAAAGCAGGAAAAAGGGATCGTTTACGGGGCGACGATTGGCCCTGCTGCGAACACGCGCGTTGCTTAATCCGCTAATCTGGACCTCGTCATCCAGCGGTTCCAACCGGAAAGTGTTAGCCGGGCCGCAGCGATTGGATGGTCGTTCCGCAAAATCGGGGATCCGAAAGGATATGGTCGTGGTTCCCTTGCTGTTGCGCCGGCACACGCGTTGGCCGGCACAATCCAGTTCTGTTGCGGAGACTTCCAGTGTAACAAGTCCATTATTGTTTCCCGTGCGGTTATATTCCGGGTCATCAGGATTGGAATAGGCATGTATCCAAAGCTCTGTCGCATCGCGCGGCGGGCGGTGCCCGCCCAGCCTGACGTGGTCGCCAACCTTGATCTCCAGATTGCCGAACCCGCCGGATTTGCCGGTGCGCGAATTGTACAGCAGCGGACTCCGCTGACGGAAAGCGTCATATTGATCCCTGGAATCCGGATGATAGGATGCTAATCTCACCGACATTTCGTGCAGCTCGCCGACACCATCATTGTCGCCGGTTTCGAGGACTTTAAAGCGGTCCATATTCCGTATCTCCACACGATATACATCCGGACCGGAACCGAGGGTTTTTCTTTCCTGCGCGTTGGCGGGGAGTGTTGCCAATAGCGTGGCCGCTGTCAGAAATCCAAATCCAGTTAAAAGCTTGATGACTTTTGCCATGATTATTTCCTCATAAATTCAGGTTCGCGCGCGCGATTACCGACTGGTTGAAGCAATACATATTTGTCCGCTTTGCATGGCCAATTCGACACCGGATTCTTCGCCTTTCGCGCCGAAGCTGGTCGTATGGCCGCCGCTCGTTGTATGACGGACATTGACAACACCGCGGCCTGCGCGCGCGTTGCGCGGCTGTAGCTGCATAGTCGCACCGTTTACGGCAGAAATCTGGTAAGTATTTTGCGCGTTGCACGTGTTATATCTGGCGGTGGGGCGGGGCAAACTCACATGATATGTGATTAAGCCGGTGCTCCCGCGGTTGCAGACACGATCAAACGAGCAATCCAGTTCGCGGGTCGCGACGCTAATTTCAAAATTGAGGAGAGGATCGCCCAGGTCACCCTGGGGACGTTCCTTCACATGGATCCACATATCATATGTGTCCGACGTTCCGGGCTCAAGCCGCTCCAGAAAGACACGGTCGCCAACCCGCACGTCAATGGAATTATCCCGGGACCGTGGACCGTTATTGATGCTGATGAACGGGTTCACCTCTTTGACAGTCGCATATTGGCTGTCGGGGCCCTTCAATATTATTTTGATATAACTGACTTCACTCACGCCGTCGCTGTCACCGGAGGACATGGCAAGAAAGCGTTCCAGATTGCGAAGTTCAACGCGCCAGACGTCACTGCCAGACCCCAGTGTCTTCTTGTTGGTTCTTTCCTGGCCGATGGCAGTGGCGGGCAACATCATAAGTGCCAAACCAATTGTGATATTTGTAAATTTACGAAGCATATCATTTCTCCATTCCTACTGCATTGAATGGCAATAATATTGCTTTGGGCGCGATCCATGATGCTTTTGATCACAGTGGCCTGAAATTAGTGGGAATGTATATCGGCGTGACCTGTGGAATATTGCATGGTCATTCGGGATATGACGAAGGGAAAAGTCGCTTGTGATGTCCAATAGTTATATGAAATCATTATGCTTTATGTATAAATTCGACATCCTGTTCTTTGGATGGCGCTCGATAAATTACATGTTCACAGATTGTCGATGCGATTTATGACACAGCACTTGATTGAAGCAAATATCTCTAATTTGCGGAAATTGGAAAGCCGCAAATTGTCGAACCGATATCGGCGGAGCATAATGGATTATGCGTTAGCCGCTCTTTCTGTCAGTCGAATTCATATTGGAGTTGATCCAGCACCATGCGCCGGGCCTTAGCTCGATGATAGCTGGCGTATATGCAATCGGTCGCTGCGCTGTAACCGACCGGGCATATCTTACGAACTCTCTATCATTGCCGTTTTGGTTTTCAGCTTATCGAAAGGTGGATTTTCCGGCAGCATATTGCTGGTTCACCAATAAATCGCGTTCACGATAGGGCCACAGGCCAAGAAGATTATGCCATTTGCGTAGATTGAAGTGATGCCGCTGACGACA
This sequence comes from uncultured Parasphingorhabdus sp., assembly GCF_963975555.1. Lineage (GTDB taxonomy): Bacteria > Pseudomonadota > Alphaproteobacteria > Sphingomonadales > Sphingomonadaceae > Parasphingorhabdus. Next base: position 32,698 of record NZ_CAXBHH010000010.1, on the reverse strand, counting down.
AACCAGTAATCAGGTGGGAGGATTTTCCATCTTCAATTTTTAAGAAGTCATCGGAAATTTTTTGCATGTTACCTCGCTATTTTGGTGGAATCGCATTTGTCTCTTCGGTATTTCTAGCTCCGACTGCCGCCTTGGCCCAACAAGCTGGACTGCAGATAGCCGTTGTCCGCGCGGACACAGGAGAGGCTGTCGCAGATACAGATATCACGGTTGAGAACCCGGCAATCGGCCTGCGCCAAATCGAAAGGACCGACAGCCAGGGTTTGATACGACTGGAATCGCTGAGCACCGGTGGGACGTGGCAAGTCTCATTCGACGGCAATGGGGAATTTGAAGCCGTCATAGCGGAACCCGTAACCTTGCGTTCCAACTTTGCCCGCTCGGTCACCGTGCAGCTCACGCCTTTCGGCGGCGATGTCATTACTGTAATCGCTCGCCGTGCCGTTACGTCGATCAATACGGTCAACGCGGAGATCTCGGCATCTCTGTCCGACAAGGAGCTGCAAGCATTGCCGATTGAAGGGCGCGATGTAATCGGATCATTGATCCGTTTGCCGAATGTCGTTCCTTCGACCGGATTTTTCCCTGAATCGCCGTCGATATCGATCAATGGTTCCAACGGTCTTGATACCAACTATCTTATCGACGGCCTCGACAATAATGAAAATTTTCTCGGGGGACCAAAATTTCCCGTACCACTTGGTTTTACGCGCGAAGTCACCGTGCTCGCCAATAGCTATTCCGTTGCTTTCGGTCGCACAGCCAATGGCATTGTCAACTATACTTCTCCGTCCGGAACCAATGATTATCACGGAGAGATTTATGCTCTGATACGCCCCGGCAGACCGATTGACGCCGCTTCCGCGTTTCCGCGCCGGGATCTGTCAGGCAATCCGGTTGGCGAAAGCTTCGAACGCTATCAGGCGGGTGCGAGCATCGGCGGTCCGATTGTCGAGGACCAGACGTTCTTTTACGCAAATTTTGAATATACCCGCGATCGCAACCAGCAGATCGTTGATGCTCCCATATTGGGGACTGTAGAAAACGTCACCGGCAATAACGAATTTCTGCTGGGTTCGGTCCGCCTCGATCACCAGTTGAGTGACGACTGGACGGGAACGCTGCGAGCGAATGTTGGACGCGTCACCATCGCCCGGCCCGGCGGAGCTCTCGGCGGGGGCAATGTTACCTTTCCGTCTGCGGGATCCAGTCAGGACCGCTTTTCAACCGTTATTGCGGGTTCGATCCGTTACACCGGGGACGAGTGGAACTATGATGGCGCGATCCAGTTCAGTCGGTTCCGCTGGGACTATGGTCAACCGACTGGTCCAGCGGGACCGCAGGTTACTATTCGCGATGAGAGCGGGCTGGCTGTTGGCATTGTTGGTCATCCGGGTTTTGTTTTCGATGATCTCGAAAAAACATGGCAAACCACCCACCGCCTGCAATATCGCGCTGGCGACCATCGCCTGAGCTTTGGCGCGGATCTGATCCGCTCGGATTTCAGTCTTCTCGGAGGCGGCAATCCGGACGGCAATTTCACGGTGGAACTGACGCCCCTGCAAATCGCCAGTCTGAATGCCACCGGCGCAGGCTTGACCCTGTCAGCGTCCGATGTCGTTTCGCTCGACCCTAGAGTGATCGACTATAATGTCGAATTGCGACCGCAATCTTTTGGAACCGGTCAGACCCAGCTGGCATTTTACGTGGAGGACGAATGGCAGATTAATTCGCAACTGACGGCCACGCTCGGTTTGCGCTGGGATTATGATTCTCTGACCAGCAAGGGCGGAACCGGCGGAGATAAGAATAATTTTGCGCCGCGTCTGGCGCTCAATTATCGCCCGGACGCGCGTTCATCGTTTCGACTTGGCGCCGGATTATTTTATGGCAAACTGAACTATGGAATCATTTCAGATGCGCTGCAACGCAACACAGAATCTCCGACATTTCTCGATCAACTGGATCAACTGCAGCAGCAGGGAATAATAGGTTCTCAGATAAATTTGGAAGGCCTCACCTTCGATGGTAACCTGACGGTCTCGCCTGATTGCGACAGGGTCAGCGCCTGTCCCGCGCCAAATGATGTGGCAGGATTGCGCGATAGTGCATCGCTTAATGAGGTGCGCATTTTTAATCCTGAAGGCTATAATAGTCCCTACAGTCTCCAATTGAGCGGCGGCTATCAATATCAGGCCACCAATACGATCAGCCTGAGCGCGGACGTGATTTACAGCCGGTCTCGCAACCTTGTCCGCATTCGTGATCTCAATGCAGCGGAACCATTTACACCCGATCTGACGAATTTGACTGCCGCAAATATAGCCCTGTTGCGCGCGCAGCCGGACAATGCAGCACGGCAATTAGTCGCGCAATCACTGGGCCTGGTGCGCTCACAGGAAGAGGCGGACGCGACGCGTCCCGTTGCTTTGGTTCCGGGCGGATCGCGTCAGGTTACCGTTTCGGAGACTGGCGGAAATTCGACGTATCGGGCGTTGAATTTGCAAATAAACAAGGTTCGTGGGGATGGCGATTATGCATTTCGTATGTCCTATACGCTTTCAAAGCTGACCAATGACACGGATGACATCAATTTCCGCGCGTCGGACGCCAATAATTTTTCAGCCGACAATGGACCATCGGCGAATGATCGTCGGCATGTGATTTCCGCTGTCGGCTTCCTATATCCCTTCGACGGCCTGACATTGACACTCGCCGGCCTGTTTCAGTCTGGTCAACCGGTCAATCTTGTTCCCGACGCCAGTATATTCGGTACGCAAGATCTGAACGGAGACGGCCAGTCCTTCGGCGAGAGTTTCGTTGGCAATTCTGATCGTTACCCCGGCGAAAATCGCAATTCCGCACGATTGCCGTGGTCGGCTTCGGTCGATCTCGGCGTGCGCTATGCCATTCCTGCCTTTTCGGGGAATATAGAGTTGAGCGCAGATATCTTTAACCTGCTCAATACCAATAATGAATCCGGCTTTGCAAATGCCGCAACGGTTTCCAATCAGGTGCAATTTGGCGGCGGCACGGAATTTGTACAGCGCAATGCGGGGCCGCCGCGCCAGTTTCAATTCGGTGTTGCGTGGAAATTCTGAGGAAGCTGTCGTGCGTTCAATAACCGGATGAAGCGATTTCGGCGAGTGGGTTAGGTGCGCCAACGTTCGCTTGTTTAACAAGCTCTATCCTCTGTTTTCACAATGGATTGTTTATCCACGTGTCAGGGGCTTGTCTTATTCCGCGGGCGTTGCCGGTTATGTAATGTTATGCTGTCCGCCGGACAATATTCGGGAGGATGTTTTCTCATCACGCCGCTCCGCTTGGGTTGCCGCATGGCAGATTCGCCGTGTCCGGTGGGGATGCAGCGCATGTTGTTAAGCCCCTGCTACGTCATCTCGTTTGGCGCTGTCAGCGGAAGCTATAGATTTTTCTGACGCAGGGGGCGGCGGAATCATGGAAACATATAAAGAGACGTTTAGCATCAAGCGGTTGTGGATAATCCTGACCGTGGGAATGGTTTTCATGTTCGGCATATTGCTATTGCTCGGCGCAGAAATTTACCAGAAGGCCCCGCCTATTCCCGAGACCGTAAAAACGGAGTCCGGTGAAGTCCTTATACCCGCGATGACATTGAAACCGGGCAAAATGTCTGGCAATCGATTGGCGGGATCGAGCAAGGCTCGATTTGAGGGCATGACAGCTATCTCGCGCCGGACTGGAGCTGATGAAACTCGCGACGCCGGACTGATTTCCAGCGAAGTGGCGTTGTCGACCATTCCGGATCGCCAAAGAAATTTGGTTTGATATTCATATTTTCGATGTAATGGGGCCTTTGGGGGCGGCTCAAACATGATGACATTTTTCGGTTTTATTGTGGCTTTCGCGCTTATTTGGTCGATGGCCGGAAAAATCAGGAGGCTTGAGCGTCAAACCGAGCTGCTGGAAGACCGCTTGGGAGATATGGCAAGCAACGCAGCGGCGAAGCTTGCGGACAGCCTCTCACCACGGCCTGAATCTCAGGCAGTTGAAGCCGGAGAAGCGGGTCCCTCCACAATGTCAAAAAGCGCGGCGTTTGAAGAAAAAGCGTTGGTCGATAATGATCTCATCGAGAATCCAGACGCTGAAATGTCAGCGGCTTTGCCGGAGCAGCAAACCGAGTTTCAGCGTGCAAAACGCATCGCTAGCGTAGCCAGAGTTGCTGACGGTCCCCTTACGCAATCAGAAATGGTTCGGTCCGATAATGTCACTGGCGATACCCCCGCTAACTATGCCCCGACGATCGCGGACAAGATGGTGGCGGAACAACCGGAAAACTCTGCGACGGAAGATGCGGTTGAGCAGGTTGGAGAACCTCTGGCTGTCGAAAGTAGAGAGGAGGAATTTTCTCAGGAAGAAGCGCCGCCAAAATCCAGGGGGATATCCTTCAGTTTCGAAGATCTGTTCGGTCGACGCTTGCCTATATGGGCTGGCGGAATCACTTTAGCCATCGCGGGCGTATTGATCGTCAAATATGCGATTGATGCGGGTATCTTCGGCCGTGTTTTCACGCCAACCGTGCAGATAATTTGTGGCCTGCTTTTTGGCAGCGGATTGATTGCCGGAGCGGAAGCGGCGCGGCGATACGAGGCTCGTGTTCAGGATCCTCGCGTCGCGCAGGCGCTTTCTGGTGCGGGTATCGCAACGCTCTATGCAGCGGTTTTGATGGCCAGCAATTTCTATCAATTGATCAGCCCGCTGACGGCATTCATAGCCTTTGCAGCGATCACCGCTGCGGCGCTCGGACTCTCGATACGCTTTGGCCCGCCAACAGCGCTTTTGGGCCTCGCTGGCGGCCTTGCCGCCCCGGCGATGATCGGCGGGCTCGATTCAAACGTATCGTTGCTCGCGGTCTATCTGGGGCTGACGATCGCCGGCATGGCGGGGGTGTCCCGGATGCAGCGCTGGCCGATGCTCGGACTTGCCGCGCTCGTCGGTGGGGCCGGCTGGAGCTTATGGATGATACTGGCGTCCAACGCGCTTGATGTTATCGGCTCGCTTTCGGTTGGCGGCTTTGTGATATTGCTGGCGATCGGATTGCCACTGTTGGTGATGCGCGGCCCGCGTGCTGCCCTGATGCGCAGCGCAGCGGCCATCGTAGGTGCCGCGCAACTCGCTATGCTGGTCGCTTTCGGCGGATTCGAGCCTCTGCACTGGGGGCTTTTTGCCTTGCTCGCGGCGGCGGGCCAATGGCTCAGCTGGCGGGAAAAGGGCTTTGAAATCGTTCCCACGATCAGTCTGGGCACCTCTGTCATGTTGCTTGCAATCTGGGGCGATGCCAGCGCTTTCTGGTTCACGCTGATTGGCGGGTCTCTGGCTGTGATACACGCCGGGCCGTTGCTGTGGAAAATGTGGAGAATACCGTCACGGGTGCAGGATGCTCTTGAACTGAGCGGCCTTGCGGTGGCTATCCCGGCCCTATCAATGATCCATTTCTATCTGTTTGATGGCAGCCGCGACCTACTGTTTGCCGTCCTGACCTTCGCTGCCAGTCTGATTCCGGCGGTGGCTGTGGCGACCGGTTGGAAATCGGAAGGCCGGGACGGCGACACCCGATTCATGTGGCTGACCGCGACAAGCGGAATATTGCTGGTGGGGGCTCTCTGTTTCGCGATGCCGTCATGGTTGTGGCCGCTTGGTCTGGCAGCCGTTGCAGCAGGTCTTTTGCTCTTTGGAGAACGAGCCAGCGACCACCGGCTGGAACCCGTGTCCGCGATATTCGCCGCAGCGACTTTCCCGTTGGCACTGATCACCATGCAGGGTGACGGCATCGAACTTGTCCGGCTGGTGTCGGGGAATGGAGCCGCGATCGACATTCACGCCGGGTTGCGCTGGACTGGTCTGACGGCATTGTTTCTCGTTTTTGCAATGCGCGCGTCGATCGTAAATCTTCGCCATCTGGGGTTTTCTGCGACTGGGATATTCGCCTATTTCACGCTTGCTCAGATTCTTCCTGGTTGGGCATTGCCGATCGGCCTCGCGCTAATCGCTGTGGCGATGCTATTTGCCGGACTGAAGCAGAAAGAACCGGTCGCAGAAAAGATCGCGGCTGTTTTCGCTTTGGCAACGATCCCATTACTCATGATCACCGGCGACGGCCCGATTAACGAATGGACAAGATTATTCGGCGGGACGGCTGAATCCGGAGCGGTCATTGCCGCACTGCGCTGGGCTTCTCTCGCCGCGCTTGGCGTCCTGTTCGCCATGCGCTCGCAATTTGGGCTGCTCCGCATAGCGGCACAAATTGCGGCAACATTGATGGCTTATGGCGCGATTTCGCAGATATTGCCGGTATCGCTGTTACCACTACTCGCTCCAGTCGCAATGACCGGTCTCGCGATCTGGACGCGGCGGCTCTCCTGGCCAGAATTGGCACCGGCTGCGGGCGTGTTGGCCTTGTTCGTTATCGGCTGGGCAATGGTGCCAATCTGGCTCTGGTTGCCAAATGCTTTGCCGGCTTTGGTCGGACAGCCAATGACGATCGTCGACCCGTCGCTGACAACAATGATGATAGCGAAACAATTGCTGCTGCCCGCTCTGCTCCTCGGGTTCCAGCTCGGGTTTTTGCGCGAACGCTTGCCATCTCCCGTTCGCGATGGCGCTGCGGCAATCGCTGCGGTCATGAGTTTGATCAGTATCCACAGTCTCTACCGGATCGGTTTTGCAAATATCTTTGGCACTGACTTTGTTGAATGGGGACTGTTGCAGCGTTTGATCTGGGAAGCATTGTTAATCGCCGCCGGTTGGCTGATCTATCGATTTGTCCAGAGCCGGTTTGGTCAGGACCAACTTCTGCAGAGAGGCGCTACGGCGCTGGTTCTGGCAGGCAGCCTGCATAATGCATGGTTCACTCTGCTCCTCCACAATCCGCTTTGGGCCGCGCAGGCGGTAGGCAGCATGCCGATTGTCAATTTGCTTGTTCCGGCATTCGCTATGGCAATTGGCGGGATCATATTGCTCCGGTCCATTAACCCGGATCAGAAACTGCTTGGCGAGAGACCTGTGCAAGCGATCAAGATGATCCTGATCCTGTTGTTCGCCTGGGCTAGCTTGCGACAGTTTTTCCATGGATCGTTGCTGGTGGCACCGGGCGTTTTCGACGCCGAAGATATCTTGCGGTCAATCCTCGCTATCGGACTGGCCATCGGCTTCCTGCTATGGGGCATCCGTAGCGAACAGCGTGATTGGCGGATTGCTTCGCTGGTGCTGATATTGCTCGCGGTCTGTAAGGTATTTTTCTTCGATGCGTCCGGTCTTGAGGGATTGACGCGGATCGGTTCCTTTGTTGCCTTGGGCTTCAGCCTGATCGGCATTGGCTGGCTCTACAGTCGGCAGCTGGGTCGGGATGCCATTGCTCAAAATCCTGCTGCGGAGGATTCTGAGCCGTCATGACGTAACGTCATGGCGCTTCACTCCTGGAGGTTCACTAATGGGCAGAGGCGTCCCTTAAAGTCGCACTCAAGTCCAGACGGACTATTGACGCTTTAAAGGCCCAAAATATTTCTTCGCTTAGCCGAGGGGCAATAGGTCTTGCCTAGCGGCACCGGGCATCTCTATTTGCAATGGACAGAATCATCATCAGCGGGAATCGAATATGGCCGAAACACATCGCACGAAAATGCTCATCCTGGGCTCGGGACCGGCCGGACTGTCGGCAGCCATTTACGGTGCCCGTGCCGGACTTGAGCCGATCGTGGTTCAGGGTCTGCAACCGGGCGGCCAGCTGACCATCACCACCGACGTCGAAAACTACCCCGGATTTCGTGATGTCATCCAGGGGCCCTGGCTGATGGAAGAAATGCAGGCGCAGGCTGAAAAAGTCGGCACGCGATTCATCTTTGACACGATTGTCGATGTCGATTTTTCCAAGCGCCCGTTCCGGATGACCGGCGATGGCGGTGATATTTATGAAGGCGATACATTGGTGATCGCAACCGGCGCTCAGGCCAAATGGCTCGGCCTGCCGGGCGAAGAAGAATTGTCAGGCAAGGGCGTTTCGGCTTGCGCGACCTGCGACGGATTTTTCTATCGCGGCAAGAAGGTCGCGGTGATTGGCGGCGGCAATACCGCAGTCGAAGAAGCGCTCTACATGACCAACCACAGCGATGATGTGACCCTGATCCATCGTCGTGACAGTCTGCGGGCGGAGAAGATCTTGCAGGACCGGTTGTTTGCCAATCCCAAGATTTCGGTGCTCTGGAATACAAATGTCGAACGCTTCGTCGGGGGTGGTGAGCCCGTCGGGCTTGTCGGACTGGATCTGGTCGACACGCAAAATGGTGAAAAAAGCCACCTGGCTCTTGATGGTGCGTTCGTTGCCATCGGCCATGCGCCGGCGACGGAGATTTTCAAGGACCATCTCGATCTGGTAGATGGCGGCTATATTCAGGTCTTGCCGGGTACGCCGAAAACCAAGATTCCGGGCCTGTTCGCCTGCGGTGACGTCATGGACCATGTCTATCGTCAGGCCGTAACCGCAGCCGGAACCGGCTGCATGGCGGCGCTCGATGCCGAGCGTTTTCTGGCAGAACAGGAATTTGAACTGATCGCGGCCGAATAATCAGGCCTGACGCAGCGCTTCCATGAGTTTGTCGGTGAGCCAGTCTCGGGCGGGTTCATCAGCAAAGCTGTGCGATGCGCTATCGAGCGTTTCGAGAGTGATGCTGGTGCTGGCCCGCAAAGTCGCGAAGTCGGGACTGTTCCAGGCGGCGAGAAATGCGCGTGCCGTGGTGTCGCGTTTTGCCAGCAATATCTGGCTGTTGCCGTCAAGGCGGGGCAGGGCGTCACGCAACTGGATGGAAATTGCGCTATTCTCCTCTACCCTAGAGGCCTGCTTCAGTCCCTTCAGAAGTTTTCTGAAGTCTATCTTCCCCGACAGCAGATCGAAAATCGTGCGCGGATTTTTGATCCGGTCCCAGTAGCGTGAACGGATCGCTGCGGATGACGGCAGGGGTTTTTCGCTATCCGGTTCACCGCTTGCTTCAATCACCCAGGGATTGGCAAGCAGATAGCCGTCAATTCCTGCAGCCGGGCCAAAGAATGCCAGTGCCGTCGCAGCATCACAATTGCCGAAGCCGATGATCTTGTTGACCCGAGGCTGTTTCTGCCGGAGAAACTGGGTTGCTGCCGCTATTTCATCCGCGCTGCCCAGAAATTCACGGTTTTCGCCACTGCTCTCGCCTATTCCTCTCCGGTCGTAACGCAGAACAGGAAAGCCCTGTTCGGAAACCCGCCCGGCCAGTTGCGCCATGCCGCCATGGGCGCCGGCGCGGATTTCATTGCCGCCGCTGACGATCAGCAACCCGGTCGCTTCGGTGCCGCTATCGAGACTGGCCGCGAGAGTCTCGCCTTCACAGGCGATCCGGTGAAAACTCCGCGTCATTGGCCGATCCAGTCCGCGATATCGCGAGCGATGGCAGAGGACATTATCGGATCGTCATCCGGTTCGGCGCGGAGCCACAAGGCTGATCCGGTGGTGTGACCGTCGGCAGGCTTGCCGTCGGATTCGAGGCGCACGATCCGCTGATGTTTCAGGTCCGGTATCTCGGCAGCAGTCAGTTGTCCGAACAGGTCCGAGCCGATGACATTGCCGGCCAGTTCGAGAGGTTCTGCCTCGGCACGAGTGGCCAGTTCGGTAAGGCTTGTGTTTAATCCCGCTTCCCGGTCAGCAGCGACCTTGGTGCGCAGCATCGTCCGCAAGATTGTCGCGCCTTTGACCGGGGTGAAAATCCAGTGATCGGCGGTGTCCATCATGGCTGCCGTCAAGGCGCCGCCACGGAACGATGCGAAATGAGAGATTTGGTGCTGCTCTGCGCAGGCCTTGATCGCCTTCTGCCAATCGACCAGCGTGACCTGCTCCAGCGGGACCAGGCTTTCATTGGTGCCAGGAAGGTCGGGAAGGAAGCTGCCTACGCCAAGTGTTTCAAGCGACCGCATGACGTCGACCAGCATCTTGCGCATACGGTTCATCTCGTCAAACAGGGGAGGGACGAGCATCACCCGGCGTGAGGATTGGGCCGCGATGGACAAACAAAATTCTTTGCGATCCGCAAATTCGTAGGAGACGAATGCGGGGATAAGCGTCACTCTGTGACTTTCATCTCGGCAAAAGCGACCAGATTGCCGAAGGTTTCGAACAATTCGCCGTCGACTTCATCATCCTCGATCATGATATCGAGACGATCTTCGAGCTCGGTGAGCAATCCCGCAACAGCCATGCTGTCCAATTCGGGAAGAGCGCCGAAAAGCTCGGTTTCCGCTGTGAATTCTGCGACTTGCTCTTCGCTCAGCCCCAGAATATCCCGCATCACCGCACGCACGGCGGCTTCTGGCGTTAACTCGACCTCATTCTGCATTCAAAAACCCCCGAATCCGGATAACGGCGCCTCCCCTAAAGCGAAGCGCGCTTTCCGGCAAGGCCCGAGGCGTAATGGCGCAAGATAGGGAACCATGACAACGGGTTGTTTGGCCAGTAGAATTCCAGCCGGTAGCGATCGCGGACCTCTTCCATCCACTCGCGCTTATAGGGATCATTGCCGGTGCCAAAGTCGATCAGCGCGACATGGTCGATATCGATCACATGCTGGAACATGGCGACAGAGAGCAAGGTTCCCGGAGAGGATTTTGTCGCATCCTCGATATGCGCCAGCTTGTGGATCAAAGCTTCGCCATTTTCGACGGTCCAGAATTGCGCGGCCACCGGTTCGCCATCGATATAGGCCAGACCAAGCCGCATGCAGCCAGCGGCCGCTTCATGTTTCGCCAGTTTTTTCAGAAAATCGGGATTGCCCTCTTCGGGTTTCCAGCTTCGCTCGTAGACCGAGACATAATCATTCCAGTCTTCGTCGGAGAATTCCTTTTCAATCCTGACGGATACAAGGTTTTTCTTGGCCTTGCGGCGAACAGTGCTGCGCAACTGGCCGGGGCGATCGGCCCAATATTGGTCGAAGGTACGGCCTTTGACGTTAAGGATATGATTGTCGTCTGCCTTGGTGCGGAAAACGATCCAGCCAGCTTGCTCGAACGCACGTTCGCTCAGACTCGCTGCAGAATCCTCGTCAGGAACCGGTGTAATTTCAATATGATGCGAGGTTGATTTAAGTTTTTTTGCGAGTTTTGCGAGCAGTGCCAGCCTGGTCACTTCGTCATAATCTCCGAGGAAAATCGGGCGGAAGGTGAAATTATACCAATTAGCCAAAGCGGCGTGGCGACCAAGCCCGGTTTTCATCAGGAACATCCATGCTTCCGCATCGCCCTCCTTGCTATGAAAGATCAACGGGGACTTGTCCGGCAGGCACAGTTCATGCAGCTGTCTCAACCATTCGATCCGGTCGAACAGGGACTTCTGGACCGAACGGCCCAGTTTTTCTCCGGCGATGGCTTGCACGGACTGAAAATTACTATGATATTCGCTGGTCATGGCTAAGGTCGTATCTGTCACAAATCTACTCTTTTTCCCATAGGTCAACGCAATTGAATTTAGATCCCGAAACCGCCGCATTCCCGCTGGACCATCTGGCCATAGGCAAGGATCCGGATGCGAACGCTCTCGCGATGCGTTCGGGGACTCTTAGCTACAAGATGTTAAATCATCGTGTCGGTTTGCTGGCGGCATGGCTGCTGGCGCAGAATATGGTCCAGGGGGACCGGGTGGCGTCATGGCTGGCGAAGACCGAACTGGCCTGTATCATGCCGCTCGCTGCGGCGCGGGCAGGTCTGGTCTATGTGCCCGTCAATCCCGTGCTGAAACAGGCTCAGGTTGCGCATATTGTCGCAGACAGTGGCGCCAGATTGTTGATCAGCAATGCCGGACGGCTGAAAATGCTCGAAGACAGCAATATCAATAGCAAGTGCGCCTTGTTCGAGGACAAGACTGTTTCTACCGCTCTGGAAGCGATTGAGACGCCAATGGCGCCCAGTCCGGCCACGACCGACACCGATGATCTGGTCGCGATCCTCTATACCAGCGGTTCGACGGGCCGTCCCAAGGGGGTCATGCTCAACCATGCAAATCTGACGCTCGGCGCGCTCAGTGTCGCTGAATATTTGAAGCTGTCTAACGATGACCGGACGATTTGCGTGTTGCCGCTGAGCTTTGACTATGGCCAGAACCAGTTGTTCTCAACCTGGGCCGCAGGCGGATGCGCTGTGCCGCTCGACTATCTGACTCCGCGTGACGTCATGAAGGCATGCGCGCGCGAAAAGATCACGACATTGGCCGCTGTACCACCGCTCTGGGTGCAATTGGTCGAGCATGAATGGCCCGACGACGCCGTGACGTCAATGCGGCGGCTGACCAATAGCGGCGGCGCACTGACCCCCAGTCTGGTCAAGCAGTTGCGGTCGATATTCGGAGCCGGGACCGATATTTACGCGATGTACGGTCTTACCGAGGCCTTCCGGTCGACCTATCTTGATCCCGCGCTGATCGACGATAACCCGACCAGCATGGGGACCGCGATTCCCTTTGCCGAAATACTGGTGGTAAACGAAGCGGGGGAGGTTGCCGAACCCGACGAAGCAGGCGAACTGGTGCATTGCGGACCACTGGTGGCGCAGGGTTACTGGAATGATCCCGAGCGGACGGCGGAACGGTTCAAAAGCGCACCGGACGCATCAGGCTATGGCGGGATAGCGGTTTTTTCCGGCGATACGGCGAAGCGCGGTGATGACGGCCTGCTTTATTTTGTCAGCCGGGATGATGCGATGATCAAAAGTTCGGGCAACCGGATTAGCCCGACCGAGATTGAAGAAATCGCCGTCGAATCGGGAATTATCGTGGAAGCGGTTGCCCTGGGCGTACCGGATGAACGGCTTGGTCAGGCGATCCGGATATTTGCCAGACCGGCTGAGCGGGAATCGGATTCTGCCGCGGTCACCGAGCAGCTGGCAAAATATTTAAAGCAGAATTTACCGAATTTTATGCACCCGAGAGATATTGTCCTGCTTTCCGAATTTCCCAAAAACCCCAATGGCAAGCTGGACCGCAACGCATTGGCCAGCATGGATATAGAATGATCAAGACCAAGGCGACAGGGCCGATCCCTCCCGGATATCATGCAATTGACGGCGAACTGGCCCTTGGTGGACAGAAAGCCAGTGTGCTGGTTGCGGAAAACGGTTCGCCATTATTTGTCTATTCGAAAAGCCGGCTCGATGCCCGGATGGCGCAATTGCGAGCGGCTATGCCCAAGGCTCTGGATCTCCATTATGCGATGAAAGCCAATCCCTTTCAGCCATTGCTCCGGCATATGGTGGGTCTGGCCGACGGGATTGATATCGCGTCCGGCGGGGAATTGCAGATGGCATTGGAAGCGGGAGCCGCCGCGGAACATATCAGTTTTGCTGGCCCCGGCAAACGGGACGAGGAACTCGAACAGGCGATACAGGCCGGCGTTACGATCAATATCGAATCACCGAGTGAATGTGATCGGGCGCTGCAGATTGGCGTCAGTCTCGGCAAAACGCCACATCTTGCCATTCGCGTGAACCCGGATTTCGATCTCAAGGGATCGGGCATGAAAATGGGCGGCGGCGCCAAACCGTTCGGGATGGATATCGAACTGGTCGCGCCCACGGTGAAGCGGATATTGGATGCTGGCGCAGATTGGCGTGGTTTTCATATTTTCGCCGGTTCGCAAGCGCTCAGCGCCGATGCGATTATCGAGACACAGGCACAGACGCTTGAGCTTGCAGCCCGGCTGGCGACGATGATTGGCCAAGCACCGGATCATGTCAATCTTGGTGGCGGAATCGGTATTCCCTATTTTCCGGGCGATGAGCCGGTGGATATTGCAAAAATCGGAGATGCCCTGTCGGAACAACTCAAGCGATTGCCCGACATCCTTGCCTCCACGCAATTTGCCATCGAGCTTGGTCGCTATCTGGTCGGCGAAGCCGGTGTCTATTTGACCCGGATCGTTGATCGCAAGGAAAGTCAGGGGCAGACATTTCTGGTCACCGATGGGGGTTTGCATCACCAGCTCGCGGCAAGCGGCAATTTCGGCACGGTGGTAAGGCGCAACTATCCGGCGGCCATTGCCACCAGATATGACGAAGAACCGACCGAGACGGTTTCCATTGTTGGTTGCCTCTGTACGCCGCTTGACCGTTTGAGCGACAATGCCGCGATGCCCGAGTCGAGTGTTGGTGACGTCGTCGCGATCTTCTGCGCTGGTGCTTATGGCGCTACCGCAAGCCCGGCAAATTTCCTCGGTCAGGGACCGGCGAAAGAGCTTTTAGTCGAATAGTTTCAAGGCCCTCGGCTGCAGTCAAAACGCCAGACTTGTTAATCTGAAATTCAGCTATTCCTAACGCTATATTCACTATTTTCTAGCATAGCCATCTTGTGACCTTGCGTGATTGGTCCGTTTTCCAATGGAAATCGGTCGTCGCCACAGGATTTTTACGAGGTGAATAAAATGCGTTCTGCTATGAAAAACAAACATTTGGCAAAATTGATGATCGGTGCCGGAATGGCGTCACTTGCTGTCGCCGGTTGTTCCGGCAGTTCCAGTGGTCCGCAGCTGCCGCCGGCATCTTTTGTTTCCATGCAGGAAGGTCCTGGCGAAGAATATGTGATCGGGCCGCTCGACGAACTGACAATTTTCGTATGGCGCAATCCCGAACTCGGTGCGAAGGTTCAGGTCCGGCCGGATGGACGGATCACCACGCCGCTGATCACCGATATGCCCGCCGTCGGCAAGACGCCGGCAATGCTGGCACAAGATCTAAAGCTGCAGCTGTCGCAATATATCAACGAACCGCTGGTGTCGGTTATCGTCAACAATTTCTCCGGCACATTCTCCCAGCAGATCCGGGTCGTTGGCGCGACCGAGAAACCAGCGTCGATCCCATATCGTGCCAATATGACATTGCTGGATGCGATGATCTCGGTTGGCGGCCTCTCCGAATTTGCCTCGGGCAATCGCGCCCGGCTGATCCGGTTCGATCGCGGTACCGGCAAACAGAAGGAATATGCGCTGCGCATCGACGACTTGCTGAAGAAGGGTGAGACGCGCGCCAATGTAATGCTGCGACCCGGTGATGTGATCATCATTCCGGAAAGCATGTTTTGATCTGTTTTTGGCCCTATCTGACAGGAATTGAATAATACTCATGAACGGTCTTTATGATGAATTTCTAATCGCGTTACACAGCGTCTGGAACCGGCGCTGGTTAGCGCTGGCTGTTGCCTGGGGCATTTGCCTTGTGGGCTGGCTCGTTGTCGCCCTGATACCCAATAGCTATGAATCGAAGGCTCGTATCTCGGTCGAGATGCAGTCGATATTGTCCGACAAGGTCGGCGTCGATTCGCGCGAGCGCAAAAAGAATATGGAGCGTGTGCAGGAGACTCTGGCTTCGACCATCAATCTGGAAAAAGTCGTTCGCGCAACGGCTTTGAACCAGTCGGTCGCCAGCGATCGGGAGTTGGCTGGCAAGGTAGAAATGCTGCGCAAGAGCATCCAGATCAAATCGGAAAAAGACAATTTGTTCGAGATTATTGCGACGTCTTCGGCGAGCAATTTTTCTGACGCTGAAAATGCGGTTCTGGCCCGCGATATCGTTCAGAAAATGATCGACATTTTTGTCGAGGAAAATCTGTCCGGTGACCGCGATGAAACCAGTCAGACAATCAAGTTTCTCGACGCCCAGCTCGCCCAGAGGGAAAAAGAGCTGCAAGAGGCGGAGCAGAAGCGCGTCCAGTTCGAGACGGAAAATCTGGGATTATTGCCCGGGATCGGTTCCATCAGCCAACGTATGGAAGCCGCTCGCGCTGAACTGGGCCAGATCGATTCGCAGCTTAGCCAGGCCTCGGCTTCGCTTGCCGCCCTGAACGGTCAGCTATCCGGAACACCTTCGTCGATCGCTACACCGGGAGCCGGTGGCGGCGGAGCCGGTGCCCAATTGGCTCAGGCGCAGTCGACACTGGCTTCGGCCCGTGCGCGCGGCTGGACCGACAGCCATCCCGATGTCATCTCGATGAAAAGCGAAATTGCCGCACTTCGTATTCAGGCAGCCAAGGAACCCGCTGGCGGAGGCGGCTATCGCACACCCAATCCGGCCTATAGTTCGCTGCAAAGCATGCGGGCGGAGCGTCAGGCGAGCGTTGCCGCATTGCAGGCACGGAAAAATGCACTCCAGGCGGACATGGCGCAGCTGTCGTCCAAGCAGACGCTGGAGCCGGGGATCGCTGCAGAAATGTCGCGGATCAATCGCGACCATGATGTTCTGAAGGAACAATATAACAAACTGCTCACCGACCGGGAGCAGATCAAATTGCGCGGTCAGGTAGAATCGGAAACCGACTCGCTGAAATTCCGTGTGATCGATCCGCCGTCCAGTCCGCGGTCCCCGGCAGCGCCCAACCGGCCGTTGCTGCTGGCGCTGGTGCTGTTCGTCGGCATTGGTGGTGGTGTCGGTGCGGCATTCGCGATGGGCCATTTGCAAACCAGCTATCCGACCGCAGCAAAGCTGGAAAAAGCCAGTGGGCTACCGGTTATCGGCTCTGTTTCACAGGTTTTGACCAATGCGCAGCGGGCAATACGCGGAAAAAATCTGCGTATGTTTTACGGCACCAGTGGCGCGCTGTTCGCGGTTTTTGGAATGTTGATGATCGTGGAATTCATCCAGCGCGGCATGGTGGCCTGAGGGAATAATGATGAACAAATATAGTCCTCCCAAAAAGTCAGCTTCGCTGCTCGAAAGAGCAGGCGAAATCTATGATTATATCCCGGCAATGAAGACCGTCGAACAGCGTGGTACTTCTCCTGAAGTTTTTGCGCCTGAATCTCCCCGGCAGCAGATTGCTCCGGCAGCGCAAAAGCCGATGGCTCCATATGACGGGCCACGTGTCATCGTCGATCGGGACAAGCTGAGGGAAGCCGGTTTCATCGTTCCCGACGGACCGGTTACCGGCATTTCGGAAGAATTCCGGATCATCAAGCGCCAATTGCTGTTGGCTGCAAAAGGCAGTCAGAAAGCCCAGCCGGTTCGTCATGGCGAAAGGATCCTGATTTGTTCGGCCCACCCGAACGAAGGCAAGACATTTTGCGCCCTGAACCTTGCGCTTTCGATAGCGGCAGAGAAGGATAATGAAGTCCTCTTGGTCGATGCCGATTTTGCCAAACCGAGCATATTGTCCAGCCTCGGACTGGAAGGCAGCAAAGGCCTGATGGATGCGCTGGCGGATCCGCAACTGCCGGTCGAAAACTGCATCATTCATACCGATATTCCCGGTCTGGCCATCTTGCCCGCCGGCGATCAGACCAATGCCGATACAGAATATCTGGCGTCTTCGCGGACCGAGCAGGTGCTCAACCGGCTGACCCAGCATAACCCCAATCGCATCGTTATCTTTGATTCACCCCCGGCTTTGTCGGCATCGCCGGCATCGGTTCTGGCGACGCATGTCGGTCAGGTTCTGATGGTGGTCAAAGCAGACGAGACAACTGAAACTGCCCTGCGCGATGCGCTGAGTTTGATGGGCGGATGTGAGCATATCCAGCTGCTTCTGAACGGCACGAAATTTTCGCCGACCGGAAGACGGTTTGGATCCTATTACGGATATGGAGAGTAACCCATGACCTCGCCAACGACTGTCAGTATCTTGAAATATGGTGCAGCGATTTTGCCGCTGTTCGGACTTGCCGCGCCTGCCGTCGAGGCACGCGAACGCAAGGCTGAAGTGACGCCCTATATCGAGATACAGCAAATATTGGTTGCTGATCTGAAGGACGGCAACGACGTGCTGACCTATACTTCGGTGGCAGCGGGTATCGATAGTTCGATTTCTACGCGCAATGCCGAAGCACAGGTAAATGTGCGCTATGAACGCCGTTTTTCCTATCAGGATAATGTTGGCGACGATGATATCGTTACCGGACTGGCCCGCGGCGCTATACAGGTTGTTCCCAATCTTCTGTCACTGGAAGCCGGAGCTCTCGCTACCCGTAGCCGGGTCGATTTGCGCGGTGATGCACCGTCGAATACGGTGGGCAATATCGACAATGTGACGCAAGTCTATTCGGTTTACGCCGGTCCCAATCTGTCGACCCGGGTCGGCGGGCTGGATGTGAATGCCAATTACCGGGTCGGCTATACCAAGGTCGAGAGCGAAGATACAGGCATCCTGCCTCCGGGGCAGCTTCCTATTGATGTATTCGATGACAGTATAAGCCATTCGGCCAGCGCCAGTGTCGGCCAGCAGCCGGGTGATCTGCCTTTCGGCTGGTCCGTCGGCGGAGGCTGGGAACGCGAAGATGCGAGCCAGCTCGATCAACGCTATGAGGGCAAATATGTCCGTGCCGATGTTACGGTACCGGTGTCAACGACACTGGCAGTGGTTGGCGGTGTCGGCTACGAAGATATCGAGATTTCGGAACGCGATGCGGTCCGCGATATCAACGGTGATCCGGTCATCGACAATGACGGCCGTCTGGTAACCGATAAAACTTCACCGAGATTGCTGTCCTATGATCAGGACGGAATTATCTGGGATGCCGGTGTCTTGTGGCGGCCAAGTCGCCGTACGTCGCTCGAGGCACGGGTCGGTCAGCGCTATGGCAGCGAAACTTATTTCGGCACCTTCGCCTATCAGCCAAACCAGAACACCGCTCTGAACATATCGGTCTATGATACGGTTTCCGGCTTTGGCAATTTGCTCAACGACAATCTCGCCAATCTGAGCACAAGTTTCACCAGCTCGCGCAATCCGTTGAGCGGTGAACTCAATGGCTGCGCCTTCGGTCAAGGCGGCGGTCTTTGTTTCAATGATGTGCTGCAGTCGGCATCTTCATCCGCTTTCCGTGCGCGTGGCGTAAACGGACAGTACACCTATAATCACCGCGGCTGGGAAGCCGGTCTCGGTGTCGGCTATGCCCGTCGCCGGTTCTTTGCTTCGCAATTGGGCGCGGTGTCTGCGGTCGATGGTCTGGTGGACGAAAATTATTACGCCAATCTGTCGCTTGGCCGGGAGCTGGATGCCTATTCCCGTATCGATACGAATCTTTATGCCAATCTGCTGGATAGTGGTTTTGCAGGCGCTCCCAACGTCTTGGGCATTGGTGCCAACGCAGCTTATTATCGAAAGATTTTACCGGGATTGCAGGGCACGGCAGCCGTCGGCCTGGACAGCTATGAGCAGGCTGGTTTCGACAGCGAACTCACCGCTTCCGCACTGCTGGGCCTCAGATATGATTTTTAAGAGCATCAACACAGACGTTGATCGGAGATACGCGCATGTATGAAACATTTTATGGATTAAACGGTCGGCCCTTTCAGCTGACTCCGGATCCGCATTTCTATTTCGAAAGCCTGACGCATCGCAAGGCTTTGTCCTATCTCGGCTATGGCCTCGCGCAGGGTGAAGGCTTCATTGTCATCACCGGTGATGTCGGCGCGGGTAAAACCACGCTGGTCAGCCATCTGATGGCGACGATCGACAAGGCGCGTCTGACTGCCGCCAATATCGTTACCACCAAGCTGGACAGCCAGGATATCGTGCGCGTCGCGGCCAATCATTTCGACATCGATACCGACCATATGGACAAGGCGCAGTTGCTCAGTGCCATTGAAGAATTTCTGCACGCCGAGGCAAGGGCAGGTCGTCGCTGTTTGCTGATTGTCGATGAATCGCAAAATCTGCCGGTGGATGCACTGGAAGAATTGCGGATGCTGTCAAATTTCCAGCTCGGTGGACAAGCGCTGTTGCAAATATTCCTGCTCGGCCAGCCGGAATTTCGCGACATGCTGGAGAATTCCAACCAGCTGGAGCAATTGCGTCAGCGGGTTATCGCGCATCATCATCTCGAACCGATGAGCGCGGACGAAATAGAACCATATATCACGCATCGCCTGTCGAAAAGCGGCTGGTCGGGCCGTCCCAAGATTACGTCGAATGTATTCCGTTTGCTCTACGCCGAAACCGATGGCGTTCCTCGCAAAATCAACACGTTGATGAGCCGGATCTTGTTGATGGGTTCGATTGAGCATGCCGAGCTGATCGACCAGAAGATGGTCGAGCGGGTGCTTGCCGACCTGAATGGCGAAGAGGTGGAAATTGCCGAACCGTCAGAATCGTTTGCGGAAACCAAGAGTCCACTGCGGGAAAAACCCAAGAAAGCCAGGGACACCAGCTTCGAGCATGCGCCTGCTGAATCGGGCGAAATGGTTGAACAGGTTCGGGAAGCTCAACAGCAGTCCCTGTCCCACCCCCCTCATGTACCCGTTTCCGAACCGAAACAGGAAGTCGTCAATCCAACTCTTCCCTCAGGCAGGGAAGAAGCAGTTTCCAAGCCAGCCGTCGCGCCGGTCCCAGCAGCAACGAGGGCCCCGGATGTTGAACCCGGTTTGCCGGCAATAGATGACGAGACCGCCGAGATAGTCGATATGTTTGCAAAGCGGCTGTCGCTGGTGGAAAAACGCATGGATGGTCAGGAAGAAAATCTGCACCGCGTCTTGACGATGCTCGTGGAATGGGTCGAAAACGATGTCCGGAGCAAGGAAAGCTATGTCAATGCAGGACGCGCGGCCTGAATCTTTCACCACGGCGGGAAAAGCGGATGCTTTGCTCAACGCCATGTCTGTCGATATCGAGGACTGGTTTCAGGTGGGAGCCTTCGAGACGGTCATTGACCGTGCCGATTGGGATACGCTCGAGCAACGGGTAGAACGCAACACCGAAGCGGTGCTTGCGCTGTTCGACGAAGCTGGAATCAAGGCGACATTTTTCATATTGGGTTGGGTGGCGGAACGCTATCCGGCGTTGATGCAGCAGATTGCGGCGGCCGGACACGAGATTGCCAATCACGGCTACGATCATGCGCGGGTGTTCACGCTGACCCCTGATCAATTTCGCAGCGATCTGGATCGCAGCCGAAAAATCCTGGAAGATACGTCGGGCCAGAAGGTTGCCGGCTATCGAGCGCCAAGCTTCTCGATCGATCAGCGCACACTCTGGGCGCATGAAATATTGGCCGAACAGGGCTATGCCTATTCGTCCAGCGTCGCACCGATCAACCACGACCATTATGGCTGGGCCGGATCGCCACGCTTCGCCTGGAAACCGGTGGAGCAATCTGATTTTATTGAATTGCCGGTGACAACCGTGAAGCTTGGCAACCGTATATTGGCCGCTGGCGGCGGTGGCTTTTTCAGGCTCTTGCCATACGCCTTATATGATCGGGCGATAAGGAAGATGCACCGCGATGACGGTCGCGGGGCGATATTTTATTTTCACCCGTGGGAGATAGATCCGGATCAGCCAAGGGTCGGCAACGCGCCGATAAAATCAAAGATCCGCCATTACACAAATTTGAAAAGCATGAGGGGCAAGCTGTTGCAGGCCGGACAGGATTTCAATTGGGGCAGGGTCGACGAACTGGCGGCACTGGAAGCGGGGCTGGTACGATGAACATGGCATTCAAGCTCAAATCTTTGACGGTTCGCGTTCTGGATCGGCCTGACGCGAAAGAACTGGCCCGTATCGAGGCTTTCGTTTCCGCTTGCCCGGAAGGTACAGCCTTTCATCGTCCTGCATGGGTTCTGTCGGTCAGCAAGGCTTGCGGCCATGAATGGCGCTATCTTCTCGCAGAAGATGATAGCGGAGCGTTGCAGGGCATATTACCGCTCAACCTGATTCATTCTGCATTATTCGGCCGGGCATTGGTGTCTTCCGGTTTCGCCGTCGGTGGCGGAATATTGGCTAATAGTGATCAGGCGATCCAGTCGTTGGCCGACGAAGCCTGGAATTTTGCCGAACGGTACAGTTTCCCCACAGTCGAATTGCGCGGTGGTCCGGTGCCGGACCACCAATGGCAGAACAAGCAGGGCGTCTATGCCGGCTTTGTCAATCCACTGGCGGAAGACGAGGAGAGCCAGCTGCTGGCGATCCCGCGCAAGCAGCGGGCAGAAATCCGCAAGGGGCTTGCAAACGGGTTGACCGTTCGCGTCGGCACCGGCGAGCAAGACCGGGCAGACCATTATGCGGTCTATGCCGAAAGCGTCCGCAATCTCGGAACACCGGTTTTCCCGAAGGCGTTGTTCGAGGAAATATTGGACGGGTTTGGCGAGGATGCCGACATTTTGACAGTGCTGCACGACGGCAAACCGGTGGCCAGTGTCTTGAGCCTTTATCACCAGCAGACCGTCATGCCTTACTGGGGTGGCGGGACATGGGATGCGCGCCGCTTCAGGGCCAATGATATCATGTATTTTAGCCTCATGAACCATGCCCGCGAACGGGGGTGCCACAAGTTTGATTTTGGCCGTTCCAAATATGGCACCGGCGCTTTTTCGTTCAAGAAAAACTGGGGCTTTGAACCGGAACCACTGTCTTATGCGATACGTACTGCCGATGGTGAAGAGGCTCGCGATGTCAACCCGCTGAGCCCCAAATATAGAGCGAAGATCGCGCTGTGGCAGCGCCTGCCTCTGCCCGTCGCAAATCTTGTCGGACCGATGATTGCCAAGGGCCTCGGCTGATGGGTGAAATCCTCTTTCTGGCGCATCGCGCTCCATGGCCGCCAAACCGTGGCGACAAGATCCGCTCGCATCATTTCCTGCAAAAGCTGATGGATTGCGCGCCGGTGCATGTTGCCTGTTTCGCAGATGACGAAGCGGAGAGGGATATCGGCTGGGATCGTAAAGCGGAACTGGCTTCTTGCGAAATAGTGGTGCGGAATAAACCGAAATGGCGGGCAGGGATTGAAGCCTTGGCTTCAGGCAAGCCGGTGTCGCTGGCATCTTTCCAGAGCGTTGAAGTCGGCAATTATGTCGCGGATGTAATTGCCACCCGCCCGGTGGATTGTATCTTCATTTTTTCCGGACAAATGGCGCAGTTTATACCGGCGGATTATCGCGGCCGTGTGGTGATGGATTTCGCCGATGTCGATAGCGCAAAATTTGAAAGTTACGCGGACGAAGGTTCCGGCCCGATGGCATGGATCAATCGCCGCGAAGGACGTTTGTTGCGGGCGTTCGAGAAGACGGTCGCTGAACGCGCCGACCATAGTCTTTTTGTCAGCGAAGCAGAGGCGCTTTTGTTCAGACAGCGTTCGGGATTGTCAGACGAGCAAGTGAAGGCGGTCGGCAATGGAATCGATCTGGAATTTTATGGCGCGCAAGATGTCGAGGCAGAGGTCTCAGATAATAATGGCCCGTTGATCCTGTTTACCGGCCAGATGGATTATCAGCCGAATGTTCAGGCGGTGCAGAGTTTCAGCACCGAGGTCATGCCCGATATTCTCGCGCGTTTTCCCGATGCACGGTTTGCGATTGTCGGGCGGGCACCGACGGAAAAAGTGACGCAACTCGACGGCGAAAACGGTACAATCGTGACCGGCGCGGTGGACGATATTCGTAGCTGGATCATGGCTGCCGACGTTGTTGTGGCGCCGCTGCGGATTGCCAGAGGTATCCAGAACAAGGTGCTGGAAGCAATGGCGATGGCCAAGCCGGTGGTCGCATCGGCATGCGCTGCCGAGGGCATCGAAGCGACCGACGGCAAACATTTTCTGATTGCGCAATCCGTTGCGGAAGAAGCGCGTCTGGTATGCGATTTGTTGGGCGACGCCGAACGGGCCATGCAGTTCGGCGAGCAAGCCAGAATATTGATCCATTCGCATTATTCATGGGAAACACAACTCGCTGATTTGCCCGGTTTGTGCGGGTTCCAACATCCGGTGATTGCGGAGGCGGTAGCATGACAAGCGCGACTGCTGATCAGATGGAAGCTACGCCAAAGCTTTCAACATCCAGTTCTTCATGGTCAGAGCATCTGAAATTGCTGGTGATTGCCACATTGGCGATCCTTGCAGTTTTCTGGCGAGACGGCGTGGATATGGTGCGGATATGGTGGACGATCTCCACCTATAACCACTGCCTGTTGATCGTGCCGATCCTCTATTATCTGGTACAACAGCGGCAGCATGAACTGGCGAAAATTTCGCCGGAAATCTGGTTGCCGGGACTTTTTTTGACGGGAATTGCCTCGCTGGGCTGGTTGCTAGGAGAGGCTGCTGGTGTCGCCTTCGCCCGGCAACTCGGACTGTTGATGATGTTGCAGGGCGCCGTTGTGACGCTGCTTGGTCCGACGGTTGCCCGTGGGTTGATTTTTCCGCTTTGCTTTAGTTTTTTCCTAGTGCCGTTCGGAGAGGAATTTGTACCGTTTCTGCAAATGGTGACCGCCAAATTGTCGATGGTCTTTCTGGGTTGGGCGAATATCCCAGCCTTCATCGACGGTGTCTTCATTTCGACACCCACCGGTTATTTTGAAGTGGCCGAAGCCTGCTCCGGAATCAAGTTTCTGATCGCGATGCTCGCTTATGGCGCGCTGGTCAGCAATGTCTGTTTTCTGAGCTGGAAGCGCCGGATCTTGTTCATGACCGCTGCGGTGATTGTTCCAGTAATTGCCAACGGCATCCGCGCCTTCGGTACGATGTATATCGCGCATCATACTACGCTCGATTTTGCAGCGGGTTTCGACCATATTTTTTACGGCTGGTTCTTTTTTGCCTTTGTTCTGATCCTGGTGATGGCCATCGGCTGGCCGTTTTTTGATCGCAAGATCGACGATCCGATGATCGATGGTGATGCTTTGAGCAAAAGCCGGCCTCCACGGACATCCCGGCAAAAACCGGTCAAGGCTATGGCCGCCATGGCCGCTCTGGTTCTCATCCCCGTGCTTTGGACGTCAGTGCTCGCGGCGCAGGAATCGACGGTCCCCGATGAAATTTCTCTGCCCGAAGTCGCCGGTTGGGAGGTCGTCGATTATCAACCGCTTTACCCATGGCAACCGCGCTTTGACGGATCCAGCCATCAGCTCCTCGGTCGCTACCGCAACCGGTCGACCGGCATGGAAGTGGATCTGTCTATTGCAGTCTATGACCGCCAGGAAGAAGGGCGGGAGATTGTCGGTTACGGTCAGGGGGCTCTGGTCCCGAATACGCGCTGGTCGTGGAATCGTGATCTCGATGCACCAGCGGGAGGTACTGCTGTCGAACTGATCGCGCCCGGCCCCGTGGTGCGCGATGTGGTTTCCTTTTACCGGATTGGCGGCAAGTTGACCGGCAGCGGTTCGGTGGTGAAGCTGGAAACGCTGAAGAGCAATATTCTCGGCGGCTCCCGACAGGCGGTGGCGATACTCGTTTCGTCGGAAACTAACCGCGAAGCGTCGCCGCGCATCCCGATCGATGCTTTTCTTGCTGGTCTTGGACCGGTCGATAAATTGGCTGACGAGATGGCGGGGCTGCGCTAGGGCGCACAATATGTGCGGAATTGCAGGTATTTTTCATCTAGAGACGGCCAAGCCGGTTGATCCCGATCGTCTGCGCAGGATGACCGACAGTCTCGGCCATCGCGGGCCGGATGGTTCGGGTATCTGGACCGCTCCCGGTGTCGGGCTTGGCCACCGCCGGCTTTCGATCATCGATCTGGAAGGCGGCGCGCAGCCGATGCTGACGCCCGATCAGGCACAGGTGCTGAGTTTCAACGGCGAGATCTACAATTTCCTCGAGGTCCGCGCGGAACTCGAACGGCTTGGTCACCAGTTCCAGACCAGCAGCGACAGCGAAGTCATTCTTTTTGCGTGGCGGCAATGGGGAGTGGATTGCCTCAAACGGCTGAACGGCATGTTCGCCTTCGCGATCTATGACCAGCGCACCCGGCAATTGTTTCTCGCCCGAGACCGGTTGGGCGTGAAGCCGCTGTTTTACGCGCGGGTGTCTGACGGCAGCATATTGTTCGGGTCGGAACTGAAAGCCTTGCTGGCCAATCCGTTGCTGCGGCGGGAACCCGATATCACGGCGGTCGATGACTATCTCGCCTTTGGCTATGTGCCGGACCAGACCTCTCTACTGAAGGGGGTAAAGAAACTCTCGGCTGGTCATTATCTGCTGCTCGAGCAGGGCAAGCCCGAACCCGCGTCGGTTCAATATTGGGATATGGATTTCAGTCAGCGGAGCAAGGGGTCGGCCAGGGTTCTCGAAGAAGAACTGGTCGAGCTGCTGAAGCAGGCGGTGGGCTCGCGGATGATCTCCGACGTGCCGCTCGGCGCGTTTCTTTCTGGCGGGGTCGACAGCAGCGCTGTGGTTGCCTTGATGGCCGAGAACAGCCGGCAAGCCGTGAAGACCTGCTCGATCGGCTTTGACCAGCAGTCGCTGGACGAGACCGGTTATGCCCGGCAGATTGCGGAGCGGTTCCAGACCGACCATCGTGAACGTATTGTGGCAGCCGACGATTTCGGTCTGATCGATACGCTGGCCGATCATTTTGACGAACCCTTTGCCGATGCCTCTGCATTGCCGACATACCGGGTGGCCGAGCTGGCGCGCGAGACCGTGACCGTAGCGCTGTCCGGAGACGGTGCGGACGAGGCTATGGCGGGCTATCGCCGTCATGTCTTTCACCATGCGGAAGAGCGGGTGAGGGGGCTGTTGCCGCAATCTTTGCGTGGACCTGCATTCGGCTGGCTGGGCTCTGTTTATCCCAAGGCAGACTGGGCCCCGCGTCCGTTTCGTGCCAAATCCACTTTGCTGTCACTCGCGAGAACCGGACCGGAAGGCTATGCCGAAGCGGTCGGCGTGACAACGCCGCCGGGCCGCCGGTCAATCTATTCCGATGCGATGCGGCGCGACCTGGGCGATTATCACGCCGAACAGCGGATGATCGATCTGATGGAAAATGCGCCAGCGCAAAATGGCCTCGATCAGGCGCAATATGCCGATATGAAAATGTGGCTGCCCGGCGACATATTGACCAAGGTCGACCGGACCAGCATGGCGGTGGGACTGGAGGCGCGCGAGCCTTTGCTTGATTACAAGCTGATGGAATTCGCCGCGAAACTGCCGACCAATTTGCGGGTGCACAGGGGGCAGGGCAAATATCTCCTGAAAAAGTCGATGGAGCAATATCTGCCGCACGACATTCTCTACCGGCCGAAAATGGGTTTTGTCACGCCGATCGCACAATGGTTCCGTGGGCCGCTGGCCGAACAGGCGCGGGATATCACCAGCGGCGGAGCCTTGGCACGCACCGGCTGGTTTGACAGCAAATCTCTGCGCAAGGTGGCGGACGATCATATCGCCGGACGGTCCGACAATAGCCGGTTGTTGTGGCAACTGCTGATGCTCGACAAGAGCCTGCAGCGGTTATTCGGTCTTTGACTCAGCCGGATAAAGCGCCTCGACAAAATAGAGGCCATCCGGCGGGGCGTTGAAGCCGAGCGCGTTGCGATCCTTTGCTACGAGCGCGTTTTTCAAGTCCGCTTTGCTCCATGTACCGGTGCCGACCAGTTTGAGGCAGCCGACAATCGAGCGAACCTGATGATGGAGGAAGGAACGGGCAGAGACCTCGACTTCGATCTCGTCGCCAAAGCGGCTGACCGAGATGCTGTCGAGCGTCTTGACCGGGCTTTGCGCCTGACAATGGGCCGAACGGAAAGTTGTGAAATCATGCTGCCCGATCAGCACCTGCGCCGCACCATGCATCGCTTCGGCATCGAGAACCGGAGCGACCTGCCAACTCAGCCCGCGGTCAAATGTCAGCGGCGCGCGCCGATTGGTGATCTTGTAGAGATAGCGCCGCCCCTCGCAGGCAAAACGGGCATGCCATTCCTCGTCGGCAATATCGCATGCGAGAACCGCGACCGGGTTGGGACGCAATCCCGCGTTGATGCCTTCGCGCAACCGGAAGGGTGTCAGCTTGGTGTCGAGGTCGAAATGCGCGCGCATCGCCAGCGCGTGGACGCCGGCATCGGTTCTGCCTGCGGCGAATACCCGCACGGTTTGGCCGGTGATTTTCTTGATCGACTCTTCGACAGCTTGCTGGACGCTCGGGCCATGATCCTGATGCTGCCAGCCCATGAACGGGCGGCCATCATATTCCAGAGTGAGGGCAAAACGGGTCATCGCAATATGGTTCCTGCCGGAATTTTCGTGCCGTTGAGGAAGGATTTGAGGTCCATCGCCGGCTTGCCGGCTTTTTGAATGACTTCGGGCTGGATTGAGCCGGTTCCGCAGCCGATCAGAAACTGTCCGTCCAAGATTATACCCGCCGATCCGCTGCTATCGCTGACTGTCGCCTTGAGAATCCGGTATCGGGCATCCTGATATTCGAAGAAGGCACCAGGTTGGGGATTATAGGCGCGGATCTGGCGTTCGACCTGTTCGGCAGGCTGGCTGAAATCAAGCCGTGCGTCCTGTTTCTCGATCTTCTTCGCATAAGTGGCAAGCGCGTCATCTTGCATTTCCGGCGGATGTTCCTTTGGTGATGCGAGATATTGCACCATGAGCGCGGCACCTGTCCGAGCCAGTTCGTCCGTCAGTTCGCCCGCGGTTTTGCCGTTGATGGGCGTCTCGGATTTCAGCAGCATTGGTCCTGTATCGAGTCCGGCCTCCATCTGCATGATGGTGATTCCGGTCTCCGTATCTCCCGCGAGAATGGCGCGCTGCACGGGAGCCGCGCCGCGCCAACGGGGAAGCAGCGAGCCATGAATATTGAGGCATCCCGTCTTCGGCGCGTCGAGAATCGCCTGTGGCAGGATCAGACCGTAAGCGGCGACGATCGCTACATCGAGATCGAGTGCGGCAAAGACGGCTTGTTCTGCTTCATCTTTGAGAGAGACCGGCGTCCTTACCGGCAGCCCCAGATTCTCGGCCAGTTTCTGGACAGGCGAGGGGCTAAGCTGCTTCCCGCGACCAGCACGGCGCGGGGGTTGCGAGTAGACTGCAACAATTTCATGTCCGGCATCGTGCAGCGCTTGCAGCGCAGGAACGGCAAAATCCGGGGTTCCCATAAAGGCTAAACGCATAAAATCTCGCTTGTGTGTGGCCAAACTGTAGCTAAGTTCTTGGCAGGTGACGGAATATGTCCCTAAAGGTCAAATCATGGCATCGCAAGAGATCGAAAATCTGGTTCAGGCCCTGGCCAAACTTCCCGGGCTCGGTCCGCGTTCGGCGCGGCGGGCGGTATTATATCTGCTGAAGCGCCCGGAAACGGCAATGAAGCCGATATTGGCGGCTATGACGATGGTCGAGGAACGGCTGGTTACCTGCGGTATCTGCGGCAATGTCGATACGCAGGACCCCTGTCAGATATGCAATGATCCGCGCCGCGATGAAAAGGCGCTTTGTGTGGTCGAAGAAGTTTCCGATCTTTGGGCGCTCGATAAATCGCGCTTGTTTCCCGGTAAATTCCATGTCCTGGGCGGACGACTGTCGGCGCTGGATGGCGTAAGACCGGAAGATATTGCAATCGACAAGCTGATCAAGCGCGTCGAGCAGGGCGGAATTGATGAAGTCGTGCTGGCTATGAATGCCACATTGGAAGGACAGACGACCGCCCATTATATCGCAGAACGCCTCGAAAATTATCCACTGCGGCTCAGCCAGCTATCCCATGGCATACCGGTGGGAGGGGAGCTGGATTATCTCGATGAAGGCACGCTGGCGCAGGCTCTGCGTTCACGGCGGCCGGTCAATCAGGATTAGCACTATTCGCCGCTGCGTGTTTCAACCGCATCATTGACGAAAATCAGGATATAATAATTGTGTCTTGGCGGCCACAGCCGACAGGATAGCCGACGAATTCTGTTTGATGAATATATGAGAAAAGCACCAATTTCAGGGCTTTTATGTGATGCTTAAGCATCCGGTTGAACACTCTTGACGCAGCGGCAGCGTTACGACCACAATGCAGGTCATAAAAATAAAAAGTTAGTCCTCCCCAAGAAGGCAACGAGACTGACAACCAGGAGAGTATATTATGAAATTGGCATTGAATCTATCTGCGTGCGCGTTCGCGCTTGCAGCAGTCGCAACAGCCCCCGTTTATGCGCAATCGCAATCAGAGGCGGCTGACCAAGTCGATGAAACTGTCGACAGCAACGTAATCGTCGTAACCGCACAGGGTCGGGCACAGGTCTTGTCCGATGTGCCGGTTGCCATCTCGGCTATCAACTCTGAACAGTTGCAAAAGAGCGGCGCAACCGACATTCGCGAACTGAACCAGCTTGCGCCGTCACTGCTTGTCTCTTCTACCGGAAACGAAGCTAATGGCTCCGCCCGTATTCGCGGTATCGGTACGGTCGGCGACAACCCTGGGCTGGAAAGTTCCGTGGCGGTGTTTATCGATGGCGTTTATCGTTCGCGTAGCGGTAATGCTCTCAGCGAACTTGGACCGATTGAACGGGTCGAAATTCTCCGTGGGCCGCAGGGCACACTGGGCGGTCGCAACTCGTCAGCTGGCATGATCAGTATTACGACTGCTGGCCCGGAATTTAATTTTGGAGGACATGCCTCAGTTTCGTACGGAAACTACGATCAGCTTCGCATTGAAGGCGGCGTTACCGGCCCGTTGAGCGACACGATCGCCGCCCGCATCGATGGCGTTTATCTGAAGCGCGATGGCTTTTACACCGATGTGGTAAACGGCACCGACATCAATAATAAGGACCGCTATATTGTCCGTGGCCAGCTGTTGTTCGAACCAAATGACGGCCTGAGCATCCGCGTTATCGGCGACTATTCCAAGAAAGACGAGTCTTGCTGCGCAGCGACATTCGTCCAGCCTGAATTTGCCCAGCAAGCAAGGATAAGCCCGGGGCTTGATCCCTTTGCACTTCCGCTAGCCGGTTCGCCGGGCCTTACCAACGCTGCCAATCCGATCATTCCAGTACTTTTGGCTCTGGGCCAGAATTCGAACGCCCTTACCCAGAGTACGTTTAACCGGGATATCTATGCCACGGCCGGTCGTTCCTATGCGGGCGAGACAGAAGATTTCGGCGCTTCGGTCGAGATCAATGCTGAACTCGGTAACATGAACCTGACGTCGATCACCGGATATCGGGAATATTCCAACTTCCAGGCTTCCGACACGGATTACACGCAGGTCGACATTCTCTATCGCGAGCCGAATGAAAATGCCGGTGCCCGGGAATTTAAGACCTTCACGCAAGAACTGCGATTGCAGGGTTCTGCGTTCGATGACAAGCTGGACTGGTTGATCGGCGGTTTCTATGCGAACGAAAAGCTTGAAACCCGAGATAACCTACGCTTCGGCACGCAATATGGTGCGTTTGCGCCATGTCGTGTTGTCAATGCCGTTAATCCGGCTCTCGCATCGCCAACCAGCACAGGCTGCCTGAGCGCCGGCGGCAGAGCAGCATTACAAGCCGCCAATGGGGGCGCAGGGGCATTTGGTGCTGCTACGCCATTGATTTTTGCCGGACTGGATAATCTGGCTACTATCAATGACAAAGGAACCGTGCTTGATGTCTATAATCAGAAAAGCGAGAATTTTGCGGTTTTCACCCATAACATCTTCCACATTACAGATAATCTCGATTTCACGGTAGGCCTGCGTTACACCAATGAAACCAAGGATTTTAACGCCGCTTTCACCAACGACAATACGATGTGCCCAACGCAACGCGCTTTGTTTACGCCGTTGCTTGGTGGACCACTTGCTGCATTGGCAGGCGGTATAATCGGGCTGTCATGTCAGGGCAATTCAACCGCTGAACTGGACGGGGTCACTCTGGCTGATAGCCGCAGCGAGAATGAATTTACCGGCACGGCGATCTTGTCCTACAAACCAACCGAAGATCTGCTGCTTTATGGCAGCTACTCGCGCGGTTACAAAGCAGGCGGCTTCAACCTTGACCGGTCGGCGTTGACCAGTAGCACATTGGGCAATCCGGCGTTGACGGGTGACACTGCTAATCTGCAATTCGACCAGGAAACGGTGGATGCATTCGAAATTGGCGCAAAATACTCGACCCGCGAATTTTCGTTGAGTGTTGCTGCTTTCCGTCAGCAATTCCAGAATTTCCAGCTCAACACGTTCAACGGCTCCGTTTTCCTCGTTCAGAATATCAACGGCTGTAGCGATGATCTCGGCGGTGCGGATATGGATGCTGATGGAACAACCGGGAACTGTGCTGCTGACAATGTCAAATATGGCGTTGTTGCACAGGGTGTCGAACTGGAAGCTTCAATCAATCCGGTCAGTTATGTCAACATCTCTATGGGTCTGACCTATACCGACACCAGCTATGAAAATGATCTGGTGGGTCGTGATACCGGGACCGCTCTGGATCCGGCTTTGCGCCTGCTTCCAGGCGACAATCTGTCCAACGCGCCTGAAATCACAGCGACGGCGTCTCTGTCATACACTCCGCCACTCGGGAATAGTGGGCTGACCGGTCTGTTTTACGTCAATGCGCGTACGACCAGTGATTATAACACCGGTTCGGATCTGCTTTATGGCAAGGAACAGGACGGCTTTACGCTGGTAAATGCGCGTATCGGTGTCCGGGGTCCTGACGATAAATGGGCAATTGAAGGCTGGGCACAAAATCTGTTCAACATCAATTATTCGCAGGTTGCGTTCAACACACCATTTGTCGCGTCGCAGCAGACCTATTCGGCGTTCCTTGCTGAACCAAGAACCTATGGCATCACATTGCGTGGCCAGTTCTAACACTACTTTGGCAGATTTGTGAGCGAGCGATGAGAGATGCAGTGTCCGCACTGTGGGCACGTCAGATCAGGAGGTTTGGCGAGGCGTTCAATGATGGTCTGCCTGATCGTCGGCAGGCTCGGCTGTGGTGGCGACCCGGCGATTCTTTTTTCCCCCTTGGCCTGCTTGAGGAGGCGGGATT
>NZ_CAXBHH010000009.1:0-128226 GCF_963975555.1 uncultured Parasphingorhabdus sp. | reverse complement strand
AGCAACTGACTTTTAATCAGTAGGTCGCTGGTTCGAACCCAGCAGGGCTCACCATTATTTCAATGTGTTACGGTGTTCATCCGTTCTAAAAAACCGAATTAGAACGGTTTATAGAACGGTGAATTTCAATCGGTTAATCAGCTTGGTAGAGAAATATTGATCACTATGACTCATGAGGCCGCAATCTGCTTGGGTTTCGTGCAAGCATTTCGACTATGCCACCGCCTCCAACTCATCAGCTTTGACTTCTGACGCGACAAATAAGCCACCTGAAGGACAGCTATTGGGCCGTTAGCGGACTGTCTGCTCAAGCGAAATCACTGGGCATATGCTGACATCGATCAGTTATGCATCGCAATGGACCCTCCCGATCCAAATTCAGAAACTTGGCCGATTAACCGGGGGACAGTGAAGAAACGGCAGTCTGCAGGGGCTGCCGATAGGCCGAAACGTTATTTCCGATCAGAAGATGTGGTGCTAAGTCAAATTGCGTTTTTGCGCCTCAATCGCCACTTCTGCGCGCGAAGACACATCCAGTTTGCGGTAGATCGATTTCAGATGATCACGCACCGTGTGAGAGCTGATCATTAATTGTTCGGCCACTTCCTTCGCGCGTAGCCCGCGTCCCACGAGGGAAAGCACCTCGCGTTCCCGGTCTGTCAACGGGTCGCTTTGATGATCTTGCTCGGGCCGGAACCGCGCCAACATCATCCGCGCAATGGCTGGCGATAGAGAAGGTTCGCCAGCCATCAGCCTAGCGATACGGTAATGCAGTAACTCAGGCTCGACATCTTTGATTAAATATCCGTCCGCACCCGCTGCCAATGTCGCCTCCACGCTCTCGCGGTCGTCCATCACGGTTACGGCGGCAATGATGATTTCAGGATTGGCTTTCAGGCTGCGAATAATATCCCAGCCTCGGCCATCCGGCAGATGCAGGTCGACAAATGCAAAATCAAATTTTTGATCCAGCATGACCATTGCCTCTTTGAAGGACGCAGCGTCGCAAAGCACATAGTTCACAATATTTTGCTCGGCGAGCACGTCCTTAATTGCTGCGCCAAGCAATTGCCGCGCGGATGACAAATCATCGACGATCATTATTCGTGTTTGCTGCCCCGTCATTGCGTTTCGACCGGCAGCGCAATGCTGGTACGAAAACCCTTCGGATCCAGATCGCCGAAATCAAAATTGCCCTCAAGCGCTGCAAGCCGGGTCCTGATATTGGCCAGGCCATTGCCCTGGCCCTTACCTGCGCTGAATCCTCTGCCATTGTCGCTCGCAACAATATAGACGACGCCATTTTCCAACCGTGTCTGCACCTGCATTTCCGTCGCCCCCGAATGTTTAATGACGTTCGTTACCATTTCGCGGATGATTGAGGTGAGCGCCTTTTGCGGTTGCGGCGTCAGCATGCCTGATATTTCGGAAATCGGCCAGTTGAGGGCGATACCCGAAGCCTCCAGGCGATCTGCCGTCTCGGCCCTGCAATCGGCGAGAATGTCTGCAAGCAGGCGCGTGTCACCGACCTCAGCCGAGACAATCATCCGGACTTCCGCCAAAGAAGAGCGGAGCACCGATTTCAGATCATCCGGATTATCCGAGTTAAGCCCCGACATAAGCAGCGCCGAAAGGTCATCGTGCAGATCGCGCGATATCCTGCCGCGTTCGCTTGTGACGCCATCGGCAAATGCCTGTTGTTGGCGTTTCAGGCTGGAAAGAAAATCGATCATACGCGCAGCGACCTGCCGGTCGCGTTTTTGGAACAGCCTCGTGCCCTTGTTTTTGTAGCGGAGTGCAAGCGGCGCACAACCAGCAGCCGCAGGAATATGAAGCATGATGCCTTGTTCTTCAATCGCTACAGACTCAGCATCACCACTACCAACCGGGACCGGCTCGATCGCCAAAGGGGTGAATGCCTGTTGCAAAATTTCCTGCCATTTTGCGCAGCGATCATTTACGTTGCGGATCAATGCAACATGGGCGACTTCTTCCAGCAGATCTTCGATTGGCGTGGCCTGAAAGAGCCAGCGCTGCACCATGCTCCGCCAGGGAAGATAGAAAAACGGCAAGATGAGCAGCATGGTCAGCACTGCCGCTCCGCTCAATGACCCAAGCAGAGCCACCAGTGCGACATCAACCGCAATTAGCAACAGGCCGACGGACACGGCCTTGAACATGGTGATCGCCCAAAGCTCGCTTTCGAACAGGTTCTGCCGTTTCAGACCGAATGCAACCCCCAGATGTACGATCAGGAAAAACGCAAAGGCATAGCTTTGGTTGATCAGCGGTTCGGCGCCCAAAAGAACGGGGATGATCGCCATGCAGATAAACAAGCCGGACCCGATCAAACTAGACACGCCGACCCACCGGATCGCGGCCATATCGAGCGGACGGCCGCGCGATTTTATGAACTGGATGACAACCAGAACCAATATGGCGAGCATTTCCATCGCGGTCAGCAAGGGGGTTTCATTGGCCGGCTTGCCCAGCAGATCGAGTTGCCCCAGCAAATATAAACCCACGATCGGAATCGCGACCCATATCAGAAATCGGTTTTGCACCAGACGGACCGGATAGATGAGAAACAAACAGATCAGCGCAATGCCAAAGCCAATCGATCCCAATGCGTTCAGCGCACTCAGGGGCTGGAATAAATCCGTCGGCAGCGCCAGCCACCGGGTGCTATATATTGCAGCACAGGTAGCGGAGAGCCATAGGCAAAGTCCGACAAGTCCAAACAGCTGGTTGGAAAGCCGCTTTGGTTGCAAAGCCCATATCCAGGCGGATACGATGAACCCTGCGATGCCAACCAGTATCTGTAACCAAAACTCGAATGGCATGACATCATTGGGCCTGAGCTTGATCTCGCGCTCCGCGTCATTCGTGACAACCGTCACGCTATCGGAATTGCGGAGAATATCGGCAAATCTGTCTTGGCGCGCGGCAAACCGGTATTGCTGCTCATAGCGTTCCATCACATCAGGTTCGGGAGTAAGATCAGCAGGTTCAATTTCTACTTCACCCGGACCTATGCGCGGGGCAATGCCAATTTTTTCGCCGGCCGCATTTTGCAAAATTACGCCTTGTTCGGAAACAACCAATTGTTGGCTAAAGCGGGGCTGGGAAAAGGCGACTATAAACGCGCTCAACGTCGCCAAAAAGCCTAAGAAAATGACAATGGAGAGCAATATACCCGGCATTGCAAAATAGCTTTTCTGGCTTTTCCGCATTATTTCCGTCTCGATATTTGTGAAAGCTGACGGTGCAGCGCAAACGCTTTTCCGTCAAGACTTAGCTGCCTGAATACGGGTCGCAAATATTCAGGCAGCTATCTGGAAAATAAATCTGCATTTATGCCCCAAGAGAACCCAGTCTGCGGCGAAATCATCAAACTGGCTATCCCCCAAATGGGGGATGGCGAAATCCCCCGATTTACCGGCAAAAGCCGCATGCAAATACAGAATCTAAAATGCAGTGGGGGCGGTGTGCATAGTTGTCAAAATCAGAATGAATCTATCCATAAACGATTGCTAAAATTGTCCGCATATATTTTGCCCGTGCTCTCGGCCCTTGCCATTGCGCCGCCTGTTCATGCGCAGCAACCCACGGCAAACCAAGTACAAGCGGTTGCCAGTCTCTTCGCCCTCTCTACCTACGCGCTTGGCGCAAACGAAAGTTGCGATATTTTGATGCTAGGCGAATATCGCGCCCTAATGCTTCTCAGCGAAAAATTTGGCCCGGATTTAAAGAAAATTCTCAAGGCTGAGCAATATCGTTCCCTTGATAATTTTGAAAAAGGTAAAAAGGAATGGATCGGTTGCGCTGGCAAGACGGCACGGCCGGATGTGGCCCAATTGATTGAATCTGCCAATTTGATCGCTGATGCGCTGATATCGGCGCCGCATGCAATGACCGGCGAGCCGAAATCATGCTCTGTCGACGGAGAATATATGGCGTTGAGCAAGACGGAATGGCGCATCGTCGCAAACAACAGACAAACCAAATATGAGCAGTCACCGAAAAAACCAGAGTTCGAGAATATGGTGAGAATCTTTGCCGGGATGATCGACGCCGAATGCAAGTCCAAATATTCTTTGTTGATGCAGGCTGGTTTTGAGCAACTGGTTTTGACGGAAGATCTGAACCAATATTTGCAAGGGAAGATCGAAAAGAAAACCATATTCACATCCGTTGGCAAGCTAGTCAGCTTTGGCTCGGCATCAGACGACTTCGGGATCTGGCGCTCCCGCATGGGTCGCTTTGCAGGCACGCGCAAGAAAGCGGGCCTGTCGGTATATCGTGTCCTGAAACGCGATGACGAAAATACAATCCGGTTTGAACTTTCACGCCCGGGAACATTCGATCCGCACGGACGGATGTTGATCACGCAAAAAGGCCGCTGGAACGCAAATATGCGCAGCAATATCGATGCTATGGAAATCCGTCTGTCTGATGGCACCAAACTCGCCATGGAAAAAGAAAGCGGGAATGGCAGCGCCACTATGGGCAGCTCAAAGTTCATTTTACCCACGCAATCGCAGCGTATCATCGAGCGCAAGCCAGATCTTACCCGCGTGACAGTAGCTTTCCAAAACGCGGGCCAAAACGCGGGCGCCTGGACCGAATTTCTCGACATCGGAAAAGACGCTTCTATCCAGAGCCAAACCCTCGGCGATCTTCGCACGGCCCTGCAATGGGCTAATGTTCCTGTTCTGAATGTCAAAAAATGAGGCTTGCAAACGACCATTCCAATCCTGTGATGAAGGTCCTGATCCGGACTTTAGCCCTGATCCTGTTCACGGCCACTCCGTCCGTGTCTTTGGCCCAAAGCGATTCTGGTCAACCGGACACAGCCTTGCGTGAAGCCGCCGGACTCTATGCCGATGGGCAAACAGCTTTGGCGTCGGAGAATTTTGAGCGGGCATCTATGAATTTCTCGCAAAGCTGTGATCTTGGCTATTCTGCGGCGTGCGTGGATGCCGGGCGCATTTTTTTGGATCATCTGCCTTCGACAGCAAATGACGCAAAAGCACGCGGGAAATTTGTCCGAGGCTGCATTTTACGCAACGCCGATGCTTGTCGCGGATTGGCACCGTTGATGCAACGGGGTGTCGGCGGTCCCGTCGACAAAGACGGTGCGCTGGATATTTACAATATGCTGTGCGAAGCCAATGCCGTGGATGGTTGTGCTTTACAGGCCATCTTGATTGCCAACAAGCTCAGCGCTGCGACAGATGATAGCAGCAGGAACGCAATATATAGCTTGGCTCGCACCAGCTATTTCAAAGCCTGCGACCTTGGCGCCGCCGATGCTTGTGTCGATGCCGGCGCTTATGCCGCTGAAGGACGGGGCGGACCCAAGGATGGCGCACTTGCCGTCAAATATAGCCAGCGGGCCTGCGAAGGCGGAGAAATAAAAGGCTGCGCCAATATGGGCGTTTTTGCACGGGACGGTTTTGGCATGGCTGGTGACAACGGCGTCGCTAAAAGCCATTTTTCCAAAGCTTGTGACGGGGGCGTGGCGATAGCCTGTAGCAATCTCGGAACATTATGGATGGACGAGGCAGCAACGGCCAAGACGAAAACTGCGGCACTTGTTCTTGCGTTTATCGCTTTTGAAAAAGCTTGCAAGGGCAACGATCCGATGGGCTGCAGTAATTTGGCGACCGCCTATTACAAAGGTGACGGCATTGCGAAAAGCTATCCGAGTGCGATGCAATTCGCGCAAAAAGCATGCGAGCTGGACTATGCGAACGGATGCTACACACAGGCGGTGATGTATTATACCGGCGAAGGTGTCACACAGGACATATTCCAATTTCGCATATGGGCGACAAGAGCGTGTGACAAAGGCCATGCGCAGGCCTGCACAAATATCGGGATGTTATATTTGCAGGGGAAAGGCGGATTTGCCCGTGACATGCGAAAGGCCCGGCAATTGCTGAAGCAAGGATGCGATGGCGGCTATCAACGTGCCTGCAGCGAATTAGCCGATTTAGAGCCAGCGCGGGAACAGACCTGATGCGGATATCACATATCAGCCTTTGCCTGTCTTCTGCCTTGTGGATTTTCACGTCCGCAGCACAAGCACAAGAGATAGGGGCAGAGAGCGCCACAAGCGTTGCTGAAACAACGACAGCGGCAGAGCGTACCAAAGACGAAAAGCGACGCCATTTTGAGGATGCAATGCGGCTTGATCAACTTGGCGGAAAGAGAGAGGCACGCGTGATGCTGCGGTCTTTCTGTTTTGATGATGGCGTGGATGAAGCCTGTCATAATTTTGGCGCTATGGCGGAGGCAGGCGAAGGCGGCGACGCTGACCTCGAGGCCGCACGCGCTGCCTATAAAAAGGGCTGCGAACTGCAATTTCGTCCGAGCTGTTTCAACTATGCCAACATGCTCCGCGAAGGGCGCGGCGGCGAGCAGCTCTATCCCGGAGCGCTGGACCTTTACGCCCAAATTTGCCGCGCATCAGACGGTCGGGGATGTCTCAATGCGGGGATCATGGTCGAACAGGGAATGGGTGTTACCCATAAAGATGTAAACGTTGCGATGGATGCTTATCGGGCAGGATGTGACCTGCATAACGAGGCCTCGTGCGATCGGCTCGCAAAGCTGGTGGCAGCAAGCAGTCCTGTCGGCGAAGTGGAGTAACCGGTTTTGAACAAAGGTAAATATTCGGCACTGGCGATCAATCGATCTGTGTCATTCTCAACAATGCGTATGATGACAGGGTTGGTCCTGGCCTTGATTTTCGCCAATCCGGTATCCGCCAAAGACAAACAAGATGCAGCCGCTGCCCCCACCGAAACCGTCACCGTCTGCCCCGACGGAGGCTATGAAAGCCCCTGCACATTTGCGCAGATGGAAAAAGCTATCAGCCTGACATCCAATGCGGTGCTCCTGCTATCAAAACAGTGTCTTTATCAAACCGAAGCGCGATGTTGGGTCAAGGCGAGCGGCACCATTAGCAATATGGAACGTGGCGGCCGCGTAATCTGGCAGCATATGATGCTGGCGCCCAATGATGGTCCCGCGACCGAAATGATCATATTGTTCGAACTCGAAGGAAAGCCAGTGCCCAGGTTGGTTCTGGCAGCGCAAACCGAAGGCTGGTTTCTGGCACCGGATGTCGTGGCCAATAGCGATGACGGCGTTTTGATCCACGTCCTCGGGCGTACTGGTGGTAACGGGGCAGGCAATGCCGACCTTCTGGTTCGACGCACGAAAACCGGGTGGAGCCACATCTCGCTGAGATCTTGGTTCGATGAAGTAAATGCCATGCTCCCTGCAGGATTTGAAGTGCAGAACGGGGTCAATTTTAACTTTCGCGACATGCATGCCAGTTCACCGGTATGGCGGTCCGGCGACGGCCATTGCTGCCCGACAGGCGGAACCATACAAATTGATTTTGCCATAAATACAGCTGACCAGCTTCTTGTTGCAGGCCTTGCTTTCGACGAAACAAAACCGGTCGCCCCCACAATTTACTTACCTGAAAAACAGCAAGTTTCGGAGCAGATCGCACCGAAACCCGAAACTATTCCACAAGGAGACGTAGAATGAAGAATATATTTGCCATCGTGGCGATCAGCGCCCTGTCACTGTTATCGCACCCCGTATTGGCAGCATCCAAGCAAGAAACGAAGATGCTCAAAAGCGCAGCGGAATGCACCTATGTGGTCCAGATTGCCGAAGAAAACGGCGTCAAGTTGAACAATAGCAGCGACACCTGGGCAAATCTCCTGATGCAGGCCAGCGATAAATTGGGCCTGGATGCGGGGGCCTATTATAATGAAGCCAAAGCAAAATATGAGTCCCGCGCCCGAACGATGGGTGATGACAATACTCTCACAAAGATGATCGACAATGCGCAAAAATGCGACCGTGGTCTTTGATAGTTACGGCGAGGAAGAACGGATGCAACGGAAAATATGCTTGACCAATATCGTCCCGCTATCGTGTTTGGCCGGCCTTGCCGCCTTGTCAATTCCGGCGGCCGCATCGGCCCAGACGGCCCATGCGCAAGACAGGGTCGACAGCATTTACGAATGTGCGCAGGCCATCCAGGTTGGTGAGGAACAAGGCAATAGCTACGATGTCTCCAGCACATTTGCGCGCGGATATCTTGACCGTGTATTGGGTCAAGGTGGAGCAAGCAAAAGCACTGCCAAAACCAATGTGACAAGACAATGGCTCGACTATAAAGCGAAAAACGGCGAGCGCGCCTTGCTGGACCATGTGTTGGAAGCTGCTGACGAGTGTGAGGCGGTTCTGTACGAAATTGCCGCCGATGATAGTTACAATAGTCGCGGTTCTGTTGTCGCTGTTGCCGCTGCCGCAGCGGCTCCAGCCGCTGAAGCGCCGGATTCCTATAGCGTGGCGGACTTGCGTTACCATGTTCAGGAAACGGGCGACTATGCCGCCGTCGCCGATTATATCGTCGAGCGCTATCCCTATGGTAAAAAGTTGATGGAAGAAATTCCGGAAGGCAATCTTCTGGGCGAACTGGTGGTAGAGACCGGCGCGAAAGGCGTCACTCGTTTCAGTGATGCTGCTGTGGTCGCGCTCGCCAACCAATATTATTGGCAATATAATCCGCCAGCAACGCGCATCATTTTTGCGGAATATCAGCGGCGACTGCGGGTTCGGAAATATACGGAAAATGAGGGCAAACAATGGGCGGCTCGTGCGGCCAAGGATCGGGCGGCACAAGCCGCCTCGGCAGCTTCAGGCTCATCTTCGGGACAAAGAACTCCGCGCCAGAAATTCAAGACCTGTACGACAACAACCTATAGCGGCGTTGGCGGCGGCACGGCGATCTCATGTAAGGATTACTAGATTCAACGGTCTTTAGAAAGCCTAGTGCGCATTGGTATGAGACAAAGGATTTCAGGGAAATTGAAATGCATGTAAAATGGATCGTGAAGAGCCCACTGCCCTTGGCTCTGTCTACTCTTCTATTCTCAGCCCCTGTCGCGGCCAGTTCATCTCAGAATGAAAATGCGGCCCGTGCAAATGCGGCTTTTGCCGAGGGAGCAGCCATCGGTGTTAGTCCGGTCACCCCTTCCGAGATGGCGCAATGTTCTGCTTACTGGAATCGTTGGCAGTATGTGGTGGACAGTTCAAATATGCCGCAATTTAGCGCGGCATTGCGAACCGAATTATCTTCCCATAATGCCAAAAAATCCGCGGCTCAATGGCTGCAACTAAGCAAAAAACTGCTTCGCCGTGAGGAAGGAAATCTGGACGGATTGGTCGAAATTCTTCATGAATCCAATGAACGCGCCGATACAGTCTATGCCACTTGGGCAAATGATGAAATCGGCAGAGTTGACGAACTGCCCCGAGCTTTGGGCAGTTGTTAAGTGAACTTGGGGAGCCGCGAGCCCAAAATTTTCTCGGATGCAAGGTCCCCAACGTGGCCCGGACAACGAGGTAAGAATAACCACAGCCAACCGGCATCAAGTTCGGCCCGGCTATATTTGAAAAGGAACAGCAATGATTAGTGCGATAGCCCTTAACTTGCTCTTGTTGCAGGCTATCACATTGGACGAAGGCCCAGAACCAAATGCGGCGGGCATAGCTTGCGGCATAACGCGCACTGTCACCGAGGTTTATCAGGACGAGGTCGCTGATAAGACAACGGCTATTGCCTTCGTCAAATCCGAAAACGGCGGCGCGCCGATTCCAGTGCCCGGCGCTGCATTTCGTCTGATGCCCGGGGGCGCAATACCCGGATTTGTGACAGGTATAGGGACTCATACGCGCGAAATTCTGGGCGGACTGGGTCTCGACGACAAATCGTTAGAAACGGTTCTGGAAGAATCCGGTACTCGCTCCGCCTGAAACAGATCTGCTGCAATCTTGTCATAACTTGCCTTCCGTCATGGTCCTGACGGAAGCCAAAACTGCGACAAGACAACAAAAGACCGGACCAACAATGAAACCGGCAATCCAATATGACTATGCAGCGCAGTCGGTGCGGGGCTCGTTCCGGGCCAGCTTCAACACATCCCGTTTGTAGACATCGGGAAAATAACGGACGCCACCGTCATCCGCTCCTTCTGCCGTAAAATAGGCGATGTAGATCGGGATCGGCTTGGTCAGCGACAATTTGGTCGTGGTCCGGTTGGCCAGTATTTCGTCAATCTGCTCTTCGGTTGCCGCACCTTCAAGTAATGTCTTGTCAAAGTCGATGGCGCCGCCAACCCGGATACAGCCGTGGCTGAAGGTTCGCACTGGTTCGGCAAACCGGTTCTTGTTGGGGGTGTCGTGCAGATAGATGCTATAGGGATTGGGCATGACCAGTTTCATCTGCCCGAGCGCATTGTTTGGTCCGGGACGCTGGCGATAACGCCCGTTTTCGAAAACATAACCTTTTTTGCGCGCCGCAGACGGATTGTTGCGCACCATCGATCCGATGCCCTCCGCAACAATTGATGTCGGAATTTCCCACCACGGATTCAGTATCACGCCGCTGACAGTGGCTTCAAAAACCGGCGTCGGAGACTTGGTCTTGCCGACGATGACCGGCCAGGTTTTCAGCTTCGTGTCATTTTCCCACAGCGTCACCTCGAAACTGGCGGCATTTACCAGCAGATATTTGTCACCCATCACGAGCCGCATCCAGCGCCAGCGCTCCATGTTCACCGCCAATGTCGAACGTTTCTCCGCATCCGTTTCTGTTGCATAGGCTGCGCGCAGCACCTGATAATGGGGATTGCGTGGCCG
Source organism: uncultured Parasphingorhabdus sp. (assembly GCF_963975555.1). GTDB lineage: Bacteria > Pseudomonadota > Alphaproteobacteria > Sphingomonadales > Sphingomonadaceae > Parasphingorhabdus. Next base: position 117,489 of record NZ_CAXBHH010000009.1, on the reverse strand, counting down.
GAGCGCATTGAAATAGGCGGTAAGGTCATTGCGAACCAGTGCCTTCATCAGCAATTGCTGCGTGTCGATATTGCGGTCATCGCTACCGATATTCCATTTCGCCCGGGCCGATGCGGGAGAGCATCCGTCGAGATAGGCCAACATCAGCTCGTTCGCCGCAACGGACGCAAGACGCGACCGGCGAAAAGGATCTGAGGCGGAATTTGGCTGGCTGAAATTGGTAATTGCGCAGTCTTCCAGACCCTCGGATGCGCGTGCATCCACCAGTTGTTGTAATTGTGCAATTTGCGGTTCGGTCCAGATCAGGTGATCCTGTGTATCTTCTTCTGCTTGATCCACTGTTTGCGCAGAGATCGATGTGGACAGCAGAAACCCGCCCAATATTGCTATAAATTTTCTCATGCGATCCTTCTTCAGCCTATTGCCTGCCGCAACAATAGGTATTGATACTTAATCCTGGGTACAGGAAAAATATGCTATGAACGAATGATGAAAAGAAGAAACTTTATCACCGCCGGCCTGCTCGGCATCACCGGCGCCGCTTATGGAATCAGCACCCGATCACAAGCCGCCAGCAAGATTGCCACCCCCTTGCCCGCCCGTCCGAAGATCACACCGCCTCCAGGTCCATCCACTTTGATCGACCGCGCGAAGGCGGCGATGGCTACCCATGTATCATCCTTGCTGCACACAGACAGGATCGGGATTGCCGACTATTCGCTGCATAGCGCCAAGGAGCGTTTCCATATTGTCGACCTGACAAACGGGACCACCCAGTCCTTTCTGGTTGCCCATGGCAAAGGCTCCGATCTGAGGCATACGGGCTGGCTGCAGGAATTTTCCAATATACCCGGATCAGAAGCCTCCTCGGGCGGAAGCTATATCACCAGCGAGACCTATATCGGCAAGCACGGCACATCGCGCCGTCTGAAAGGGCTCGACCCCAGCAACAATATGGCAGAGCCGCGCGCGATCGTGATCCACGGTGCCTGGTATGCTGAACCCGAAATGGTAACATCACATGGAAAACTGGGCCGCAGCCAAGGCTGCTTTGCCTTTTCCGAAAGCGATCTGCCGGTCATATTGGAACGGTTGGGACCGGGTCGCCTTCTCTATGCCGACAAGGTATAGAAGGTAATTTAAGCGCTTTCTTTCCAAGCGCCCTACCAAGCTCGACCTTCCTCAGAAAACTCTCTTGTCCCGCTTTCAGGCGATCTGCGCCCCCCCCTGCCCGCGCCTGCTCCTTGGAGAGCGTTCCCGGCACGGACAGTTGTATTTTCAGGGCGCTTACTGGTCTTCGGGTCGTCTGATCGACGGCCCGAGATCCTCCAGAACCTGGCGGGCATCGAATGCACGGGATTGATCCTTGTCCATGGCCCCGTGGCGCATGACAATTTCCGCTTCCGCCTCGAACCGCTCCACGGTCCGCACGTCGGTATCAAAGGACCAGAACGGATCGCGGCCATAGGGGTGCCAGGTTGACCAGACACCGCTGCGATAATAGCGCCAGTGCGGACGCCAGTTGAGATAGATCGACCCGTAATAGGGTTCGTAGCGAGGGGTACGCTCGACATAGGTTTGGCGATCGGTTTCGGTCGTATGGTCGGTAATGCGGAACCAGTCATATCCGTTCTGAACCGTAAGTTCCGCTGCGCGATATAAGAGATAGCCTTCTACAGTATCGCGGGAAGTCAGCGTATTTCCTGCGAAATGGACACGATACTTAGCATCGCCAAGGCGCGTTTCGGAATATCCACCGGAGATACGCTGGCCCGAGATTTGTGGCTGGTAGGGTGTTGCGGTTGCGCATGCGAACAGCAGCAAGGTCATGAGCAGCGCGCCTGCCTTGGAGACGGGTTTGGTAATCTTAAAATGATCCGGCATTTTCGGTCCTTTTTCTGTCGCCGCTGCAGCGGCCGATAAAGAATGATAGTCGGAACAAGCCGCTCGTTTGTCTTTACGTAATTATTCGTAAGGCCGGTTACTCCGGTCCGTAACAATACCTATCGCCGCCAAACTCCACCCATCCTAGAAAGTCTTCAGATGAATAAACTTATGGGAGACTGACATGCTGGTGCGCAAGGATAGCAAAGTGATTGCGGTTGATGGCTCCCGTATGGCGATGTTCAAGAATATCGGGGAAGCCTTTGCGCCGGTGCTGGAACTGATTGAAGAACATAAAAATCCTTCACTGCGCACTTCGGAACTCGGCACGGACAGGCCTGGACGGAGCTTTCAGAGCAAGTCTCCCAGCCGCGGCGCCCATGAGCAGGTCGATCTGCAACAACAGGAAGAAGACCGCTTTGTTTCGGAAATGGCCCAGCGGATCGAGCAAATCATGTCGGGACCAAATGCAGGCATCATACTGGTAGCCGCCCCGCGCGCGTTGGGGGTTATCCGGAAACATCTCGGCCCTGAAACCAGCGCGCGATTGCTGGCAGAAATTCCAAAGAATTTCGGACCGGAAGACAGCGAACCTCTGGCAAAAATGCTCGCCAAGCACGACGCCTGACAAATTATCGGCGTTGCGGGGATTGCGCCCATAATGACTGATTGAATGTTCCGTTCGCCAAAAATGACGAAATCACAAGCGGGTGGAGACTCCGATCTCCGCCCGCTCGCAAATATACCAGAATACCCGGATCAGCTTGTCGTAGGCATTGCCGTCAGATCAAATTCGAGCAGCATGAGTGTAGGGTCGCCGGGAAAGGATCGCGCCGAAAAGCCCATCTCCTTTTCCAGTTCGATCGCCGCGTGATTTTCACGGGCTTCGATCGACTGAAGTTTCTTGATTCCGCTTTTGCGTGACTGGTCAATCGCATATTTCAGAAAAGTCCAGCTCATCCCGCGATGTTTATAGTCGCTGCGCACGGCAAGGGCGACCTCCGCTTCGGACTTGTCCTCGCTGGCACCCACCATCGCGCTGGCGATGATGGTCTTGTCATCAATATCGAAGGCGAGATAGTCTTCCTTGTGTTCATGATCGACGTCTACCAGATCGTCGAGCAAGGCACCCTGAACTTCCGGGATCGCGGAGAGAAAGCGGAACCGCAGGTCGTCTTTTGAAACATGCGTGAAAAATTCTGCCAAGGCTTCCTTGTCAGATGGTTCGACGGGCCGGACATGAAACTCGAAGCCGGTGCGGGTGGTCAGCGGTATGCTGTTACTCACGACTACCGCATGGTCAGGGCGGATCGGTTCTGCGGGAGTCGGTTGCGTGGAAGATGATTTTGCATCGGACATGGGATTTCCTTTCAAGGAACCAGGGGGAATTTCAAATTTGATGAAACTAATCTAGCCGGTGTCGCGATACGCTCGCCATCCGTAAACCAACGTATCTCTGCAAATATCCGTAATGGTCCCTATTGACTCGGGTGGCGTTTATCCGGTCTGTCAGCAGCCGGCCGTTCCGGCAGTTTTCTCTCCATCCGAGGCATTGATAATGACGCATATAGAAGCATATAAATCCCGGATCAGGACCGCCGCCGAGGCTGTGCAAGGATTAAAGTCCGGAGCGCATATGGCGATGGGCATGGCGACTGCGGAGCCGCCGGCGCTGCTCGGCGCAATCGCCGACATGGCGGAAAATGGCGCTGTAGAGGATCTGAAGCTATGGTATTTCCATTCCATGGATCATGCCGGTGATACGGTGCTGCGGCCTGACCTATTGGGCCGTATCCGTCCACGCTGCATGTTTCTGAGTTCTGTTGACCGGAAATTGCTCAGCACAAAGCAGCCGGGCGAGAAAAGTCCGCTCGAATTTGTTCCGGTAGCGTTCAGCGACTCCCCCCGGCTATTTGAACAAGAAGTGTCGCTCGATCTTTTTGTGACGACCGTTTCGCCGATGGACAAGCATGGCTGGTTCACCTTTGGCACCAGCAACGACTATTCCACCACCGCCGCTCGCAGCGCAAAAAAGCTGGTGGTCGAGGTCAATCCTAATATGCCGCGCGTGTTCGGCGCTTCCCTGCTGCATGTGTCGGAAGTCGATGCGATTGTTGAACACAGCACGCCAATAACCGAGGTTCACCCGCCCGAAATATCGGCGGTAGACGCAAAGGTAGCTGCCATTATCGCGGACATGATCGACGACAGAGCCTGTCTGCAAATGGGCATAGGGGCGCTTCCCGGTGCCGTTTGTGCCTTGCTGCACGATCGCAAGGATCTTGGCATCCATACGGAGCTGATGACCCCTGCCCTGGCCGGGCTTATCCATTGCGGCGCGGTCACCAATCAGGCGAAGACCACCTACCGTGGTCTCAGCGTCTTCACCTTCGCCATGGGTGACCGGGCATTTTACGACTTCCTCGATGACAATCCGGCGTTCCACAGCGCGCCGGTGAATATCGTCAATGATCCCCGCCATATTGCCAAGAACAGGAACGTCGTGTCCGTCAATGCAACGTTGCAGATCGATCTCGGTGGCGCATGCAATTCGGAACATATGATGGGACGGCAATATAGCGGTTCGGGCGGTCAGCTCGACTTCGTGCGCGGCGCTAACGCATCGAAAGGTGGCAAGTCGATCATCGCCTGCCAGTCGACGGCCCGCAACGGCACAGTCTCGCGCATTGTCCCACGGCTGGACGGTCCAGTCACCACCCCGCGCAACGACACACATATCGTGGTCACCGAATATGGCTCGGTCGACCTGAAGGGAAAATCGCTGATCCAGCGCGCGGAAGCGCTGATCGGCCTCGCCCATCCAAAGTTCAGGGACGAATTGGCCAACGGTCTGTAAGGATCGCTCCACATAATTTGCGGCGAAGACCTTCGAAGGAAATACCCTGCCAGCTTATCGTCCGGCCTTGCTATCCGCATAGGATTGCAACAACGGAAACAGAGCAAAAGCGATCTGGCCGGCAAGCCCTATCCGGTTTTCCGGCAAATCAAAGGTCATGAGAAAGTCTGTCATACGGCCCTGTTGCAGGAACACCGCGACCAGAGCCTCGCCGATCATCAAGCAGGAAAATGCAACCAACCCCATAATCAGACGCTCATATGGCTCAGCCGGGACTGTAAATCGTCTGGTCAGGAACCGGCAGAAAAACCAAGAAACGAGAAGTATGAAAGGGAGCTCGACCAGGACCGCAACCACCGGTCCGCTATAGGGGACCAGAAAAAAAATTCGGATCGCGCCTAAAATAAATCCGAGCGCGAACACGCCAAGAAAATAGAGAACGCCAGCTTTCAGAACATTGGCCATGATCCCCTTCTAAATCGACCGAAGCCAGCGAAAACATACGTAAACTCCCTGATATTGTCGCGCGCGCTTTCCCCTTATCATGTCCGTTTTCCAACCGGGGCAATGCGAGCCATTGAAGCATATCATTCTACCCACTTTGCCACATTTTGCTGAAGCAACAGCGCTGGAAAGCACCGGACTATCGGTGGTTTCGCTCACCAAGAAATTCGGCAAAAAGACGGTCTTGCATGATGTTTCGATCGAAGTCCGTCCTTCGGAGGTTGTCGGCCTGCTGGGCCGTGACGGCGCGGGCAAGACGTTGACCTTCTATTCGATCCTCGGGTTATTGCGGATAAACTCGGGGCAGATTATTCTAAATGGCGAAGATATAACCAGATTGCCTCTCGACCAGCGCGCGCTTCGCGGCCTGGGATATCTACCTCAGGAAGCTTCGGTGTTCCGCGGACTGACGGTCGAACAGAATATCATGACTGTGCTCGAACTATTTGAAAAGCATCCGGTTTCGAGGGCGCACAAGCTCGATGAGTTGCTGACTGAGTTTCATATAGACTATGTCCGCAAAACCCCGGCGCGCGCCTTGTCAGGCGGCGAACGACGGCGCTGCGAAATCGCCCGAGCGATGGCAGCCAATCCGGGTATCATGCTGTTCGACGAACCATTTGCCGGGATTGATCCGCTTTCGGTCAGGGATATCAAGGCGATGATTGCCAGTCTGGAGAGGCATAAAGTCGGCATCCTGATCACCGACCAGAATGTACGCGAGATGGTTGATATTCTGGACCGTGTTTATGTCCTGCACGAAGGCCGGATCGTATTCAGCGGGACGCCCGAAGCCATGCTGGACGACAAGATCGTGCGCCATTTATATCTCGGCGAGGAATTTCACGCCACCGCTAGGTAACACTACGGATGGCTTGCCCATCGCCTTTCCGGCATCTCCACGAATAATGATGTGGCGAATGGATTCAGGCGTACCAGTCGGTTCTCCGGACAAACTTCGCGGACAGGTTATCAAATAGGAGAGACAAGATGAAATCCGTGCTGCTTTATGTGAATGACGATTCCGGACTTGATGCACGCTATCAGGCAGCGCTGGATCTGACCCGCGCGCTTGAGGGCCATCTTCATTGCCTGCGCGCCAATCCCTATCAACCGCAAATGGCGTTCGACGGTGTCACCGGCATGTCGGTGATGTACGACATCAGCAGATATGCGCTGGAAGCCGATACGCTGCTGAAGGCGGAAATCGAGAAGCGGCTGGCAGGCGAGGATGTTCCGTGGGATTATCACACAGCCAATGCCGAGCCGGCACGGGGGCTATCGAGAAGCTCTGCTCTGACCGACCTGATCGTGCTCAGTTCTTGCAGCGGCATAAAGGACAATACCGAACCGCTAGGCATTTTGGGGGACGTGGTTTTCAACACCAATATTCCCGTGATTGTCCAGCCTGACAGCCTCAAGAAATTTGATGCAGCCGGTCCGGTTGTGGTTGCCTGGAATGGCAGCTTCGAGGCAGGCAACGCGCTGCGCGCCGCTGTTCCGTTGCTGAAGCTTGCCAGTGATGTGCATATCGTGGTGGTCGAGGAAGACAAGGATCACGACCTGCCGCCTCTGGAAGCGTCGGAATATCTGTCACGGCATGGCATCAAATCCAAAATCCACGAACTTGCGGCCGACAAGTCGTCCGTGCAGGCGGTCCTGCTATCGACCGTCGATGCGCTGAATGCCAGCTATATGGTGATGGGCGCATATGGCCACAGCCGGGCCCGCGAGTTTCTGTTCGGCGGCGTAACGCGCAATCTGTTCCGGGATTGCCCGGTACCGCTGCTCGTCGCCCATTAATCTTGGAAATATAATTTCCGAGAGGAAGATCAGAATGAGTGGAGTAACAATCAAATTTCATGGTGCAGCGGGAACCGTCACCGGTTCCTGCTTTGAAGTCACGGGTGCAGGCAAGACGATACTGGTCGATTGCGGCATGTTTCAGGGCACCCGTTCGCTCGAGGCGTTGAACCATGAAGAATTGCCTTTTGACCCGAAGAAAATCGATGCCGTGCTGTTGACCCATGCACATCTCGATCATAGCGGCAGGCTGGCCTATCTCTATGCCAGCGGTTGCAAGGCCAAAACATATTGCACCGCGCCCAGCGCCGATATCATCAAACCGCTTTTGCAGGATGCCGCCAAGTTACAGGCCGCGGATGCCGAGCGCCGCAACCGCCGGGCGGACCGCGCAGGCCTGCCGCCTTTCATCCCGCTTTATGATGGCAAGGACATTGCCAAATTGCACAAAAATGTCCGTGCCGTCACCTATTGCGAGGAAGTCGGCCTCGGCAACGACGTGTCATTCCGCTTCTGGGATGCGCGCCATATCGTCGGGTCGGCGTCGATTGAAATCAATATCGCCGGTCAGCGGTTGCTGTTCTCCGGCGATGTCGGCCCCGGTCGATCGATCAATTGTACGACCTCTGAAATCGGCGGCTATGATCATGTCATCTGCGAATCCACTTATGGTGACCGGGATCGCGAACTGGTGCTGGTCAGCGAGCGTCGCGAGACACTCGCCCGTCATGTCGAGGAAGTGATGGCGGCAGGCGGCAATCTGCTCATCCCTGCATTCGCTCTGGAACGCACGCAGGCGATACTCGAAGATTTCGATGCACTGTTTGAATCCAAGCGGCTCGCGCCGGTAAATGTTTTTCTGGATTCCCCGCTGGCACAGAAAGTGACCATGGCGGTCATGCGTTACCGCGACAGCGGAACCGACATGTTGAAACGGACCAACATCCGGTTCATCGAGAACACGTCTGAATCGAAGAAGCTCAACCGGATGACGGGAATTGTCATCATTGCCGGATCGGGCATGTGCGAAGGCGGCCGGATAAGACATCATCTGATCCGTAACCTGCCGAACCGGCAATCCCGGGTTTTGCTGTCCGGCTATCAGGTAGGCGGGACATTAGGATCGGTGCTCAGGGACGGAGCCAAGCGGGTTCGCATATCCGGACATGATGTTATCGTGAAAGCGCAGGTTGTGACGCTTGATGGCTATTCCAACCATGCCGACCGCAGCGGACTGGTGGAATGGATCAAGGATCGCACACCGATCAGAGGCTCGCTCTTCCTGGTCCACGGAGACCCGACCGCACTGACAAGTCTCGCTGAAAAAGTGGGAGAAATTCTGGAAATGCCATCCACAATAATTCCGGCTCTGGGCGAAACATGGGAACTGGAACCAGCGAAACCGGCTATCCGCAAATCTGCCGGCCGTTCCGATGCAGCCGACCTGACCGCCTCGCGCGACTGGATATCAAAGCTTGCGGCATTGCGTAACGAAGTGGACAAAAAGATACTGGAACAGCCGACCGTTCAGGATCGCGAGAAAATACTGGCGGCGCTCAAACGAGCGCTCGATAGCGTGCACTGAACAAAGCCCTATTTTCTTTCCCGTACCATCATTACATCTTCCTCTACCCATCCGAGGACCTGCTGCGCATTGCTGCCCAGGGCTGCACGCGACAGCGCGCCGCGGCCATGGGTTCCCAAGACCACCAGATCCGACTTGGTCGCTGCGATCTTACGGAATAGCACGGTCCCCAGATCACCTTTTTCGATTGATCCGTTGACCCGGTCGAAAACCGCATCGGAAATCGCCCGTTTGGCGAGGAAGCGGGTCATCGCTGTCTGTTCTTCGGACTTCACGTCCTGAGCGACCTGATCGGAACTCAACCAAGCACTATAAGGCTCCTGATAGGCATGAACCAAATGAAGTCTGGGATCCGGAAATAATTCGGCAGCAGCGTTCAACGCCTGCAGCGAGCAGTCCGAGAAATCGGTGGCGACCAGAATATTTTTATAAGCATGTTTGGGCCGCCGCTTGACGACCAACACCGGGACAGAAGCGTTTCGGATTATTTGATCGACTGGACTGCCAAGAATGATGTCGCCAATGCTATTGTAGCGTGCGACACCGGTCACGATCAGATCGCATTTCTTTGTCTTTGCCGTTTCGATGACCGTGGTAGCGACATCGCCAAATTTGACCAATATCTCGACATCGACTTTGGTCTTGGGCAATTGATCGGCGATTTTCAACTCGATATCACGGATATTGGTGACGGGATCGTTCGCCAGACCGGGATCCATAACGTAAAGCAGGACCAATTTGACCCGCCATTCCTTTGCCAGCATCAGAGCCCGGTCGAGCGGGCGATCACAACGCGCCGACAGGTCAGTGGCCAGAAGAATTGATCTGTGATTCATGGTCCTGCCTCTACTTTCTATCTCGTCACGATCCTGACTCAAATCGCGGACCACATCGCCGTTCCTCGCCCGGGGGGGTGGGGAAGAAAGAAGACGTGGTCCGCTATCCTGTCACACTCCCTTAGCCGGGGTGGATCGGGATGGTACGGTCAGGAGATATGTTGATGAAAATGGGCCGATTTTTCTCAATTCCCGCTCCTGACCATCAGACTTGCAACCACTGCTCGCCCATTTCGCAATATTATGATGTTCCTCATCGACGCGCGGTATCCGTGATGTTCCTTATGGAATATTACCCCCGCGATCTCTTAGCGAAAATCGTGCGAATACCGGCTTCCAGCCGAAGAGTAATCAGCAAGCTCTTGTTGCCGATCGGTGATTGTTTCGTGGAGCGGACAGAAGAATGGGCGGATTTTGGTGATCGTAACATCTACATATTCGAGCCAACCCGGATCAGACACCGAACAACAGTCGTTGTTCAACCCTTTAATAGAGCTCGGCTTTTACAAAATCCGCCTCTAGTTCGCTGATCAGCAATGGGTTTGACATCCATTTGCTAAGCACTTCGCGTGGCGGAGCGGATTCTGACAGACCGGATCGTTCGGTCAAACCGCGCCAGACTCTTCTTGCTTCATCCTTGTCACCCAGCATTGCGGTCGACAAAATATAGCTTATCTCCAGTCCTGGTGTGGAACCTGGTGCCGAATCCATATATTCTGATGCCAGCTGCTGGGCCGCTTTTGCGTCCCCGCGCCGTAGTTTTTGCATCGCTAAAGTTGCCGCGACCACCAGATCCGCATCGGGATCCATTTGCAAAGCTCTCGTCGAATAAGCTTCGCCTTCCGGCATTCTGCATGCCAGCATGTATAAACCCAAATAGCCCATTATTCTGGAATTTAACGGATTAAGCCGGACGGCACGTTCCCCCCATGCCACACCCCTGCGACAGTCACCGTCAAAAAAGGCGCTTTGCGCAACGGCAAATGTTGCCGAGGCACTGTCATTGTCAAGTTTTGCGGCTTTCAGCGCGAAATCCCTGCTAACGCCCTCAATTTCAAATTGACCACCAAATTCTTCCGATAGACTTTTCGCGACGACAAGCATGCTCATCAGATAGGAGTCATTGGGAAACTGTTCTGCGGAAATCTCCATACATTGCAAAGCAGGTCTCAACAGCGCTTTCTCACGGTATCGTAAAAATTGATGGAATTGCAGCAGGCACGGATATCCGGGTGAATAATCGCCACGATATTTCGACAACTCGTGCTGGGCGACCTTCCCATGGGGACTGGCTATGGCAATGACGGCCTGATCGAGATCATCCTCCAGTGTTTCAATCGTTCCGACATCAATCGGGCTGGACCAGATCACCTCTCTGGTTGCGCTGTCGACGAGACGAAGCTGAATACGATCCGCGGCTTCGTTGAAAATCGAAGATTCGAGCACATATTGGTGGCCATTCGGTCCATTTACATCTTCATCAAAGACCCGCAATTGGTCGAACTTCTTCAGCGCTCCGATAAGATAACTGTGAGTCATCTGGGTTTTTGCACGCGATGAAGAACGGGCAATGTTTTCTGCCCCCTCCACGATGATCGCAGGATAAGAAATTGTTTTTGCCGTTACCGGCGCGGTGTGTTGCAAATAGTAAAATGTCCCAATTGCCGCCAGCATACCGACGACAATAACCGCCCAGATATAATTGCGAACGACCGACAACAAACGGCGAGCAGGGCTCGTTTTGGCATCAGACTGCCCCGTCGAACTACCTTGGCTCACGGTCGGTGAAGCAAGCGATTTCTCAACACGAGCGTCCCCAAGCAAGTGAGACGATGCTTCTACCGGTTTATTGGTTTCCAGAACGATCTCATAATATTGATAAGGTATCGAAAGCCGTTTCTCGCTGGTTTCGCGTAGATAAAAATGGTCGAGCATCCGCCTAAGACGGCCAATCTGCACGCGGGGATAGCTATCAATCTGGGTATCAAACCCATCATCGCGATCCAAAGCGTCGACCGCAATGGTGTAAGCCGTTAGCGGTTTTCTCTCTCCCTGCAATTTATAATCGACCAAAAAACGCAGCAGCTTGCTCATTGTAGGAGAGCGCGCAAATTCGGGACTGCAAAGCAAGCGGTCGCGCTCTAGGCAAAGTTGTAGTTTATCTTCTTCATTCAAAACTGGCAGGGCCCTCTCGCGCTTAGCAACGACCTCCCCTGTTAAATCTGTTCAGAGCAAGTGTAGCGGTCCACTACTACTAACCCGCTTGTAAGTAGATGGTTCCAGAATGTGGAAATAATGTTCGAAATTCAAGAGGGCGACCGATCTTCCGGTGTGCTCAAATCGACAAAGCAACCGAAGATTCCCAGAATCTCACCATCAACACTTATTTGACAGGTGCCACGGGCCAGAACCGGAAGTTCATTGCCATGTTCGGTAACGATACGAGCGCGAAATTCGAAATCCTCACCTTCGTCTAGCGCAAGCTGAACCGCCGCTTCAACCATGGGTCGATCATCCGGATGATAATAATCGATCGCGTTTTCGAGCATCGGATTCCCGAGAGAATGGCGCCGTTCGTGCATGTCAAAAATATAGTCTGACCATCTTACAACATTTGTCGCTACATCAATATGCCAGGATCCAAAGCGACCAACATCTTCCGAAATTTCAAGTGTCAGTTGACAGCGATCAAGATCAAGTTCCGCAGACTTCAAGTCGGCTTTTAGATTTTTCAACCGAAGAACCAAAACGACAATGACTACACACAAGGCCAATGCCAGTGAATATAATAAATAGACTGATAACATAGAGCGACCACATCCCCGCATCACACCGGGATTATTTCCCGTTGTGAGGACCATTAATTTAGCGCTGCAATATTTTTACGCAACAGTCAGCACAATTTGAGTAAATTCATGAACCGGACAATATTGCAAACATGGCTAAAAAATTCTTAATATTGATGTGGTTCCACGATATTTATGCACAACTTATATCGTCACGTATAGCAAAGTCTTTGCCGGCCTAACCAAAAACGAGAATGTAACGGCTCGATTTGATTGAGAATAGCAAAACCAGCGGTATATAAATATTCAACCGACTTGAGATCGGGCGGCTGCCATTTCTTCATCAGACGCGCGCAGCACGATCGTACCTATCGACAATGGGACATTATCGGCATTGCGGATGCTTACCTTGTAGAAAAATTTCGATGTGGCTTTGAACTGAATGAGAGCTTCAGTCGCCGAACCCACTTTATCAATCAAAATCTCTTTATCCAGATCGTCATGTCCGATGACCTGATAAGGCAAAGAATTTGATGCCGGATCAATGGTGTCCGCTATGTCTTCACCGTGATTGAGAGCGACGACATCAGAAGTTTCGATTTTGTCTGCCTTGTAGAAAGTCGATAACCAAATCATCAAATCATCCAAAGGAAGCCGCTGCGAGAACACGATCCCGACGCGATCGGCCGATTGCCACCGAACCGTGCCGCTGATATCCAGCAAATTCGGCACTGAAAGACGCAAGCTTTTACCCATCTCGAAAGAATAGTCTGTTCTTATACAAACACCCGCGGGCGAAATATCACATATATCGGCGTGGATCAGCTGCGAACCCAGATAGAGGTTTATCGGATGTTTCATCGTGATACGGGGCAGACGCGGAACTCGTCCGGACTTGTCAGCGGTTGGTTTGGACAACAGCTTTGCAACATCGATGGGCTCAAAAAACTCGATACCGGCTTGTGACTGGTCGCGCCACCGCACGGCACCGGCCAGTTCCTGATCTTCGCTCAAAATGGCCGACACTTGCTTCCCCAGCTCAAAATCAGAATGCACTTCAAGCATCATCCCGGTGGCGGAGAGATTTTTGATAAAGCCCCACCCTTCTCCGGATTCCGCTCTAATCTTGGCAAGGCGTAGCATCGCAATATGCCGATCCTGTTTCCGCCGATCTGCTGTCGTCAAGACGTCATCGGCAGGCTCCATCGAGAGGGTGACAGCTTGAATCCCATTTTTCATTTACTTCACTTTCATTCTGTAACGTATGGAGAAACGTTCATATTTTTCGTTGACCGGCATCAGCTCACCACGCGGACGAAGCTTGATATGAGTGACATTCTGATCAAATCCCTCCGCATCAGCGACGGGAATATAATCGAAAGTCGTGCCACCATTGCTGGAAAATTCGATTGAATCCGTCAAACTGGCGAGGCCATCAAAGCCGAATTCCAGACCGCTGTCATTGTCGATGAAAGCAGCCGGCCCGGTCCCGGCCTGCGCCAGATCACCCACGAAAAGCGACAGCTGATCGGGGATCGTATCGGTGATGGCAAAGGATGTGGCAGGGGTCGCTTGGTCCAACGGACCCGTCACAGCAACGGAATAGTCGACCAGGGCTCCCGGGACCGCCCGCGGGGCATCACCCGTCCCCACCGGACTAGCAACAATGCTGTTCGACAATGCGATGGCGATATTCTCGCGAGGGCCTGCCTCTGCCAAGGATGGGGCTGGCGCAGCAAAATACGTCAGAGCGATGAGCAACGGGAAAATATGCAGGCGCCGTGTCTCACATAGCTCCCGAGTGCCCGGCCCGGACGTTGGTTCCTCATATTCCACGAGGGATTTCAGCATTAAATTTCCCATATTTTCCTGCTTACTGCAATTCTATCAAGCGCAATTCGCACGATTCAGCAGTGCCTTGTTCAGTCTCGACACCCAATAGATTCGAGCAGTCACGATGTGTCGTGCGCCGCAAGACAGTGAGTCCGTAATTCTGTGATTTGGTTGCGGCCTGCGCTGACGCAATCATGGTGAAAGGCTTGACCACCCGTGCACTTGCTATAGCCGCAGCGCGCCCCTTTCCCTTAACAGTCGGATCCGTCTGCTTTGGTGCCGATGCCAGTGCCGGCAGGCTGCACAAGGTCATGGCAAATAATATAGTGAGCGAAACGAATTTCACGCCACATAATGAGCGCAAAAAATCGACATTCCGTTCTAACAATATTGAGCCGGCTGACTGCATGAAACTCCCCACAACTTATGTGCAAGCGGGAAGCGCTCGGGCGTCTCTCCGATGGTGGAGCGGATAATATTCTTATCCACTCCACCAGGAAATAATCGGTACGATATTGACCAGAATATCGCACCAACGCCGGGGCAACTGTGGTGCTTCATTGGGTTACCACAGACAAGAGCCGAGTTGCCCCACTTGCCCATTCCTTCTGCCTAAACATCGGAATGTTCTGCAGTTAGATACGGCTATTGTTACAGTTTGTTACGGCTTCGTATTCGTAACCCATTATATTTAAACAAATATTTTTATAAACGTGTAACGTTAAGTCGCGAGCATTTACGCTTTCTTCATATAGGTTACCATTTCATTTACCCTCTACCATCTCGGGTGATGGCATTTGAACAAAGCCCGAAGGCAATTTGCCCCGTATCACTAGGTGTATAAAAACAACCGATTACGGAATTTGTTTGAGAGGTGTAAGAACAACTGGATTGTGCGACCATCTTGAATTCGCCGGGACGCCTCGGGCATGTCTTACCGGATTCAACTCACCTCTGCCCGACTATTCGCGACCGCAGCCAGAATGGATTGGGCAAAGCTGTGAAGAGTATCGTCCCGCGCGCCCATGATGACGATACGGTCGCCGGCTCTTGCAATCTCGATTATTCTGTCTCCGCAGTCCTCGCGTGTCGCAAAATATTCGGCCGCACCACCCGCGGCGATTATCGCATCAACGATGGATTCGCTGCCAAGCGTGCGATCGACCGTTCCGCCAAAATATACCGGATCACACAATATGACGCGATCATCGCCGTTGAGATGTTCGCTAAAAACTCCGGCAAGCTCTGCACCCATTTTTTGGATCGGTCCAAATCCATGCGGCTGAAAGAAAGCCACAACCCGGCCAGGAAAAGCCTTCAGGGTCGCAAGCGTCGCAGCGATCTTGTCGGGATTATGACCGAAATCGTCGATCACGCTAATTTCGTTCTCGGTTCCGACGATATCAAATCGGCGCGCCAGGCCGATAAATGTTTCAATCGCCGCTATAGCACGGTCAACCGGCACGCCAATCGCGCAACAAGCCGCAACGGCTGCCAGTGCATTGGCGATATTATGCTTGCCCGGCACTCGCAGAGAGACATGGTGATCTGCGCCATCTGTCCGCAACGTGAAACTGCTGCCAAGAGATTCTTCCTGGACTTGCAGGGCCCGAAAATCCGAATCTTCTGAAAATCCGAAGCTGGTTGATTTTGCCAGACGGCATGAGGCAACCAGCATACGCGATTCTTCGTCATCATGGTTCCAGATCGCGTGCCGAGATTTGGCAATGAAATTTCCGAACAATATTCTCAGCTCTTCGAGGCTCTTGTGATCCAGGCTGACATTGTTGAGCACCGCTATTTCAGGATCGAATAAAGCGATGGAACCATCACTTTCGTCGACTTCGCTAACCATCAAATCGCCGACGCCGACACGAGAGCTCGCAAATGGAGCATCGTCATTGACAAAATTCTTCATCACCGCGCCATTCATGATCGTCGGGTCGCGGCCCGCCTCGGTCAATATCCAGCCGATCATTCCGGTGACTGTCGACTTGCCGCTAGTGCCGCCTACCGCGATGCTACGTTGCACCGCGTTGAAATGCTCTGCCAGAAGTTCAGCCCGTGTCATTCGCTTGCAGCCGAGTGCAATCGCCTGCGCGACATCGGGCACGCTATCTTCAATCGCGGCAGAGGCTATCAATATCTGGCCACCATCGACCAGGCCGCTGCCATCCTGCTGGAACAGCTTGATTCCGCGATCCTGCAGCCATTGGAATTTATCAGCCAGTCGTCCCTGGTCCAGCGCCCGGTCGGACCCTGCGACCCGCGCGCCTGCCGCTTTGACAATCATTGCCAGCGGCAACATTCCGGAACCGCCGATTCCACAAAAATAATAGGATTTGTCTTCACTCATTTTTTCGCGCTATTGCTTCTCGATCTATTTGGCAATGGCGCAAGGAACAAAATCCATCTCTTCATCACTACGCATCGGTATTTGTGCGCCGTCGACCCCTTTTTCACAAGAAGGGGCCGAGCGTGTCATCGCGCTTGCTGCGGTAAGTCATCCGGAAGCGAAATTGATATTCGATGAGCAGTGCTTTTTCGAGCACGGACATTTTGCCGGCAGCGACAAACAGCGGCTCGACAGTTTCGTCGCCCTGGCCAACGATCCGACCATTGACGCCATATGGTTTGCCCGCGGCGGCTATGGTGCCGCACGGATAGCGGAAGCCGCAACCGCTCGTCTGGACAGCAATGCGAAACGCAAGACCTATCTCGGATATAGCGATGCGGGCAATATGCTGGCGGCGCTCTATCGCGCAGGCATCGGTGAAATCGCCCATGGTCCCATGCCGTCTGATATCGGCAGAACCGGCGGCGAGGAAGCCATAGGGAGGGCTCTGGACTGGATCGTGCATAAAAAGCCGGATGCCCTCGAGCCGGACCTGATCCGTGGTCAAAAATATGCTGCCTTCAATTTGATGACTCTCGCGATGATGACCGGAACAAAGCTGATGCCCGATCTGCGAGATCATATTCTGATCATCGAGGAAATATCCGAATATCTATACGCCTTTGATCGCGCGATGTTTCATCTGTGCAGCAATCTGGCGGATCATGGTCTGACCGGAATAAAATTGGGCCGCGTCAGTGATATTCCCGATAATGACCGGCCCTTTGGCGAAGATGCGGAAGCGATTGCCGAGCGATGGTCGCGGCAGAATGGTATCGCCTTCTTAGGCCGGTCCGACATCGGTCACGATGTCCAGAACCGCGTTGTTCCGTTTGGATTGCTCGACATCTGACAAATCAGCCGGAACAGAACGTTCATGTCATTGGCGGCTAGCCTATATTCAAGAGGCTTTTTCCATGTCAACATTGTCCCGTTCGTGGGCGAATTCAGGCACCAGAGATTTGAGCAATGCTACGGCAGCTTTCGGATCCCGACAGTCCATCAAGCGTGCAATAAGCTCATTTAGTACATCTGCCGCAATATAAGATTCATGCGCCTTCATAATTCTTTCATGCTGTGTCGCCTGGGGATCATTTCCGATGATCAATTCTTCATAGAGTTTTTCGCCGGCACGCAACCCAACTTCTACTATCTCAATATCGCCTTCTGGATTGATCTCGTCACGAACCGTCAATCCTGATAACCGGACCATCGTTTCGGCCAAGTCCAGAATCTTCACAGATTTCCCCATATCAAGCACGAACACTTCACCACCTTTGGCCATACCTGCCGCTTGAATAACCAGCTGAGCCGCTTCCGGTATCGTCATGAAATATCGGGTAACGTTGCGATCTGTCAGCGTGATCGGACCGCCCTGCTCGATTTGATTGCGAAACAAAGGCACGACAGAACCGCTAGAACCCAAGACATTGCCAAACCGGACCATGGAAAATTTGGTTGCGCCATTTTTCTCGGCGAAATTTTGAATCACCTGTTCAGCTGCGCGCTTTGACGCGCCCATCACATTGGTCGGCCGCACCGCTTTGTCGGTGCTGATAAGGATAAAATCGCTGACCCGTGCTTCTTCCGCAGCTGCCGCCAAAGTTTGCGTGCCCAATATATTATTGCGAATGCCTTCTATGGGATTAGCCTCGACAAGCGGCACATGCTTATATGCTGCCGCATGGAACACGGTATCCGGCTTCCACAGCGTGAATATTTCCCGTAGCCTGACTGCATCAACAACCGAACCCAGAACCGGTATCAACTCCAGCTTTGTTTTGCCTTCCGTAACCAGCAATTCCTGCAGTTCTTTTTCGATCTGGTAGAGCGAATATTCGGACAGATCCAATAATATCAGGCGATGGGCTCCCGACTTCGCGATCTGGCGGCAAAGCTCCCCGCCGATAGACCCGCCTGCCCCTGTCACCAAAACTGTCTTGCCGACGATCGTCCGCCCGAACAATAATTCATTCGGCCTCACAGGCTCGCGACCAAGCAGGTCTTCGATCTCGAGTTCTCGAATATCACTGAAGGAAACCTTACCGGCTATGATTGCCTTCATATCCGGCAATGTCTGGACGTGAACTTTAAAGGCGCGAATCTGGTCGACAATTTTGCGTCGTTTTTTCCGGTTTATTGTCGGCAAGGCCAACAAGATATCCGTAATCTCCCTTTTCTTGATCAGTTCCGGCAGATGCTCGCTCCAGAAAACCTTATATCCATCCAGTCTTTGACCATCGAGCCGCCGATCATCATCGACATAACCACATAATCGCATGCCGGGTTCAGACCGCATAGAGGCTGCGAGTTGTTGTCCGGCGCTACCGGCACCATAAATCAGAACATTTTTAACCTCCCCCGCAAAGCGATTGCGGCCAAGAATATCGATCATCAGATATCGTGCCGCGACTCTGACAAAGCCGACGAGGATGAAAAACACTACGGGTTGGATAACCCCGATGGTACGCGGCACGCCGTCCAGCCCGACCACCACGAATATAAATGCGACCAGCACAGAATATATCGCAAAAGCGCGGACCAAAGTTTTCATCATTCCGGTGCCCGCGTAACGAAAAATCGCGCGATAAACGCCACTCAGAACAAAGACGGGGACCATCGTCAAAAGGCAGACCAGCAGGATTTTCTGGACGGCAATATCCCACAACACCCACACACCAATGCGAAGAGAATAGGCGATCCAGATCGACTGCACGCACAGTAGAATGTCGAGCAGGAACACGATCGCCTTTTTCTTCCAGCGTGCCAGCCGGGCAATTCTCTCTAATAACAATGTGATAGCAGTTGTGATATTTTCGATCATTTACTTCTCAAAGCTGGCATTCCGTTTACAGACATATGACGCTAAATGGCGTATTTATCGATCAGAATCGAATAGGCCAAGCATTTTAAAAATACTTGTCTATCCGTTAATTGTCATGATCTGCTGATGTTGGGCTTGAAACATCATGCCTTCCGAATGCTGTTTAAAGATACATTCACATAGTCTGCTGTAAAAGGCGATCTAACATAATCTGGCTGCGACGAACTTGACCTAGATTAGCCTACGGGCCACAAGCCGCCAGATTTTTCATGATTAGACGCCAAATATTCAAGGGAATTTAATGAAAATTGCAATGATAGGTTCTGGCTATGTTGGCCTCGTTTCGGGCGCCTGTTTCGCTGATTTCGGCCATGATGTGGTTTGCGTCGACAAAGATGAAAACAAAATAGCGGACCTCGACAAGAATATCATGCCGATTTTCGAGCCTGGGCTCGCCGATCTGGTCAAACGCAATGTTGATGCGGAACGGCTGTCCTTTTCGACCGATCTGGGCGATTCGGTAAAAGACTGTGACGCAATTTTTATCGCCGTGGGGACCCCTTCCCGCAGAGGCGATGGCCATGCTGACCTGAGCTATGTCTACGCGGCCAGCGAAGAAATCGCGGATGCCATTACAAAACGGACTGTGATCATAACCAAATCGACCGTGCCCGTGGGAACTGGGGACGAAGTTGAGCTTATACTCGAGAAGAAGCAACCCCGCGAGCAGTTTGCCGTGGTTTCCAATCCCGAGTTCCTGCGTGAGGGCGCCGCCATCCGTGATTTCAAACAGCCCGACCGTATCGTCATCGGTACAGAAGATGACTGGGCGAAAGATGTGATGACCGAAATTTACCGTCCGCTGTTCCTGAATGAGTCACCAATATTGTTTACTGGACGGCGCACCGCGGAGCTGATCAAATATGCCGCGAATGCATTTCTCGCGACAAAGATCACGTTCATCAATGAAATCGCCGATTTATGCGAGAAAGTTGGCGCCGACGTCCAGGAAGTTTCCCGTGGGATCGGTCTCGACAACCGGATCGGATCGAAATTCCTTCACGCGGGCCCAGGATATGGCGGCAGCTGTTTTCCCAAAGACACGCTGGCTTTGATGAAAACGGCACAGGACAATGATAGTCCGGTTCGCATCGTCGAAGCGGTGGTACAAGTAAATGACCAGCGCAAACGCGCCATGGGCCGCAAGGTAATTCATGCTCTCGGCGGTGAAGCACGCGGTAAAAAAGTGGCTTTGCTCGGCCTCACATTCAAGCCCAATACCGACGACATGAGAGATGCGCCTTCGATCGCTATCGCGCAAACATTGATCGACGGTGGAGCTGAAGTGACTGCTTATGATCCTGAGGGCATGAAATTGGCAAAAGAGATCATGCCGGAAGTCGAGATGACAAATAGCAGCTACAATGCTGCAAAAGATGCGGATGCGGTTGTCATCGTGACTGAATGGGATGCATTTCGCGCGCTGGATCTTGAGAAACTCGCGCAAGTCATGAAAGGCAACGTGCTGGTCGACTTGCGAAATATTTACAATCCCGTGGAAGTTGCGCAAATCGGTTTGGCATATACGAGCGTCGGGCGAAACCAGTGAATCTTGATATCACGTCATGAAGCTGAAACGAAAATTCGTTGAAAAGCCATGGGGTCAGGAAATATTGCCTGATATATTTGGTGCCGTAAATGGAAAGAAAATCGGAGAAATCTGGTTTGAAGCTCCGAAAGCTATTACGCTTCAACTCATGACCAAATATCTTTTCACGAGTGAGAAGCTATCGATTCAAGTGCATCCCAACGACCGGCAGGCACGCCGGCTTGGCTTGCCGCACGGCAAAGCAGAATGCTGGTATATACTGGATGCAAAACCGGATGCCGTATTGGGCCTGGGTTTGAAAAAGCCCGTCAGCGCTACCAAGCTAAGAACCGCGGCAATATTGGGAGAGATAGAGCAGCTCATAGAATGGAAGCCAGCCAAAAAAGGTGACTTCTATTATGTTCCGCCGGGAACGATCCATGCGATTGGCCCCGGCATTTCAGCAGTAGAAATCCAGCAGAATATCGATGTTACCTATCGCATTTACGACTACGGGCGTCCGCGCGGACTTCACCTCGAGGAAGCGATGGCGGCAGTCAAGCTATCACCTTATGACCCGAAATATAATCCAGAAATTCCAACAGATGAATCGTCCCGCATCCCCGCGGGCTCCGCATTTGAATTATTCCAGATTGTCGGTACCGACGACGAGATATTGCCTCAAACTGGAAGCAAGGAATGGCAAGTCATCCCCTTGGAGGGATCTGCCAATGTTCGCGGAAAGCTGATCAAGGCTGGCGAATGTGGTATATGCCCGCAATCGTCTGATATAGATTTCTCCAAGAATAAAAAATCCCTTGTCGCCTGCATAATGCCGTGAGATCCTGATCATGCCGCAAACAACACTCATTACACCGGTCATATTGTCCGGTGGTTCCGGGACCCGGTTATGGCCACTCTCCACTCAAGAGAAGCCAAAGCAATTCCTGAACCTTCTTGGTCCGCTCAGTATGTTCCAGCTAACGTTTCAACGCTGCGCCGAAACCTCTGTCTATCGCAGTCCGATCATTGTCGGCGCTTCCAGCCACGCCAAGATCATGCAGGAACAGATGCAGGAGATAGGCGCGACACCCAGCGCGATCATATTGGAGCCCTGTGCCCGCAATACGGCACCCGCGATTGCGCTAGCCGCACTCGCCGCCGAGAACCCGACCGATTTATTGCTGGTAATGCCGAGCGATCATATCATCAAAAATGTCCCGGCTTTTCAAAAGGCGGTGCAGGATTCCATTTCGGTCGCGCAAGCCCGCTGGTTGGTGACATTCGGCATCGAACCCACCGGACCGGCAACGGGTTATGGGTATATCCAGCAGGGCGACAAGATTGTCGGAAGCACCCGCAGTCTCGCCGCAAAAAGATTTGTCGAGAAACCCAATCAGGAAAAAGCCGAGAAAATGCTCGCGGATGGCGGCTATTTCTGGAACGCGGGGATATTCCTGTTTCGGGCAGACGCCTATCTGGCCGCCATGGAAGAACATTCACCTGAGATGCTCGCGGCTTGTAGATCAGCGATGAGCGGCAAACGAACGGAGAACGGGATTCATTATCCTGATCCCGATGCATTTTCCTCAGCACCATCGGATTCCATTGACTATGCGATCATGGAAAAAGCGGAAAAGATTGCGGTCACCCCCGTCAATCCTGGATGGTCAGATGTGGGTAGCTGGGATTCTCTGTTCGAGATATCCGACAAGGATCCAAATTCGAATGTCATCTTCGGCAGAGCCGAAACAATCGATTCAAGCAACAACCTGATCCACAGTCACGACCTGGAAGTCGCCGTTCTTGGCGTAGAAAATCTGATTATCGTAACCCATGGAACCAAGGTCGTAATTTTACCCCGCGGGCAATCTCAGGATGTAAAAAAAATGGCACAGAAGCTTGAAGAGAACAACTAGCCTGAAGGTTTCCCCTCTTCCGAAGCATCAGAATTCCGATTAATATCGACCTTCCCGGTTAACCAATGCGGCCAGAATTTTGCAATTAACAAGAGCGTTGATGGCAAGAGCAAGGTATTCCAGATATCTCGAATTGCTTCGTCATAATATATCTGCTTTTCAACCAAGACCTCGGCTATAAAAATATAGTCGCTATATTCATTGCCCAGTGCAACTGCAGCCACGCATAACCACGGGATTAGGCTCGCAAGCGACCGACGACAGAATAATGCAGCGGTCAATTGGACCCCGACACCCGCGTAGATATGCAGGGAGTCGCGATCCAGCCCGGTTGACAATTCCATCCAGTTTTTAAGTTCGTACCATTGCATGAAAATCCGATTGGTCTAGCCGAAAGCAGGGGTCAATGCTTTTCGGATCGTCAACACGTTATTAGCCGAACTTATCTTTCCAGGGGAAGCCGGTTGCAATCGGTATGGCGAGAAAGACTATCGAGAGAGCAATTGGATAAGCGTAGAAAAACAATCCGTCTAACAATGAATAGGCAAACATTGTCGTAAAGCCCATCACCGACAAAAGCTTCACATATGATGGACTTCTCGCCGTGAAAAACGCTGCGTAAACCGCCAGCCCGATCAATACCAGAAAAGACAGACCGCCAATCATTCCCCAGTCAAACAAAAACTGGAGAATGCTGTTGTGTGGATGTTTGAAGACCCCAGCGGCATTCCTGCTGACAAACTGAAACTGGAAGGGGCCGTATCCGACCAGTGGCCGCTGAACAATCAATTCCCACGCCTCCACCCAAAAGCTCAGTCGTCCGGAGGAAAATTCAGCCGTACCTGGGCTTGTATTCCAAAATCTCTGTAAAGCGCCAAAGGCACCGTGTTGTGGCAAAGGTGCAAGAATGGATAAAATGGCACCGGAAATTGCTGCAAAAGCGGCTCTTGACAAAAACCGGATGGATCGCATTTCGGAAAAGCAGACAAGACAAACCACAAATGCGACCAATATTCCGAATACCGCCCCCCGGGAGCCTAGCCACAGCAGCAATGCGGAGTTCACAATTATGAGCAGCATGTGCGTTTTCACGAATTCCGACGGCTTGGCAGCTATACTGGCTAGGCTGATCGCAATGGCTGGCGCAAAAATATACCCAGTATGTCTAATATTGGCGAAGCCCGGTAGATAGGAAACCCACTCTATATCGCCATCAAGCCCCTTGGCATTGGCAAATACATATACGACCAATCCAGCAACTGCGGCGGCTGTCGACAATATGATTGTCAGTTTTTCAAGGAGAAGCGCTTCGAGCCCAGTGTCCCGGACCAGATAAAGGATCGCTATGGCAAAGAGCAGATGCACAAACCAGATACCTGCCCCCAGAATCGCTACCCCGGGATTGGCATCCGCAAAAAAAGTCGAAATGCATAAAAGCAGCAACCAAGAGCTGAGGGATATCTGAGCAGAAAGTGGTAGATTGCCAATAAATTTGGTGAAACTCAGACCTCGCACAACCGCAACGACACATATGGCGATTTCTACATAAAGCGCAGGCAAAAAGAACAGTCGTGCCGTGCTTTGCCAGTCGGAGAAACTACCATCCCAGGAGGTCAGGAAGGCTACATGAAAAAGAGGCAACATAAAAATGGCCGCAATGCATATGAAGGCGGCATGCGATGACAGCACTTTTCCGACCGGCTTTCCCGGTAATTTCTGACTTTCAATCAACTTTTTGAACTCCCGGAAACCCTTCAAGTCCCAGTAATAATGAGTGACCTCTACCTATTTATAGTTAACAGGAACTTATCGAAACATATTACTCTTCGGGTGCAACCAGACATCACCGGATCGCCTCTCGGACAAAGATGGAAAATCTTGGTTTGCCAAACTGCACCGAAGGAAAATTCCGCTGTCCTTTCCAGATCAGTTTGCACAGCGTCTCGCATTGGATATAGCGCCAACATGACACAGATAAAATTTCGCCCTCGCCGATCCTGCCTGTACATGCCGGCGTCCAACGAACGTGCGCTGGAGAAGGCAAAAACCCTTGCCGCCGACACAATTATTTTTGATCTCGAGGATGCGGTAGCCCCGGATGCCAAGGAAGCCGCCCGGGAGCGAGCCTGTGCGGCGCTGCAGTCCGATGAATATGGCGACCGTGAACTGGTCGTGCGGATCAATGCGATGGATACGCCCTGGTTCGCTAAGGACCTCAAACAAGCGTGCCTGAGCCAAGCCGATGCCGTTCTGGTGCCGAAAATATTGAGCGCAGATGACATTATCCAGATCAATCGTTCGATCGACGAACTGGGCACAGGCCTCACCACCAAATTGTGGGCTATGATCGAGATGCCGCAGGCAATATTGAATCTGGGAGACATTGCCGCGCTTGGCCCGAACACCCGACTGACCAGCTTTGTCATGGGCTTCAATGATCTGGCGAAAGAAATGCGGGCAGTCCATAATCGCTCTATTTTCGGTCCGGTCATGATCCAGTCGGTCATCGCCGCACGAGCTTATGGCATCAACATTATCGACAGCGTCTACAATGACTTCAACGATCCCGTTGGTCTTGAAAGCGAATGTCTGGAAGCCAGAAAGCTTGGTTTTGACGGCAAGTCGCTGATACATCCGGTGCAGATCGAGACTGCGAACCGGATCTTTGCCCCGGATGCGGAGGCGATTGCCGAGGCCGAAGCGATCATCGCGGCCTTTAAAGACCCAGTCAACGCCGGCAAAGGCGTGATTGTCGTTGACGGGAAGATGACGGAGTTGCTGCATCTCAAACAGGCGAAACAGCTGGTCGCGACCGCTGAAGCAATCGGCGCTTTGGGAAAATAGCCGGTTCACCCTCGACAAGTCGTCAAGAAACCGTTTAAGTGGTCGATTGAAATGGATTTGACGGGGCATCAATGCCCTGCCCTTTGGAGAGCAGAGATGGAAGCATTGGAAGCAGCCGCTGGCGAAGTCAGCAAAGATGAAATCATGAAGCTTTTTCAGGCCCAGCGCGATGCGTTTCATGCCGAGCTGCCAGTGAGCTATGATTCCCGGATGGACCGGATCAACCGCACCGCCAAGATGATCATCGAAAATCAGGATGCGCTCTGCGAAGCCGTATCCAATGACTTCGGCCATCGCAGCAGCGTCCAGACCGTGATGACTGACCTGATGTCGATTGTCGGCCATGCCAAGGATCACAAAAAGAATCTGAAAAAGTGGATGCGCCCCGAGAAACGCAAGATGGATTTCCCGCTCGGCCTGCTGGGTGCCAGCGGTCAGGTCGAATATCAGCCAAAGGGCGTTGTCGGCGTTATCGCGCCGTGGAATTTTCCGATCAATCTTGCCTTTGATCCGGCAATCGGCGCCTTTGGCGCGGGCAACCGGGTGATCATCAAATTTTCCGAATTCTGTCCCGAGACCGGCGAGCTGGTCAAGAAACTGGTCGCCGAATATTTCGCACCCGAGGAAATGACCGTCATCACCGGCGGTCCCGAAACCGGCAAGTCCTTCTCGGAAATTCCATGGGATCACCTGATCTTCACCGGCGGTGGCGGGATTGCCAAACATGTGATGGCGGCCGCCGCGCAAAATCTTACACCGGTGACACTGGAACTAGGCGGAAAGTCGCCGACGATCATCGGGCCGGATGCGGATATCCAGAAGGCGACCCAGCGCATCGCCATGGGCAAGATGATGAATGCCGGGCAGATCTGTCTGGCGCCGGACTATCTGCTGGTCCCGCAGGACAAGGAAGATGCCGTTGTCGAAGCTATCGTGTCGAATGTGGCAGAGCAATATCCGACCCTGATCGCCAATGACGACTATACGTCGGTGATCAACGGGCGGCACAAGGAACGTCTACAGGGGCTGATCGACGATGCGGTGCAAAAGGGCGCAAAGCAAACCATCGTCAATCCCGGTGACGAGGATTTCTCCAACACCAACAGCAACAAGATGCCGCTGACCGTGTTGCAGAATGTCAGTGACGACATGCGGGTGATGCAGGAAGAGATTTTCGGTCCGGTGCTGCCGGTGAAGACCTATCGCAATCTCGACGAAGTGATTGACTATGTGAACGATCATGACCGGCCGCTGGGGCTTTATTATTTCGGGGAAACGGAGAGCGACAAGCGCAAGGTTCTGGATCGCACTATTTCCGGTGGTGTCACCGTCAATGACGTGATCTTCCATATCGCCCAGCATGACCTGCCGTTCGGCGGGGTCGGACCTTCCGGCATGGGTGCCTATACCGGCCCGGATGGATTCAAGGAATTCAGCCACGCCAAGGCCGTCTATCGCCAGCCGAAGATCAATATTGCCAAAATTGCCGGTTTTCTGCCCCCCTATGGCGCGGGTACGGAAAAGACCATGAAACAGCAAATGAAACTCTAACGTCAGGCACATATGGCAGATTTCCCGTTAGCAGGGCTCAAGGTCCTCGATTTTTCACGTGTCGTGGCGGGGCCATATGCCACGCGGATGCTCTCGGATCTGGGCGCAGAAGTGCTCAAGGTGGAGCCACCGGAAGGCGACGTGACGCGCAAGCTCGCCAAGCGGGAAAGCGGGGTTAGTGGAAATTATCTGCAGCTCAATATCGGCAAGAAAAATATCTGTGTCGATCTGAAGGCCGAAGGCGCTCGCGAGCTAATCCACAAGCTGACCGCCGAGGCAGATATTGTCGTCGAGAATTTCCGGCCCGGCATCATGGACAAATTCGGTATCGGCTGGGCCGACCTTTCGAAGGTCAACCCCCGGCTGGTGATGCTCTCCATTTCCGGTTACGGCCAGAATAGTCCCGAACGCGGCCGGGCGGCTTATGCGCCGGTGCTGCACGCGGAAAGCGGCTTGATTGCACGGCAGGCAGAGATGAGCGGTGGCAAGCCGACCGATATGCAGTTCGCGATGGCGGACAGCTACAGTTCTCTACACGGTATCATTGCTATCTTGTCCGCCTTGCGTACGCTCGATCAAACCGGAGAGGGTCAATATATTGATCTCGCCATGCTCAACGTGCTGCATTCTTCGGACGATTATGCCCATTTTGCACTCGACGACATCTGGCCGAAAGCGCCCGAGACTTTAGTTTGGAAAGCGCCGGAAGACCGCCAGATATTGATTACCGGTGACATGAAGTGGCTTTGGATCATGTTTTCGACGAAAGACGGTCTGCAGGATCCTACACCTGAAGGAGCGGACGTGCCGACAAAGGTCCGGTTGCGCCTTGAGGCCATGGAAGAACATATCTATTCTTATGATGATTTCGATACGCTGACTGCCGCCCTGGACCGCCTCAATCTTGCCTGGGGCGAAGTCTTCCCGTTCGGGCCGGACGTTTATGAACAGCCCGCCGTGAAGGCTAATGGCGTGGTGGTCGACGTAACGGACGATGAAGGCAATGCCCGCCGGACCATCCAGTCTCCCTATCGCTTCTCCAATTCGAAGAGCGGCATCGACGCCGACAGCAAAACCGCAAAACGCGGCGAACATAATGTCGCCGCGCTTCGGGATTGGTTGGATATGGGTGATGAGGAAATCAGCGCACTTGCCGAGAGCAAGGCGCTAATCTCCGGATAATCTTAGGCTTCGCCGTTGCGCGCCTGACGGCGTTTGAACGATTTCGCACCATTGTTCCAATGCTTCGGTCCGTCGCTCTTGGCGCCGGCTCCTGCGCTGGAACCCGGGCCACCGCGTCCGGAACCGCCACCGCCGCCTGGACGACCTTTGCGAGCGCTATGCTTGTTCTTGGGCGGTCCGCTGCGGGTCGGTGTTGCACCATATTTCTTCGGCTTCTGGCCATAGATACGCGAAGCAACTTCTTCGCGAGGCGGTTCGTCATAACCTTCCGGCAATGCGATAACGTCTGGCTTCACGCCGGTCAGTTTCACAACATCGCGCAGGAACTGCCGTTCGTCCGGAGCCACCAGCGAGTAGGAAATACCGCTTGCCCCTGCCCGTGCTGTCCGGCCGATCCGGTGGACATATTGCTCGGACACATTGGGCATGTCGAAGTTGATGACATGGGTGATGCCATCGACATCGATACCGCGCGCGGCAATATCGGTCGCCACAAGGATATTAATCTTACCCTTTTTGAAGTCACCCAATGCGCGTTCGCGCTGTGGCTGGCTCTTGTTGCCGTGGATGGCAGCAGAGTGAATGCCCACGGCCATCAGATTTTTCACAACCTTGTCGGCACCATGTTTGGTCTGGGTAAACACCAGCATATGATCGGGATTTTCGTTGTTGACGAAATCCTTCAGCAGACGCTGCTTGTCATCCTGGTTGATATAGGTGACGCGCTGGTCAACCCGTTCGGCGGTTGTCGATTGCGGAGCAACCGATACCTGGATGGGGTTGGTCAGAAACTGGTCGGCCAGTTGCGAGATGGTCTTGGGCATGGTTGCCGAGAAGAACAGGCTCTGACGCTGTTTTGGCAGCATCGGAACGATTTTCTTCAGCGGAACAATGAAACCGAGATCGAGCATCTGGTCGGCTTCGTCGAGCACCAGGATTTCGACTTTGGAAAGAGTCAGGAAACGTTGGTCGATCAGATCGAGCAGACGACCTGGGGTCGCCACCAATACGTCAACACCGCGTTCCAGAATGCGCTTCTGCCGGTTGATCGGTACGCCGCCAAAGGCAGAGGTTATGAACAGACCGAGGCCTTTGGAATAGCCGGTCATGCTGTCGGCAATCTGCCGTGCGAGTTCCCGGGTCGGTGCCAGCACCAGCATCCGGCATTCGAAACGACCAGCGCGCCGTTTGTCGGTCAACAGGTGGTGAATGGCTGGCAGCGAGAAAGCTGCGGTCTTGCCGGTACCGGTTTGCGCAATACCAAGAATATCCTTACCCTCAAGCGCTGGGGGAATCGCCTGCTGCTGGATCGGTGAAGGAGTGGTGTAGCCGCCTTCGGCCACGCGTTTTTGAATAGGTTCCGCCAATGCGAAATCAGAAAATTTAGTCAATTTTTTATACCTTGTAATAGCAGCAAGTTTCCAGCGCACAGCATGGAAGCTATACGCGTGTTCGCCGTCTGTTAAGACGACCCGCGTGATCAGGCTGCCGGAAAGAAAGAAGCAATGAAGGCGATAGGTTCGAGATGATCTTGTCACCTCTCACGCAGAACTCTCGCCAGACGGTCAATTTCAATTGCCGCCTTTGCTGCGATGCAACATAGATGTTTTTGTAATTAAGTCAAGCGGTGTTGTTGAGTGATTGGGCCTGTTTTGATAAAAACTCCAGCGAAGCGACGAGGAGAAGACGGTAGGGCACTGCCAAGGGATGACGCGTCAAAGTCACGAGAACGCCCTATATGTCATCAGCCGACCGATATTCTTCGACATCGATTTCTCCGGCCATGCGGCCAACGGCCACTGCCACGGTGGCATCGCCTGTAACATTCGTCATGGTCCGCATCATATCCAGCAGATGATTAATCCCTGCGACGAAAGCTATTGTTTCTAGCGGCACGCCAATGGACGAAAGCACAAGACTCATCATCACCAGCCCGGACCCGGGCACACCCGCTGCGCCGATCGCGCCGAGTGTGGATGTGAGAGCGATGATTACATAAGAAATCCAGGTAAGCTCGATACCGTAAGCTTGCGCACCAAACAGTGCGATGACACCCAAATACATGGCGGTGCCATTCATGTTGATCGTGGCCCCTAATGCCACGGTGAAGCTGGCTATCGAGTTGGACACACCAAGATTCCGTTCAACGCATCGCAGAGTGACCGGCAACGCCGCATTCGATGAAGCCGTGGAAAATGCGATGGCCTGCGCGTCAATAATACCGCGATAGAAATCAATCACCGGCAGTCGGGCAATGAAGCGAATGATGAGCGGATAAACGATCACGAGAATCAGGCCGCACCCGACATAATTCAGCATCACCAACTTGCCCAGTGGCAGCAGTGCTTCAAATCCGAATGTGCCAGCAACCCAGGCGATCAGGGCAAAAACGCCGAAAGGTGTCAGTTCCATCACGATCATCGTCATTTTCTGCATGACTATAGAACCGGCATCCATCGCCCTTGCCAGCGGAGCGCCTTCGCCGCCCGTCGCAAGGATCGAAATACCGAACAGCACTGCAAATACAATCACCGGAAGAATACTGCCCTGCGCCATCGCCATAACCGGATTCTCCGGCACGAGGTTTACGATCATCTCGATTACCGACTGATCAGGCGGAGCGGGTATTGCGCTCCCCTCGGGCAAGCTGATTATCAGTCCGGCACCAGGCTGGACGAGCTCGGCGAGGAGCATGCCCAAAGAGACAGAGATAGCTGCAGTGCCGAGGAATAATCCTATTGCCCTTCCCCCTACCGAGCCCAGTTTGCCGATATCACCGATTGCCGTGATGCCCGAAACAAGGGAGAAAAAAATCAGAGGAACCACAAGCATCTTGATTGATCGTATGAACAGGTCACCAATCCATTTGATGGATTCCGCCTGCTCGCCCATCAACACGCCCGCAACAACGCCCAGAACCAGCGCCAGTATAACCCGTTTCCATAGAGGCGTGGTGAACCAATATTTTATCATATCGAATTAAGCTCTCCGTAAATATAATGCAGCCTAGCAGCAGTCAGACTTCAAACTAGAGCCATTTCCATGCTCGGATATAACCCGACGTTATATCGTGACGCGATAATCTGATATCGGCCTGATTTGGCCAACAGCGGGTTCCAAGATTGCGGTATACAGTTTCCTGTGCTTCGCCTAGCATTACAGCGATGTTGCCAACATGAGAGCAATCATGGCTACCGGCGAGTTCCCTATTATCGTCTATGAGCTTTGCGAACTTATGGACACCATTTTACTTAAGTAGGTCAAAACATGCGTTTGCGTCATATCGAGATATTTCACGCCGTTTATCTTCACGGCACCGTCAGCGCCGCTGCCCGAGCGCTTAACATCTCCCAACCGGCTGTAACGAAAACCTTGAAGCACGCCGAACAGCTATTGGGCTTTCCTCTGTTCGACAGGCGCGGTGGCAGGCTGGTTCCGACTGACGACGCACATACGCTTTTCATTGAGGTTGCTGACGTCCAACAACGCGTCTCGTCACTCCGGCAGGTTACGCGAAACCTTCGCAATGGCAGTGGAACTTTACGCGTTTCTGTTCTGCCCTCGCTAGCGCTAGATATTCTGCCAAGGGCCGTCAGCTTGTTTTCCGAAAAATACCCTGACGTTTATTTCGACCTTCAAACATTGCATCACGAGGAAATCGCGCGCTCGCTGTACGAACGGGAGGCTGATATCGTGGTAGCCTACAAGGCGCCGCCCGGATTGCCTGTCATTTCCAACTGGCTCGGAGAAGGCGAGCTAGGACTGCTGTATCGGCGGGAAGATCTGCCCGATCTACCGGAAAGAGTTTCGCTGAAACAAGTCTGCAACGAGAGGTTTATAAGCCTAGCAGAAAGCGGCCCGATAGGCGATTTGCTGCGTCGCGAATTGGGCAGGAGTGGTGTCGAACTGAACGAAGTTGTATCTGCGCGCACATTTTATATCGGTTCCGCTCTCGTCCGCAAAGGAATTGGCATGGCGGTGCTGGACAATTTTACCGCCCAGGCAACAGTGGACGACACCCTGGTATTTAGTCCGCTGCAACCGACGCTGGCTTTCGACGTGTTTGCGATAACTCTGGAGAGCAGGCCATTTTCCCATGTCGCGCAAGAATTTCTCAATATATTCCGGACATGTATTGACGAAGCATGAATTGGCAGGGGCGGCGTTAGCCACCCCTGCACTAAAGACATCAAATCTAGACGTTAGAAATTGATCTTCGCACCGATCCGAAATGACCGCCCGAGCAGGTCATAGAGAGACTGGTTGGTTGCCGGCGTTGCATAGGCGCTACCAGCAGGTCCCGAAGCTACGACCGGAGGATCCTTGTCCAGAAGGTTTGATACAGACAGGAACATAGTCAGGTCAGATGATCCGAAACTGAAATCGTGATAAACCGAAGCATCAAGATAGAATGCGCCATCAATATGGTTCGTATTTATCGTACGTGCAGTGGAAGTCGATACCGGACAGCTATCGACGCACTCGACAAAACTATTGTCATAGGTACCAGAGCTAATTCCACGTCCAATCAGGTTGAGACGCAGTGGTCCGTTTTTGTAAGATGCCGTTAACCTGTACAGAAATTCCGGATTGCCACCGTTGCTATTCTGTCCAACGATATCAACTGCCGGATCCAGCCCGTTGTCGACGGTATTTTCAAGATAGAGCGTCGCAATCCCACGGAGCATTAAAGAACCTGAGCCAAGACTGGTCTGGTAAGACGTCTCGAAGTCGAGTCCGCGCGCGCGTTGCGAAGCAAAGTTGAAGGGGCTTTCAAAAATCTGCAGATTGGTACCGAAGTCATTCGCTCCCCGCACTATAGCAGCACAATATTGCGTGACGCCTTCAAAGCATCGATCGATGATCGTTTGCGCATCAAGAGAGTCAATCGCATCATCGATCTTGATGTCGTAATAATCAACCGAGGCAGAAAATCCTGGCAAGAAATAAGGCTGAAAAATAACGCCCACGCCCCATTGATCCGCTTTTTCGGGGTCAAGATTAGGATTACCTGTCGCGGTACCCGCAAATGGTGTCGACTGGTTATTATTGAACGGGTCAAGGACAGTATTTGATCGAGTGGAACCCGCCGTGAATAATTCCGCCAGATTAGGTGCCCGAATATCGCGCGAACGAGTAGCGCGGAACCGAAGACCCTCAATGGGTTCGAAGCTCGCTCCGACCTTCCAGGTCGTTACAAATCCCGACGTGGAATAATCGGTGGCACGGATCGCACCATTAACGTCAAGACTGTCGAGAACAGGTACAAGCAGTTCCAGATATCCTTCGGTTACAGAATAATCACCAAAGCTTGGCAGGAAGTTACCGGTAAACCAGCCTGACTGATATTGCTCTTCAACATAACCGGAGACTTCTTCCGTACGGTGTTCACCGCCGATGGCGACAGCAACGGCCCCGGCAGGCAATTGGAAAGCATCGAAGGATAGATTGGCCGCATAGACGTTTTGCTCGAATCGCTGCAAACGATAGAGATCGCCCAGGATCCAGTCGACTGCTTCTGAATCGGCAACATTGGTCCCGAAGCGGTTAAGGGGGACACAACCGTTATCAGGGGTCGTCAGCGACGAGCGACAGACGATCGTGCCTGCTGCAACACCCAGGCTATTTCCGGCCGGCGCGAATACTGCGTCGGTTGCCTGCGTAAGTCGCGTGTTATTTGCAATGCCGAGCGCTGATTCCCGCGTTTTGGCAATACCCTTCTGGATATATGCGTCCCAGCGGGCAAGATTGCCGAACAGACTAAATTCTCCATCTGCTCCTACAACGTATCTTTGTACTCCACGCTTTGTCTCATTAGTCCGAATACCGAGGTCGGCGTTTGTGGTACCAAACCTGAATGAAGTTTCATTTGCGGCAGCAAGCTGGGTCTGGATGCTAGCTGGGAGGAAAGCATTGTCGGCCTGGATCGTTACATTGCCTTGATTACGGTGGATACCGAGTTGCCCGCTATTGACTGATCGAGAATAGCTCGCCTGTGCAAACACGTTCAACCAGGGTGCTACTTCATAACTGATCCGACCAAAGATATTTTTGCGGTTTTCTTCAGGATCCAGTGATTGGGTGTTGTTGACCTGAGTAAGCGCCCAGTCCCCTCCGACAAACCATGGATCACTAACCGTACCGTAGTCTAGCTGCCCAATCGTACCGCCATTGCCGAAGTACGTACCACGCAAAGACCCGCCTGTAATAAGGCCACCGGGTGTCGCAAGGCTGAGACCAGCCTTGTCGGTGATTAGTCGCTCGGGTTGACCGTTTCCTGCCACATATGCAGGGTTGGTTATCTGGTACCAGCCCTTATTGTTCCAGTCTCTCGGCACACTATTCAGACCATCACGAACCGCTATTTCGCCGTTGAGAAGAATATGGCCCCGTCCGTCGGCAAATGGCGTCCCAAAGGTGGCGTCAAATTTGCGATTGGCGGCATCACCATATGTTGAAATGCCTGCTTCGGCGCTAGTTTTCAAACCTGTGTATTTTTCATCAAGAATGAAGTTTACCACACCGGAGACCGCGTCCGAACCATAGGCAGCCGAAGCGCCTCCCGTTACAACCTCAACTCCGGAAATCAGGGCTTGGGGAAATGTATTGACGTCGACCTGTCCGCCAAGTGCCGAACCGACCGAGCGCTGTCCGTTGAGCAAAACGAGTGTCCGGCTGGAACCCAGTCCGCGAAGATTGATGGTATTGAGACCGGAAGTACCCGAACTCATGTTGAGGTTGGTGCTAGCAGGCGTGGCGCTCCCGACCACCGAAGGAATTTCATTTACGAAGTCGGCCACGTTTGCTGGCGCGCTCGCTTCAATGTCACTGGTGCTCAATACGGTTAGCGGGGTGGGCGCGCTGTAGCCATCTCGCTGGATACGCGTGCCGGTTACCACAATCGGCGCGCTACCCTTATCTTCGATTTTCTGACTATCGTCCGATTGGGTTTGGGCTTGCGCTATGCTGTTCGGCGCAAAAAGCAGACTGGCCGCCAGCGCTATATGTGAAGTGATTAGTTTACCCGACATTATTAAACTCCCTATTTTTACTTATATCACTAGAATCATTTCACCATATTACTTGGCGTAAATGTATCTATTAAATCTGGTTAATTATATTAATTTAGTACGTTCCTACTGGTACTTAACAACCATTGTTCTTCGGCTTCCGCGGCAATGGCTGACCTGCGGCCTTGCCTGTGGGCACTCCTTTGTCGATCGCCAGAACACCGTTGACCAACACGGTTTGCACACCGGCCGAGAAAAGCGTCGGCTCAATGAACGTTGCTCGCGGCGCATAGGTTTCAGGATCAAATACAAGCACATCGGCATAGGCGCCCTTTGAAAGCGTTCCACGGCCCTCCAGCGAGAATAATTTTGCCGGCACCGCAGTGCTCTGGTCGATAAACTGCCTGAGATTGATTACCTCGAGATCCTTCACATATGTGTCGTACTTCCGGGCAAAGCTGGCGTAGTAACGCGGGTGCCCCAATGACGCATCCGAACTGGTCATGACCCAGGGCCGGTTCATAAAGGCAGCAATATCAGCCTCATCCTGATTGAACGAGGCGACTCTAAGATCAAACCGGCGCAACAAATCGATCGCCGCCTGCACAGGGTCAACCCCCGCTTCCTGAGCCAGCTCAGCCAGGGTCTTGCCCTTTACATCGGCCGGACCGCTTGTAATCAACAGCGAATCCGGGCCACCACGTCGCCGCAGGTTGTCAGCCATCTCTGTTTTGATCTTTGCCAGTTGTGAAGGGTCGTCAAATCGCTCCAAAGTTGATTTTCGGCCACCATCTTGGGCCCATCGGGGAAGCAACGACGCATCGAGCCCAGTGCCTGACGCTGACCACGGGTATTGATCGGCATGAACGACCTGCCCCGCCGATTGAGCCTTCTCTATCGTTTCAATAATAGCGGATGCCTTGCCATGTACATCGACACCCAGCGCCTTGATATGCGCAATATGTACTGGAATTCCGGCTTCTTTCCCGATGGCTATCGCCTCGGAAACAGCACCTTCGAGTCCTATTGTGTAACTCGATTCATCCCTGATATGACTGTCATAAACTCCGCCGTGTTTGGCCGCCACCTTCGCTAATGTGACGACCTCACCTTCTTTGGCGTAACTTTGAGGTGCGTAGAATAGACCAGTCGACAGCCCGAGGGCTCCCTGACACATGGCTTCGTCGACCAATGTCGTCATCTCGGTCAGCTCCGTTTTCGTCGGAGCACGATCATCGCTTCCGATCACATTTTTTCGAAGCGCGCCCAGACCGATATAACTCGCGAAATTGATACCGTAATCACGACCGGAACCCTTGGCAAAAACCGCTGATATATCAGTTTCCCCTCCGCCGTCGACGCCAATAAACGCGGTGGTCACACCTTGGGTTAGAAACGGCATTACCAGCCTTGCGGCCGGCAAATCTGACGTTAACGCATCGCCGACATGGGTATGTGTGTCTATGAAGCCGGGTGACACAATCATATTTTTTGCATCAATAGTGCGCAGCGCTTTTCCGGCATAATGCTGCCCCGTAAAAACAATCCGGTCCCCTGAAATGGCGATATCACCAACATAGGGTTCAGCGCCGCCCGGATAAATCGTTCCGCCTGCTATAAGAATATCAACTGATGTAGCGGGTTCCGGGGTTTGTGCCGTTGCCGGGGCGCTCAACAGCAACCCGACCGCCAATGAACTTGCGACGGCCCGTGCGGTTTCTGGTATAATATTCTTCATAATAACCCCCGAATGATAATTATATTATGTGCAGTTTGAACGTTCGCTATGCTTAAGCCAATGATTTTTGTGCAGTGCAGTATAACCATAAGATATACCTACCCCCAGAAGCCGGGCGCTGGAGGAGTCATAGTTCCACAATTTTCTATCACCCCGTTTTTGAGATCGTCCATAAGCCACGTCGGACCATCGAGATCGACAAAGGCGCAACGCTGCGCGATTACCATGGCGGGTGCGATGGAAAGCGAGCTGGAAACCATACAGCCGACCATCAGGCCAAGCCCCTCGCGTTCAGCCGCCTCCAGCATCGCGAGCGCAGTAGTCAGGCCACCTGTCTTGTCGAGTTTAATGTTCACATAGTCATAGCGGCGAGCCAACTGCGCCAGGTCGTCGGCTACATGGCCGGACTCGTCAGCTGCGAGCGGAATAAGCGCCTCGAAACCTTCCAGTTCCGCGTCATTCTCGGCGGGCAAAGGTTGCTCGAGCAGGTCAACCCGCAGGTCTACAAGCTGTTGCTGCCACAATGCGAGCTGCTCGATGGACCAGCTTTCGTTAGGATCTACTATTATTCGAGGATTTGGCGCGACTGCACGAACCGCGCGCACAGCATCTATCGGATTGGAAGCATCGACCTTTATTTTCAGCAGCGGCACATCTTTCAACTGCTGTGCTGCCGCTGCCATGTTCTCGGGTATATCCAGGCTCACCGTTATGGCCGTAGAGACGGGCTTAAGCTTTTCCCAGCCTATCCGTTCAGTAACGGATAGGCCCGTCTGCTTCGCCTCCAAATCCCAAAGCGCGCAGTCAATGGCGTTGCGGGCAGCGCCCGGCGGCATGATCTCCAACAACCGTTCACGATCAGCGCCCGCTTCAATTTCTCCGCGAGCAGAGTCGATCTGGGCAAGCACTCCGTCAATCGTTTCATTATAACGGGCATAAGGCACGCTTTCACCACGCCCTATATCGTTGCCATCACGAATTTCCACGAAGATGGTGTCGGATACCGACTTGATCCCCCGCGAAATGCGAAAAGGCCGCTTCAGGCGGAAAGGGACGTGGATGGCCGAGAGATGGCGAAGCATTTTTCAATCCTGTCAATTATGGGATCAGCGCCTTGTGCATATGGATCGACGCAAGGCAAACCAGTCGTTTCCGCAATTCTGTCACACACAATCCGAGCGTCCTTTTCGGCCAGCATGGAGGTGTTAACCGCAACCCCGACCGCGATTACGTCCGGACTGGTGAGACGTGCCCGTTCGAGATTTGCGGCGATCGTGCTTTCAAGGGTTGGCATCGGATAATGCGGAAGCCCGCGCATATGTGTCCGCATCGGTTCATGGCAGATAACAATCGCGCTGGGTTGGGCGCCATGGAGAAGCCCCGTTGAAACGCCGGCGAAAGACGGATGGAAAAGCGAACCCTGCCCTTCGATCAGATCCCATCCACCGTCATTTCTCTCTGGCGCAAGCTGCTCGATCGCACCGGAAATAAAATCGGCGATAACGGCATCAACCGGCACGCCGGACCCGGCGATCATTATGCCTGTCTGACCGGTGGCGCGGAAGTCCGCGCGATAGCCGCGAGCCCGCATCGACTTTTCAATGCAAAGCGTTGCGACCATTTTTCCTACCGAACAATCGGTGCCGACGGTAAGAAGACGTAGTCCTTCGCGGCGCACCCCGGTTCCAACCTTCAAATCCGTGGCGGGATCGCGCACGTCAATCAACCTGCGCCCATTGCGCGCGGCTATTTCCGCAAGCTTGGGAACGTCCCGCAAACGGCTGTGCAATCCCGAGACGATGTCCAGCCCTGCGTTCAGCGCGGCTTCCGCATCTGTTATAAGTTCGTCGGTTAGCGCCCCGCCTGCACTCGCAACTCCGAGGACCAGTGTCTTGGCTCCCGCTTGCACTGCTTGCGAGAAGGCCATTTGAGGCAAGCCGAGGGTCAGGGGACTGCCTTCATGCACGAATTCTCCGACGCAATCATCAGGACGAAACATCGCAATCCCGCGGGAGGTCTTGATCGATAAAGGATCTGACGTGGATCCGAGATAAAGTAGATATGGAGTTTGTATCATAGCGCCGACCGTTGTTAGAGTTCGACCCTTTGGTAGGCGATTGGGCTCCAGCGGTAATATCATATGCAGCACTAAAGGTATAACCTCACCTTATAGGTGGAACGAAAATCTTGTGGGCCAGCCTGTCCTCTGTGGATAGGGTCCATCACTTACAGCTTTTGGGATGATTTTCCTCATAGTGCTTGAGGCGCAAGCCCTGCGGGTAATCGCGTTGTTAGGAGCGGCACCACTAACCCGATTGGCAATTCCCGAACCCGGTAATCACCAAAAAACTATCAATCCTGACAAATATATTTATGGCCTAGCCGATGACCGATACAAAGCCCCATAACCGCGACAAGAACTACCGGATCAAAAGCGACAGCCCCTTTCTGAAGGCGCTAGGCGTTGCGAACGACGCCGGAGAGATCAAGCCTAATAGATACGGGAAATATCGCCAGATCTGCCGCTTCGTCGAGATTTTCATTGAACGGATCGAGCGGACGCAGGCGGTCAAACAGAAGCGGGTCAAGGTTCTAGATATCGGATCGGGCAAGGGCTATCTCACCTTTGCGATGTATGACCAACTGGCCCAGGCCGGACTAAACCCGAAGATAGACGGTGTTGATACACGCTCGGAGATGGTCGACCTTTGCAATGAAGCGGCGCAAACGTCCGGTTTTGAAAATTTGGCATTTCACAATATGAAAGCCGAGGATTTCGTTCAGGGCTATTATGATGCGATCATCGCCCTGCACGCCTGCGACACGGCGACCGATGATGCCTTATTCTATGGCATAAGGTCGAAATCCAAACTGATCGTCTGCGCCCCCTGCTGCCAGCACGAAGTTCTCGTGGACCTGCAAAAAAGCGAGACCGAAAACCGGAAGTTCATCTCGCACGGCCTGTTTCTGCAAAAACAGGCCGACCTGATCACCGACAACAGCCGCGTGATGCTGCTCCGGTCTCAGGGTTACCAAGTCGACGTCATCGATTTCGTCTCTACCGAGCACACGCAAAAGAACACGCTGATCACAGCCATCAAGAAGAACAAGCCGTCCCCCAAATATCTTGAGCAATATGAAGCTTATAAAAAGGCCTATGGTTTTGGCGGGATCAAGCTGGAGACGCTGATGCGCGAGGCGGGATTGATCCGCTCGGAGTGAAGCTGCGCTCTCGTTTTCGCGCCGCTGTGGCTACATAGCTCCGCAACGCATCCCACCGGTCGAGGCCGCCCACGAAAGCGGACTAAACGGATGGTTCAACGAATAGCAGCGAACTGCCAGACGCTGCCAAGTTGGAAGACTTGCGATGCTGGTCGATGAAACTTCACAAACGCGGCCGATTGCCCATTTTTTCGCCGAGACGCACCGATTTCTCCGGTGCCCAGTCAGCTGAGAAAGCGACGGTCTGTGGCCGGAACAGCATGATCACCGTGGAGCCGAGCAGGAACCGCCCCATCTCTTCGCCCTTTTCGAGCGTGACATTCAGATCCGTATAATTCCATTGCATAATCTTCTTGGCAGGCTTTGGTCTGACTACGCCGTGCCAAACCGTTGCCATGCTACCGACGATTGTAGCACCAACCAGGACCATCGCGAACGTACCATGCTCCGCTGATTCAAATATACATACCACCCGTTCGTTTCGCGCGAAGAGGTTAGGCACGCCGCGCGCAGTAATAGGATTAACGGAAAACAGCGAGCCCGGCACGTAGATCATGCTCATGAGCCTGCCGTCGCAAGGCATATGCAAGCGGTGATAATCCTTGGGCGACAGATAAACATTGGCGAAGCTGCCGTTGCGGAACTTTGCTGCTAATGCTGTATCGCCACCAAGCAACTCGGTCGTAGTAAACGAATGGCCCTTAGCCTGAAGAATGTGGTGGTCATCAATAGCACCGACCTGACTGATCGCGCCATCCACCGGGCAGGCAAAATCCGCTTCCGATATAGGTCGCACGCCGGCTTTGAGCGGACGGGTGAAGAAGGCGTTGAAGCTGTTATAACTCGAGATGTCCGGATTTTCTGCCTCGCTCATATCGACAGCATATTTGTCGACGAACCAGCGTATCAGCCGGGTCGTTCGCTCGCCTCGCTCTGCTTCGGCAACGCGCCCGGCAAAGGCAGTAAGGCCCCGCTTTGGCAGCATGTACTGGGACGCGACTTTCAATCGTTCAAACAATAATTTTCTCGCATCAATTGATCCACCGATTCTCAGACCGTAAGTCCTGCCAGAACGCCGCTTCGGATTTTGGCGGATACACGATGTGCTCGAGCGATGTTTAAAATTCTAGCACAGCACAGATATTCCCTGCTT
Source organism: uncultured Parasphingorhabdus sp. (assembly GCF_963975555.1). GTDB lineage: Bacteria > Pseudomonadota > Alphaproteobacteria > Sphingomonadales > Sphingomonadaceae > Parasphingorhabdus. The sequence goes on along the minus strand of NZ_CAXBHH010000009.1, from coordinate 75,975 downwards.
CGTAAAAATTCAACTAGCGGCTTGGCCGCTTGCATCTAAAGCGCCTGACCTCATCAAGGGTAAGCGAGGGTCTTCCGCTCTTAGCACATCCCAATTTGCGGCTGAATGACCGAACTTGGGTGGCGAGCGGCCATTGGGATCAAACGATTCTCGGGGTAAGAAAGACGCGGGAGAGAATGAGAACAGCTAATAGAAGTCCAACAAGCAGGAGTAAAATTTCTGCCGTGGTTTCCGCACGCCCTTTAAGACGCCAAAAGACTATGAAAGCCCCTAAACCTATCCAGTAGTTGCGCGAGATCAGTAGCTTGGCGTTACAACCTTCACACGCAAAAGGCTTCCCCAACCCCCACTGAGTTTTTTTGAACGGCACTGCTATTCCACAGCTAGGGCAAGGTGGAGTTAGTAAGCTCATGGGTCTTCCATTATCATAAATACCAGCGGCTGCAATTGGGGCGGTTGCTGACTGACAGCTTCAACATTTCAATGTCCGCTCGTGGGCCCACCGTGGGCGATGAGTCTATATCTGGCTGAATAGCCGCCGAGACCCAAAAGCGGCAATTCAAATCGAGACTACAACCATCGTTCCTACTTGATGCGGGAAGCAGACTGGTTAGAGTGGGCATTTCACGCACCACGCCATACACACGCCCCTTCAAGACGGATGATAACATGCGCAACCTGCTTCTTTCCACCATCGCCCTCGCCGCGTTCACGGCCAGCCCTGCCACTGCGCAGGACACAAAAACTCCTGAGAAACCGGCATTGGATATAGGTGCCGGCGGGCGGCCAGTAGGTGAAGCCTGGTCGCGCAGTCCGGTATATGCCCAGCATGGCATGGCGGCGACCGCTCATCCACTGGCCAGCCAGATCGCCATAGATATTCTCAAAAAGGGCGGCACGGCGGTCGATGCGGCGATTGCGGCGAACGCGGCGCTGGGTCTGATGGAGCCGACCGGCAACGGCATGGGCGGCGATCTGTTCGCGATCATCTGGGACCCGAAAACACAGAAATTATACGGCCTCAACGGATCGGGCAAAAGCCCGATGGGAACCAGCTACAAGCAGTTCATCAAGCAGCTCAAGGGCAGCAAGACCATCCCGCCCTTCGGCCCGATGCCGATTACCGTTCCCGGGACCGTCGACGCCTGGTTCGAAATGCACGGAAAATTCGGCAAGCTGAGCATGGCTGATATCCTCGCGCCGACCATCGCCTATGCCAGGGAAGGCCATCCGGTAGCGCCGGTGATCGGCTATTATCTCGACAGCAATCTCAAGAGATTCGAGCAAAGCCTCGATATGATTGGTGATTTTGACAATGCGCGGAACACCTATTTCAAAAACGGTGCGCCCAAGGCGGGCGAGATTTTCAAGAATCCTGATCTCGCCAACACGCTCGGCAAGATAGCCACCGGTGGCCGCGATGCCTTTTACAAAGGCGAAATTGCGAGAACCATCGATAGCTATTTCAAACGGATTGGCGGCAATCTGCGTTACGAGGACTTCGCCGCGCACAGCAGTCTGTGGGTCGAACCGGGCTGCGTTGACTATCGCAAGGGTTATGAGCTGTGCGAACTGCCACCTAACTCGCAAGGGTTCGCGGCGCTGCAGATGGCGAATATCCTCAAGAATGTCGATCTGACCCAATGGCCGCGCGGCAGCGCCGAGGTGCTGCATTATATTACCGAAGCGAAAAGATTGGCCTTTGAGGATGTCGCACGCTTTTACGCTGATCCAGAGGCCTCCCCTGCCCCGTTGGATTGGCTGCTGTCGGATGATTATGGCAAGGAGCGTTTCGCATTGATCGATCCGGCCAAAGCCACACCCGGCTTCGGTCCGGGCGAGCCGAAGCTGGAAGGCGAAGGCGACACGACCTATCTCACCGTTGCCGACAAGGATGGCATGATGGTGTCCCTGATCCAGTCCAATTATCGCGGCATGGGCAGCGGGCTGGTCGCAGACGGGCTCGGCTTCATGTTTCAGGATCGCGGAGAATTATACTCGCTCGATGCCAACCATCCCAATGCCTACGCGCCCGGCAAACGTCCATTCCAGACGATCATCCCCGCCTTCATGAAGAAGGACGGCAAACCGTTCATGTCTTTCGGCCTGATGGGCGGCGGCATGCAGCCGCAGGGCCATGTCCAGGTGATGATCAATCTGGTCGATTATGGCATGAATCTGCAGGAAGCCGGAGACGCGGCGCGCCTGAACCATGACGGCGGACGCCAGCCAACCGATGATCTGGCTGGAACCGGTGCCGATCTGCTGGGTATACTCAATGTCGAACCGGGCATATCGGCGGAAACGATCGAAAGGCTGAGGGCGATGGGACATGTTGTAGAAGTTGTTGATAACGGCGCGATGTTCGGCGGCTATCAGGCGATCACCCGCGACGCAGAGACAGGCGTCTATACCGGCGCCACCGAAATGCGCAAAGATGGTCAGGCGATTGGATATTAAGCAAGCATCACTTTTGCCTCAAATATCATAATGAAATGGAATGAAAATGCACAAAACCCTTCTTGTCGCCCTGTTGCCGCTACTGGCCCTCGCGCAACCCGCGTCGGCCCAGATGGAAAATTTCAAGCCCGGCCCGGTTTTTACGGATTTCGGTCCGACTGCGCCGGTTGAGCAAAGCGAGCCCCTGGCTGCAGACTCGACATTTCACATTGCCTTCGACGTCTCGACGGCGGCTGATCCGGACAAGATCAACCGCACTATCGAAAGCGCTGCCCGCTTCATCAACATGCAAGTGAAAGCCGGGGTTCCGGAAGAGAATATCCATCTCGCCATCGTTGTACATGGCGGCGCATCCGTCGACCTGACCAATCAGAATTTCTTCGCGGCAAAAAAAGACGGCAGGAAAAATGCCAGTGCTGCTGCCATCGCACAATTGCAGGACCATGGCGTCAAATTTTACCTGTGCGGCCAAAGCGCAGCAGCCAATGGCATTAGCAATGATGATCTTCTGCCGGGCGTAAAAATGTCGCTCTCAGCAATGACCGCGCACGCTTTGCTGCAACAGCAAGGCTACACGATCAACCCATTCTAATTCAGCGAAAAAACTAATGTTGAAGGTCGCAAGTTATAATATCCACAAGGGGGTGGGCACCGACAGGCGTCGCAACCCCGGCCGGATCGTAGACGTGCTGAACGAGATCGACGCCGATATTATCGCGCTGCAGGAGGCTGACCGCCGTTTTGGCGCAAGGGCCGCTGCTATTCCCGAGAAGCTGCTCGAGATGCACAGCGACTATCGGGCGATTCCGCTGGATGTACAGATCGATTCCATGGGCTGGCACGGCAATGCAATATTGGTCCGCAAATCCGCAACGGTGATCGCGCACGATGTCATGCATATACCCTGCCTCGAACCACGCGGCGCGATCATGGCCCATTGCGAGTGGGAGGGCAAAGAGCTGGCGATTTTCGGCATGCATCTCGACCTGTCTGGCCTATGGCGCAGACGGCAGGCCGCTGCGATCATCAAGCTCGCGCAGGAAAAGCAACGCGATGTCCCGGTCGTGCTGATGGGCGATCTCAATGAATGGAGCGCTGCCAGCGGTTGCCTGAAGGATTTTGGCAAGGCCTTCGAGATGGTCGATTGTGGCCGCAGTTTTCATTCCCGCAGTCCGATCGCGACGCTCGACCGGATCATGCATTCCGACGACATCCAATCGTCGGCCTCGGGTGTTCACGACAGTCCGGCGGCCCGCAAGGCATCCGACCATTTGCCGGTCTGGGCCCAAATCGCGGTCGACTGACAACTTGTTCCCGTTCGATTAACCGTATACGTAACTCTACCTATGTCGCGTTCAACGGTGGGCTGGTAGCGGCATTCCGACTAAACGTGGAAGGACGTTATGGACAATTTACTGCTGAAGGCTGGCGGATGGCTGGCGCTCGTATTTCTGGCATTCATTGCGATGGTATTGGCTGTGGACAGTGGCTTCGCTATCCATATGGCAATCATCATGCTTGCCTGCCTGATTGCCCTCTGGGTCACCGTGAGCAAGGCGGATTATGCTGCCATCGGTCGCGGAATATTGAAAGCGCCCGCCGATCCCGGGAAATATGACGACGATCCCATCCGCTGGGGTGTGATTGCGACCATTTTCTGGGGCATCGCCGGCTTTTCAGTCGGCCTTTATATTGCCCTGCAACTGGTGTTTCCGGCGCTCAATCTAGGGCTCGAATATACGACGTTTGGACGGTTGCGACCGCTGCATACGTCTGCGGTTATTTTTGCTTTCGGAGGCAATGCGCTCATCGCGACGTCTTATTATGTCGTGCAGCGCACGTGCAGGGCGAGGCTGGCCTTCCCCCGTCTCGCCCGTTTTGTTTTCTGGGGCTATCAGCTGTTCATTATACTGGCTGCCACCGGCTATCTGCTCGGCATTACCCAGTCCAAGGAATATGCCGAACCGGAATGGTATGTCGATCTGTGGCTGACCATCGTCTGGATCGCCTATGCCGTGGTCTTTATCGGCACGCTGGTGAAGCGAACCGAGCCACATATTTACGTCGCAAACTGGTTCTATCTGAGCTTCATTCTGACCATCGCCATGCTGCATGTCGTCAACGGCCTGTCGATGCCCGTCAGCCTGTTGGGCGCGAAAAGCTACAGCGCCTTTGCCGGCGTGCAGGATGCCCTGACCCAATGGTGGTACGGACATAATGCTGTGGCATTCTTCCTGACCGTCCCGTTCCTGGCGATGATGTATTATTTCGTCCCCAAACAGGCGGAGCGACCGATCTATTCCTATCGGCTCTCGATCATTCACTTCTGGTCGCTGATTTTTCTCTACATCTGGGCGGGCCCGCATCACCTTCATTATACGGCGCTGCCGGACTGGGCTCAGACGCTCGGTATGGTCTTCTCGATCGTCTTGTGGATGCCAAGCTGGGGCGGGATGATCAACGGCCTGATGACGCTGAACGGCGCATGGGACAAGATCCGCACCGATCCGATCATCCGGATGATGGTGCTTGCCCTCGCCTTCTACGGCATGGCTACCTTTGAAGGACCGATGCTGTCGATCAAGGCCGTTAACAGCCTTTCCCATTACACCGAATGGACAATCGGCCACGTCCACGCCGGTGCGCTCGGCTGGAACGGCATGATCACATTTGCGGCAATCTACTATCTGGTTCCGCGCCTTTGGGACAAGCAACGGCTCTATTCGTTGCGCATGGTGAACTGGCATTTCTGGCTCGCGACCATCGGTATCGTGCTTTACGCCGCTGCCTTGTGGGTTGCCGGTATCATGCAGGGCCTGATGTGGCGCGAATATGGTGACGATGGCTATCTCGTCTATGCGTTCAGCGAAGTCGTTTCCGCAATGGAACCGCTTTATCTGATCCGTGCAGCTGGCGGATTGATGTATCTCGCCGGAGGCGCAGTCATGGTTTACAACGTCTGGATGACCATTGCCGGTCACCAGCGGGTGGAAAAATCGATGACCGAGACTCCTCACAATGCCGAGGCCGATCGGCCGATCATTGCCGAGCCAGCGGAATAGGAGGCGGGATATGTCAAAACTTGCACATCACCATAAGAAGCTTGAGCGCAACATAACCCTGCTGGCGGTCTTTGCCTTCATCGCCGTCGCCATTGGCGGAATTGTCGAGATTGCTCCGCTGTTCTGGATCGACAATACGGTCGAGGAAGTGGAAGGCGTGCGGCCCTATACGCCGCTCGAACTGGCCGGACGCAATATCTACGTCCGCGAGGGTTGCTATACCTGTCACAGCCAGATGATCCGTCCGTTCCGCGACGAAGTCGAACGCTATGGCCATTATTCACTGGCCGCAGAATCGATGTACGATCATCCGTTCCAGTGGGGATCGAAGCGCACAGGACCGGACCTGGCGCGGGTTGGCGGACGCTATTCCGACGAATGGCACGTCCAGCATCTGACGGACCCGCGCGCTGTCGTGCCGGTATCGATCATGCCGCCTTATGCATTTCTTGCGGAAAAGGAGCTGGATCCGGGCGATATGGGCGCTCACCTCAAAGCCATGGTCCGGCTTGGTGTCCCCTACAGCAAGGATGACGTTGCAAAAGCAAATGAAGATATGGCGATACAGGCCGATCCCATGGCCAATTCAACCGATCTGGAAATGCGCTATCCTAAGGCACAAGTCCGTGATTTCGACGGCAATCCCGACAAGCTGACCGAGATGGACGCACTGATCGCCTATCTCCAGATGTTGGGTACGCTGGTCGACTTTGAAAGCGGAGAAGCGCAGGAGCAGGCAAGATGAGCTATGATGCCATGCGTCATTTTGCCGATAGCTGGGGTCTCATATTCATGGGTCTGGTGTTCCTGACCTTTATCGGATGGACATTCCGCCCGAACGCGGACCGGCACCATAAGGACGCCGCCAATATAATCTTTGATGATAGCCATGAAAAAGGTGGCAATGATGACCAATAAAAAGCGCATTGACGAACCGACCGGGACAGAAACCGTTGGCCATGAATGGGATGGTATCGAAGAACTGGACACGCCCATGCCACGCTGGTGGCTGTGGGCGCTTTATTTAAGCATTGTCTGGGCGATCGGATATGTCATTCTCTATCCTGCCTGGCCCATGTTAAATTCCGCCACCGAAGGTACGCTAGGCTGGACCAGCCGGGGTCAGCTCGAGCAGGAAATGGCCGCACGACAAGCAGAACTGGAGCCGATTCGACAGGCATTGGTCTCGACCGACATGCGCGCGCTGGAAGATAATCCGCAGCTTATGCAACAGGCAATTGAAGGTGGACGATCAGCCTTCAAGGTCCACTGCGTACAATGTCACGGGTTCGGTGCAGCGGGTTCCAAGGGCTATCCCAATCTCAACGATGATGACTGGCTTTGGGGCGGCGATCTCGAAACGATCGAATATACGCTGATCCACGGTATCCGGAACCCGGACCATGACAAGACCCGTTTCTCGCAAATGCCGGCGTTCGGTAGAGACGGCATATTGCAATCGAAAGAGATTCAGGATCTGGTCTCTTATGTCCGATTATTGTCCGGTCGGGAAAAGAAAAGTGCAGCATCGACGCGGGGAGCCGCCTTGTTCGAAACCAATTGCGTAGTCTGCCACGGTGCCGATGGCACAGGTGACCGGGTTCAGGGTGCGCCCAACCTCACCGATGCGATCAGCCTCTACGGCCTTGATCGCGCTACGTTGACCGAAACGATTACCAATGCCCGCTATGGCGTAATGCCGCGCTGGGGCCAGAGGCTTGACCCAGCGACGATCCGGATGCTCGCTGCCTACGTGCATTCTCTGGGTGGCGGTGAAAAGCTTCTGGCCGCAGATACAGCGGCTGAGCCAAAAGCTGAGAGCGGAGATGATGAACAATCCTAAGGAAATTCTGGATCCCGATCTGAAGCTATACGCAGCGCGCAAGGATGTCTTTCCCAAGGCGGTTAACGGGACCTTCCGCCGCTTAAAATGGGTGATTATGGCGATCACCCTCGGCATATATTATATCACCCCGTGGATCCGCTGGGATCGGGGTCCCTATGCGCCTGATCAGGCGGTCCTGATCGACCTCGCCAACCGGCGCTTTTACATGTTCGGCATCGAAATCTGGCCGCATGAATTTTATTATGTTGCGGGTATGCTGGTCATGGCCGGTATCGGGCTGTTCCTCGTCACCTCTGCCGTGGGCCGGGCATGGTGCGGCTATTCCTGCCCGCAAACCGTCTGGACCGACCTGTTCCAGCATGTCGAGCGCGCCATTGATGGCGACCGCAACGCCCAGTTCCGGCTGAAGGACGCTCCCTGGGGACCAAAGAAGATCGGCAAGCGCCTGCTGAAATGGTCGGTCTGGTTGTTCATCGGCTTCTGGACCGGCGGCGCCTGGATCATGTATTTCGCCGATGCCCCCACTCTGGTTGTCGACTTCTGGACCGGTCAGGCGGCCTTCGTCGCTTATGCGACGGTCGGCGTACTGACGATGACCACCTTCATACTCGGCGGTTTCATGCGCGAGCAGGTGTGCATCTATATGTGTCCCTGGCCCCGTATCCAGGCCGCGATGATGGACGAAAAATCGCTGACCGTCACCTATAAGGACTGGCGCGGCGAACCACGCGGCAGCGTTAAAAAGGCGGAAGCCCAGCCGGGCAGCTTTGGCGACTGCATCGACTGCAATCAATGCGTCGCGGTTTGCCCGACCGGCATCGACATTCGCGAAGGACCGCAAATCGGCTGCATCACCTGCGCTCTTTGCATCGATGCCTGCGACAAGGTGATGGATCAGGTCGGACGCCCACGCGGGCTGATCGACTATGCGACACTGGAAGATGCCGAGCTGGAAAAAGCCGGAAAGCCCCACGAGCCGGTTCTGAAAACTCTGTTTCGTCCTCGTACGATCGCTTATTTCTCGATCTGGGGCGCGATTGGTCTGGCAATGCTGTTTGCGGTTGGCAATCGGACGCGCATCGACATCAGTGCCAACAAGGACCGCAACCCGGTCTATGTCCAGCTTGCCGACGGCCACGTCCGCAACAGCTACACAATCAACCTGCGCAATATGCAGAACCGGCCGCGCGACATGATCATCGGCATGACGGAACTTAAAGGCGGAGTGATGTGGTCCAATAGTGGATCACGCGAAACCGCAGGACAGACACTGATAACCAAAGTACCGGCCGATAGCGTAGCCAGACTGCGGCTCTATGTAGCGGCACCCGGCGAAGGGCCTGTCCGCGAGGACTTTGCCGTAACGGTTACCGCGGTCGATGATGCCGAGGCCAATGATATTGACGAGGTATTTTTTGAACGGCCGGAGACAGGTGAATGAGCAAGAATTCGGGCGAAGTGAAAAAATTTACGGGCTATCACGCCACGATCATGATCGTTTCGTTTTTTGCTGTCGTTATCACGGTGAATATGATTATGGCGCGGTTCGCGCTTTCGACATTCAGCGGCACGGTGGTCGACAATAGTTATGTCGCGAGCCAGAAATATAATCAATGGCTGGAACAGGCCCGCACACAGAAAGCGCACGGCTGGACCGTTTCTCCGGCCGTTCGAAAAGCGGACAAGGCCAGTATAACAGTAACCGGACCCGATGGTGCTGGGTTGCAAAGCGCAACAATGGAGGCCCTGGCAGAGCATCCCATTGGTCGGACGGAGCCTTTCGAGATCAGTTTTGCCAATATCGGCGAAGGAGAGTTTCAGAGTATCGAGCCGTTGCCCGAGGGCCGTTGGAAATTGAAGATCATCGTTAGCCAGAATGACAATATGATGCGCGTGGTTCGGGATATAAGGTGAACGCAATTGCACCGATAGGCGGCGATCGATCACAGGAGTTTGTATCGCGCTTTGCAGTACCGGCAATTCGCTGCGCCGGTTGTATTTCGAAAATTGAGAATGGCCTGAGTGATGTGCCAGGCATTTTATCGTCGCGGGTCAATTTTTCGACCAAACAGGTGTCCATATCGCATCTCCCGGAACTGGACGAAATTCAGCTCAAGCGCAAAATCGAGGCGCTGGGATTTGATGTCCAGATTCTGGCAGACAATCCTTTGTCCGAGGAAAAAGGCAGCACAGACAAGCTGATCCGCGCGCTCGCGGTTGCCGGCTTCGGGATGATGAATATCATGCTGCTGTCGGTCAGCGTCTGGGCTGGCGCAGGCGGTGTCACGCGGGACTTGTTCCACTGGCTTTCCGCGCTAATCGCGATTCCGGTGATCGCTTATTCAGGACGCCCGTTCTTTGCTTCTGCGGCCATGGCGCTGCGTTATGGCCGGACCAATATGGATGTGCCGATTTCGATCGGCATATTGCTGGCAACCGGCCTCAGTATATACGAGACCGCAACCGGCGGCGAACATGCCTATTTTGACGGAGCGGTGATGCTGTTGTTCTTCCTGCTCGCGGGGCGGGTGCTCGACGGCATGATGCGCGACCGCGCGCGCGAAGGCATTGGCGCGCTGCTGAAACAGGCCGCTCCGGGTGCCATGGTGCTGGACGATGACGGCAAGACACGGTGGGTCGCCGCCAAGGACTTGCTTCCCGATATGCGGATGATGGTTGCAGCCGGAGAAAGCCTGGCGGCAGATGGCCTAATTGAGTCCGGTTCAAGCAGCTTTGACTGTTCGCTGATGACCGGCGAAAGCGAACCACAACGACGAGGCAAAGGCGATATGGCGCTTGCCGGTACGCTCAACCTTTCATCGCCGGTCATTGTGCAGGTCACTGCGACTGGCGAAGACACCAGCGTATCGGACATCGCCCGTTTGATGGACGAAGCTGGTCAGCGCCGTTCCTTCTATGTGCGCGTCGCCGACCGGGCTGCCCGCTATTATGCGCCTGCGGTGCATAGCCTCGCCCTGCTCGCCTTTATATTCTGGATGTTTGCCGGCGCCGGCTGGCACCAGTCCCTGCTCATCGCGGTCGCCGTGCTGATCATCACCTGCCCCTGCGCTCTGGGCCTTGCAGTACCGGCAGCACAGGTCGTGGCCTCGGGCGCGCTGTTGCGCAAAGGCGTGATGGTCAAGGACGGCAGCGCACTGGAACGGCTGGCAGAGGTCGACTATGCGCTTTTCGACAAGACCGGCACACTCACCCTCGGTCGACCGACACCGGTCAATCTCGATGATCTTGGCCTGGCGCAAAAGCAGATTGCTCTGGCCCTGGCCCAAGCCAGCCGTCATCCGGTAAGCAAAGGTATACGCTCCGGATTGCTGGCGCTCGATATCGAACCGGCCGCGCTGGAAGACATTCAGGAATTGCCCGGCGAAGGCATGGCGGCAAGCTGGAACGGCATAAAAGTAATGCTCGGCAAGCCCGAGAAATCCGAGGACCATCTTTCCAGCCAGCTGACCGTTGGAACCGAAATAGTCGTGCTCCAGCTACAAGATGAAATCCGGCCGGATGCAGCAGAGACCATTGCAAGATTGCAGATGCTGGGATTGCCTGCGTCAATCATATCCGGTGATAATGCCATGTCTGTATCTCAGGTTTCCGACGCTCTTGGAATCACCGCCCAAGCCGGTGCCTCGCCTCAGGACAAGGTCGAAGCAATCACGCGGCTGACCGATAGTGGCCACAAAGTCCTTATGGTTGGCGATGGCCTGAACGACGGCCCTGCCCTTGCCGCAGCCCATGTCTCGATTGCGCCCGGTACGGCCAGCGATGTCGGTCAGCAAGCCGCCGATGCCGTCTTTACCAGCGAATCCCTGATGCCGGTAGCGCTTTCGGTCAGGGTTGCGCGGCGCACCATGCAGATCGTCCACCAGAATTTCGCTCTCGCTATCGGCTATAATATCTTCGCCGTCCCGCTGGCGCTCACCGGCATGGTCACGCCGCTGATCGCGGCGATTGCCATGTCATTATCGTCGCTGATCGTCGTGGGCAACGCCCTGCGCCTCAACGGAGCGGCCAATTGAGCGGTCTGGCAATCCTGATACCGGTTGCCCTGTTCATGGGGCTTGGCGGGTTGGTATTCTTCTTCTGGGCGATGCGAAACGACCAGTTCGAAGATCTCGACGGCGCCGCCCAGCGGGTCCTGATCGACGACGAGGAAGACGAGCCATCATGATCGCTATCATCAGAAATTCACGGTTCAGCCAATTTGCAATCGCAGCGATTGCGCTGCCGCTTGCAGCCATGCCGCTCTCGGCAAAATCCGAAATGATGAATATCGAGCTTTGTTCGGCTGATGGCCAGGTGCGAACTATTTCCATTCCTGTCGAACAGAATGATGGCAAGAATGATTGCGCGAAACCGTGCCACGCCTGCCTGTCACGCAAGAAAAGTCCGAAAAGCTGAGTTTCAACAGCCCGCTATTCAGCCCGCGCATCATGGTCTTCACCACTTTCCGCTGCAAATCCGATCCGCAGGGCTTCTGCCAGACTGCGAACGCGCAGCTTCTCCATCATATTGGCGCGATAAATCTCAACCGTTCTTGGCGAGATACCGAGATCAAAAGCGATGGTCTTGTTGGGATAGCCAGTCATTAAACCGTCGAGCACATCCTGCTCCCGTCCGGTCAGGCAGGCGAGCCGGACTTTCGCTTCTGATGCGGCCATTTCCTTGAGATTGCTATTTTCCAACCGGCTGAACGCTTCTTCCATCGCCCCGATCAGCGCTTCTTTCTCATAGGGCTTCTCGAGAAAATTGATCGCTCCGGCCCGCATCGCCTGGACTGCGATTTCAACATCACCGTGACCGGTCAGGATCACCACCGGCATGTCGATGCCATCCTTGATCATCTGCTGTTGAACCTGCAGGCCGTCCATTTCCGGCATCCGCACATCCAGCAGCACGCAGCCCCGTTCCGCGCCCTTCGCCAGCTTCAGAAAGGCAACCCCGGACTCGACCGGTTCGACTTTGAAACCGGCGTGCCGCAACATGAATGCAGCGGATCGCCGAACGGAATCATCGTCATCGACGACATAGACCAGCCGCTCATTGCTCATCATCTTGCTCCTGTCCTGCCTTTTCCAGTGTTATCCTGAATATCGTCCCGCCTTCGGGATTGGGTTCGACACCGATTGTCCCGCCATGCGCCTCGATAATCGTCCGGCAGATCGAAAGGCCCAGGCCCATGCCGTCGCCTTTGGTGCTGGCAAAAGGGTCGAACAGCCTGTGCCCCAATTCCTGATCAATGCCGGATCCGCTATCTGATACAGCTATTTCTACCCGGTCATCATCGATCGACGTAACGCCAATATGCAGATTTTTGGTAACGCTATCGGCCATCGCTTCGATGGCATTGCGCATCAGATTGACCATCACCTGCTGGATTTGCACGCGATCGACAAAAACATGATTGGTATCGGGCGCGATATCAATCGAAAATTGCACGCCTTTTTCCTGCGCTCCGATCAGACCGAGAACGCTCGCATCTTCCACCACCTGGGCAATGGATAAAACCCGCCGGTTGATCTCCCCCCGCGAGACAAATTCCCGCAGCCGCCGGACAATGGTTCCTGCCCGCAAGCTCTCGGACACGCTTTCCTGCAGTGCTTCGCGGAAAAGCTCCCGGTTCTCCGCCAAATCGCCGTCCACCATATCCCGCGCGGCCGAAAGATAATTCGCGATCGCGGTTAGCGGCTGGTTGATCTCGTGGGCGAGCGCAGAGGCCAATGTTCCAACGGCGCTCAAGCGCGAGGCATGAGCCAGATCCGCCTGCAGCGACTGAAGCTCCGCTTCCGTCTGCTTTTTCTCGGTCAGGTCTATAATGAAGCCGGTAAAATAGCGCTCATCACCGATTTTTGCTTCCCCGACTTCCAGTTGCAGCGGAAAGGTTGTGCCATCTTTCCGGCAGCCAACGACGGTTCGCCCGATACCGATAATCCGCTTTTCATTGGTTTCTATATAGCGCTCGATATAGCCGTCATGCGCCGCTCTATAAGGTTCGGGCATCAAGACTTTGACATTTTTACCGATTATCTCTTCCTGATCATAGCCGAACATCTTTTCTGCCGTCGCGCTGAAAGAACTGACCAAGCCATCTTCATCAATCACGATCATGGCGTCGGGTATGGTTGTCAGGATCGATTTCAATATGGAATTGGCGCGATCCAGTTTGCTTTCGGTCGTTCGGAGCGCGGTTAAATCCTGAAAGGATATCATCACGGCGTCGACATTACCCTGTGGATTGGCCAGTGGAGCCAGATTGCACAGCGCAAGCATGGAACGGCCATCCGGAAACTCGAGCTTCACTTCAAACGGCTCAATATCCATGTTCGGACGCACATCGAATGCACTGAGCATGGCTTCATTGAAAAAAGGTCGATGGCCCTCGGCGACGCAAGTGCCCGGCGCGCCTTGTGGCAGCTCCGCAAAGCTGGAGACGCCCAAGACGCTCAACCCAGCAAAACTGCAATTGATTGCCTGGAGATCGCGCCCGACAATCATAACACAATTGGGTAGCCCGGACAGAATAGATTCCAGATAGGGAATCTGCTTTGTGTCAAAGGCAATCGTTTCGCGCACCTGCTATGTCTATCCCTTGGCTGCCCCATCGCAACTAGCGAATATGCATGTCCTACACAGAATGGAGGCATTGCCACAAGAAAATCTGATCTGCCGATGCTACGATATTTTGTCATTCAGTGGGAGACAACAAGCGGTATGTGGCAGTTTTTGAAGAGGTTGCGTGTTACGCCGCCAAATAGAAATTCCCTCGCCCGGCTGTGCCCATAAGCGCCCATCACGATATATTCGGCCTTCACATTTTTCGCTTCTGCGAGCAGCGTGGCATCCACCGGGGCTTTGCCGGCCGGTGGGCTGTGAATTTCGGACTTGATACCGTGATAGGCCAGATATTCCGATGCGGCGAGCTGCGGAAGATCGTGATCCTTGTCCTCCTCGACCGTCAGGATATGGACGTCACTGGCCATTTTCAGCAATGGCACCGCAGCGCGCAACGCATTGCCTGCTTCAAAGCTGCCGTTCCAGGCAACCAGAGCAGCACCACAGGCATCGAACTTTTTCACGTCATCAGGCTGAACAATGACCGGAGCGGTCGCATTAAACAGGACGTCGCCCAAAATTCCTAGCGGCAAGGCGTTATCTTTATCCTGGCTGGCAGAGCTCAGAACAATGATATCGACCAACGAGGAGTTTTTGGACAGCCCGCGCGCGGGATCCGCATTTTCTTCCCGATAATCCCATGAAACATCTTCATCAGCGAGACGTTTTTCGATCTCCGCCCGCAGTTTTTCATCCAATTCACGCGACATCTGGCTGACATCATACATCACCGATATGCCGGTGACGCCGTCAAAAGCCACTTGCGAGTTATAGGGATTGACGCGCAGGCAATGAAGATGCCCGCCCAGCGAACGGGTCAAATCGAGTGCGGCCTGAAAGCGGGCCTCAAAACCCTCATCATCGGCAATATATAGCAGCACGGATTTCATATATAATCTCCCGGAATTGCAAGTCCCGCTCAGGACCAGTCATTGGGTGAAGACTAGCTAGCCAAATCCCTGACCTGTATAAGGAATAATACGGATAGAGATTCCCTCACCGTTCACGGCGCCGCTTTTTCTGTCTTTCCACCGGTCGGTGTCTGCCACTGGAAGGCCGTGATCAATTCCATGATAGCCTCTTGCGCTGCGGTATCGATTTCCTGCGGATAGGAAGCCGTCAATCGCGCATCCCAATAGCCGTAGTCCAGCGCGGTCACGCTGAAATGCCAAGGCACTCCATCGCTGTCACCGTCGAAAATGCCCTGATAGGCAGCAATATCGGGACGTCCCGATACGAAATACTCGCCCTCCGAAACGACGGCCGCGCTTGAATAGTGGGACAGCATGTCGGGTTTTACGATTTTATAGTGATCCTCGGCATTCAATTGCTCGAGATGAATAATCGCGATCTTAATTTCAATTTCATGATCTTCGAAATCCCGCAAATAGCCGATTTCGAAATTATTGCCGGAAAAATCGGTTGTCATTTCACACTGGCGGCGAAATCCCGCGACTGTTGCAGGAAATACGAAGCCGCTGTCCTTGTGAACGATTGCGCCCGGCTCTTCATAGGGCGCGAACGGG
The DNA here is from genome assembly GCF_963975555.1 of uncultured Parasphingorhabdus sp. Classification (GTDB taxonomy): domain Bacteria; phylum Pseudomonadota; class Alphaproteobacteria; order Sphingomonadales; family Sphingomonadaceae; genus Parasphingorhabdus. Next base: position 60,454 of record NZ_CAXBHH010000009.1, on the reverse strand, counting down.
TCAGATAACGGCTCAGAGCCGATCGCGCATTGCGCTGCGGCAGGGCTGCTCGCCAGTGTCAGCGCCAGTGCTGCGACCGACAATAAGCCGGCAATGTTCAATCTCTTAGACATATATCTTCCCCGTAATATCTCAATTGGTCTTTATTCGTGACAGCTGATGACGCGAAACGGCAGCTCGCTGCCATCGGTTTCCGTGATTGTAAGATATTCACCGACCTTGAGCGGATGATCCTTGAGCCGAAAAATGCTTTCATCATCATCATCGCCGACTTTGTAGGAAAAGACCCATCCCTTGGGTGATGCAATTACCACCCCGCTCTGATCGGCTTCCCCCGGCCAGAACCGCCGCACAACAGGCCGTTTTTCAGCCTGTTTCAGCGCCTCCGGTTCAATGAAGCCTTCATCGTTCAACGGAACGCGGAAGACATATGCATGGGCTGACGAGCCATTGGGATGGTCAGCGGTTCGGGCCAGTTCAAGGCGGATTGTTTTCCAGGTCATGCATCGTGTCTGGACGAGTGCACCCGCCCGCGCGATACGCAATATTGCGTAGGTCGAATGCTAATCTTGTGCCGGAAGCGCGTGGATATGGACGTCATGACCGGAATGGGCAGACAGCAATTCTACTGCTTTTTCTTCATCTTTCTGATCCCATGTCCGCACCCATAGCAACAAACCGCCTTTCTCAAGCTGCTCCGCGATATAATCAGCATGATGTTGTTTGATAAACCGCGCCAGAGCAACTCCAACGGCCGTACCTGAACCGCCCAGGGCAAGAGCCGCCAATGCAGCAGCCAAAGCGCCGCCCGACGCCACAAGCACGATCCCGGCAAAGGCACCAACATATAGCAGGCTGCCGATCACCGCCCCTTCGGCATCGCCGATCGTTTCGACCGGAATATAGGCTTTTGACATCGCCTCCGGATCATCCTCGATTTCTGCCACCGATTTAAGACGGTGCCCGAGCTTTTCCTCGACCGCTGAGACCGGCGCGAGCACGCTAATTTCCGCGCGATCAAATCCGTGGCTCAGCAGATCATCAATTGCCGCCTGCAAACTTTCCTCGCCATCGAATATGCCGACCGCTTCCCTGACTTCGGATATTTTGGAATCTTCCATGCTGATAATCCTCAAGCAATGTCAGTCAGGCGCAGATAAGGACGCAACTCGTCCCAACCTTGAGGAAAAAGTTTATTAGCTTCGTCGTTGGAGATGGACGGGGGAATGATGACCTTGTCACCGGGACGCCAGTCTGCCGGGGTTGCGATGCGTTTTGCATCCGAGAGTTGCAGCGCGTCGATCACGCGTAATATTTCATCAAAATTCCGGCCGACGTTCATCGGATAGGTCATCATCAACCGGATTTTTTTCTTCGGATCAATGATGAACACCGAACGCACGGCCGCCGTATCACTCTCTTCCGGATGAATCATGTCATAGAGCTTGGCGACCTCGAGACTGGCATCGGCGACGATCGGGAATTGCAGGTTGGTATGCTGCGTCTCATTGACGTCCGATATCCACTTCAAATGCTCCTCTGCAGTATCCGTTGACAACCCTAGCGGCTTGGTATTGCGCGCGGCAAACTTGTCCGCCAGTTGCGCCGTCCGGCCCATCTCGGTTGTGCACACCGGGGTAAAGTCGGCAGGATGGCTGAAGAAAAACACCCAGCTCTCCCCTGCCCATTCGTGGAAATTGATCGTTCCAACTGTGCTGTCTGTGGTGAAGTCTGGAGCGGTATCGCCAATATGTAATGACATCTAAATTATCCTTTGGGAAGTTTCCAACATTTGCCTCGAGATACACACGGAAAAAAGCCGAATAACTCCGTAAACCTACGTAAAACCTGCAATGTTAAGGTTTGCGATCCGTTTGTAGGCAGTGGTCGATGCTTTCCTACATATAACCAAATAGGTTATCTGTTTGGCTTTCAACCACGAAAGGCGATTCCCCGATGACCAGTTCCCAGGATATCAATATGTTGATCGACGAAGTCATAAAACTTGAAGGTGATTACTCCAATCATCCCGCGGACCGGGGTGGCCCGACCCGATGGGGCGTTACCGAAGCCGTCGCACGGGCTCATGGCTATGCTGGCGATATGCGACATTTCCCGCGCGAGGATGCCGCCGCAATTTACAAACGCAAATATTGGCTGCGGCCCGGTTTTGACCAGATCGCCCAACATGCGCCGGACATCGCGGCCCAACTTTTCGATACCGGGATCAATATGGGCACGGGTACAGCTTCAGGCTTCCTGCAGCGCGCACTCAATGCGCTCAACCGCAACGGGCGCGACTATGAGGATATATCCGTCGATTGTGCAATTGGCAGGAAAACGCTGGCTGCTCTCGACGCTTTTCTTCGTAAACGGGGCCCTCAGGGCAAAACCGTGCTGCTCAAGGCCATCGAGGCGCTTCAGGCCGCCCGCTATATCAAACTTGCGGAAACACGTCCGGCTAACCAGGCCTTCCTCTACGGCTGGCTGGCCAACCGGATCGGCTGAATTCCGCCAAAATCTATTTTTCTTATAACAGTGTAAAGTTTGTAAAGTTCAGCGAGCCTCTTCAGACTCTTTCTTCACTTTCCCTCCCCCGAAGAGCCCGTTGAAGAGTCCGGTTCTAGCCCAAGCTTAGCAAACTCTAGAAATCTGACACACAGAAAGGAAACTTCTAAAATGTCCATTCTCTCGACCCTGATCGGACCCGTTTCAAACATCATAGACAAGATCATTCCCGACAAGGAAGCGCGTGACAGAGCCAAGCTGGAACTGCTCAAACTGGAAAGCAGTCAGGAACTGGAGGAAGCCCGTATCCAGATGTCCGCCATATTGGCAGAGGCCCAATCGGCCGATCCCTGGACGAGTCGGGCGCGCCCCAGTTTTCTCTATGTCATGTATTTTCTGCTACTCTGGTCGGTACCAATGGGGCTTATCGCCGCGTTCCGCCCAGAGGCCGCTCGCGATATAGCCACAGGCATGAACGCCTATCTCGCCGGCATACCGGAGCCGCTTTATGCCCTCTTCGGCACTGGTTATCTCGGCTATACCGTGACCCGACAATGGGGGAAAATTCGCGGCGTCGAGCGATAGGAACCGGTCATATGATCACAGCCGTTATGATCGGCCTGAACGAGTGTCCCAAAACCGGATCACCGACCGGATATCGCTCAGATTAATGCAATATTTACGAAATAGACTTGCCATGCCCATATCTTTCCAGATAAAGGGAAAAGTCTAGTTCATCCAAAGGGGATATATTAAATGACTACCGAAACCAATTTCCGTAAAATGCTGGCTGTAGCCGGCGGCCTTGCACTTGCTGTTCCTGCTCTTTCTGCATGCGCAGAACAGGCTGACGACGCTGCTGCGGTAGCTGAATGTGCTGCTGAAGACGCAACATGTGCTGCTGAAGAAGCAACATGTGCCGCTGAAGAAGCAACATGTGCCGCTGCTGAAGCAACTGGCGAAGCTGTTTGTGCCGCTGCTGATGCAACCGGCGATGCCGCTTGTGCAGCTGCTGACGCAGTTACCGAGTAAGCTCAGCTTATTCCGCATTGAAAAATGCATTAGAAAGGCTGTTTGAGCTTACGGGCCAGATAGCTAAAGAGGGCGTCTCGCTAGTACCCAGAGTGGTACCGGCAGACGCCCCTTTCGTTCAATATCAGCATTATCCCAAAGGGGATTGCATCGCGCCAGGCAACAAGTCGCGCTGGTTCTACCATGCGCACAAGCCGGAAGAACGCGAAGAAGGCGAACATGGGCATTTCCACATGTTCCTGCCCCTCGACATGTTTGAAGATGTCGAACCCTATTATCAGCCGCCCGCAAAGCTGCCCAACGGCAAAAATACCCAAGGCGTCGTCCATTTTGGCGCGCTGAGCTTCGGCTTGGACGGTATGCCGATCAGCTGGTTCACCACCAATTATTGGGTCACCTATGAATATATGATGCCAGCCGGGGCAATTGCCTCGCAACTGCGCAATTTCGATATGACCGGCGCGCCGGGCGACCCGCTGGTCAACGACTGGCTAACGGCCGCTGTCCAGCATTTCCACGATCCGATCGTCGAAATCCTTCACCAGCGCGACAGAGTTCTAAAGGACAGGAAACAGGAACTGGGTTCCGCTGTCTTCACCGACAAAAAAGTCGAGATCCTGTCCCGCCAGCCATTTGATCTCTAGTGATCATATCCCGGATTGGTGCGCTTCAATTTCCGCATCAGGCCCGGCCAGATCAGATTGTCGCCCAGGCCTTTCTGAAAGGCAGGAGCGGCCTGTTGGTAAACCCGATGCCCCATGTCTTCACTCTCCTCGTGGAGATGCTCGTCCCCGCCAACCGATTGTGCCATTATCTGGGTCTTGCAGGCATTCTCGAGGATATACATGCGCAGGAAGGCAATCGCGCAATTCTGCCCGACTGTTAAAGTACCATGGTTGCGGAGGATCAGCAGATTCTTTTCGCCAAGATCATTGATCAACCGTTCACGCTCATCGAGATCAAGCGCGATACCTTCATAGGCATGATAAGCGACGTCATCATGCACCTGCATCGCGAACTGCGTGTAGCGCCGGAGCCCGGCCTTCTGAACTGATACAGCGATACCATAAGGCGTGTGGACGTGGATGACGCATCCGGCATCCTCACGAGCGCTGTGAAGCGCACTATGGATTGTGAAACCGGCCGGGTTGATAAAATAGGGCGTGTCCTGCTTGATATTGCCATCGAGATCGATTTTCACCAATGCCGATGCGGTCATCTCGTCAAACAGCACGCCATAAGGGTTGATCAGGAAACGCTCCTCACCATTCTCGTCCGGCAACCGTGCGGAAATATGGGTGAACACAAGATCGGTCCACGCATGCATGGCACAGAGCCGGTATGTGGCCGCCAGATCACAGCGCAGCTGCCATTCCGCTTCAGAGACCTTGCCTTGGAGAGTTGGTATCTCGTGAGGATCGGGGATGGAGAACCCGGGACCGACCCCCATTGCAGATTCGTCTGTTTGGATCGCAGTTGCCATGATCGCTTCCTTCGCTTGAAATTTCATCGTCAATGCAATTAGGCATGCATTGTCCACAACCGCAACTAAACTATCTAATGTGCCTTGGTGTCAAGTATTGCCGCAAGCGGTGTGCCTTACCGAAGGACAAATAGACGCCATGCAATCGGGAACCCGATTTTGACGAAAACATCCCTTTCAGCGGCTTATTTATTAGAGACGGTAAGGTTTTGAAGGAAGCAGCTGAAGCCGGGCGATTCATTCTATATCAACCCGTGCAGTCAGCGCGTTTGCCGGATTCCAGATAAATTTGGTGGGAGCCCGATCCTTTTACAACATTCAGATCGATATTCGCTTGTTTGAGCCAGTCATCACAAATTCCGATGGCCGGTGATATTTCGGAGAAGCTGATATCGAGAAACAGTCGGGCGTTTCTAAATTCCATTATATTCAGCAAATCTTCCGTCAAAACCTTTGCTTCCGCTCGAGTTGTAGCTGTGAGCAGAACAGCAAATTGCGTCCCCCCCATACGCCCGACACAGTTTGGCGCCGTGAGATGGGCGATCAGCGACTGGACAATTTTCCGCAATAGCGCGTTTCCTGATCCGCATCCGGAATGGTGCGTGACCATTTTATTTAGATCTGCGTCAAAAAGAACGAGCGTACTTTCAATCTTCTGCCGGTTATAAAGGGAAATAGCCTTCTGCACCGCTACAGAGAAGCCGCTACGCGTCAGTGCGCCGGTCAACCGGTCTTTGGCGGTTTGTTGACGCAATTCGAGCTCATGAATCACCAGTTCAGCTAGCTGTTCTATCAATTCAATTTTCGAGTGCCCCAACTGTCTAGGAACGACATCTAACGCAGAAAGCGTGCCAATATTATGTCCGTCCGGCGTTGTCAGTGGTACGCCGACATAGCTTCTCAAAAAAGGGAAAGCTGTAACCGAAGGATGATCCTTGAACTTCGGATCGAGAGTGGCATCTTCAATTATCATAGAACAATTTTGACCTATGGCGTGATTACAGAACGTATTATCTCGCGGCACCTCCGACGCTTCAAAACCAATTTTCGACTTAAACCATAGCCGCTTTCCATCGAGCAATGAAATCGCGACAATTGGAACGTCGAGAGCCGATTTCACCGCCATCGTAATTTGGTCGAAGCGATATTCCTCAACGGTATCCAGAACATCATAGCGCTCCAGAGCAAATTGCCGGGCGATTTCCGCTTCGAATTGGAAGATCCGATCTATCTTCATTCTATCATCCAATTTGACCAACATTAGTATGAGAGACGGTCATCGCGTCAAAAAGCTAAGGAGGTTAATTGGTTGCTGAAGAGAATGACGAGGTCACGGCAAAGGGAACTTTGAATCCATCAGACCGGCTTCATGTTCTTGCAAGGAGCGCGCGAACCGGTTTCGATGTTTCTCGATCTCGACGCGAGATCTCATATCGCTAAAAATCAGTCATTGCAGACCGTCGCATTTGATGAACGCGCTTAATTTGTCGATGTTTTTGCCGTTCATATCCACGTGGCAACTTGGCTGAGGATGGAATAATGACACCCCGCGTTGATGTGATACCTGATCGGAACGATATTCTTTCGACGGATAGCAGGCGTGGAAACGACCGCGAAGCGGTAACCGCGGAAATATTTGTCCGGCAATCCAATACACAGCTGTTTCGCGCTACATTGTCGGATCTTTCCGTCACCGGTTTCAAAATGCTAAGTTGCACAAATCTTGATACAGACAAACTGGTTTTCGTGACTTTACCCGGCCTGCAAACGCTCGGAGCGCATATAAGATGGGCGCGATATCATGATTTTGGCTGCGAGTTCACCACTCCGCTGCATCCAGCAGTGCTCGACCATATTGTTTCAGTTCTTCGAAATTTTTGATATACTGAACGCCAACCGCATCACGAGGCTACGCCGCGGATGACAGGCAATTTTCATGTGAAAAATAAGCATAAACGCGTAGAAGGAACGACAAAGCTCCGTCAATTCCAGATTAACTAAAGTCCCGAAGTTCTGCCATCCTGGAACGGGCCATCTCAGTTCCAGATCACCGTTGATTATGCGACCCTGTTGGGATGGCCTTTTGGTTTTTCCGAATTTCTTGTCGTAATTTCCCGCTGTCTGACGGAAGAAAAATATCCGTCATCATCGCCCGCATTATTGGCTTCAATATCAACCTACTGATATCAATATGCGCTTGGATAAGCCCCCTTTCTCATGGCATCCAAGATATCCGATTGTCCTCCGTGCCGATAGAGCGTATCTATCTAAATCGACCAAGATATTTTAGTTACAATCGTAATAATTACAACGCATTATTGAAGAAGCTCAAGAATGTGACTAGACGTTTTTTTGCAAAGATTAGCAGAACCTGGGGGGGCTCTAAAATTGCAGTGTGAAGGCAATGGATAATGTGGAATCTGAGCTAGCGGAACTTCGATCGGCCCTTCAGCGGGCAAACGAAAGATTCGAGATACTGGACAAACGACTGGCGTATTCACTCGACGGATCCAACGAAGACAAAATTGTCGTCAATAACGAGCGGGGCTCTCTTGATCTGATTGGTCGTGCCACGAATTATCTGCATTGGGGGCGACTAAAATCCCAGACCATGGATTCCGGAAATGGCTTATTCTCGGACTCATGTTGGAACATGTGCCTCGATATCTACATCTGTGGCCTAAAAGAGGAACGGGTGACGGTTTCAGCCATCGCGCACAGTTCCGGTATACCGATGACGACTGCGATGAGATATATTAACGTAATGGTCCAACAGGGTTTAATTGAAAAAACGCCAAATCCTGCAGACAATCGAATGATCTTTGTTTCGCTTTCCTCTGACTGCATGGAAAAGATCGAAAAGCTTCTCACCAGCTCCCCACTCTGAAACCCGTGCGCCAACGGTGTTCACAGATAATTTCATAGCAACAATTATCACACCGTAATCTGCCCGCTGGCTACATCTTGCTAACTGCAATAGACCCCATTTTTTCCGAGACAGAAAACTTGCTCATCCTCACCGCCTGTGATTTTCGGCTTCCATAAGTTCCGGAAATTTCTGCTTTCGCTGAAATGACGTCACTTCATTAACGCATATTTAACCATCTTTGTCCATTTCAGACCTTACCAGGTGACGGTTCGGAGATTGCGGGATCTTCGAACCACCCTTCCCCGGCAATTCGGGGATGCGTGTGGATTTGTTATCTGGGTAGTTTCATGACTGATGTAAATTTAGAGACATTGCTTGCTGAAAAGCTGATAGGCGACAGTCCAAAAATGCAGCAATTGCGTACCATCATAAAATTCGCTGGCCGTTGCAACAGTTCGATCATGATCAATGGCCCTTCCGGCAGCGGTAAGGAAGTTGTTGCAGAGGTAATACATGCCATTTCAGATCGCGGAAATGCAGCCAATATCGCCGTCAATTGCGGCGCATTGCCGGATCAATTGATTGAGTCCGAACTTTTCGGTCATGAAAAAGGTAGTTTCACCGGCGCCGTAAACCAGCATGTAGGGTTGTTTGAACAAGCCGACGGCGGCACCATATTTCTCGACGAGATTGGCGATATGCCGATCAACATGCAGGTAAAGCTGTTGCGGGTACTGGAAACGCGTATCGTCAACCGGGTAGGCGGCAATCACAATATCAACGTTAATGTGAGGGTTATCGCGGCCACACATAAACATCTTGGCGAGTGCATCAAAAGTAAGTCATTCCGTGAAGATCTCTATTATCGCCTATGTGTTATACCGATCGAAGTACCAGCGCTCAAGGAAAGAGCGGAGGACATTCCGGCATTGGTTGCGCATTTCCTCAACAATCAAGATTCACGGAACCCCCTCCCCATTTTTACGGCAGAGGCATTCGCCGCGATGCAGAGCTATGATTGGCCGGGTAATGTGCGTGAATTGCGCAACGTTGTCGAACGCGCATTGGTTTTCTTTTCCGGAGAACAGATTTTAGCCAGCGATGTTGCCATGCTGGTGCAATCCGACATCGCACCAGTGATGCAGGATGCCGGCGCACCGGCACCAATATCGACAGAATTGCCGCGAACCGCACAAACCGAGCCATTTTCATCCGCACCATATGCCGCGGATTTTGTACCTCGGGAAAGCGACGTTCGCGATCTGAATGAACATCTTCAATTTGAAGAACGCCGTATCATCATGAACGCGCTAAACACGTCGCATGGTGTCGTCTCTCGAGCGGCGCGTTCAATCAACATCAAACGAACCACCATGATCGACAAAATGCGCAAGCATAACATCGACTGGCGTGTTGAAGATCGTATGAATTACCCGATCGCCGTTTAACCGCGCAAAACTGTACCTAGTGGAATGGTGCGATAGCGGTCCACGCCTTTTCGATTTCATGGATCATTTCCCGCGCGGACTCGATTCGTTCGACACACGATTCTTTACCATCCATCTGAATACGCTTTGCAGCTTCCGAGTAAATGAGGTGCAAAGTGTGCGCCAAATCCCCCGCCATCTCCAAATTCAGCGATTCATCCAGTCCGCTGAGAATAGCCAAAGCTTTTCCTCTATGCTGAAACATACGGGCATCGTCGCCGCGCCGCGCACTTCCTATCATCAGGTCGAGCGTTTCGCGCAGTTCGTCGAACAATACTGCAACCAGTTCATAGGGGTCAGCCGCTAAAACGCGGCTTTCCTTTGCAATGGACTGATAGCTAGAGGCTCTTTGAATTCGGGACTGAAATGTCATATTCTGTGGTTTTCCCATATCTTTAGTCATCGTAAAAAGAGGCGAATTGTTGTTCAAGATAAGATTGTGTCGAACGTAGAATCGAGAGTTGCCGTTCGAGCCCGGCGAATGAGTTTTCCAGCTGTTCGCGCATCCGCTCACTGTCGAGCTCGATCTTTTCACGCATTGTGGCGAAGGACTCCTGGATTGCTTCCAAACGCTCCTGAGCGACGGTCAAAGCGCCAGAATCACCCTCGAGAGTTGTGACAATAGCGTCGAGCGCACCGGACAACCCGATCTGAGTACCGGTGGTAACAACAGGCTCGAGCATTAATTTAATAGCGCCACTATCCGACGCAATGGCGGCATTAAGACGCGCCTGATTGATACTTAGCGTACCGTCATTTTCTGTGCGCACGCCAATATCAGCGAGCGTCTTGAAATCACCTACATCGGTAAGCTGCGTTGACGTCAACTGGCCAAGCATGCGGATGACCTCGCGGGCGCCACGGTCGCCAGACAGAGGACCGGCAGAGATTCCAACCGCGCCAGCCTTGGTTGCGTCATTCAACGCAGTGCGCAGACTGTTATAGGCGGCCACAAATTCTGTCACGAGACTCGCAACATCCAACGGGGCGGAGTCCCCGTTTATCGTGAACTGGGTGCCTACTTCAGCGCCCAAGAGAGAAATTTGTACCCCGGGTATAGCGCCGGTGATTGTGTTGCTGCTATTGGTCAGTTCGATACCGTCGACTTTGACGATGCTGTCGGCAGTTGTTGCGATATTATTCAGATTCATCGCGGGCGAAACACCCCCTTGCGTTATGGTGAAGGCATTCGCCACACCTTCCTGCCCCTCCAAAATCAGACGTGCGCCCGCGTTGTCCGTCAATATCATAGCTGTTACGCCGCTGTTGCTCGCATTTATCGCGTCTCGCATGCCGGTCAGACTATTGTTCGTACCATCGATGACAATTTCGAAGCTACCGCCGCTGTTGTTGATAGTCAGCGTTCGCTCGCCGACTGCAGTGGAAGCGCTGGCGAATACATCCGATATTTCGCGCTGGGCAACAGCGATTTGCACCACCTCAACCGAAGCAGGCAATCCTTCTGGCCGGGCGCCATCCAATACCGTCGCGAGTGCCAGATCCTGGCGGCCAGAGACGAGGTCACCGACAAAACCCGTTCCATTCAACGTCTCTTTCACCGCGGCGGAAAAAGTCGACAACGCAGACTGGGTAGCAGCCATAGCGGATATTCGAGAGGAATTCAGTGAGGCGTTCGCGTCAAGCTGAGACAGCTTCACCCCTTGTGAGGCTGCCAGGAGATCGGTGACCAGTTGCGATGTATCAAGTCCCGAGCCTAATCCAAGGCTATTTACGATATTTGTGACCATAATAGAACTCCTTTGGGTATTCTACGGTGTGGCTTGAATAGAATTAATGGTTTGATCGAAACTAAAATTAGGCCATCCGCTCCCCATCAACGCTATATCTGACGTCATCGGGCAGCGAGATTTTGGGCTTGTGAATCGGACTGACCAATTTGGCATCAAGCTGGATCAGGAAACTAAGGATCATGGCAACAGCAGCATAAAGGCGTTCATCAATCACATCTCCGACGTCCGATGTATAATATATCGATCTTGTCAGATCCGGATATTCCATCACCGGCTTGCCAATTTCACCGGCCATTTCCCTCATGGCAAGCGCGATGGCATCGCATCCTTTACCAAGCACGACAGGTGCCATATCCTGGTCCCGGTCATATCGCAGGGCCACGGCGAAGTGAGTTGGGTTGACGAAGACGACCGTCGCTTCGGCAACAGCCTTTCGAGTGGAATCGTTGAGCATCTCGCTACGCCGCTGACGCTGAAGTGCACGAACGTCGGGAGACCCTTCGCTTTCCTTATATTCATCCTTGATTTCCTGCTTCGTCATTTTCAGACGCTTGCTACGCTGGAATAGCTGGATCGGAACATCAATCATCGCGATCAGCATCATGCTAACGCAAATACCGATAAGAAGCTTCAGGAATAAGGATGCAAAACTCTCGATTGCTTTGTCTAAATCTTGCGCGGCGAGCTGCGCCATCTGATCAAAATGCAAATATAGGATCGATCCGCCCACCGCTCCGATCAAAACAACTTTTATCAACGATTTGCCGAGTTCCATCACGCCGTTCATACCAAAAATGCGCTTCAGCCCCTTTATCGGATCGAGTTTTGATGGCTTGGGCTTCATCGCCGACCACCGAAAGCCCAACGAACCCAGCATCGCCGGCGTCGCAACCGCAGCAACCAGCAACAATATAAACAGGCTCATGAATTCCGGTACTATGCTGGACACCAAAGCTGCGCTCCGACCGCCGACATCGAACGCCTCGATATCCTCGGGGTGAATGACGAGCGCAAGCGCGACCATATCGGTCAGCGCCTTAAAAAGCAGACCGCCAAACATCAGGAACGCAATCGTACCGACAAATATGATCATCGCACCGCCCAAATCGCGGGACTGGAGGACATCACCCTTTTTGGAACTATCTTCTAATTTCTTCGGGGTTGGTGCTTCGGTTTTTTCACCACCGCCCTGGGCTTCTTCCGCCACTATCTGCCTCCTGCGACGAGGGCCGCCTGATCAAGTCCCATACCCAATGCCTGAATCACAGCGTCGGCGATGATCGGTGCGGTAACAGCCAAAGCCACCAGGCCGACGGTTATCGTTACCGGTATACCGACCGCAAACAGGTTAAGCGCGGGCGCGGTCCGGGCGAGAAACCCCATCATCAACTGGACCAAAATGAGGGCACCACCTACTGGCAGGGCAATAAGCAATCCCATTGAAAACAATGTTCCGCCAAATTGCACCATGCTGTAGAACATACCAGTGTCCATCATCGCAAAGCCGGGAGGCAGCGCAGCATAGCTTTTGACAATGGTCGCTACCAGCAGCAGGTGTCCATCAATAGCGAGCAAAAGCAGGGTCGCAAAAATGGTCAGGAATTGACCTATTACGGGAGTAGATTGGCCGGTTTGCGGATCTGACATGCTGGCAAATCCAAGGCCCATCGCGTTACTTATCGTTTCTCCGGCAATCAGCACGCTGGAATAGCCAAGCTGGAGCGCGAAACCGATCGCCAGACCGGTGATCACTTCACCCAAGACGAACAAGATATTACTCAAGGAAATTGCAGTTTCCATTGGGAGTTCAAAGGCTACACTATTGGTCGCGACCATTCCGATCATGAACGCAAGCACGATGCGAACCTGTATGGGAATGTTCCCGGCACCAAAAATCGGTGCTACAACCATAGCTGCGCTCGGCCGGATCATCGCCATCAGCCACATCCACATCTGGCCTTCAACCTCTGCAAAACCTGGAGCAATCATAACAGGAGATCCGGGATCCGGCCGTAGATTTCGCGAGTGAAATCTGCGATCAACAGCAGAATGGAACCGCCAAAAACACCGAGAACAACAGCTACGACAACGAGTTTGGGGACAAAGCTCAAGGTTTGTTCGTTGATCGATGTAGCGGCCTGCACCATGCCCAGTAATATCCCGACCAAAAGCGCGGGGATAAGCAACGGGGCAGCTGCCAGTGCGGTGATCCAAAGCGCCTGTTGCGCAATGCCAATAAAGAAATCTGGGTTATCGGTCATGATCTAAGTCGCAAAAGAGCTGGCAAGAGACCCCATGGTCAACGCCCAGCCATCGATCATCACGAACAATAGCAATTTGAATGGCATTGAAATAATCACGGGTGAAAGCATCATCATACCGAGCGCCATCAGGACCGCCGCCACCACCAGATCGATGATCAGGAATGGCAGAAAAATTAGAAATCCGATCTGGAAGGCCGTCTTTAATTCGCTGGTGATGAAAGCCGGCAACATTATCGAGAATGGGATTTCTTCAGCCGATGCAAAGCCGTCCTTGTCGGACAGTTCCATGAACAATTTGAGATCACTTTGCCGGGTCTGCTTAGCCATGAAGCCATGCATGATCGTTCCGGATTTCTCGATTGCTTCTGTTAAACCGATCTCGTCGGCCGAATACGGTGCAATCGCCTGCTCGTTTATTTGCTCGATTTGCGGTGCCATAACGAACATAGAGAGGAAGAGAGCAAGTCCCAGCAGTACCTGGTTGGGCGGTGTCTGCTGCAATCCAAGTGCATGGCGCAAAATCGACAAGACGATGATAATCCGCGTGAAACTGGTCATCATCAAAATGAGCGATGGCAACACGGTCATCAAACCCATGACGATGAGGATCTGCAATGTTGTACTCAGTGGCTGGCCATCGCCAGAGACGTCGTCCAATGCACGTTCGAGTGCAGCCGAAGCTCCGGGAGCAGCATCCTGAGCAAATGCCGGGTCCGCTGCATAGGCAGATGCGAAAAACAGCACGGTGCCCAGAAATATTTTCCAACTAGTCCGCATGGTGAATATCTATCTTTTGAATACCGTTACGGGTCACCGCCAACAGAATCTGACGACCGTCAAAATTAACCACTGCCAGTTTGCTCTGCACACCCATCGGAACCGTCTCGACGACGTTCAAAAGATTTGAATTCTGCCGCATCATCATCTGAGGTTGATATTTGCGATAGAGCCAGAGCGAGCCGTAGATCAGCAAGCCGATCATTGGCACCATGATAAACAGCTTGACGATGTAAAAGGTCATCAGTTGCGCCTTTCCACACGCGCACGCGTCATGCCGTTGGACACGATCTCGGCGATACGCACACCGAATTTATTCTTTACCGGAACGACTTCACCCCGGGCCACCAATGTTCCGTTGACATTGATGTCGATCAATTGGTCAACCTGCCGGTCGAGTTCGACTACAGACCCTTCTCGCAGATCCATTATTTCGGATATTGTCATCGACACATTGCCAACTTCAACCGAAAGTCGAACTTTGATATCGGACAAGAAACGATAATGATCCTGGGCAGAAGCCCCCTCAACATCACCGCCCGCTGCGGCGTCCAGAATTTTACTATCGTGAGTCATATCATTCATCTTCTAGTCCTATAAAAATTGTTTAATTTTGAACGCTACACCGCCATTTTGTTCGCCGATGCTGCCGTGGGCAAAAACCAGATCTCCGACAATAAGTGGAACATTGTCGGTGGCCGCAACGGGTAGAATATCTCCAACAGCAAGCCTCGAAAGCTCGGACAGCTGCATGGTCGGACGGGCAAGAACCGAACGGACAGGCATATAAACCTGTGCGACAGAATCTTTGAGACTGGCCTTCCAGGCGGGGTCGATCTCGTTCGCCTCCCGGTGATGGGGACGGTTTAATTGCGGCTCGATTGCAATCAATCCGTCGAGTGTCTGGAGGATATCCATCGCCGCGATCTCGTGGCCGGAGAGTTGAATAGATGTAGCCGAAACCAGAACATTTTCGTCGTCCAAATCCAGTTCAATATCGTCCTTGTCGTGGAAATAGCGGTTATAGCGAACCGGAGATTCACAAAGCGTCGACCAAGCGTCCGACAGTCCGGCCGCAATCCCGCTAGCCAACCGGTTGATCATCGCAATTTCAGATTGTTTCAGGTCACCGGCACTGTGCAATGCACCATCAAATTGACCCCCAAAGAAGCAATCGACCGATGCACTCAAAAATGTCCGGGCTACGCGAACCAAAATAGGACTCTCCGATCCACCCAGTTGAAATTCCAGGTAAACTGACTCGTCATCCAGAACGGAAGTCCAATCTTTGAACGACAGCTTTGCACTGTCGCTGACTTCGACTTCAATTTCACAATCGATGACATTGGAAAGATGCAGCTTCAAAACGCCATCCAGTTTCCTTTCGACCTTCTTGTAGGCCGACACCAGAATACCGTCTGGACCGCCTTTTTTAAGCAAGCTATGGCTTACGGCAGCAGCTATCTTCTCTTTTGCCGCCGCTCTGGGCTTGGTTTTGGATGATTTGGAATTCGTCATGATTTTGCTACTTTCAAAAGCGCTTATTGAACAACCATGTTGGTAAAATAGACGTCCTCAATTCCGCCAAAGCCCGTTTTCTCTTTCAGCGTTTCATTGATAATATCACGGAGCCTTTTTTTCAGCCTGAGCTTGCCTTCCGGTGCTTCCAGTTCCAGCGCATCTTGTTGCCCTAATTCCATCAGGACCGCTGATCGAATGGCGATTTCATGATTGACGACATTTTCGAAAACGCGCTCGTCATAATATGTCGAAACCGCCAACGACAATTGAGCGAAACTGTCTGAATTCGACAAGTTCGACGTAAACGGCTGTTCAATCTGGTGATAGGTTATCTTGAACGCACTGGCCGCTTGTTTCGGCGCCGTCTGGCTAGCTTCTTTTTGACTGACGGAGGTTCCGTCTTTCATGATGATCTTGGGCATGTTCGGATCTTCAGCGGCCTCATGATCTCCACCGATCATTCCAGCAGCATAAAAACCTCCAGCAGCGCCTCCTCCGCCGAGCAAAGCGATCAAACCCGTCACGAGTAGTGCGGTTTTGAACTTGCCTTTTTTCTTGCTCTTTGGATTTTCGTCGTCTGATTTCGTCTTTGACATTTTGACCTCTAGGTTAATTAGATTTCTGAATCCGGGAATGAATTTTACGCGTATCGGTTACGGTCGGACGCGGAATCATTTTCGAGAGCGCCATCGAGCGACTGTGCAATTTGGCGATTCTGCGAGGGTCTCGCTTGCTGTTCACGGCTATCACCGTTCTCCTGTCGCGAGAGATTTCCACCTTCCGGGTTCGATGACGAGAACATAATGTCCTTCACCTCGACGCGCAGTGTCAGATCGTCGCGCCCCTGGGATTTCAATATATCCTGAAGCGCCTGACTATGCTGAGCAATAATATGTTTGGCCGCTTGATGTTCGGTTTGGATTTCAATGATCTCCGTCGATCCGCGGGTGGTGAGAATAATTTCCATCCGGCCGAGATTACGCGGATTTATTTCAAACTTCTTGGTTCCACCGTTAACCGAGATTTCTGCGATTTCAGCGCCCAGTCTTTCGGCAACCTGCGGCGAGGACATATCGAATGAAGTGGACTTCTGAATGTTTTCACGAACCGCCAGTTGAGCGGAAGAATTGGCGAGCGGTAGTTGCTCCATCGATTGTTCGAATCTCTTCACTGCTGGCTGCACATCCAACTTGGCCAGTTCCAAAAAGTCGGTGTCGGCAATAGTCGTTTTCTGCAAACTGGTGGTAGCAACTGGCGAAGTATCGTTCGCCAATGCCGGGAAACTAAACTTGCCCGGCTCTGCCCGCGCGTCTTTTTGTTCTCCGGCCTTCACACCGAGATGAGCTGATGCTGCCGTTTGCTTGTTTAGCTCCAGCTGATTTGCCGGATCGCTGAACGGTTGACCATCGACGAGATCTGCGTCTCCTGATTTTGGTGCGATATCGATCGGCAGGCTACCGCCCGGGAGGGGTTTGGCCTGCGGTGTTAGTGCATCTAACGCTAGTCTCGCTTTAGCCTGGCGGGCCTCGCCATCAGCAGCAAAGGGAGTTGATCGGATATTCTGCAATGCATCTCTGTTAAATGTGAGCGACAATTTCTCTTTCGCAGAATCGGAAACGACGGGATCGCTAACGGTTTCATCTTGTCCGTTGTCGGCGAACGAGCGCTCCTGATGAAATATCGTGCCACCAAGGCTTTGATTGATAAGTGGCAGAACACTGGTCGTTTCCCACTGTTGGACAGGAACTGCATCTTGATCTCCGACGTCGAGACTCTCGGTATCGGAGATGTCGAGAGTCTCGACTTCAATTTCGGAAATGTCGATTTCCACCTCGGCTCCACCGAACTGAGGCTGTTTCTCGGATGACAGTAGAAGTGATCCGAAATCAGAATTTGAAGCTTTGCTTTCCATACCTGCAGACCTTGCAGAAAACATGCCAATTATGGAGTGAGCGGCTTCGGACATGAGGTTACCAATCATCAGAGCGTTCCTTATTTTGATAATTTACTATATTATAGAGCATGTTACCGGAATAATCTGCTTGTCGAGCATCCATTTTGCGGAGCATGGAAACCTTCGATTTCAACAATCGCTCTGTGCCATCGTGAATAACCTGAGCGGCAAGATTTTGCCGCTCTGCCGCGGCAAGATTTTGCATCGCGTTTTGGACCGACACCTCGACAACATCCGAAGCCTCCAGCAAACGGTCAGACAGTTCCATCATAGCCGCAAGAGATCCAGCTGTTACCGCGGTCTCGCTCCGATGGGTTTCTGCGTGAAGACGTTTTATTCTCTTCGCGCTATCTTCCATTGAGGCGCAATGACTGCCCGCTTGCAGCAGGGCCAGTTCCTTCAAGCGCTTCTGCGTATCGCGAACCTTTAAAACTCGTCGCACCCCCCTGACACGCTGTTTCATGATGCAAACAGGCCCGAAAGCTGGGTCACGCTTGTCTGGAAGTCCACAAGTTCACGCGGTTTCTGCTTGATATAGTCGATCAGCGTTAGCCAGCTTCCCAGGGCCTCATCTATGTTGGGGTCATTGCCCGCTTGATAAGCGCCCATCAGGACAAGATCCCGGTTTTCTTCGTAGATAGACCAAAGACGCCTGAAATGAAGTTGCGCTTCTTGATGTTCTGGTTCGATAATATCTACAGCGACGCGACTGATCGACTTGCCGATGTCGATCGCTGGAAAAACCCCTTGCTCTGCCAATGATCTGGATAATATGATATGGCCGTCAGCAATGGCGCGAGCGCTGTCAACCACCGGATCATCCAGATCATCGCCGTCGGCCAGCACGGTGTAGATCGCAGTTATTGATCCACCGGTATCGCTATCGTTACCGGCCCGTTCGATCAATCGCGGGATCAGCGAGAGTGCAGATGGCGGATAGCCCTTCATGGTTGGAGGTTCACCGGCGGCTAGACCAATTTCACGCTGCGCATGAGCTACGCGCGTAAGACTGTCGATCACCAGAACCACCGATAGACCTTTCGACCGGAAATATTCCGCGATAGCCGTTGCACGATAGGCGGCTTTCAATCGCGAAGATGGTGAGTGATCGGCCGGAACGGCGATCGTTACCGTGGGCACGGAATTCTCCATTTGTCGACGGCGGCTGACAAAATCGTTTACCTCACGGCCGCGCTCGCCTATCAAACCGACGACAACGACGTCAGCCACGACACCGTCCAGTATCTGGTTAATCAACATGGATTTGCCGACGCCCGAGCCCGCAATAATAGCCATGCGCTGTCCCTGCCCCATGGTAAGCAGACCGTTTAGCGCACGAATACCGATGTCGATCGGTTTGGAAACACTGGCGCGCCGAAGGACATTGCCTTCCTGCCCGGTCAAGGGGACTGTTTCGGTCGTCAATATGGGACCTTTGCCGTCGATCGGCTCTCCCATCGGCCCGATTACCCGCCCAAAGAGGGCTTCACCGACCGCAGCCTGATTAGATTTCGCATAGGGCAACACACGACTTCCGCTGCGCAACGGAGCATCTTGCACCATTGGAATCATCAATGTTCTGGCACCCTTGAAGCCGACAACCTCGGCGCTGATCTCGCGGCCGTCAGTCGCGATCACACGACCTGAATAGCCGATCGGATATTCAAAGCCGGTAACCTCCAGCATACCATTATCATGCGCCGACAATTTGCCGACATATCTTGGTTCATTTCCAATGTCATCAAGCCGCGCCAGCACTTCGCAGGCAGCTGATGGCGATCCGATTGGGTCGGGGCTCAAGCCTGCAATATCATTCATGATCAGCCGCCGATGTTACGCCACCAAATTCGTCAATCAGCGTTCGCAGCTCATCCAGTACTACTGCTGAGCCTTTTTCAATCCAACCGCCGGAATGGCTGAGTTTCAGATTGCCCCGCAACATGGTTTCGTCACCGCGCAGAGCCAGTTTGCACACATTGGTATCAATGAGACCAACGTCATCGGGATGGAGCACAAGTGTGACCCCTTTTTGGTCTTGATCCACAAGCCCAGCCAATTGCATTGCCCAAGCTTGTAACAGAGCCGGATCAGGAACCGCCAATTCCGAGCAACGTTTGAACAGGGACTCCACTGCCGATAGAATGAACGCAAAGCTGTCCGGTGAAGACAAATCGTTCAAACGCTGGATGGCTGCAGCAAGTGCATCGCTATCTCGGTTCGAAGAAGCATGTTCCTCCGCCAAAGCGGCCTGGCCATCTTCCCAACCCTTTTTGTAAGCTACCCCGAATATATCGGCATTCTGATCGACCGGAGGTTTCGTTTCCTCAGATAAATTGCGGCCCGTGAAGCGCGTAAAACTTTCATTATCCTGGTTCTCTGCCTCCGCATCCCGTACACAGGCCCAGGAAGCAAACTTCCTTTGCTCAGCGGTCGTTCGCCACAGAGGAACTACTTCGCCATAGCCGGATGTATCTGCTGGATTGAGATTAGACATAATCAGCTCCAGCACCAGCCATGTTTATTTCACCGTTGTCGAGCATGACTTTGGCAACCGCAATAATGGCTTTTTGTGCGGCATTTACGGCATCGATCGGTTGCGGAGGCGCATCAGCCATATCATCCTTAATGGTTTCGGCCGCCCGCTTTGACATCGCCCCAAAAATCTTGGTCTGGAGGCCTTTTGAAGCCCCTCTCAGTGCAGGAACAAGAATTGTGGCATCAATTTTCCGGATAACGGAGCCAATATCCTTTTTGCTCAAGTTCATCAGATCTGCGAAGACAAACATCTCATCCTCGATCAGTTTCGCGGTTATCTTGTCGCGCTTCATCAATTCCTTGAGCAACGAACGCCCTCGTTCTTTCGGGAGATTGTTGATAATCGTTGCACTGTCGAGCACACCGCCGACCTCCATCGATGGAGCAGCATCTGCTTCATTTGGTGTCGTGTTCTCCAGAAGAGCCTGAACGTGAGCAAGCGCTTTGCCGCTGACAGGTCCGAGCGTTGCCATCCGATATATCACATCTGCCTGAATATCTGACGGCAACAATTCTAATGTTTCTGCGGCGATCTCTGGCGTTAGAAATGACATGAGCACCGCAGAAATCTGGGGCGGCTCATTGGTTATCAGAAGAGCAATTTCCTTTGCCGGCATCCATTTTAGCAGTTCAGCAATATTACTGGGTCGTTTAGGCGCGAAACGATTCATAATCGTCTCTGCACGCGAAGTACCCAAAGCTTTGCGGAATACGCGACTGACTTTTTCGTCTGGCTTATAGGACAATGTGGTCAGGTTCATGGTCAGCAAAAGGAATCGATCCAGGGAACCATCAATTTGCGTGGCATCAACATTGGCAACGCTGAACATTGCTTCACCCAATGCTTCAACTTCATGAGGCTCGAGCCGTTCCAATATCTGGGCAGCTTCTTCATCGTTGAATAGCAGCATCAATATAGCTGCGGTTTGGCGCCCGGTGATCAGCTCCAATTGCTTGCCTTTCTCGGCAGTTTCCAAGTCATCATTTTCTGCAGTATCAGCCATCTACTTCTTCCAGTTCATCGGATTCTTTGAGTAATTCCTTCACAACCAGAGCCGCCTGATCGGGGTTCTGCTTGACGAAATTTTGAGTCAGTATTGCGCGTTCTTGATAGCTTTTGGCCGAAGTGATCATATCTACGGTCACCGCCGGACCGAGAGCGCCTGCTGTTTGATTTTCGAGTAATCCACCATCCTCGGTACCATCTTGATGGAAGCGGTCGGTCGTCGTGCCATTGCCGGCCAGTGCTTTTTGATCTCGATCAGAACGCAAAGCTTTTTCAGATGCTTGCCAACGCTTCAGAACCGGGCGACCGATGCCGAATATAAGCAGCAGGGCAACCAACAGTGCAGACAGATTACGGATCAGCATGCTGAACCAGGATGTCTCATACCAGGTTTCTGTGACTGGTTCGTCAGCGACCGCATTAAATCGACGCGCCGTCACCGCAATCAGATCACCACGGTCAAGACTATAGCCGACAGTGCCTTTGATGAGTTTCTCGATCTCCTGAATTTCCTTGGGAGACTTTTTATTTTTTAGAGCACGGTCGTCGATTGCTACCGCAACAGACAAACGTGATACCTGCCCCGGAGCTTGATTGGTCACAGCCACTTCACGCGCTAGTTCAAAGTTCCGGCGATATTCTTCGCTGCTTTTCCGAGGTTCGGTTGCATTTGCACCTTGCTCCCCGGCACCGCCGGGTTGCTCCTCAAATTCCGCAGCAGCGGGTGGACGATTGGCGAGCGCACCTGGAATTCCGCCTGCATCATTTCCGGCAGTTTCGTTCGACTTTTTACCCTGTTCAGAGCGCAATATCGAACCATCGAGCGGATATGTTTCACTGGTCGCCTGCTTTTCGTCAAAATTGACGTCAGCAGTGACTTCTGCAACGAAATTTCCAGGGCCTACGAGTGGCGTCAGCAAACTGGCCAACGACTGGCGATAGCGGTCTTCGATTGCCGCCTTCACCTTCAGTTGCGTGTCGGTTCCAGAGGAAAGTCCGTCACTACTACTCGACAATAGCCTGCCGTTCTGATCGATCACGGACACATTGGATGCCGAAAGCCCGGGTACGGAGCTCGCAACCAGATTCAAAATCGCCTGCGTCTCCTTCTCGTCAAGTCTGGTTGAACTCGCGAGATGCAATATCACGGAGGCGGACGGCTCATTTCTATCGCGCAAGAATATGCTGGGTTGTTCGACGGCCAAATGAACCCGAGCAGACACAACGCTATCTATCGCTTCGATCGAACGCGCCAAATCCATCTCACGTGCATTTCGTAGCTTTTCCGATTCAACTGCTCTGCTCGCGCCCATAGGCATGCTGGACATGACTGTGTCGCCGCTTGGCGCGGATCGTGGCAAGCCCTGACCCGCCAGTTCAATCTTGGCCGAATGATAATCATCGTTGCTAACCGTTAGCGTACCGGTGTCATCATCGACTTCATACGCTATATTAGCGACCTCCAATGCCTGCATTACCGCTGACTTGTCATTATCGGGCAAGCCGCGAAATAGATCTCGTTGAGGTGGCTCGCGAAGAACCAGCCACGCAGTGATAGCAGCCAACATAACAGCAGACATTATGATTAGCGGCATTGCCCGCGCGACAGCGGGTTGCTTAATAAAAGCCCGCAGCGAAGCCACCAGGCCATTCGCATTTCCATAGCTACCAGTTGGCGGCTGCAGTGCATTGGGGCTTCCGGGTGTCAGCGCCTGACCAGTTGATGATTGCTCGGCCATCGATTATACCTGCATGTTCATTATGTCTTGATAGGCAGACAATAATTTGTTGCGAACCTGCAAAGTGGATTCAAACCCCAGGGACGCTTTATGCTTTGCAAGCATAACCGCTGCCACGTCATTGCTTTCGCCCATCTGATAGGCCTTCGTTTCCTCATCTGCGGCTATTTGAAGTTTATTGACCTCTTGAAGCGCGCTGGTGAGTTGGTCCGAAAAACTGTCCGAACCGTTCGTCTTCTTGGCGCCAGAGGTTGGTCCCGGTGCGGCCAGGCCGACATTCTTGGCGATATCCTGTAGCGCGTTGTTCTGGTTGAGGATGGCGTTACGTGCGGCCATCAGGATATTCATATTAACTGAAGACATTTTCTAGATCCTTTCCATGCTGCAAGCCCGCATATCGGCCATCCGGTAACGCAAAGTACGCTCCGAGATGCCAAGCTCTTTTGCGGCGTCACGGCGATTTCCGTTGGTTTTTTCCAATGTTTGATTGATTGCTTCATATTCGACATTCTTGGAAATCGAGTTCAAATCACGCCCGCGAAGGAATCGCGAGGAATGATTGGCTGAAACGTCGTCCTGCTTCGGTTTTGTTGTTAACCGGGCGGCTGAAAAGACCAGATCATCGGCACTAATTCGATCACCGTCACACATCACCAGCGCACGTTGCAGAACATTGGATAGCTCGCGCACATTGCCCGGCCATTTATGTTCCTTCAGTCGCTCGACACAGCAACGGGAAAGTGGAATGAACCGCGCGCTCCGCTTTTGAAAAGCGATCATCATGAATGCAGCAATGGCAACAATGTCGGCGGGCCGGTCAGCAAGAGGGAGAAGATCGACAGGCATGACGTTCAAGCGCCAATATAAATCTTCCCGGAACCGCCCTGCGCCGACTTCTTCAGCAAAGTCACGGTTCGCCGCACAAATCACGCGAACATCGACTTTTTCGTGGCGGGAGGCACCGACGGGAAGAATCTCGCCTTCCTGGAGCACACGAAGCAATTTGGACTGACTCTCCAGTGGCATCTCGGTAATTTCGTCGAGGAATATCGTACCCCCGTCAGCTTCCTTGAACAAGCCGACCGCACTGTTATAGGCGCCGGTGAAGGCACCCTTTTTATGTCCAAACAAGATGGACTCGATCATTGATTCTGTGATCGCGGCGCAGTTTACGGTGACAAACGGCTTGTTTGCCCGCTCGCTGTTTTCATGAATGAAATTGGCCATGCCTTCTTTACCGGTACCGGTCTCGCCGGTGATCATCACGTTAGCATCGCTGCGTGCCACGCGAGCAGCATATTTATATAGGGCTATTGAATTGGGGTCCGCATAAGCTGGCCCTTTGCCACCGCGCATCGATTCAACAATGCAAGACAGACCAAATTCTCTGTCCGCTTTGCCGAATTCGATACGCAGTGGTTGGCTGAGGGTAGCCGGAACGAAATGGAATGGTCCATCGCGGTAAACCACGACGGGATCTTTTGCTCCCTTGCATTCATCTTTGGATACTTCGCGAGTAGTGTGGGTTGATTGCGCAGCGGAAGATAAATGTAGAGAGGCCGAGTGAACTGTTTCAACACTCGCTAGCAAATCGACAAGTTCTGGAAACCTAGAGACCAGGCTAGGCTTCAGTTTATCGTTGATCATGGCCATTCCCTCACGTTGTTCTCGAGCGCAGGATCTAATATCCGTGTGCTCGAGAACTACTTTGCAATGGCCGTGCCAGTTTCTTAAACGGCAAGAATCTGCCGATCTCTATCGATATAACTGTCGGAAATCCGTCATCCCTGTCGGAAAATAGTCACTTTTGCAGGAGCTTGTCGGAAACCCGACACCTTTTTGCTTAATTCGATTTGAGGGTGGCCGTTAACTTCTTCGAGGCCGCTTCATCTGTCGAGGTGACCCGTTAGACGATACTATTATTTGAACTGTGAAAAGGATAACACCATGACTATAATCGGCACTAACGTAACCGCAATGCGCACCAACTATGCTTCTAACCAAGCTGAAATGGGTCTCGCAAAATCTATCGAACGCCTTTCAACCGGCAGCCGCATAAACTCTGCAGCAGATGACGCCGCTGGTAACGCAATCGCCACACGTATGACGTCGGAAATTCGCGGATTGAATATGGCTACCCGTAACGCCAACGACGGAATTTCACTGGCTCAGACCGCTGAAGGCGGCATGAACGAAATTACTTCCATGCTGCAGCGTATGCGTGAACTGTCTGTCCAGTCAGCCAACGGCACGCTCTCAGATGATGACCGTACCAACCTTCAGGTCGAAGTCGCCGCATTGATTTCTCAGATCGGCGATGTTGCAACTCGGACGACTTTCAACGGCGTGGCATTGCTTGATGGCACGAACGCGACAGTCAACATTCAAACCGGTAAGGACTCCGGTCAAACGGTTGCCATTACATTGACCGACGTCAGTGCAGCCACGCTGGGCGTTGATGCGCTAGACATCTCCACCGCGGCTGGTGCCAGCGCTGCGTTGGGTGCTCTAACCACCGCCATGGATAGTGTCACAACTGCACAGGCTTCGTTGGGTGCTGACCAAAACCGCCTGCAAACCACGGTTTCTAGTCTGACTGACCGGGTTACGAACCTCACGGAATCGCGTTCGCGTATCCAGGACGTCGACTTCTCTGCTGAAACAACCGAGCTGGCCAAAAACCAGATCTTGAGTCAGGCTTCGACTGCGATGTTGGCACAGGCTAACCAGACTCAGCAGGGTGTTCTCAGCCTGCTCCGGTAATATCGAACGCTACACACTAGAAAAAGCCTCTTCCCGGTCGGGAGGAGGCTTTTTTGTTGGTCAGAAACGACAACGACTTGTTATTAAATGCTGCAGAAAAACTAGTTTATGGTCATGGCAGCTTGAAGTTTCTCCAATGCCCGTTTTTTAATTTGGCATATGCGCACTGAAGATACATCTAGGATCTCCCCAATCTCATCAAGCTGCATCTCCTCCACAAAATAGCAATTGAGTATGAGTTGTTCACGCTCGTTTAGCTGCTTCAAATTTGCAGCAAGCAACTCCGCCATCTGCGACTTTTCCAATTTTTCGTGCTGATCATCCTCCTGATCGGTAAACCAGCTACTGGAATCGCAATAGACCTCATCGAGTGAACCGAGATGAACATCAATCGCACGATCTGTGTGCTTGCGGAATTCGGAAGGGTCCATATCCAGCCCCACCGCCAGTTCGGACTCGTCGGGCTCCCGACCAAGTTCCTTCACCAGCTTGTCCCGACACCTGCGCACTTTCTTGTGCCAATCAACCGTCGTTCGGCGCAAATTGCACGTCGATCTCAAATCATCAATCATTGCACCGCGGACACGCACGTAAAGATAGGTACTAAAACTATGCCCTTGATCGACATATTTCTTTGCAGCCTCCACCATTGCCACCAGTCCGACCTGAATCAGGTCTTCGATTTCCATCTGGTCGGGTGCAAATGATTTTACCTGCCAGGCGATCTTTGTGACCAGCGACTGGTTCTCTTCAATCAGCCGATTTTCGTCTATTTTCATCGCGCCGTAAGTTTGGGATGCGCGGTTCTTTGTTTTCAACATATCCTACTTTCGATTGGTAGTTAATTTTCATTTGCATCCGTGACAGCCATTGTTTGGCTGGATTGCGGGACCCCGATCTTGCTCAGCACTTCTATCGACTTATCATCGGGCAATTCTTGATAGGAAAGTACGGTTAGGTCCGGGAACCGCTGTTTAAGCAACGCGCCGAGTGGCCGTCGCACAACGGGCGATGTGATGAGAGCCACGTTACGGGCTTCCAACGGCAAGCTACGGGCAGCTTCATCCATCGCTTCAATTATCATCTGCGCCAGTTGCGGTTCTATCGGATAGCTCGCCTCTTCGCCGACTTTCAAAGCCTTAACCAGCAAACTTTCCAGATCCGCGTCCAGTGTGACGACCGGAAGAGGCAGGCTGATAGGCACCATAGTTTGTACGATCAGATTGCCAATTTTCTGCCGAATAGCATCGACCATTTGGGGAATTTCAGTATGCAGGTTCGCTGCCTCCAACATTGCCAGGCAAATTTGCTGAAAGTCTTTGACCGGTACTTTGTCGCCGAGAAGGTCACGGCAAATTGCCGTAATAGTATATAGCGACAAAGGTTGCGGAGTGAGGCTGTCGACGAGTTGCGGTGAGGATTCCTTGAGGAAGTCGAGCAATTTCTGCGCTTCATCCATGCCGAACAGCTGCGCGGCATTACGCCGCACGACGTCATTGAGATGGGTTGCTATTACTGTCGGCGCATCCACTACAGTGTACCCCTCGGCGATAGCTTCAGATTTTTTATCGGCGCCTATCCAAAGCGCATCCATTCCAAATGTTGGATCCTTGCATGGCCGGCCTTCGATTACTGAATCTACATGACCGTCATCGAGCGCGATAAAATCGTTTGGCCAGACGGTATCCTCGCCCAGAACCATTCCCCCCATCATGATGCGATAGCCGTTCGGTTCCAGCGACAAATCGTCTTTGATCCGGACAAGAGGTATGACAAAACCCAGTTCTTTGGATATTTGACGACGGATACCGGTGATCCGTTTCATTAACGGCGCGCCCTTGCGGTCTTCAACCAAAGGAACAAGCCCATATCCAATTTCGATGCCAAGACGTGCCTTTTCGGAAACATCTTCCCAATCTATCTGCTCCGGATGCTTCTCTTCGAGCGGTTTGGCGATCACTTCCACCGGCTTCGGCTTGCGGATGAGATAAAAGGCAATTCCGCCAGCGACAGCGGCTGCGGATAGAACGACAACATGCGGCATGCCCGGTAACACACCGAGAATCGTGAGGATAACGGCGACCGGGACCCAAGCCGCTCCCGATCCGAATTGGCCCGTGATCTGATCGGCTAGATTCTGGGTCGATGAAACTCTCGTCACGATTGCTGCTGCAGCAATAGACAGGATCAAAGCCGGTACCTGCGCTACCAATGCGTCACCGATTGCGAGCATCGAATATGTGCTAGCGGCTTCACCAAAGGACAGGCCGTGGGTCGTCAGACCCAGAACAATACCACCGATAATGTTTACAGCCAGGATCAATATCCCGGCGACGGCGTCGCCTTTTACGAATTTCGAGGCACCATCCATTGATCCGTAAAAATCCGCCTCGGTGGCAACTTCAGATCTCCGTGTTTTTGCTTCTTCCGGTGCGATAAGGCCGGCGTTCAGATCTGCGTCGATCGCCATCTGCTTGCCAGGAAGGGCATCGAGAGTAAACCGAGCGGACACTTCCGAAACTCTTCCTGCACCTTTGGTGATGACGATCAGATTGATAATCATCACGATAGAGAACACGAATATACCGACCACATAATTGCCGCCCAGAAGCAAACCGCCAAAGGCTTCGATAATTTGTCCGGCAGAATCACCGCCCGCATGGCCCTCTACCAACACCACTCGGGTTGATGCGACATTCAACCCCAATCGCAAGAGCGTGGCGAAGAGGAGAACGGTTGGAAAGCTGGAAAAATCAAGCGGCTTGCGCGCGTTG
This sequence comes from uncultured Parasphingorhabdus sp., assembly GCF_963975555.1. Lineage (GTDB taxonomy): Bacteria > Pseudomonadota > Alphaproteobacteria > Sphingomonadales > Sphingomonadaceae > Parasphingorhabdus. Next base: position 31,991 of record NZ_CAXBHH010000009.1, on the reverse strand, counting down.
AGCGCGACCATCAGGATGGCGAGCGAGATCATGATATTGGCGATGAAGCCGATATCCAACATTATCGTTGGGAGCGGCAGTAAGAAGAAGATGACCAGCAAAAGCGTAGCCATCGGCAACAGTCCCGATTTCAGATGGCCGGCAATTTTGTCGAGCGCGAAAATATTCTGTATCATGTTCATTTACATTCCAAGAGTGGCGAGCGTCAGATAGGCAACCTGAGCCGTTTCATCGAACGGCTTGGACTTATTTGTGGAGCTCTGATCATTGATGTGGTTTTTAGCGATCCGAAGATAATCCGCTGGTTGAACCATCGGCAGCGTATCTTGAGATTGCGGCAAGTTTTTTCCAGCAACCGGAAAACTATTGCCGCCTTCTGCCAGCATGGAAGCATCGTCCAGCTTTCTCGCGAACAGGTTCCGGATTTCCTTGAAGCTTCGTGCACCGCCGGATTTATCATAGAATATCGACCGATTAGATTGGGCGGCATTTGCAAAAGATGGCGCTGCGGGTGCATTGGGATTGGCATCAAATGCATTCAGAAATTTTCCGGCGCCAGCTGGCCCTAGGAAATGTGCCAGATAAAGATCGACGGATTCCGGCTCGCGACCGATGCGGTTTTCCAGATATTCGCTATTGTCCCGGGCAAATTCTCCAGCCAGATTAGCCGAAAGGGTCGGGTCGGTTCTCAACGCAAGAATGCTTGATTTCTGGTCTTCGTCGGTAATAGTAAATTTGCCATTCCGGTTCTGGGAGATCGCATCTTGTGCCCAGCCAAGGCCGTAATCACCGCCCTTTTCCTTAACCAGGCCAAGCCATGTTTGTTCGACAAACTGATAAAGACCGGTTGCGGAAGACGTATTCGCCTTGGCATTCGGTCGCATCCCGCTTTCGAGTTGCGCCTGAGCCATCAGATATTTGAAATCAACACCATTGCGCTGCGCAGATTGCGCAATCACGTTCGGCAAACTGCGCCGTTCATAGTTTTGAGTGATGGATAGGTTTGACATGTTTTGCTTGAATCCTCCTGCTAGAGAGATAAGCAATGATCATGCCAATATTTTGACTTTAAGACTTCTGCCGAGTTTATGTCACGCTTTCCGCTTTTTAGCGGTCACGCGCGGCATTAGAATATGTATCGGCTTGATTTACACGCCATCCGGACAAAAGTTGCAATCGGGATGAGCTATGGTCTCGCAAAAAACGAAGTCGGTAGATTGATGCCTGCATCAGTTCGTCGACTTCTGACAGGATCGGTCGCAAAGAATAGTCCAAGTCACCCGATTTCAAAGTGCTCAGTCTCGCGACATCATTGCTGAGGTCTTTGCTCGCTTGAAAAATCGCATCGCTGTCATGTCCGTCCAGTGCGGAGACCAGAGTATTTTGCGAATTTCGAAGAGATTCAACCACCTGTTTCATTTTCTTGAATCTACGCCGAATACGCCGGAATCAAGCATTTTTTCTGCCAGCGCATCCGTATCAACCTTATAAGTGCCGGAAGCAATTTGCTGCTTTATATCTGCAACCTTCTGCGCATCAAATGGTGGCTTTTCGGTTGCCAGCTGAGATGCTGTCGTCGAAATAATGCTGGAGGCCTTGGCGTTTCCAGTCGCGGCGACTCTATTGCCGGCTTTTGCAGCACCGTCATTCGTCGCTGGCCGATCCAAACGCGTATTAATCGCCGAATAGCTATCAACAGGTTTCATATCATTCCATCCTTAGTGCGCCACACTAGCAAATTTATGCTTTGCCGTATCGTGTCGGGCGGTGCTTATAACTTCTTTCATAACCATTTACGGCCTGTTGGGGAAAAATTAAGTTCTTCCGAAAAAGTTTTTCAATTAGTCATTTCAACTTCACCTGGACCAGATATTCTAGCCATTAATTCCTTGGCTTTCCGGTCGGAGCGGACCGGAATATACTCTCCCATCACCCCACTCTGTTGCGCGATAACACTATAGCTTATGCTAAAGTTCGAACGCCGGATTACAAGAGTGACAGGCTGATTTCTTTGCACCAACGGCTCATCAGGAACGTTGTCTTCCTGACTGCCCCAATTTTTGCCAAGGTGAATGGGAACAAATATCCTCCACCCAAGATCCTGGCAACTTACCTGCAACGCATTCCTGTTCGTCTCGGATATCTCGACGGCTTTTGCACAGCGTTTAAGTTTAAGCTTGGAGTCTATGTTCGCATGAGCACCCCCAACATCTCCCACATTGGCCCCCAAATATGATGCAACCTGTCGGTCAAGCGATGCAGTATCTTCAAAGGGCGAGCCGGCACCCATCGACAAGATAGAAACTATTGGCAGTACGAAATGATAGTGGGACATGAAATTTGATCCTGTTCTCTAATCGAAAGAACCAAGCAGATATCATGCCAGTTTTATCAAAAATTCTTGTGCGGCAGTAATCAGTTTGCCTGTGGCGAGAGAAAAGTCAGCCTCACCGTTTGCTTTTCACGAGGTTTGGAAACCAGTTTATCGGGCACTTTTAGCACTATCATCTTACCATTCTGACCAGCCGTTTCAAATGCATCTGCGATAGCAGCAGTACGCGCGGACACTTCCTCCCATTGCCGCAGGCGCGATCCTTTTTGCTCTTCTGCTTCCGCAGCAACATCAATGATCAGCAATTGCTTTTGCTGAACCGTCAATATCTCGGCTATTTTAACTTTGGCAAAGTCGGTAAGCATCGCGTTGTTGTCACCAAAAAATTCCGACATTGTATAGTTATAGGAGCCCATCGTCACAGCCGACTGTACATTTGCTTCATCCAGACTTCTGCGGGTCTCGGCATCAGCAATATTTACAAAATGCGTATAGGCAAATGCGCTGAGCAGCATAAGAGCGAGATCCAGAAACGACAGAGTGGTGCGCCCGGCGTTCATCGGTCACGCATTTTTCATGGTTGGATTGGCTGGCACGAAATGAACCGGACTAACAACGTCCAGTTCCTGGATTGCTATATCGATCGTATGCTGAACTACCTTTGATCTATATGCGTTCAGCACCTCAGCTCTGGAATGCAGACGTGTATAGATTGGAAAGGCTATTATGTGGGAAATAAAGAGGCCATATAGGCTGGTAAGCAACGTGAAACTCATGGCCGGCCCCATTTTCAGCGGATCAATCCCGGTAGCGAAAAGCTGGATGAGGCCAGTAATCGTTCCGATGAGACCGATTGCAGGGGCAATCTCCGCCGCTGAAAGCCAATAGCTAGCAGACATGTTTTGTTTGTTTTCAGCGAAATGCTCTTCGAGGCGCGCCCATTCCTCGAAACTCTTTGAATCCTTTGCGTCGGCCAGATAACCGAGAACGCGAATAACAAATGCATCTTGGCTACGCACGGTTTCCAACCCGGATAGCCCCCGTTCACGCAGAGTAAAATCAATCCTTCGACACATATATGTGGCGTTTTCGCCGCTTTTCTCAAACGGATTTCGACCGCTGCTACCGAGTGCCGAGAATGCCCGGACAATAGATTGGCGGCCACTTTGAACCCACGCCATAATTAAAACACAGCTCAGAACCACGCCGAATAACATAGGATCGAAAAACCGCCAGATGTTCGTCATTAGAATGTCCATCGATCCCAGTCCTGATTTGGGCGGCAAAAACTTGCCGATCAGCGGCAGGATTTTGCCACGTTGGCAAAGCCATAGTTGAAATAGCCATAAACAACGGTCGCAAGCCCCGAAAAATCGTCACGTGCATTACCATCCCGATAAACTGGCACACCCTTTGCAAGGTCATGTTCGAGTGCTCCAATAGCGGCGTATCTCAAGAACAAGAACGGTCTTCGAGCCGGATAGTTAATACGGGATCAGAGCCAATGCCAAATTTGGATAAGATATTTGCTTTGAACGGCGGCGCGTTACAGCTTCGCTCTCAACGCCTTAATATGCTTGCGTCAAATATCGCAAATGCTTCGACCCCAGGATATAAAGCGAAGGACCTCGATTTTGACCTTGCCATGAAGCAAGCACAAGATGGTGGATCGCTCGATCAGGCAATGACCGACCACACTGGGTACCGGGTACCCCTGCAACCATCTTTGGATGGCAACACGGTGGAACTGTCAGTCGAGCAAACCCTCTTCGCCGAAAATGCCATTCAGTATCGCACGACCCTGTCCTTCATGCAGGCACAAGTCTCTGCGATCCGGCGCGCCTTGAAAGGAGAATGATCATGGGTAGTATGAGTGTATTTGATGTCGCTAGCAGAGCAATGTCGGCCCAGATGGTCCGGTTAAACACTACCGCGTCCAATCTGGCCAATGCCCGGACGGATTATGCCAGCGAAGACGAAGCCTTCCGTGCCATGCGGCCGGTGTTCCGATCGGTGGTTGAAGACAATCTCGCGACGGTCGACGTAGACCGCGTCGTCAAAACGGATGCTGCACCACAGAAACGCCATGATCCAACAAATCCAATTGCGGATGAAGAAGGCTACGTCTGGGAGGCCGCTGTTGATGAAACAGCTGAGCTAATCGACATGCTCGAAACCGCCAGGAATTACCAAAATAACGTGCAAGTTTTGCAAACTGCCAAAACCTTAATCCTAGAAACAGTGAGAAATCAATAATGACCAGTATATCAGACTCATTTCAGACAACGAGGACAAACCTTGCTGGTCTGACACAGGCACAGCCGGACAATGCCACGGGTGATAATACACTCGATCAGGATTCCTTCCTTCGTTTGATGACGACCCAACTGAAGTTTCAGGACCCATTTGATCCTATGGACAACCAAGCAATGGTTGCGCAGCTGGCCCAGTTTTCCAGCGTTGCTGGCATCTCCGAAATGAAGCAGTCTTTGACGGAGATTGCTTCCATCCTGGGAAATAATCAACTCTCGGAAGCAAAAGAATGGATTGGCCATTCAGTACTGGTGCCCGGAACTATTTCGGTGGCGGACAAAAATGGTCAATATTCCGGCGAGTTCGACCTCACCACGGCAACTGACAATCTTTCGATCGATCTACTTAACGAAGCCGGCGAAATCGTAATGTTTGTCGAGCTCGGCCAGCAAGCAGCCGGTCCAGTGGAATTCAGTTTCGACAGCAAAGACGAACAAGGACAACCACTTGATCAAGGCCCCTTGCGGGTTCGCGTCAACGGCGGATCGGTTTCCAACCTGGCGACATGGGTACCGGTAGCCTCGGTAAAAACATCTGATAACAATGGGCCTCCACTTCTCGTTACGCCCATTGGCAACGTTTACCCTGCGGAGGCCCGCAAAATTGCATGATTTTGACCCGCCAGCATCTTATCCAACACAGGAGAAAATAATATGTCGTTTTATACTTCACTAAGCGGCCTGAAAGCGGCCCAGACTGACTTGAATGTAATTTCAAACAATGTTGCAAACACGAACTCAACTGGCTTCAAAAAAAGCCGCGCCTTATTTGGTGATCTTTTCACGGCCTCTCCAACCCAAGCGACTAGCTCGATTGCGGGCCAAGGCGTCAGCCTCAGCGGCATAACACAACAATTTACACAGGGCACAATGCAGCCGACCGACAAAACCCTAGATCTCGCGATCGCTGGCGATGGATTTTTTGCAGTCAAGAGCCAACCACCAAGTGATGCATTGAGCTATTCCCGCAACGGCGCGTTTTCCGTAAATGATGATTACGAAGTGGTCGACACAATTGGCTCAAAAGCCCAGTTGTTGCCGGTTGATGCAAATGGCGTGATTACGTCTACCAACGCCGCCGACATGGTTGACTTTGTCGTGCCGGAGTTCGATCCCCTTGATCCGGCAGCTCTACTTACCAACATTTCAATCAACACAGAAGGGGTTGTCTCAGCGACATTTTCGAACGGTAACCAGACGAAACTCGGTGCCATCGCAATGGCAAGTTTTTCCTCTGTCGAAGGTCTTCGTCCGATGGGCGATTCACATTGGCAATCGACTGGCGAATCCGGTTTGGCGCGACTTAATCAGGCTGGGAGCGGCGCACTCGGACAAATCAAATCCGGCTATCTGGAGTTAGCAAACGTCGATATCACAGAGGAATTGGTCTCGCTAATTTCAGCCCAGCGCAATTTCCAAGCCAACGCTCAGGCGATTGAAACATCGAGTACGCTTACCCAGACGATTATGAACCTTCAGATCTAGATTCTGATTATTTGAAGGAATGAACTATGGATAAGCTTGCATATACTGCGGTCAACGCGATGAAATCGCTGATGACCCGGCAAACAACCATTGCCAATAATATGGCGAACTCGGACACGGTCGGTTTCAAAGCCGATATGGTCTCTGCAAAGGCTCAATATTTGAGTGGCCCGGGCCACGATAGCCGAGCGATGGCCGTCGAGCGGGATATGCAAGCCGATATGAACGGGGGGCCGATCACTCAAACCGATCGGCCACTCGACATTGCTTTCGAAGGCGATGCGATGCTCGCGGTTCAGGCCGTCGACGGCAACGAAGCCTATACAAAACGCGGAGACTTACAAATCGCCCCGTCTGGAGCTCTGCTCACCGGCGACGGTTTTCCGGTTTTGGGTGAAAGCGGTCCGGTAACGTTACCGCCTGTAGATCGCGTTGACATTGGTACCGATGGAACAATTTCATACGTGCCCCTAGGCGGCGATCCAACCTTGCCGCAACAGCTTGGCAAATTGAAACTCGTTAGTGCGACCGGCAGTGAAATATCCAAGGGCCAAGACACATTATTTCACGTCGCCGACGATGGCACGTTACCAGTTGATGAAAATGCCAAGGTCATTTCCGGTGCCTTGGAACAGTCGAACGTCAATATGACCAGCGCTCTGGTAGATATGATTGAAACCAGCCGTGCGTGGGAAACGCAGGCACGATTGCTCAAAATGACCGAGGAACTTGATGAAAGCGGCGCGGGCATAATGTCCTTGCCACAAGCATAATCGCATACAGGAGAAGATAAGATGAGTAACGCTGCCCTACAAGTTGCGCGCACCGGATTGGATGCGCAAAACACCAAGATGCGCGTGATTGCCAACAACTTGGCGAACGTGAACACCACCGGTTTTAAACGGGACCGGGCCGATTTTGAAACGCTCGCTTATCAGAATATCGTTACGCCTGGCGCACCTTCGGACGCACAGAACCGATTTGCCAGCGGCATCCAGTTGGGAACCGGAGTCCGGCTAGCAGGCATCAGCAAAATTGCCAGCCAAGGCACTATGCAGACTACCGAAAACGCCACGGATTTGGCGATTGAAGGTGCCGGCTATTTCCAGGTTGAAATGCCAGATGGTACAACGGGATACACCAGAGCTGGTAATTTTAGCCTGACGGCGGAAGGTAATATGGTCACCAGCGATGGCCTGCCACTGATACCCGCGATCCAGGTACCCGAGGGAGCCACCGCAGTAACTATCGGCAGTAACGGCATCGTATCCGCGTCATTGGCCGGACAAACCGACCCAAGCGAACTCGGACAAATCGAACTTGCCCATTTCACCAATCCAGCAGGGCTACTTTCGCTTGGCAATAACGTTCTCGCCGAGACTGCAGCTAGCGGCGCTCCTCAAGTGGGCGAAGGTGGACAAGACGGTCTGGGCAATATTCGTCAAGGTTTCCTCGAAGGATCCAACGTCAATATTGTCGAAGAGCTGGTCAATATGATCGAGACGCAGCGCGCATATGAGGTCAATTCCAAAATGATCTCGGCGACCGACGAAATGCTGCAATTCGTGAACCAGCAGATTTAATTTAAACGCAGGAAAGAAGCGTATTCATCATGACATATAATCCGTTTTCAAAACGAAAATTACTGATCGGTGTAACGCCATTTCTGCTCGCCAGTTGCATGGGATCGAACAGCGGCATCTCAACACAGGAGTTTGCACCGGTCATGGCTGTGACACCGCCCGAACCTGCCATTTCGAACGGTGCGATCTTTCAAATTACTTCTGGCTACTCGGCTCTAACAAGCGGAACTCGGGCAAGCCAAAAGGGAGATATCATCACTATATTGCTCGTCGAGCAGACACGCGCCTCAAAGTCCAACAGCGCGTCCAAGGATCGTGATGGCGGATTCTCCCTGACCCCACCCACGACTGGCCTGTTTTCGCTATTCTCGCCCAGCGATGTGGCAACAAGCGGCAGTCAGAATTTTTCCGGCAGCGGCAGCGCGGATCAATCGAACAGTCTGCAAGGCCAGATTAGTGTGACGGTCGCGGAAAGCTATCCGAACGGAACAATGCTGGTACGTGGGCAAAAGCTCACATCGCTAAACCGGGGTGAAGAGCATACACAATTTAGCGGCCTTATCCGAGCCATTGACGTGTCCCCAGACAATACCATCCCGTCGACGAAAGTCGCCGATGCCCGGATCATCTACGGCGGCACTGGAGAAATCGCATCCGCAAGCAAACAGGGCTGGTTGCAGAAATTTTTCTCCTTCGTGTCACCATTCTAGCCCCAAGTGGAAGAGATCCTATGACCCAATCAATAAAAATATTCCGGTCGATCAGGTGGCTCGCTACCTTGATCGCTCTGGTATCGGCAGCGGTGATTGTCACTCAGCCCGTTCAAGCCGAGCGGATTAAAGACATCGGAACCTTTGCTGGTCTACGGACCAACCAGCTGGTGGGCTACGGCGTTGTCGTAGGGCTTGCCGGCACCGGAGATGACAGTCTGGAATATGCCACTGTCGGCCTGAAAGGCGTCACTAACCGTTTTGGTTTATCTCTGCCCCCTGGCGTCAATCCAGCCTCAAAAAATGCAGCGGCAGTGTTGGTCACTGCAGAAATGCCGGCTTTCGCAAAACCCGGCCAACGCCTTGATATTACCGTTTCTGCGATCGGCAAGGCGAAATCGCTGCGCGGCGGTACATTGATCTTGATGCCACTCTATGGCGCCGATCAGCAGATATATGCCATGGCGCAGGGGAATTTGGCAGTTGGTGGCTTGGGTGTGACCGCTGCAGATGGATCAAAGATTACAATCAACATTCCTTCCGTGGGCCGGATTTCTGGTGGCGCTTCGATCGAAAGAACCGTTGCCACCGGATTTGAAAGCCAGCCCTTTCTCAGCTTCAATCTGACCGACGCAGACTTGACCACATCGCTGCGGGTAGCCGATGCCATCAATGAAGCCTTTAATTCACAACTGGCGATTGCAGCTGACGCTGTAACCGTGAGAATTGCTGCACCATTGGGCGCGCAGGAGCGGGTGATGTTGATGGGCAAAATAGAGAACCTGATCGTAAAACCGGCCGATGCACCTGCCCGGATCATCGTCAATGCGCGAACCGGAACGGTCATCATCAATGGTGCCGTGCGCATTGGTCCTGCAGCAGTCAGTCACGGAAAGTTGACCGTACGCGTCGAAGAAAACCCCACGGTCGTTCAGCCCGCACCATTCAGCCGCGGCAGGACTGCCACGGAACAGGACAGCAACATTGTCGTGGATGAACGCCGCAACCCAGCATACGAAATTGGACGACGCGCCTCTCTATCTGAAATCGTCGAAACCATTAATTTTCTCGGTGTTCCACCGTCTGATCTAACAGCAATATTGGAGGGCTTGAAACAGGCGGGCGCATTGTCCGCAGAGCTGATCATCATATGACCGCAATTATAACCACCCCAAGTTCCATAGCCTCTTCCACGGTGCCAGCTAAGCCTGCAGCCGATAAGAGACAAGCCGAAATCCAGTCAATGGCGGCCGATTTTGAAGCAATATTCGTGCGACAAATGCTGACAACGATGCGAACATCTTCGCTGGGCGAAGGACTATTCGACGGTCAGGGACTGGAACAATTTCGTGACATGCAAGATGCCGAAATTGCTGAATCCATGGCCAAAAAGGGCGTTTTTGGAATAGCGCAAATGCTAACTCATCATTTGGAGAATAAGGATGTCTGACCTTCTCAGCATTGGACGATCGGCGCTTCTAACCAGCGCTTACGCATTGGACGTCGTCGGATCCAACGTCGCTAATGCAGACAATCCGGATTACGTCCGGCGGGTACTGAACCTCGCTGATACCACGATCCATGCCGGCACCAATCCGATTTACAACAGTTCCAGAGGAACCGGCAGCGTTACATCCAATGGCATAACCCGTTCGAGCGACCAGTTTCTGGAAGCAGCAACGCGACAAACCGGAGCAAACCGAGTTAGTGCTGAAGTTCTCGTGCAATGGCTCAACCAGGGAGAAATTGCGCTTACCAACAATGATGCCGACCTTGGCGCTCAGTTGACAAAACTTTTTGGTACTGCCGAAGAGCTTTCCGCGGTTCCATTTGAACCGGCGTTGCGCAATCAGTTTGTAGGCGATATTGAAGCAACCGTTGACCGCTTCAACCAGACAGCTCTCAATCTGTCGTCCACCGTCAGTCTGATCAATGGTGCTGCATCCCAGGAAACGGCCGAGCTAAATACGGCCCTAAACGAACTCGCGCAAATTAATCAGAAATTGCTCCCCGCACAAATCGGCTCTCCTCAATACGCGGTATTGCTCGACCAGCGTGATGCGGCCCTAACGGTCATTACCGAAAAGCTAGATGCTCAAATCAGCTTTGGTACAAATGGCATCGCAGATGTTTCCCGTAATGGAACCAATTTGGTAGCGTACAATGTCGCTAGCCCAGTTACATTCGTCGCTGGTGCTGGAGCGAGTTTCGATATTGAAATCGGTGCCGTGGTGCAGGCAGCTCCAAGCAATGGGACCTTGGGTGGACTACAACGTGCACAATCAAGCTTGATCAGCCTTAACAATGATCTGGACACCTTGGCAGTGCAATTTGCCACAGAGATCAATGGCTGGCAAGCTAACGGCTGGACCGATGCGGGAGTAGCCGGCGCCGCGATCATCTCCCATGCCGGGACCGCCGCGTCCCTATCAACAACCGGACTATCGGCAGACAGTTTGGCTTTGGCTGCCCCGGCTGGCGCGGCAAATGGCAATATTCTGGCGTTTGTAAACTTGCGTACCGCGACCGGTACAGAACAGGTCTATGAGACAATAGCGCTCGGACAGGCACAGAATTTGTTGGCGGCCCGCAGCGAAAGTGCAGCCTCAACAGCTTTCGACCAAGCCACGCGCCAAGCACGTGACAATGTTGCGACCGTCGATCTCGATCGCGAAGCAGCGGACCTTATCCGGCTACAACAATCTTACGAAGCGGCGGCCCGCATCGTGCAAGTCGCAAAGGAAACGATGCAAACCATATTGGGAATTTTTTAATTGGTCCCGCGAGAAGGAACAAGACATGGAATCGATTAACAGAAACAGGCCCAACGATAGCATTCAAAGACAAGCCGAACTGTCTGCGCTTATCGCCAAGGCAGAAGAATCCATTGCGAGTGGCAAGAGCTTCACGCGACCATCTGAGGCGCCTTCCAGCTGGCTCGAGATATCCAGTCTCGGGCGCAAGTCCTCGATTGAAAATTCATGGCTCAACAACATCGGCCGCGCTGGCATCATGGCACAGCAAGCAGAATCCTCGCTGGATACGATGGCTACAGCAGCCATTCGCGCCAAAGAATTGCTCATCTTGGCAAACAACGAGACTCTGTCCACAGAAGATCGCGAAGTAATTGCTATTGAACTCGAGAGTCTTTACGATCAGTTTAATCAACTCGCTCAGGCTGAAGATAGCTATGGGGGAAAATTATTTCACACTGGTGATCCGATCCAGATGAGGATTGATACGAACGTATTGGTGACACCATCGCCAAATCTCCAAACCGTGACTCAGTCGATAGATGTCGGTGGCGTCACCACTGATCTCGATACCATTATGACCGCAATGATTGATGCCGTTCGGGCGGGCACAGCAGCCGACCGAGCCTTACAACTTGAGGCGGGAGATTCATTGGTCAACCATTTTTCGAGTCTGGTTGCCAGCCAAGGCTTGCTAGTCAATCGCCTTGATGAGCAAGAAGACCGACTGAATCTATCGCAACTCACATCGACCGAACGGCGGTCTGTACTGGAAAGCACTGACATTCCAGAAGCTGTCGCGCGTTTCCAATCCTTGTTGGTTAATCTGGAAGCGGCACAGAAACTATATGCCACTTCTAACAATAACTCACTTATTCGGCTGATCGGCTAAGTCCGCGGAATGCATTATCATGCGTCCCTTAACGAAGGGTCGTTTCTTCCGTTCATCTTTATAATGTTTGCTTCCTGCGTCCGCTGGAGCGGTGGCCAACATCACAGTCCGGGTCCGTTGATGGGGAATTAAATATGTTTGCCGTAGTTGGTATGGTTATCTTGCTCGTCATGGTTTTTGGTATTTTTACGCTATCGGGCGGTGACCTCGGCGTAATTATGCATGCTCTACCAATCGAAATGGGCATTATCGGCGGTGCTGCGGTAGGAGCGTTGATCGTCGGTAATTCCGGTGCGCAGTTAAAAGCGCTTCTGGGTGGGCTCGGAAAAGTGTTCAAGGGACCAACCTACGTCAAGCAAGACTTCATGGATTGTATCTTGCTGGTGTCCAAACTGACCAAGATTCTGAAGAGCGAAGGACCAGTGGCTCTGGAGCCGCATATCGAAGACCCAAATGCTTCACCGATATTTAGCGAATATCCAAAGCTGCTCAAAGACGAGACGCTTATTCATTTAATTGCAGACAGCTTGCGCCTGGTGGTGGTTTCATCCGGCACACTCGATCCCTATGCGGTGGAAGACGTTATGGACCAAAGCATCAAAACGCATCACCATGAAGCGATTGCACCGGCGGACAATCTGCAGAGCCTAGCCGACGCTTTGCCGGCACTTGGTATTGTCGCGGCGGTTCTCGGCGTCGTAAAAACCATGGGCTCGATCGACCAGCCGCCTGCGATTTTAGGTGGAATGATTGGTTCTGCGCTGGTTGGGACATTCTTAGGTGTTTTGCTGGCCTACGGTTTTGCCGGGCCAATGGCCCAGCGTGCGCGGTCGGTGATAGAAAGTGATGGTACCATCTACCAAGTCGCGAAACAGATCATCATCGCGAGTCTGCATGGACACCCACAACCTCTGATCATTGAAGCGGCGCGCACCAGTCTACAGCATGCCAACCAACCAAGCTTTGCTGACGTATTTGATGCGATAAGGGCGCGTTGATCTATGGCAAATAGAACTACTCAGGGCTCCAATCAACCGCCGATCATTGTCAAAAAAATAATCGTGGAGGAGCATGCCGGTCATCATGGGGGTGCCTGGAAAGTCGCCTACGCCGATTTCGTTACCGCGATGATGGCATTTTTTCTGCTATTATGGCTGCTTGGAGCAACCACCGAGAGGCAGCGTAAAGCGCTCGCGGAATATTTCTCACCCACGCTTGTCCAGATGCAAGGGAACAATACGGGCTCAAACGGGATACTCGGCGGAGAATCGCTAACTGATAAAGATAACTTACCGCACAAAGCCGCACAAACCGGCAGGCAGGCAATTAACATTCCGCGCGATGCAACAGGCACGATGGACGACAAAGGAAAAAGAAGCACTAGCCGACAGGCCCTGGACGCAAAAGAATTTGAAAAGAAGATTCGTGAGCGATTGAAGGACAACCCAGAGAGACTGGCCTTACTCAAAAACATCCGTTTCACCGATACCGAGGAAGGGCTGCGAATAGATCTGATCGATGAGGCCGATTTTAGTATGTTTGCGCTAGCGACCGACGACCTGAGCCCACAAGCTAGGGTTCTGATCGAAGAAGTTGCGAAAATCATAGATACTGTCGACAACTTGCTCGTTATCCGGGGGCATACCGACAGCCTCCCCTACGCAAGCGGACAAACCATGAATAATTGGCTACTCTCCTCGGCCAGAGCAGAAGCGACGCGCAAAGAAATCGTACATCAGGGTGTTGCAAATACCCGGATGGCTCGGATCGAGGGAGTAGCGGACACTGAGCCTTATAACCCGAATGACCGGATGGACGACAGGAACAGGCGCATTTCCATCACGATGAAACGTAATTAACTGGAAGCAGAAACGTTAGGCGCTCTGCAAGCTTACCCCCATTTTGGGTATAATATCTCAGCACCCCACCAAATCGGGTTGGATATGATTTGATCTAAGCCGCACAGATTTGGATAGAATGCAGTTGGAAAGGTTGAAAACTTTCTACCGAGGTTGCCCGGCCCCCGCAGGCCCCAGCCTTGGTGAATGCAGTGCACCTGGTATGCGCTCTTCAGGATTAGGTAGGACGATTTTATCGTCCTACCTAATTGCATATGGATATCCGACAAACGCACTTTATATCGCTTCCGAACGCTCCATATTATTCGTTCCGGAAATAGAAAGGAGTGGAGTGACGGAGGCCCGAAGCACTTTTTGACCTTGTGGAGGCCGAGCAGGAACGAAAGCCACCACAGCCCTCACCTCTCGACAGATATCGCCATTTTTAATGCAACGGAGAAGTTCACGATTTAAGGAGATATCCATGGGAGTCTAATGCAACGTCAACATCCCATTATAACAGCGCTATAATGATATTAGCTATCGCAGGCTCAAAGGTCCTCAAACTCACCGGAAAATTTACACACCATATTCCGGCCGCCCGACTTCGCGTTGTAAAGCGCGACGTCAGCTTTTCTAAGAAGTGACCGTTTGGTATCAAAACGCTCAGATTGAGCAATGCCTACGGAAAATGTTACCCGGCCGATAGAACGCCCTGACCCCACGTCGACCAGTGATTTACTCGCCAAACCGCTCCGACAGTCATCGATTATCTGGAATACATAGTCGACATCATCGTCTTCAATCAAAATGGCAAATTCTTCGCCACCGTAGCGGGAGATACTGCAACGATTGTCGGAAAGTTGAGACAATTGATTTGCGATCAATCGAAGTACGCGATCGCCGCATTCATGACCAAATGTGTCATTTATCCGTTTAAAATGATCAACATCGACAAACGCTAGGACAAATGCCTCACCGTCCTCTTGCCGTCGTTGAAAAAGGGACTCAATCTCGCGGTCAAATTTTCGCCGATTGGGCAGCCGCGTCAAATCGTCGTGATCAGCTTCGCTTCTTGCTACTTCAAGTTCATGTTGCAGCTCTGCAAGCTTCTCGTTTGTACGCGATATTTGATCTCGGTTTTCACGGGTGGAAACCACCATCAAACGGGAGAGATCGAGAAGATTTTGAATCGCCTTATCAAGGCCAACTCTTCCTCCTCGGATATTGTCAGCCTGTTCGATCAATTCGTTTTCGTGCCTGATCGCTTCATCATTTCCAGCACTCATAATCTGCGTCGTTTCGCAAATTTGCTCGACGGCTTGCTGAAAAATTTTCTCCATCCGCTCATTGAGATCCACATTGAAATATTTTTCATATATTTCCAATGCAGATTGATTGTTGAGCTCAGAAGCGGATGACGCTCTCTCCAATTCAGTTTTCAATTCTTCATTGTCACCGCAAACATATTCCCATGCCTGTTCGAGATTTTTCGCGTTCAATGACAAATTATGCCGAGCCAGGAAATTGGTAATTTCCACCAACGGCGCATATTCGCCATCCTTATCACTACAAACTGGACATGCTTGATCAGCGCATTTCTCGCGCCGGTACGAGTTCAGTATATTCTTGATATCGATTTTCACGTCACGCCCTCAATCTGGCCTTCGGCATTCGGTTGTAAGCGTCCAAGGCGGCAACTTTATAGGCTTCCGCTAGAGTTGGAAAGTTAAAGACATTGTCAGACAGATAATCAATTCCACCGTTAAGATTGATCACCGCTTGTCCGATATGAATCAATTCCGTTGCACCTTCACCTACGATATGGACGCCGAGCAGCGCCCGATCGTTGAGATCAAAAATGCATTTTAGCATACCTTGACAGTTACCCAGAATATGCCCGCGAGACGTTTCCTGAAAACGTGCAATACCAATTTCTACCTGGAAGCCCTGTTCCCTTGCGTCATCTTCCGACAGACCGATACTGGCTATTTCAGGAATTGAATATATGCCCAACGGAAAGCTGCTCCCCGAACAATTAATTGGTACACCAAATGCGTGACAGGCAGCTTGCCGCCCTTGCTCCATCGATGTAGAAGCCAACGCTGGGAAGCCGATGATATCGCCGGCGGCATAGATATGCGGCTGGTTTGTTTGCAGGGTTTCCTTATCGACAACCAACCGGCCGCGACTGTCGCATTCGATACCTACTTTTTCCAGTCCAAGGCTATCCACCGCGCCTATACGGCCTGCAGTGAACAAAAGCATTCCAGACCGGAGTTGTCGGCCGTCATCCAGCAAAATAGTGGGGTGATTGTCATCATCAAGTGATATCTTGTCAATTGTTCGCCCCAATCGAAGGCTGATGCCGTGTTCCGTAAGTTGATGGACAAAATTAGCGACAATGTCACGATCGATAAACTCCAGGAGCCGTTCGCGTGCTTCCACGACTGTTACCGGGATTTCCAAGGTTGAAAAAATCGTTGCATATTCCAAACCGATAACGCCTCCTCCAACTACAGTGATACTTTTCGGCATCGGCAAGTTCGCGGCGACACCATCACTATCAATCACGGTAGTACCATTGAATGGGATATTTTTGGGCCGAAACGGTTTGGTACCCACCGCGATTAGAAACTTGCTGGCCGAGATCGAAAAACTGGTCTTTCTACCTCGAATATTTTGCTGGATCGCCAGCTTATGGAGACCTGAAAACTTCGCTTTTCCTTGCAGGACCGTAACATTGTTTCGCGCGAGCTGATTATCAATGACCTCAACTTCATCTCCCAATGTCGTCGCAAGGCGGGAACTGATCGAATCCTGCATCTCCTGGACCCCGTTGCGGTGCTGTCGGGATTTGAAATGCTGATCTCGCCAACCCGTGACGGACAGCACCGATTCACGGATGGTTTTTGATGGCAAGGTACCGGTATGGACTGACACACCACCGATCGATTTTTGATCATCGACCACGGCGACGGATTTGCCGAGCTTGGATGCCTGGATCGCTGCTCGGCGACCAGCTGGCCCTCCCCCAATTACCACGAAATCATAGTCAAATTTAACCATATCTGGTTTCCTTCCCATTATGGTTAACGGTGAAGGGACAGAACCTTAAAACAATGTAGTAATATAAGTGCAATTAATCGACGCAGATAAGTCGTGCATTTAACTGATCATCTTTTATTTTACTTATCCGAGAAAATTGAGACTTTGCTTTCTATACTGAGAAAATTCTGCATCAACTCTACAATCCAAGGAATATAAAATTCGAGAATCTATCAGCGGATTGAAAAAATTAGCGCTGGATAGTTCAGAGGCATGGGAAAGAGACGTGCAAACTAACCAGCTGCTATTATGGGCCGCATAGCATTGGGCCGCTCATATCAGGCCAAAACGCCGGATCGGATAAATCCGTTTTGAAATGCGATCTCTACGATCAAAAGCTTATGCACGCTCACTTTAGCCGTTTGTGCAAATCGATAGCATGAAGATGGCGATCACAGGGAATCTGGATATCCCAGACGACCGATTACGATCGAACATATTGTGTGATGCCCCCCTGACGCTGACCTAAAACCAGACGCTCTCGTCAATTACGGCAGATACAGAGAGGCTTTAACCCTTCGCTCCACTATTCTGCTGATAAAATGTTAGGTAACGTCAGACCCATAACAGGCGTCGAAAGCAGAGCACCCTCTTATTTTAAAGCGTCAGCCAATTGCCTTGAGGCCCATAATTTTATATCCTTCGCCGTAATCTCGTTATTCAGTCCACAAATTTCGCGGACACTCGTGAACATCCCACCCAGAAACTGTCGCAAATCAATTATGGCATAAGGAGACCGATATGCGTCATTCCCTTGCGAAGACAATATCTGCTTGATATCTCCGAATGACAGCAGCTTACACTGTTGATACCAACTGTCATCAGCCCTCAACGTCAGCAATGCAGACAGTTCCGCAAACAAAAAATGATTGACCTCCCCGGTTCCATCAGTCTTCTCGGCAGCTAGGATAACATTGGAAAGTCCAACCAACAGCATATCCTCGATCTTGATGATTTCCGCGATGGAACGATCGGGTGTTGATCCAATTTCGAGATATTCAAAAGCCAGTCCTATGAGCAATAGTTCCCGCCAAGTATAGGACGCTGGCCTTCCCTTGCCGGTATTGACACCAGATGGGAATCCAAGGCGCTGCATGTGCTTGATACGACCGCGAAACGCGGTCAGACTGGTACTGGCGATATGATGCTTATGCGACAGGATATCCTGAATCTCTTTATAGGTAAATTCCATTGGCATTCCCGAAGTTGAGCGGAATATTCAGACATGAACATCAATATCCCATATTAGAGGTAGGGAGAACCATTTTACAATCAATTATTACCGATTATTATCAATAATTACCGGCCCTTGGCTTCAAATGTAAATTTTTTTCAAGCCAAGCGACTGCATTCACCACCAGTTACAAGAAGCTGAACCGCAAGCAAAGTATGAGAGGCCTCAGCCTTGCAATTTATGGAGGGACGGATGCTCCTGCAAAAAAGCGATTTGATCCAGAATATTTACTTTTTTCCGCTAGTTCGTTGCTGGAAGAAGGACGTGCGCGCGCTAATATGTGATCGTTCGTTCAGCCATTTAACAACTCAAACACCTTGTCCGCCCATTCCATCCTGCAGATCAGGAGATCGGGCATATACGTATCTTGCTGATTGTAGATGAGCGGTGAACCGTCGATGCGCGAACAGTGCAGACCATAAGCTGATGCGACCGCTGCCGGCGCGCAGCTATCCCATTCGAACTGGCCACCGGAATGAAGATATATTTCAGCCTCTCCCCGAACCACGGCCATTGCTTTTGCACCTGCCGATCCCATCGCGACGAGTTCTCCGCCCAGGCGTTCGGCTACGGATACCGCTTCGGCCGCCGGACGGGTACGACTGACAACCAGGCGTGGCGCACCCTCATAGTCAGGAAATTCGTATATTTTGTCGGTGCGGAGAACAAGCCCGCCGTCGAGACCCGGTAAAGCGACGGCACCGATCGAGGCAACACCATCAATGGCTAAGGCGACATGAACAGCCCAGTCCGACCGCCCTTCCCCATATTCCCGCGTGCCATCGACCGGATCGACGATCCAGACACGCGATTTATCCAGCCTTTCCGCCGTATCCTTGCTTTCTTCGGAAAGCAGACCGTCGTCGGGTCTTTGTTCGCGCAAGGCCCGGACCAGAAACGCGTTGGCCGCCTCGTCCCCGGCTTTGCCAAGAGCTTTATCCTCGAACTTGCCGCTTTCGCGTAATTCCATCAAAATCCGGCCGGCTGATAGCGCGAGATCGGCGGCAAGCTCTGCGTCGGTCATAACATTACTCATTTCAGAGGCATGATCTGGCGGATGATATATTCGGCCGCTTCTGCAGGAGTCATCTCGACCGCATTAACCCGGATTTCCGGGTTTTCCGGCGGCTCATAAGGGCTGTCGATACCGGTGAAGTTTTTCAACTGGCCGCTGCGGGCTTTCTTGTACAGCCCCTTCACGTCACGCTCTTCGGCAACCGCCAGCGGCGTATCGACGAAGATTTCGATAAACTCGGCCTCGGGCAGCATTTCCCGCACCATCTTCCGCTCGGCGCGGAACGGACTGATAAAGGCAGTCAGCACGATCAGTCCGGCATCGGTCATCAATTTTGCGACTTCGCCGACGCGGCGGATATTCTCGATCCGGTCCGCTTCGGTAAAGCCAAGATCCTTGTTGAGCCCATGGCGTACATTGTCCCCGTCGAGCAGGAACGTATGGCGGTTCATAAGATTGAGGCTC
Organism: uncultured Parasphingorhabdus sp.; assembly: GCF_963975555.1. GTDB lineage: Bacteria > Pseudomonadota > Alphaproteobacteria > Sphingomonadales > Sphingomonadaceae > Parasphingorhabdus. The sequence goes on along the minus strand of NZ_CAXBHH010000009.1, from coordinate 12,264 downwards.
TTTTCCACCTCATTGGCGATGGTCGATTTACCCGAACCCGAGAGGCCGGTGAACCACAAAACGCGCGGAGTCTGGTTTTTAAGCAATCCGTGCTCTTCCCGCGTAATTGTCGTTGCCTGCCAATGGACGTTCGCGGCGCGGCGCAGGCTAAAATGCAGCATGCCGGCTGCAACCGTCGCATTGGTGATCTTGTCGACCAGAATGAACCCGCCAAGTGCCCGGCTGTCGGCATAGGGTTCGAACACAATCGGCTTGTCGGTATGCACTTCGGCAACGCCAATGGCATTCAGCTCCAGCGTCTTGGCAGCAAGCCGTTCCATCGTGTTGATATTGATTTCATATTTCGGCTCCTGCACCGACACGCTGACCGTCTGTGTTGCCAGTTTGAGCCAATAGCCACGGCCGGGTTTGAGCGCTTCGTCACTCATCCAGACGATAGTGGATTCGAATTGATCTGAAATTTCGGGTGGATCGCCGGCGTCAGCAATCACGTCACCGCGTGAGCAGTCGACTTCGTCATCAAGCAAGATGGTGACTGACTGGCCCGCCACCGCTTCATCGAGTTCGCCATCTAGAGTGACAATGCTTTTGACAACGCTGTTCTTGCCCGATGGCACGATCCGGACCGGATCGCCCTTCTTGACGATGCCGGAGGAAATCAGTCCGGAGAAGCCACGGAAATCGAGATTGGGGCGGTTAACCCATTGTACCGGCATGCGTAACGGTTTTTCCTGCGCGGCATTGGTCGCGATCTCGATATTCTCGAGATGGGCGATCAGCGCACGACCGTCATACCAGGGCATATTCACCGACGGCGCGTCGGTGATATTATCGCCCTTGAAGCCCGAAATCGGGATCGCGGTGAAGCTCTCTATGCCAATTTCTGCAGCAAACTCGCCATATTCCTTGACGATATTGTCGAATATCTCCTGATCATAATCAACCAGGTCCATCTTGTTCACCGCCAGAACCAGATTCTTGATGCCGAGCAAATGGGCGAGATAGGAATGGCGCCGGGTCTGGACCAGCACGCCTTTCCGCGCATCGATCAATATGACCGCAGCATCGGCGGTCGACGCGCCGGTCACCATATTGCGGGTATATTGTTCGTGGCCCGGCGTATCGGCGACGATGAACTTGCGTTTTTCCGTCGCAAAAAACCGGTAGGCGACATCGATGGTGATGCCCTGCTCGCGTTCAGCAGCGAGTCCATCCACCAGTAGCGCAAAATCTATCTCTTGGCCTTGCGTACCCGACTTCTTGCTATCCGCTTCCAGCGCAGCCAGTTGGTCTTCAAAGATCATCTTGCTGTCGTAGAGCAGTCGGCCGATCAGCGTGCTCTTGCCGTCATCCACGCTGCCGCAGGTGATGAACCGAAGCAGTTCCTTGTTCTGATGCTGGGCGAGATAGGCGTCAATATCCTCCCCGATCAGCGCGTCGGTCTTGTAGATCGGGTCTTTCCCAGTGCTATCGGTCATCAGAAATAGCCCTCCTGCTTTTTCTTCTCCATGCCGGCGCCACCTTCATCCTTGTCGATCACGCGCCCCTGCCGTTCGCTGGTGGTGGTGAGCAGCATTTCCTGCACCACTTCAGCGAGGGTCGACGCGGTGCTTTCTACCGCTCCGGTCAGCGGGAAACATCCCAGCGTGCGGAAGCGGACCGACCGGTTGGTGATTTCGGGCTTTTGCCCCATCACCTGTTCCAGACGGTCGATATCGTCGGCCATGAACAGGCTGCCTTCGTGCATATAGGTCGGGCGCATCGCGGCGAAATAGAGCGGCACAATTTCGATATTTTCCGCCATGATATATTGCCAGATATCCAACTCCGTCCAGTTGCTGATCGGGAAAACACGTATGCTTTCTCCCTTGGCTTTCTTGGAGTTATAGAGGTTCCACAATTCGGGCCGCTGGTTCTTGGGGTCCCAGCCGTGGCTGGCCGTGCGGAACGAAAATACGCGCTCTTTGGCCCGGCTTTTTTCCTCGTCACGCCTTGCGCCACCAAACGCAACGTCAAAGCCATAGAGGTCGAGTGCCTGCTTCAGCCCCTCGGTTTTCCACATGTCGGTATGAAGCGGGCCGTGATCAAACGGGTTGATGCCGCGTTCTTTCGCTTCCGCATTGTGATGGACGATCAGTTCCATTCCCGCATCCTGCGCCGCTTTTTCGCGTAGCGCGTACATATCCTTGAATTTCCAGGTCGTATCGACATGGAGCAGCGGGAATGGCGGAGGAGATGGATAGAAAGCTTTCTTGGCGAGATGCAGCAGAACCGCGCTATCCTTGCCGACGCTATACATCATCACCGGCTTTTGCGCCTCGGCGACGACTTCACGCATGATATGTATGGCTTCGGCTTCAAGCCGTTCTAAATGGGTCAAAATACGGGTCATATGTTCGTCCAATTGGAAGGATTGGAAGCATATTACGCGCTTTTGATTCGTATACAGTTCCCATATGGGATATATGTGACGAATGTCGGTGATATTGAGCGAAGAACATGATTTGATTGCGGCTCTGCACCGCGGTACGCTGGGCGCGCCGCCATGGGAAAATTTTCTCGCGCAGCTAAAGCGCAGAACCGCAGCGGACTACGCCAATCTGTTTTTCCAGGGTGACCATGACTGGCTACAATCTGTCCAGATTCCCGCGGCCAAACAGGGTTCCGACGATATAAATGAAATATACCAGAAGGACTTCGGGAAGGTCGCGGCACTTCCGCATTATGTCATGCGGCTCAACCGGGTCTATTCCCTCGACGAATTCCTTGATCCCAATGACCCGCGCCAGAGCCGTTTCAAAGCGCTGTTCTTGCGGGATCCCGATGTCCGCTTCGCCCGGATCATGCGGGTGGCAGAACCCAATGGCGGGCAAATCTGGATTTCTCTCGGGCGCAAAAGCAGCAATTTCTCTGCCAGCGACGGCGCGCTGCTGGGCGCCCTCGCCAATCATCTAGCAATTGCCGCCGGCACCCATTCGGAACTCGAGCGGCAAAGGCTGAAGGCGGGCATTTCCGCCGACGCGATCATGCGCCTCAATTTCGGCTGGTTCATGCTCGACGGCTCAGGCCGGATCATTGATATGAGTGAACAGGCGGAAGCCCTGGTGCAGGAGGGACGAACCCTACGCAAATCGCCCGATAGACGGCTGATAGCCGAGCGCGCTGATGCGCAGGGCGTCTTGCGCCAGTTTCTGAAAATGCGTCAAGCGGGGGAAAGCGTGGTACGGACCGTGCATCTTTCGGACGAGCCATGGCTGGACATGCTGCTCACCAATCCACCGGCAGACCTGTCCGGCGCGCTCCAGCCCGCTGCCATCGCCTTTGTCCACGGCGAGCGATCCAACAGTGCCGAGCGTAGCGACCATCTCGCCAACCTATTCGGCCTTACGATTCAGGAAGCACGACTTGCCCTGCATATCAGTCACGGCGTGACCATCAAAGAAGCCGCAATTCTGCTTGGCTTGACCCATGAAACCACACGGCTCTATTCAAAGCGAATATATGCCAAGACCGGCACGCGCGGTCAGGCAGATCTGGTGCGCCTCATTCTGGCGAGTATTGTGGCACTGACCTAGAGCGCTGACCGGCAGAACCGCAGCGCGTCAAATATCTCAGTTGGTTTGCGAGGCCGCCCTTGCATTCACTCTTATCAAATCGCTATCAATCGGCCCCGCCGGCACGATCCAGCTTCCACCGACGCACAGGACCTGCGATAGCGCGAGCCAATCGGCCATCGATGCTTCGGTAATACCGCCAGTCGGACAGAATTTGCATCCGCCGAATGGTCCGGCGAGCGCTTTCAGCGAAGGAATGCCGCCCACCGCTACGGCCGGGAAAAATTTGAAATGCTCAAGCCCGAGATCCATCCCCCGCATGATGTCTCCGGCATTGGCGATGCCGGGCAGAAACGGAATTTTCGCTGCGATCGCCGCCCGACCCAGATTATCGGTCAGGCCGGGCGATACGATGAATTCGGCACCTGCAGAAAGCGCCGCGTCTAGCTGGGCCGGATTTGTCACCGTGCCTGCGCCGACAATCGCGCCGTCCACTTGCGTCATTTCTGCGATGGCTTCCAACGCAGCATCAGTCCGCAACGTGACTTCCAGAACATTGAGACCGCCCTCGACCAACGCCCGGGCAATCGGAATGGCATCGGCGACATCATCTATGACCAGCACCGGAATGACAGGCGCCATTCGCATGATCCGCTCGATTGGTTTCATTGATGTTCCTTGATGAATGCACCGGCGGCACCATAGAGACCAGGTTGTTCATGCAGCAATTGCTTGACCGGAATCTGCTCCATCAAAGATTGAAAACGCCCTTTGGCTTTGAACCGTTCGCGGAATCCGGATGATGCCAATCGATGGGCAATCCGGCTACCAAGCCCACCTGCAATCACAACCGACCGCGCACCTTGTGCCAGAGTAATATCACCGGCGAATGCACCAAGACACAGGCAGAATCTGTCAAACGCGGCCGATGCCAGACTATCATCGCCGGACAGGGCAAGTTGCCACAGAGCCTTGTCGTCCATCCGCTTGGATGCCTGGCCCTCGATTTCGGCCAGCACATGATAAATGGTTTGCAGGCCCGGCCCCGCGACCACCCGTTCAACAGAGACGCGGCTGTGTTCTTTCCGCAAATGCCTGAGCAGACTGTCCTCAACCTCATCATGTGGCGAAAAGTCGATATGTCCGCCTTCGGTCTCGGTCACCTGATACTCGCCAGCCTGCCGCATAACATGAGCAACGCCAAGACCGGTTCCCGGGCCGAGAACAGTTATCAATCCCTTGTCATTCAGCGCTATATCCGGTCCGCAAATATGCTCGAAATGCTGATCTTCCAGCAACGCGACGGCATGACCGACCGCTCCAAAATCATTGACCAAACTATAGCGCTCCAGCCTCAGCTTTTCCTTGATCAAATGAGGGCGGATCATCCAGCTGTTATTGGTCAGATGCAGCACATCGCCGCCAACCGGTCCAGCAACTGCTATGGCCCCATCGGGTGGCAGTTTGCGTCCTACTTCCTGTCCATAAGCCTCCCACGCAATTTGCAGACTCGCGTGATCTACACTATTCATCGTGATCTGGTGATCGAGGCGCGCGATATGCCTGTCCTCTACGACGGCGATGGCAAACCGAGCGTGTGTACCGCCAATATCGGCGACCATGATTTCCTGAGCCATTACAGCCCTGCCTCACTCAACATCGCAGAGCCGCCCTTTTCAGCCTCGTCACAATGATGCCGCAGCATCGCAAAAAGCTCTCGCCCTGTACCCAGCGGTCGCGGAGGCGGCGTTGCCGTGGGGCGACTGTCCCACTCTGCTTTATCCGTCAGTATCTCGAGGAGTCCCTCCTGCGCACAAACTCTTATCAAATCGCCGTCCCGTAATTTACTCAAGGGGCCGCCTTTATAGGCTTCTGGAGAGACATGAATGGCGGATGGGATTTTACCGCTGGCGCCCGACATTCTTCCATCCGTGACGAAGGCAACCTTGAAACCCCTGTCTTGCAGGACACCCAGGGGAGAGCTCAACTTGTGAAGTTCCGGCATTCCGTTTGCTGCCGGGCCCTGGAACCGGACAACCACCACGACGTCTTTTTCCAGTTCGCCTGCCTTGAAAGCGGCCATGGCATCATTCTGATCATCAAAGACGCGGGCGGGCGCTTCGATGGTCCAGCGGGATTCATCCACCGCGCTGGTTTTCATCGTTGCTCTGCCGAGGTTACCCTTCAACAGACGCAAGCCGCCGTCCGGCTTGAAAGGATCGCTGACTGGTTTCAAAATGGTTTCATCCAGACTGGTCGCCGGAGCAGGTTTGAACGCGAGCTTGCCCTCGGCGATATAGGGCTCCTGCGCCCCGTCCCTGAGCGATGCGCCGTAAACGGTTTTGATATCGCCGTGCGCCAGTCCGGCATCGACCAGTTCGCGGATGACAAGCGGCATGCCGCCCGCTGCCGCAAAATAGTTCACGTCGCCAGCACCATTGGGATAAATGGCGGCGATCAGCGGGACCGCTTTGGACAGCTCGTCCATATCGTCCCAGTCCAATATGATGCCGGCCGCTCTCGCAATCGCGGGGAGATGCAGCACATGATTGGTGGAGCCGCCAGTTGCGAGCAATCCTACGACCGCGTTGACGATCGCCTTTTCATCAATGCAATGGCCGAGTGGTCGATAGTCCGCCGCGGAATTTTCGCCGACACCCCATCCGATTTCGGTCACCCGATGCACCGCCGCACGGGTCAGTTCCTGGCGAAGCTTGTTGCCGGGATTCACAAAGCTGCTGCCCGGAATATGCAGTCCCATCATCTCCATCATCATCTGGTTGGAGTTGGCTGTGCCAAAAAAGGTGCAAGTCCCGGCGCCATGATAGCTTGCACTCTCGGCGTCGAGCAGTTCCTTCTCGCCAATCTTGCCTTCGGCAAACAGCTGTCGGACGCGAATTTTTTCTTTATTGGCAAGACCGGAAGGCATTGGTCCGGCCGGAACCAAGATAGTCGGAAGATGACCAAAACGCAGCGCGCCGATCAGTAGACCGGGTACGATCTTGTCACAAATACCGAGCAGCAACGCGCCTTCGAACATGCCGTGACTGAGCGCAATCGCGGTGCTCATCGCGATCACGTCACGGCTGAACAGCGAAAGCTCCATACTGTCCTGGCCCTGGGTCACGCCGTCGCACATGGCAGGCACACCGCCGGCGATCTGAGCCGTCGCCCCTTTTTCGCGGGCGAATATCTTGATCTGCTCCGGATAACGTCCGTAAGGCTGGTGGGCAGACAGCATGTCATTATAGGCGGTGACCACGCCGATATTCATCGCCTTGCCGCCGCGAATGGCGGCCTTGTCGTCGCCACTGGCGGCGAAGCCATGGGCAAGATTTCCGCAGGACAAAGTGGGCCGGTGCACCCCAGCTTCGCGCTGCTTGTCGATCAGATCGAGATAGGCGCTGCGGGACGATCGCGACCGCTCGATGATCCTGTTGGTAACTTTTTCGACTGTCGGGTTCAACGTCATGAGCGGCTCCAGAATATCGTAATTGGGCAGTTCGCTCGCCGGAGAAGCCTTGCCACCGGTACATCCGTGTCGCCAGCAATTGCTGCTTCAAGAATATTTTTCTTGTCGCAGCCGCGAACTACCAGAATGATTTCCTTGGTCGCGGTCAGCGCGGCCATATTCAGGCTGAGCCGTGCAAAAGGCGCTTCAACCGGCAACGGATCAGGAACGGTGTGGATGACCGCCGGCGCCTCCTGTTCGTCGCAGGTCATATTGGGAAATAACGACGCGATATGGCCGTCGGCGCCCATGCCTAGCCAGACTAGATCAAAGGCCGCGACTTGCTCTCCGCGGACCAGTGGTTCGACATCGGCTGCGGTTGCGTCGAAGGCTCTTGCCAGCTTGGCTTGGTTGCTAGCAGGATGCCTGACCGGAACGATCCGGTCGTCAGTCAAGGTGATCGTCACCGTTCCCCACGGCAAGCTTTGGCGAGAGAGAATATCAAAAATTGCAATAGGCGTGTTGCCGCCAGGAACGGCGATGCGATGCTTCCCCGGTTGTTCGACAACTTTAGCGACATGATCCGCAACGCGCTTCGCATCGCTGTTGACGGCCCAACTGATCGGACCCGGGGAAGATATTGCCGTCTGCATGTCAGTCATTCCAGCTCACTCCATCCCTTTCGGTCAGCGCAATTGCAGCAGACGGTCCCCAGCTGCCGGAACCATATGGTTTCGCGCCGATGTCATTCTCTTCCCAAACATGCCGGATCGCGTCGATCCAATGCCATTGCGCCTCGACCTCGTCCCTGCGAACGAACAAAGTCGGGTCGCCCTCAATCAGATCAATCAAAAGCCTTTCATAGGCGATACGCTTACGGGCTTTTGAAAATGCCTGGGTCAGCGACAGATCAAGCGGCACTTCACGCAACACCATGCCATCACGGTCTAGTCCCGGTTCCTTCGCCATCACCTGAAGCCGGACATATTCCTCCGGTTGCAATCGGATAACTAGCCGGTTGGCGTTCAACTTGGTCCCGCCACCTGCAAAAATATTATGGGGCACACTTTTGAACTGCACCACAATCTCGCTGCGTCGTTCTGCGAGCCGCTTGCCGGTCCGGACATAGAATGGCACACCCTGCCAGCGCCAGTTATCGACAAAGACTTTCAGCGCGACAAAGGTTTCCGTTTCCGAGCTTTCACCAAGATTGTTCTGATAAGACGAGACCGCCTCGCCTTTCACCGCACCATCGCCATATTGCCCGCGAACAACATTTTCGGCGACCACCGGCCGCAAGGAACGCAACACCTTGACCTTCTCGTCGCGAACCGAGGTGGCGTCGAGATTCGCCGGCGGCTCCATTGCAATCAGACCGACAAGCTGCAGAATATGGTTTTGCACCATGTCACGTAGTGCGCCGGTTTTTTCATAAAAGCCGTGCCGTCCTTCCAGACCAACAGTTTCGGCAACCGTAATCTCGATATGGTCGATACCATTGGAGTTCCACAATGGTTCGAACATCATATTGGCAAAACGCAATGCCATCAGATTCTGGACGGTTTCCTTGCCGAGATAATGATCGATCCTGAAGATGCGATCCTCCGGAAAAGCCTCTGCTACCGCGTCGTTGATCGCATTGGACGATTGCAGATCATTGCCCAGCGGCTTTTCAAGACCGATCCGGACATTTTCACCAGTCAATCCGGCTGCTTTCAATCCCGCGATCGTCGCCTCGAATAGCGACGGTGCGGTTGAAAGAAAAATCGCCAGACCACCTGAAATATCACCAATTTTCTCGGCCAGATCACCAAAACCCTCAGTCGATGAAGCATCCAGTTGCTGATAGGACAAACGTTTCAAAAAACTGGATATCATATCCTTGTTTTTGCGATCATCCGGCAGATATTGTTCCAGCGCCGATGCAGCCATGTCTCGAAATTCCTGATCATCCAATTCACTGCGCGCGGTGCCGACGACCTTCACCTCGTCAGCGATCAACCCATCTTCATGCAGTGCATAGAGCGAAGGCAAAAGCATACGCTTGGACAAATCTCCGGTTGCCCCGAATAACAACAATGTAGCCGAACTATTCATTTTCTACCAATCAGCCCCCGTTACGGTTTCAAGACAGATATTTTCCGTCGTTCGAACTCTATGACAGCGTTGTCATTAAAAGGCAATCGCACAAATGTGTTTTGTCAAACAATTGAACTTGGGTCTCAGCTATGACCGCAACGGCGCGGGCACCGAAGCAACTCTCACCCAGCTACATCAGCATCGGACCATAAGGGCCGCAAGCCGCAGCCGGAATGCTGCAAAAAAAATAGAACTATTGGGCCAGTGGCGGCGCGGCAGAATCCCGTTCGATCACCGAATGATCGAGAAAAATGGTGTTTTCGTCTTTTTCTCCTGCCAACCGGCGCGAAATATTGTCGGACAAGAGACTCACGGCGCGCGCGGCAAGTTCCGATATGGGCTGGCGTACCGTGGTAAGCTGGGGACTGATGATTGCTGCAATGGATGCATCATCAAAGCCGACGATCGACAGTTGCTGAGGTACATCGATATGCCTGCGATAGGCTGCCGCAATTGTCGCGGCTGCCATATCATCGTTGCTAGCAAAAATCGCGGTCGGAGGTATTTCCATATCCAGCAACGATTCAGCGGCCTGCAAACCGCTCGAATAATCAAAAAATCCCTGACGGATCAAATCTTCATCCGGCTCCAGACCGTATTTCGCGAGCGCCTCACAATAGCCCTGGTAACGCTTGCCGGAAGCACTGTGATCGGGATGTCCGCGAATATAACCGATCCTTCGATGGCCAAGATTCAAAAGATATTCCGTAATTTCCCGCGCAGCAGCGACGTCGTCAATATTTACCGACAAACGAACAGCATCCGGGTCGCTCGGAGCGACGAGAACATAGCTGATATGTTGCGATTCCAGCAAATCGATTACTTCCGGATTATCACAGAGTGGTGGCGTGACTATTAGCCCAACGGGTGAAAGAGTCTGCAATATCCGCTTAACACCCTCCACGCCATCCGAGCATTCATCGAGAACCAATTGCATGGAAAGATCATGACATTGTTTAAGGGCACCGAGGTGAACATTTTCAAGGTAACTGGGACTCGGGTTATCGACCAGAAGAGCAACAATCTGGGCCGAACCGCCGCGCAAGGTCCGGGCTGCCTGATTAAGCTTATAGTCAAGCTTTTCGGCAACTTCGAGTACCGCCAGTCGCGTTTCCTCCCGCACATAATTTTCTTCGTTCAGAACGCGGGACACGGTCTTCAATGACACGCCAGCTTCGCGGGCGACATCAACCATCGTGGATCGTCGTGATTTTTGTGTCATTCAGTTTCCTCCGGTTGGTTACGTGGCCCATAGCCCCGCTTCTCTCCAGCTTGTCAAGCCGCTGACCACTAACCGACAACCTTGTCATAACTTATTAGTGAGACTGTCGATTTGCGCAATGTTTATCCGCTGATTTAACCAATGTGATATTGGGAGAAAGGCAAGTTCGCCGCTGCGGATATGGCCTATAGGCATGAGTCTCGAGAGAAATTTGAACGAATCGCAGCTCTGCACTGCCTCACCGGTAGATATACAACTCGCATATTATATTCATGGTCTCATATCTGCGCCAATGAACGAAATCCGGGACGGAAAATTGCATGGCCGACGATACTACAGATGCCGCCCCCCTCCTTTCTGCCGCCGCCCATATATCCTGCCTGATCGGCCTTCGTTTTTAGGCATTGTCTAAAACCCTTACACACCTGCCGACGTGAATCTGATTGCAATGACAACCTTGTCAGGATATGTTTCAAAAAAAATAAATCGGGAGAGAGACATTGGCAGCACCCATTCCAAACGTATCAAATGCGGAAGCGTCCACAAATTATAGCAGCGCCGGCGGCAAGACGACTCTGGTATTATTATTGGTTTTCGCGGTCTTCTTTCTCTTGGCCGGCGTTACCAACATCAACGACGCGCTGGTTGCCAAATTCAAGGCGATGTTCCAGCTCTCCAATTTTGAAGCCAATCTGGTGCAATTCGCGTTCTTCATGAGCTACGCCCTCTTCTCAATTCCCTCGGGCATGCTGTTGCGAAAGATAGGATTTATCCGGGGATTCATTCTCGGATTTCTGATTATCGCCTTGGCCTCTCTGCTGTTCATTCCTGCGGCCAATAGCGGCGTGTATCTCAACTTTCTGGGAGCACTGTTCCTGATCGGTGGCGGGATTACGCTGCTGCAAGTGGCAATGAACCCGTTGGTGACAACACTCGGCCCGCCGGAAACCTCGCATAGCCGCCTCACCTTCGCACAAATGTTCAACTCACTCGGCGCATTCCTCATCGTTAGCTTTGGTGCACGCTACATATTGGGAGAGAAATCTGACGTTGACCCGACATCCCTGTCGGGATCCGCACTCGAGGCCTTCCGCATTTCGGAAGCTACCGTCATTACCCACGTCTATATCGCCGTCGCGGTCGCGATGATCGCAATTGCCGCATTTTTCTTCATGTTCCGCAAAGTCATGGACAAAACCGAAACCGAAGCGGTCAAAGTAGAGGGCACCTGGAGCCTCTTCATCAGCGACAAACGGCTGCAATTTGGCGCACTGTGTATCTTTCTCTATGTCGGCGCAGAAGTCACTATCGGCAGCAATCTGGTCGCCTATCTGGGACAGGAACGGGTGATGAACCTTCCCGATGAATCGGCAGCTGCCCTGCTCGGCTATTATTGGGGCGGCGCACTGGTTGGCCGGTTCGTTGGGGCATTTCTTCTGCGCATCTTCAAACCCGGCAAGGTGCTGATGACCTTCGCAGGCGTCGCTATCACGCTTATTGCAATATCCTCGTTCAGCAGCGGCACGCTGTCGGGCTGGACACTGACACTCGTCGGCCTGTTCAACTCGATCATGTTTCCCACCATATTCAGCCTCGCAACCGAAGGCATGAAATCCGACAAAGCCGCACAAGCCTCGGGAATATTGGCGACCGCAATTGTCGGTGGCGCCATACTTCCTGCCTGCTACGGCTTTGTTGCCGACATCACGAGCTTGACTGCTGCGCTTCTGGTCCCAGTGACCTGTTATGTAGTCATCGCATCCTACGGCCTCTATACCGAGCGTCAGCGGCTAAAAATCGCTTGATTTGGTTCGCGGCACCCCGCGAGATCAGATCAGAGGATTGGTGCGCCCGACAGGATTCGAACCTGTGGCCCCCAGATTAGGAATCTGATGCTC
>NZ_CAXBHH010000008.1:0-133942 GCF_963975555.1 uncultured Parasphingorhabdus sp. | reverse complement strand
CCCTCCACCACGCTGCGCGCGGTCCCCCTCCCCGAAGCTTTGCTTCAGGGAGGATATATTGTGTCTTGCACCCTTTCACCGATCCCAACATAACGCCCCCATGAACTTCACAAAAAAAATCCTCCTCCTCGGCTCCGGCGAACTGGGCCGCGAATTTACCATCTCGGCCAAGCGGCTCGGCGCTTACGTCATTGCCTGCGATGCCTATGACGATGCCCCCGCCATGCAGGTGGCGGACGGTCGCGAAATATTCTCGATGCTCGACGGCAAGAAACTGCGCGCGGCGATTGAAAAGCATCAGCCTGACCTGATCGTTCCCGAGGTCGAAGCCATTCGCACCGAAATATTGGCCGATATGGAGGCCGAGGGTTATCACGTTGTGCCGTCGGCGCGCGCCACCCAGCTGACGATGAACCGTGACGCGATCCGCGATGTCGCGGCGCAGGAACTGGGCCTGACCACGTCGCGCTATCATTATGCCGAGAGTTTTGCAGAGGTCGCCAGCGCGGCAGCGAACATCGGTTATCCGCTGGTGATCAAGCCGGTGATGTCCTCGTCTGGCAAAGGGCAAAGCAAGGTCGACAGCGCCGACAAACTCGAGGAAGCGTGGGAATACGGAGTCGCCAATATGCGCGGCGACCGGGCGCGGGTGATTGTCGAGCAATTTATCGACTTTGATTATGAGATCACCCTGCTGACCGTGCGGACACGTGACGGCGTGCTCTTTTGCCCGCCCATCGGCCACAGGCAGGAACGCGGCGATTATCAGGAAAGCTGGCAACCGGCGGCTATGACCGATGCAGCGTTAGCGACTGCGCAGGATATGGCGCGCAAGGTCGTCGAAAATCTGGGTGGCAATGGCAAGGGCTGGGGCCTGTTCGGGGTCGAGTTTTTTGTTACCAAGCAGGGCGAGGTCATCTTCTCCGAACTCAGCCCGCGGCCTCACGATACCGGCATGGTCACCTCGATCGGCCAGAATCTCAGCGAGTTCGACCTTCACGCTCGCGCCATCATGGGGCTTCCCGTCGCCCATATCGCGCTAACCGCACCAGCCAGCGCCAGCGCGGTGATCCTGGCGGACCGGGACAGCGAGCATTTCGAATTTACCGGCGTGGCGGAAGCGCTGGCGCTGGGCAGCGAGGGCGCAGAAACCGACGTGCGGATATTCGGCAAGCCGGTGACGCGGCCTTACCGGCGGATGGCGGTTGCGCTGGCGACCGGAGCGGATACGGATGCGGCAAGGGCGCTGGCAAAGCGAGCGGCGGATGCGGTGAGGATTCTGTATGACAAATAAGATCAAGGTGCCCTTGCAAGACATCAAAAAAGAGAACCTCGTGAAAAGCGGCCAGTCACAAGAGTTATTAGCTGCAAAACTTGCACCGCCTGTTTCACATACTCTACAATCAGATAGTATTGCTCGGGAAGATCTTGTTGCGCAGCAGGATATGGTTTTTTGGGCAATGCTAATGTTCTTTGCAACATTGGCAACAGTTGCAATCACAGCGATCGGGGTCTGGTTCGTAAAGCGAACTCTTGATGCCACACTGAAGGCTGTGGAAGATACCGGTCACGCAACGGATGCGATGATCAGGGCAAACGATATCGCAGAGAACGCCCAAAGGCCTTGGCTCGACGTAGATTTAGAATTTGACTGGGGTCTGCGTGATGAGAAATCGATCACCTTGTCCTGTAATGTCATCGTGAAAAACATTGGAGGTATGCCTGCAAGAAATGCGAACTTTGGGCACTATCTAGGTTACAGATACGGTAATTCAAAAAAGGAATTTAGTAAGATTGCAAAAGGTTTAGTTGATTTTGATCGCGGCTATCATTCCGATATAACTGTCCTTCCAGGAGGCACATCCAAGGATCAGGAACTGATTTTTTTAGAACCCAGTGAATTTGGAAATGGTCGGCGCGACGGGATTTCTCCATATCTCATGGTCACAGTACTTTATTCGCTTCCTAATGGAGACATTGGTCAGTCGTCGGCATGGTTCCAACTAGGCTTTTGCAACAGCGCGGGAGAACGTTTGAAACCAATTAGCTGGGTTGGTGCTAAGGACGTCGATGATGTGATTGTTAAAAACTTAGGATATATCAACGTCACCTAAAGAAAATAGGTGCGCGAAGATGTAAATAGAATATTTGGGCGGAGTATGAAATTTTGTACCGTCCGGATTTACAGATAATTGAAGGAAAACACCCCCATGACCGCATCCCTCGTCCTCTACGGCTCGCCTCTGTCCCCCTTCCAGCGCAAGGTCGAGGCGGTGATGGCGCTCAAGGGGCTCGATTATGATTGCGAGGATGTCAATGTTATGGGCATGCCGGACTGGTATAAGGAGATCAGTCCGTTAGGACGTATTCCGTCGCTGCGGGACCGCGACATTGCCGAAGACGGGCCCGCCGGCACGATCACCGACAGCTCGGCGATTTGCGGCTATCTGGAGAAACGGCAGCCGGACCCTGCTGTCTATCCTGCTGATGCGTTCGACCATGGGCGCGCGCTGTGGCTGGAGGAATATGCCGATACCGGCTTGGCGATGACCGGTGGCCTGGGACTGTTCCGACCGATCATCTTCAATATTTTCCAGCGCAAGGCACCCGATCTCGAAACGGCGCGCACGACGTGGAATGAAAAACTGCCGCCGCTGTGGGATTATCTCGAGCAATATCTCGATGGGCGTTCCCATTTCATAGGCGATAGTATCACGATCGCCGACATTTCGGTCGCGGCACAGATCGCCCAGACAGAGATGCTGGCCGGTCTGCCGGACAAATCCCGCTGGCCAGTGCTGGTCGCTCATTTTGAAGCGATGAAAGCGCATGACTGCTTTCAGCGCAACAATGAGGGCTGCGACAAAATCCTCGCGAAACTGGTGCCGGAGAAATTCGACCTAAGCTAAAAGGGAATAAGGCGGGCTTTTCAGCCTAACGTCAGCAAATAGAGCGCGTAGATCGCGGGCATGGACAATATTGAAAACACCGTCTGCACCGCGATCAGATTGGCCGACAAAGTCGCATCGCCGCCCAGTTGCCGCGCCAATATATAGCCGCTGCTGGCGGTTGGCGTTGCGGCGGCGATCAGGACAATCGCCAGACTGTCTGCGGGAAGGTTGAAGAGCAGTCCCGCAGCCAAAGCCACGAGTGGCAAGCCTAGCAAGCGCACGGCCGACCATGTCAAAGTGGTGCGGCCCGCTCGCTTGAAAGCCTCGAGATCAACCGCCGCGCCGACCACGAGAAGGCCGAGGGCAAGCGTGGCCTGACCCAATATATCCAGTGTTTTCTCGGCAATGCCGGTCGGCGCAATGCCCAGCAGATTGAGCGCAATCCCAATCACGCAACCGATGATCAGCGGATTGCGGATCATATCCATCATCACATGCGGCTTTTTAGCTCCCGTATCTTCAGCGAAATGGGTCAATGCCAGCACCGAAATGACATTGGCTGTCGGTGTCAGGGCCGCGACGGCGATGGCCATGAGGGCAAGCCCCGGTTCGCCGAACAGTGCGCTGGCCATGGACAGACCGACGAAGGTGTTCCAGCGGACATTGGACTGGATAATCGACCCTTTTCGTGGTCCGTCATCGGCACGTTTGGCGGTCAGCCCGAATATTGCGAGCGTAAATTGTGATCCGATCAGCACCAGCACCATCGCCCAAGGAGCAACATCAAAAGAGGCGGTCGCCAGAACATTGATGATCAGGGCCGGGAAAAATATGAAATAGACCAATCTCTCGATCGCGCGCCAGCCATCGGCGGGCAGGAAATTCCTGTGCGCCAGCAGCCAGCCCAATGCGGTGATCAGGACCACCGGGATCAGGGCATATACAAAATTTATCATCGATGGATTGCGCGCGAAACTACAGCGCCGTTGTTCTTAGAGGCAATAGATCGGGAAAGTCCGGCTCGCGCTTCTCGCCCATCGCGGCGACGGCTTCCTGAATATGCGAGGGCGGGAACATGCCGGCGTTCCAGACGCCGATATAGTCCAGCGTATCCGCTGTATTATGGTCGCGGCCATAGTTGATCAGAACCTTGCAGCCGGTAACCGCCAGCGGCGATTTGGAGGCGATTTCTTTCGCGGTTGCCATGACATAGGCGAGACATTCTTCCTGTGTCTCGAACACATCGTTGACCAAGCCGATTTCCTTCGCCTTGGCGGCGTCTATCCGGCGGCCGGTATAGGCCATTTCCTTGACCCAGCCTTCGGGAATATAGCGCTGCAGGCGCGGGAAAGTACCGACGTCCGCTGTCATGCCGATATTGGTTTCCTGAATGCAGAAAATCGCATCCTTGGTGCACCAGCGGATATCACCGGCGCTGATCATGTCGATCGCCCCGCCGATGACGCCACCGTGAAGCGCGAATAATACGGGTATGCGCGCTTCTTCCAGCGCGTTGAAACTGTGCTGGATGCGTTTGACGTTGGAACGGAACATTTCCGCGAGCACATGCTTGTCCGCGCCATCGATCTTGTTGTTCGGTTGCGGAGCGAAAACCGACAGGTCCATGCCGGCGGAAAAATGCTTTCCGGTGGAGCTGATCACAATGACCCGTGCCCGGGCATTGATATCGATATCCTCGACGATTTCCGGCAGATCGTTCCAGAATGCCCGGTTCATGCTGTTGAGTTTTTCCGGCCGGTTCATCCGGATATGGGCGACGCCATTTTCTATTTCGACATCGAAACATTCATATTTTTTCTCGAACATGTTGTTATCATTCCTTATTACAAGCCAGAAGTTTCCATCGGCCTAGCATGATAATCTTGTCCTGCGTACCGGCAATTTTCCGGAATCAGCGGCGTCGGCAGCGCGACTAAAGCAATGCTATCGACCCTGAAAAGGCTTCAAGCTTGCGGCGCGAAATCGCCCGCACTATGTATTACTCTATGAGCATCATTCCAAACACACTCGAACTGATCGGCAATACGCCGCTTGTCCGCCTCTCCGGCCCGAGCGAAGCAGCCGGTTGCGACATTTACGGCAAGTGCGAATTTGCCAATCCCGGCGCCTCGGTGAAAGACCGCGCGGCGCTGTTCATCATTCAGGACGCGGAAGAACGCGGGCAACTCAAGCCCGGCGGACGGATTGTCGAGGGGACCGCTGGCAATACCGGAATCGGTATCGCTTTGGTCGCCAATGCCAAAGGCTATAAATCGACCATCGTCATGCCGGAAACCCAGAGCCGGGAAAAAATGGATACGCTGCGCGCGCTTGGTGCGGAACTGATCACGGTGCCGGCTGCGCCTTATTCCAGCCAGTGCCATTTTGTGCACACATCGCGCCGGATTGCCGAAGAAACTGAAGGCGCCGTCTGGGCCAACCAGTTTGACAATGTCGCCAACCGCCGCGCCCATATCGAGACGACTGCTGTGGAAATCTGGGAGCAGATGGATGGCAAGATTGACGGATTTACCTGTGCAGTCGGCACCGGCGGCACGCTGGCCGGCGTCGGAATGGGGCTGAAGGCGAAAGACGAAAATATCACGATCGCCTTGTCCGACCCGCATGGTGCGGCGCTCTACGAATATTATGCGCATGGCGAACTTAAGTCCGAAGGCAGCAGCGTTGCCGAAGGCATCGGCCAAGGCCGGATCACCGGCAATCTGGAAGATGCGCCGATTGACAGGCAATATCGCATTTCCGACGAGGAAGCACTGGTGTGGGTCGAACGGCTGCTGATGGATGAAGGACTCTGCCTCGGCATGTCATCGGGTATCAATGTTGCCGGCGCGATCGCGCTGGGGAAGGAGCTGGGGCCCGGCAGCCGGGTTGCGACGATCCTTTGCGATACCGGTTTCCGTTATCTATCCTCGCTCTACAACGCTGCATGGCTCAGAGAAAAGGGGCTGCCGGTATTCCCTTGGCTCGACAATGATGGATAAGAAGGCGCAAGCTTCAGGTCGCCAGGACACGATGCAGCGCATCCAGGTGGGTGTGATCGGTCTGGCCGCCGTGCTGTTGCTGGTCAGCATCGCCAATTTCGTGATTCAGCGGGCCAGCCACGAACAGACGGTGCTCGAGGAAATGCAGGCCGAAGGGACGGGCAGAACTGCTCCGCTTGCCAGCAAACCGGAAGAAAAACCGGCGGAACCGCTGGCTGAACTGGGTCTCACTCCGGCGCCGGCAACAGGAACCGGGAAAGCGGATGTGCGATTGCCTTCTGCAAATCTTCCGGGACAGACCGTCCCCGATTTGAAGCCCGATCCGAATCTGGATGCACCGATGGACCGGGAGCGGGAATAGTTGGCGGGCTTTTGGCAGACGCTCCCGTCCGCCATGGTGGCGCTATTGGTACTGACGCAATGCAGCGCGGCGGACTCTCCGCCTGACAGCAATCAACCCAGACCGCGCATCCAGTTGATGACCAGCCTGCCGCTGGTCTGGGGCGACAATGCGTCGATGGAGTCCATCCTGTCGGGTGACGCGGAGCCGGCGCCAATCTATCGTTACTGGCTGGACCGATATGACATAGCGGCGGTCGACAGTCTGGAAAATCTCGCACAGGATGATCCGGATATCGTCATTCTGGCCCAGCCGCGCGCGATGGATCCGGCCGACCTGACCATTCTCGATGCCTGGGTCCGAATGGGCGGTGATGTCATCATTCTTACCGATCCGGATCTGTTGTGGCCGTCCGAACTGCCTCTTGGAGACACGCGGCGGCCTTTGGCCAGCGGCTTGCTCTCCCCGTTGCTCGGACACTGGGGGCTGGAACTGGTCGCTGACGCTGACAGGAGCACGGACGCCGTCGACCTTAGTTTTGGCAGCTATTCCTTCACGACCCGGGGGGTAGGCAAGCTCATGCCAATGACGGCAAGCTCTGCTCCGAATGTGCGCTGCAAAATGGGCAGCGGTGATTTTATCGCCCGATGTTCGGTCGGGCAGGGGCAGGCTTCGATTGTTGCCGACGCGGATTTCCTGAATTCGGCATATTGGCCGGAATCTATTCTTCGTTCGCCGCAGAATAGCGGTGCCGGACGCTTTATCGATTCTCTGGTGGAGGAGCATATTGACTCTATTGTCAGCAAGAAATGAAGATATTTTGGGCGTTTCCAGACACTAAGCGCAGGTGCTTCGACCAGAAAATCAATTGGGTAAAAATTAAAGTAACTATATTTCAACATGTTAAACATTTGTACCCATAAAATCCCGTAAAATCCCCTTTCATCCCCGACCATCCCCTGATAACCCTGTTTTGTTATCGGGGTATTCTTCCTGTCCGGGATGTTGTTTCCGGAAGGGCGCTGGAAAGCGCGCTTCTGAAGCGGGGAGATTATTGCTTCCGGTCGGGGTGAGGTACTTCCGCTGTGTCAGGTGCATATGCATATTCAGGCTCTGCAATATCGGCGATAGACGACAAAGGTCGTTTGTCGGTGCCGGCCTTTCTGCGTAAAAACCTGGTTGAAAGCAGCGATGGCCGCACCCTTTGCCTCGGTACCCATGAAAAATGGGATTGCCTCGTCGGCTTCGGGCTTAGCCGCAAAGCCGATATGCTCACCGAAATTGACAAGCAGTGGGAAGCGGCGATTGCGCGCGGCGACAGTTTTGACAAAGATGCTGCAGGCGCACGGAAATTTTCCTCGCTGCAGGACCTCAGCTTTGACGCCAGTGGCCGCTTCATCCTGCCACCACAGTTGCGGGAAATCGGCAATCTTGAAGGCAATGTCCTCTTTCACGGCATTGGCACGACCTTCTGTCTGTGGAATCCGCAGACATTGCTCGACACAACTGACGACGTCCCGGTCGATCGCCGATTGGTCGAACATCATCTGAAAGAAGCCGGGCAGAAAAGCGGAGGGAAACAGAAGTGACCCTTTCTGCAGCCGCACGCCATGTCCCCGTATTGCTCGACGAAGTGATCGACGCGCTCGCCATTACCCCCGGCGAAACGCATGTCGATGGCACATTCGGAGCGGGTGGCTATAGCGCGGCAATGCTCAAGGCAGGGGCGATCGTTCATGCCTTTGACCAGGATCCCGATGCGATCGCGGCGGGCCAGGCGATGGTTGATGGCTCCGATGGCAATCTGCACCTCCATCACGCGCTCTATTCGGAAATGGCGGACGTTCTGGTCGACGAGAATATCGACGGCATCACGCTTGATATCGGTGTGTCCTCGATGCAGCTGGATCAGGCCGAGCGTGGCTTTTCCTTTCAGAAAGACGGGCCGCTCGACATGCGTATGGCCCGTGATGGCGAAAGTGCGGCCGATTTCCTCAATGAAGCGGACGAGGAAGTGATCGCCGATGTGATCTATCGCTATGGCGAGGAACGCCGTTCGCGGCGGATCGCAAAGGCGATTGTCGAAGCGCGCCCGCTGACCCGCACGTCCGAACTGGCGCAAGTGGTCAGAAAAGCACTGGGCTTTCGCGCAGGCGACAAGAAGGATCCGGCAACGCGGACCTTTCAGGCGATCCGCATCCATATCAATCGTGAATTGGGCGAACTCGAAGACGGTCTGGCCGCGGCAGAAAAACTGCTGCAGCCCGGTGGCCGTCTGGCTGTCGTGAGCTTCCACAGTCTCGAAGATCGCATCGTCAAAAATTTTCTACGGGACCGCGGTGGACAGAAGTCTGCCGGTTCTCGCCACCTTCCCCAAGTTAACGAAATACGACCGGCACCCACCTTTCATAAACCAGCCAAAGCGGTGCGTCCGGCCGGAGCGGAGCAGGCCCTTAATCCCCGGGCCCGCTCCGCCACCCTCAGATCAGCGGTGCGTACCGACGCGCCTTGCGAAGATGGAGGTCAGCCGTAATGCTGGCATTCAAGCGTCTTGAAGGAATGGGATGGCTCGCGCTGGTTTTTCTGGTGGCGATTTTGCTATATCCGCTTTCGCTCAGCGTCGCGACGTTGCGCAGTGATCTCGCGCGGACTGACCGCAAGATCGTCGAGGTCAAGAAGGACATCCGCTATCTAGAAACAGAATTCAGCGCGCGGGCCAATCTGCGTCAACTCGAGGAATGGAACAAGCTCGAATTCGGCTATGCATCGCCGGTTGCCGCACAATATCTGGATGGCGAGAGAGCGCTTGCAAATCTCGGTGGCAAAGACTTGCGCAAGCCGGTTCGGGTCGCTGTGCTCAGTTCGATGGATGGCATACAGCCTGCAGGCATTATCGGTTCGGTGTTCGGCACTGCCAAAGCGCAGGACCGCAATGCCGACGGCAGCGCAATCGGTAGCCATGAGCAGCTGGCGAGCGCGGCAACAAGCAGTGATCTCGGTCGGGGCGGCGGCTTACAGAGCCGAACGGCCCGGGTCGCGCATCTGGAAGACAAATTGCTGGATGACGGCCTCGTCCGCGATCTAGGTCGAAAGGCTATAGCAGAAAAAATCGGAAGTCTGGCCGAATGACGACACTTCTGGCCAACAGCAAGAAGGTGCAGTTTTCGGGAAAGGCCAAGGAAATAACCGTCAGCGCGCATTTCCGGCTGATGATATTGCTGTTGGTTTTCCTCGCCGCTTTCACCATCATCGTCGGACGACTGGTCAGTCTCACGATCCTGGAAGATGCGGCTCCCTATCGGGCATCCAGCAGTGCCTTCATTCCGCCGCGCGGCGATATTGTCGACCGCAACGGCGTTGCTCTGGCGCGGACGATGCGCGGCTATGCTGTGCGCGTCGTACCGGCCCGGCTGCTTGGTGACAAAGAGACATTAGCGCGGCAACTGGCATCGATTTTCCCGGACACAAGCGCGGTAGATTTTCTGGAAAAATTGAACGGCTCCCATCCGACCTATCTTCGCCGTCGGGCGCTGCCCGAGCAGGTCAAGCAGGTCCATGCGCTGGGTGAAATCGGAATCGAGTTTCCCCGCGAGGACGAGCGCCTCTATCCCCAGCGTGAGCTGGCAGCGCATGTACTGGGTTATGTCGATGCCGACGGCAATGGTGTAATGGGTATGGAACGGGCGCTCAACGAGCGCCTTGTCGACAAGAGTCTGCGTGCTACGCCGACAATATTGTCGATCGACAGCCGGGTGCAGGCAGCGCTCGAAAGCGAACTTCAGGATGCCATGATCATGACCCAAGCGCGCGGCGCTGCGGGAATAATCCTGGATGTCCAGACCGGGGAAGTGATGGGGCTGGCATCCTTGCCGCTATTCGATCCCAACAAAATTCGCAGGGCGTCGATGAAATACCAGAATAACGAGGTCACCCAGAGCGTGTTCGAACTGGGTTCTACGTTCAAGCCTTTGACTATCGCGGCGGCTCTGGACGCCGGGACCGTCACCGATCTGGCGGTTCGGTATAATGCGATGGAACCGATTAAAATCGGCGGCTTTACGATCAAGGATGATCACAGTCAGGGACGTTATCTGAACGTGCCCGAAACCCTGGTGCACAGTTCCAATATTGTTACCGCGCGGATCGCGGATAATCTGGGCCAGGAGGCCATGGAAAATATGTTCCGGCGGCTCGGTTTTGACGAGCGGCCCCATATTGAACTGGTTGAACGGGGCTTCCCGCTCTGGCCGCGAAGCTGGGGACGAGTTACCAATATGACCGTCGCTTATGGTCATGGTATCGCCGTAACCCCGCTCCATCTCGCCAGCGCCTATGCGGCTCTGGTCAATGGCGGCATCTGGCGGCCGGCGACATTGCTCAAAGTGGAGCCGGGCAAGGAGGCCAAAGGGCGCCGGGTATTCAAGGCAGCGACCAGCGCCCGGATGCGCCAGTTGCTCCGGATGATTGTCTCTGACGGCACCGGTCGCAACGCTGACGCCCCGGGTTACCGGATTGGCGGCAAGACAGGGTCGGCAGAAAAGCCTTCCGAGGGCGGCTATAATAAAACATCGCTGGTTTCGACCTTCGCGGCTGCCTTTCCGATGGATAATCCGCGCTATATTGTCATCGCCATGCTCGACGAGCCGAAGGGCACGGCGGAAACTTCCTTCCAGCGCACTGCTGGTTGGAACGCAGCGCCGATCGTACGAAAACTCGTCCCGCGCGTCGGTCCGATGCTGGGCGTCATTCCGGATGAGCATCGCGATGTCGATGTGTCGGAGTTGACGCCGCTGCTCTGGAAGCCGAAAGCCACATCCAAAGAGCAAAATGATGCAATTGAGTAGTCTGGTGCCAGGATTGAGCGGGGAGGCCGGTGAACAGCCGGTCACCGGTTTGGCCATTGATCACCGCAAGATCGCGCCGGGCAATATATTTGGCGCTTTCCGGGGCGCGAAATTCAATGGTGAAGACTTTATCGAAGCCGCCGTTGCCGCTGGTGCCATTGCCGTGGTTGCCCGTCCCGGCGCACAGGTCGATGGCCTCGTCCACATTATGGACGAGGAGCCCCGGCGTTTGTTTGCCCGGATGGCGGCCCGATATTTCACGCCGACACCGGCCAATGTCGCTGCCGTAACCGGAACCAACGGCAAGACATCAACCGCAGAGCTCACCCGGCAGCTGTGGCGGATGGATGGCTATAACAGCGCGTCGATCGGTACGCTCGGTGTCACCACTGCCGATGACCAGATCAAGACCGGACTGACCACTCCCGATATTGTCACATTCCTGTCGAATATGTCCGGTCTGGCCCGTGAAGGGGTCAGTCACGCGATTTTTGAAGCGTCAAGCCACGGCCTGTCACAATATCGCACCGAAGGTTTGCCGGTCCGGATCGGTGCGTTCACCAATTTGAGCCGGGACCATCTCGACTATCATGGCGATATGGACAGTTATTTCGAAGCCAAGATGCGTCTGTTTGACGAGGTTGTCGCGAGCGACGGGACCGCGGTCATCTGGGCCGATGACGATCCATGGTCGGACAAGGTCATCAAGCGCGCGATGGATCGCGGGCTCGAGATTTTGACGGTCGGGGAAAAGGGTTCAACGCTGCAATTGATGTCGCAGACTCCGACCCATTTGGGCCAGGTGTTGATGGTCAAGGCGCACGGCAACACCCACCGCATTTCGCTGCCCTTGATTGGTGCCTATCAGGCGGCAAATATCCTGCTCTCGGCCGCCATCGTGCTGGCAAGCGGCGGGAAGCTTGAAAATATACTCGATCATATGCAGCGGGTGCAGCCGGTGCGCGGCCGTATGGAGCGTGCGGTTATCACTCGCGCCGGTGCGCCGGTCTATGTCGACTATGCGCATACGCCGGACGCCTTGCGCGCCGCGATCGAGGCGTTGAGGCCCCATGTTACCGGGCAGCTGATCACGGTATTTGGTGCCGGCGGCGACCGTGACACGGGCAAGCGTCCGGAAATGGGCAAGATCGCGGTTGAAATGTCCGATCATGTCATCGTCACTGACGACAATCCGCGTAGTGAAGATCCGGCAGCGATCCGCGCTGAGATCATGGCCGGAGCAACCGGTGCCGATAATGTCGCCGACCGGCGTGCGGCCATCGCCAAGGCCGTCGAAATGGCCGGTCCGCAGGATATTATCCTGCTTGCCGGCAAAGGCCATGAACAGGGTCAGATCGTTGGCGACCGTGTGATTCCCTTTGACGATGTTGAAGTGGCGAGAGAATGCGCCGGAGCGCAGGCGCTATGACCGCATTATGGACATCTGCCGCAATAGCGGAAGCGACCGCCGGCAAGGCGAGTACCGAATTTTCCGTCAATGGCGTTGCCTTTGACTCACGCGAAATTGGCCCGGGCGATCTGTTTGTCGCGCTCAAGGGCGAGCATAGCGATGGCCATCTGCACGTCGAACAGGCTTTTGCGTCGGGCGCTGCCGGTGCGATCGTCAGCGAACCGGTCGAGGGCTCCCATATATTGGTGCCCGATACGGTCGAGGCGCTGGATATGCTGGCAAAAGCATCGCGGGTACGCACCGATGCCAAGATCATCGGGGTAACGGGGTCGGTCGGCAAGACCGGCACCAAAGAAGCGCTATATGCCGCACTGGATCGCTGCTCCTTTGGTAAGGCGCACCGGTCGGTCAAAAGCTATAATAATCATGTCGGGGTTCCGCTAAGCCTGTCGCGCATGCCGGAAGACACAAAGTTCGGCATTTTCGAAATGGGCATGAACCACGCAAATGAACTGTCCGCGCTCACCCGTCTGGTGCGACCCGATGCCGCGATCATCACCGCTATTGCACCGGCGCATATCGGCAATTTCCGCAATGGCGAGCAAGGCATTGTCGATGCCAAAGCCGAAATATTTGAAGGGCTGATGCCCGGTGGCACAGCGATCATTCCGCACGAGAGTCCGTATTTCCAGCGGTTGAAGAAGACGGCTGAGCGCTATGCCGCCCATGTGATATCCTTCGGTTTTGAAGATGGCGCCGATGTCCGCGCTGTTGATGTTGTTGCCGCTCCTCGGGGCGGCTCTCTGGTCACGGCCAGGCTGGGAGACCGGAGTCTGTGCTTCACGATAGCCGAAGCCGGTCGCCATTGGGTGTCCAATTCACTGGCCATTCTCGCCGCCGTGCGCGCTGTTGGTGGCGATCTTGCCTCTGCCGGCCTGTCGCTTGCTGAAATGAGCGGCATTGACGGACGCGGCCGCAGACATGACATATCGCTAAAATCTGGCGGAAAAGCCCTGATTATCGACGAGAGCTACAATGCCAATCCGGCGTCGATGAAGGCCACTTTGCAACATTTTACCGTCGAACCGTGCACTGGTCGGAAAATCCTCATTCTCGGTGCTATGGGAGAGCTCGGTGACCAGTCGGCGCAATTTCATACCGCACTGGCTGATGACATTTTGCTCTGCGGAGCCGCTGCGATCATTTTGGTCGGCGACGATATGGCACATACTGCCGCGAAACTTGAACAGAGCCTTGATCAGGGCGTGAAAATGTCACATTGCGAGAACGCTGCAGCGGCATTGACCGAGGCGGCAAAATTGATCGGCGACGGGGACGTTCTTTTGATCAAGGGGTCAAATTATCTGGGGCTGTCATCGGCGGTTTCTGCGCTGGTGAACGGGGAGTATTGATGTTTTATTTACTGGCCCAATGGCTTGAATTCGAAGGCATATTCAATGTCTTTCGCTACCTGAGTTTTCGTTCGGGTGCAGCGATATCCACATCCTTGTTCATCGGTCTTCTGATCGGTCCCAAATTCATCAACATGCTGCGGATGCGGCAGGGGAAGGGGCAGCCGATCCGCGAGGACGGCCCGATCACCCATCTCAAAAAGGCAGGCACACCCACCATGGGCGGTCTGATGATCCTGATTTCGGTGGTGACATCGCTGCTGTTGTGGATGGATCTCAGCAATATGTTCGTCTGGGCCTGTATTTTCGTGACGCTCGGCTTTGGCGCGATCGGTTTCATGGATGATTATGACAAGGTCCGCAAAGCCAGCCACAAGGGTATTCCGGGCCGGGTCCGGTTGCTGCTGGAATTCATCATCGCCGGTTTCGCCACTTGGCTGATCGTCCAGCAGATCGGCACCAGCCTCTATGTGCCTTTCTTCAACGATGTGCAGATTGACCTCGGCTATTTCTATATTCCCTTCGCGATGTTCGTCATTGTCGGAGCGGGTAACGCGGTCAATCTGACCGACGGTCTCGACGGTCTCGCCACCATGCCTGTGGTTATCGCCAGCGCTACTTTCCTTATTCTTGTCTATCTGTCCGGCAACGCCGTTTTCTCCGAATATCTCGGCATCCCCTTTGTGCGCGGAGCGGGCGAACTGGCGATCTTCTGCGCTTGCGTGATCGGTGCCTGTCTCGCCTTCCTGTGGTTCAACGCACCCCCGGCTGCGGTGTTCATGGGTGATACCGGCAGTCTCGCACTCGGCGGCGCTCTGGGTGCGATTGCCGTTTCCATCCATCATGAAATCGTGCTGGCACTGGTTGGCGGGCTGTTCGTGCTCGAAGCCGTGTCGGTCATCGTTCAGGTCTTCTTCTTCAAGCGTACCGGTCGCCGCGTGTTTCGCATGGCGCCGATCCACCATCATTTCGAACAGCTTGGCTGGTCCGAGTCCACCATTGTGATCCGCTTCTGGATCATCAGTCTGGTGCTCGCGCTTGCCGGATTGGCGACGTTGAAGCTGAGATGATCGTCTCTTCCGCCTTTGCCGGCAAACGCTATGCCATACTTGGACTGGCCCGTTCCGGCATGGCAGCGCTCGAAAGCCTGCATGCAAGCGGAGCGGAATTGCTGGCCTGGGACAATCGCGAAGAATTGCGCGAAAGCGTGGCGGACAAGGCGACTATCGCAGATCCCCTGACATCGGACCTGACCGGTTATGACGCGATTGTCGTGTCTCCCGGCGTGCCGCTCAACGGCCAGCCGATTGCGCAAAAGGCAGCTGCCGATGGCGTGCCGATCATCGGTGATATCGAGCTGTTCTCGCAAGCCCGCAACGATTTGCCGCCGCACCGGGTTGTCGGCATTACCGGGACCAACGGCAAGTCGACGACCACTGCGCTGATCCATCATATATTGGCCAGCGCCGGCGTGCCGAGTCTGATGGGCGGGAATATCGGGGTTCCGATCCTGTCGCAGGAACCGCTGCCGGAGGGCGGGGTCTATGTCCTTGAACTTTCCAGTTACCAGATTGACCTGACCCAGAGCCTCGATTGCGATGTCGCGCTGCTGCTCAATATCAGCCCCGACCATCTCGACCGCTATGACGGATTTGACGGCTATGCCGCCTCAAAGGCGCGTCTGTTCGACATGCTGGGATCCGACCATGTCGCCATTTTTGCCAGCGCGGATGAGAAGACCCGATTGGCTCTGCAAGGTTTACGCGATCTTGGCCGGGTGCAGAATATCATTGACACCAGCAGTGCGGAAATCGACGGACAAGCCGACTGGCCCTCGTTGCAGGGACCGCATAATCTGCAAAATGTCATTGCCGCGGTTGCCACGGTCGAAGCGCTCGGGATTGCCGAAGAGCAATGGCGTCCGGCGCTGGAGTCATTCACCGGCCTGGCCCATCGTATGGAGCGGGTTGCCGAAGCCAGTGGCGTGTTGTTCGTCAACGACAGCAAGGCAACCAATCCTGCTTCCACCGGTCCCGCGCTTGGTGCCTATCCGAAAATCCACTGGATTCTCGGCGGCTTGCCGAAGAGCGATACGCTGACCGAATGCGAGCCTTTCTACCGGAATGTTGTGAAAGCCTACACGATTGGCGAAGCCGGCCCGATGTTCGGAAAATTGCTGGCGGATAAAATGCCGGTCGAATCCTGCGAAATGATATTGACGGCGGTGCAGCAGGCCGCCGCCAACGCCCGGCCCGGCGAAGTGGTTCTGCTGTCGCCAGCCTGCGCGTCTTTCGACCAGTTCCGCGACTTTGAAGCGCGCGGCGAATGTTTCCGGACGGCAGTCAATTCGGTGATCGAGAATGATCTGATCGGCACCGCGAACAGTGAGGTGATTCAATGAGCGCCTCAAACAGCCCGCCTGAAATTGCCGGAGCCCTCAAAAAGAAGCGCTTTCAATTGCAGTCGCGCCTTGGTCGCAGCGACCGTTCGCCGCTTGCGATCTGGTTCTGGGAACTCGACCGGGTTCTTCTCGGACTGATCCTCACTCTCGTGGCGATCGGGTTGATCGCGGTTGCCGCAGCTTCGCCGGTGACGGCGTTGAAACTGAGCAGCGATACGGTCAAGATCGATCCGCTCTATTATTTCTATCGCCAGCTTGGCTGGGTGATCGTCGGTGTCCCGCTGATGCTGGTGGTTTCGATGCTACCGAAGGAACAGGCCCGGCGGTTTGCGATCCTCGGCGCGGTTGCGGCGATCGTCTTGCTGTTCCTCGTGCCGGTGTTCGGAAAATCCGTCAACGGCGCGCAGCGCTGGATCGGCTATGGTTTTGCAACTATCCAGCCCGGCGAATTTCTCAAGCCGCTTTATGCGGTCGCGCTGGCGTGGCTGCTGTCGCTGCGGATCAAGGACCCCGGCTTGCCGGTGATTTCCCTGTCCGTCGTGCTGACCGGGATTATCGCGGTGTTGATGCTGATGCAGCCGAACCTTGGCGAGACTATCCTTATCTGCGGTATCTGGTTCGCGGTGATGACCGTATCCGGTCTGTCGGCGCGTCTGATCGCGGCGGTCGGTATCGGCAGTGTCGGCGGGCTGGTCGGAGCCTATTTTCTTTACCCCGTTGCAACCCACCGGATCAACGCCTGGCTTTTCGGCGGCGACGAATTTGATCAGGTGATGCTCGCACACAAGGCATTGACCGGTGGCGGCCTGCTCGGCACCGGGCCGGGGCTCGGCACAGCCAAATTCAAGCTGCCCGAGGCGCACACCGACTATATTTTCTCGGTCATCGGCGAAGAATTCGGTCTGCTGGCCTGCATGGCCATCGCGCTGGTCTTTCTCGCGATCATCGTCCGGGTCTTCCTCCGTCTGCTCGACGAAGAGGATAATTTCATCATTCTCGCCGTAACCGGCCTGACTGCCCAGTTCGGCGGACAGGCTCTAATCAACATGGCGGTGAATCTTCAGCTTTTCCCGTCGAAGGGCATGACCCTGCCGCTGATCAGCTACGGCGGCTCGTCGATATTGGCTTTGTGCATCGGTATCGGACTTTTGCTCGCATTTACCCGACGGAACCCGTATCTTGACCGTTCACAATATGGCTCGGCATGGCCCGAGCAGGGACGGATAGCGGTATGAGTTTTTCCAAACATTATGTGCTCGCGGCTGGCGGCACCGGCGGGCATATGATCCCGGCCTATGCGCTGGCGCGGGAGCTGGTCTTGCGCGGCCATCGCGTGGCATTGATCACCGATGCGCGCGGCGAGAAAATTCCCGGCATGGTCGATGAAGGACAGGTCCATGTTCTTCCCGCCGGCCGTATCACCAAGAATCCGCGCAGCTGGGTCGGTGGTACACGCGCCATTCTCAAAGGTCGCCGCATGGCGATGCAGCTTTACGAAACATTCCAGCCATCGGCGATCATCGGCTTTGGCGGTTACCCGGCTTATCCTGCGCTGCTCGCGGCCAATAGCCGCAATATTCCGACCATCGTCCACGAACAAAATGCGGTATTGGGCCGGGTCAACTGGCTCGCTGCGCGTTCGGTCAATGCGATTGCCACCGCTTATCCAGATGTCCTGCGGATCAAACCGAAATATCAGGAAAAAGTCCATCTGGTCGGAAATCCGGTCCGTGAGGAAGTGGTCGCACTGCGCGAAGAACCCTATCCGCCACTGTCCGAAGAAGGTATTTTCCGGGTGCTGGTGACCGGCGGAAGCCAGGGTGCCTCGATCCTTTCCGATGTTGTCCCGGATGCTATGGCAATGCTGCCGATGCATTTGCGCCGCCGTCTGCAGATCACCCAGCAATGCCGCGAGGACGATATCGAGCGCGTACGGGCCAAATATGCTGAACATGATATTCCGGCGGAACTGGCGACCTATCTGCCGGATCTGCCCCAGCGTCTCGGCTGGGCGCATCTGGTAATTGGCCGGGCTGGCGCTTCTACGATTGCCGAGCTGACCACCGCGGGCCGTCCGGCGATCCTGATCCCGCTGCCAAGCGCGATGGATGATCACCAGACATATAATGTCAAAGAAATGGTCGCATCCGGCGGCGCCCGTTCGATCCCGCAGTCGCGCTTTACCGCCAAGGAACTGGCCAAGCAGATGCAGAAAATGGCGCTGCAACCCGGCGCGCTGGAAAATGCCGCGCGCTTTGCGGCGAAATGCGGTCGGCCGGAAGCGGTCAACGATCTCGCCGATCTGGTCGAAAGCATCGGCACCTCGCCTCTGGGAAAGACCATGAAGGTGAAGAAGGAACAGCAGAAAATGATATCGTCGCGCAAGGAAGCACTGGCAAGGAATGATGCACAGTGAAGGGTGTCGGCACAGATATCGGTACGATCCATTTCGTCGGCATCGGCGGCATCGGCATGTCGGGCATCGCCGAAGTGATGCACAATATGGGCTATCAGGTACAGGGCAGCGATATTGCCGAAGGCTATGTAATTGACGGCCTGCGCGCCAAGGGCATTGATGTTAAAATCGGCCAGAATGCAGAAAATGTCGAAGGCACGGCGGTGGTGGTGACTTCAACGGCGGTCAAGCGCGGCAATCCCGAAGTGGAGGCAGCGCTGGCTAACCGGATACCCCTTGTCCGCCGGGCAGAAATGCTCGCCGAGCTGATGCGGCTAAAATCGACCATTGCGATCGCCGGAACCCACGGCAAGACCACGACCACTTCGATGGTTGCGGCGATGCTGGATGCGGGCGGTATCGATCCGACCGTGATCAACGGCGGCATCATCAACCAATATGGTTCCAACGCACGGCTTGGTGCCGGCGAGTGGATGGTCATCGAAGCCGACGAAAGCGACGGCAGCTTTCTGCGGCTCGACGGCACGATCGCGGTCGTTACCAATATCGATGCCGAGCATCTCGATCATTATGGCAGCTTCGACAAGATCAAGGACAGTTTCGTCGAGTTTATCGAGAATGTACCCTTTTACGGCGCCGCGATCCTGTGCGTCGACCATCCCGAAGTGCAGGCGGTGCTGACCCGCATCCGCGACCGGCGGATCATTACTTATGGTTTTTCCGCTCAGGCCGACGTCAAGGGTATCAATGTCACCCCGATCGCCGGTGGCAACCGCTTTGACGTGGTCGTGCGCGACCGTGATGGCGAAACGAGAACCATCGAGAATATCACATTGCCGATGCCTGGCCGCCATAATGTCCAGAACGCGATTGCTGCGGTGGCCGTCGGCCTTGAAATGGGCATGACCGACGAGCAGATCGCCAAGGGCTTTGATGACTTTGGCGGCGTCAAGCGGCGCTTTACCAAGGTCGGTGAAGTTGACGGTATCACCATCATCGATGACTATGGCCACCATCCGGTCGAAATCCAGGCCGTGCTGTCTGCTGCACGCGAAGGCGCGCAAGGCCGCGTGATCGCTGTCGTCCAGCCGCATCGCTTCACCCGTTTGCGCGATCATATGGAAGAATTTCAAGGTGCCTTCAACGACGCCGACATGGTGCTGGTGACGCCGGTCTATGTTGCCGGTGAAGACCCGATCGAGGGCATCGACAGCGATGCTCTGGTCAACGGACTGAAGGTGCGCGGTCATCGGCTTGCCGAGACGGTTGCGGACCAGCAGGCCTTGGCGACGCGGCTGGCCGAAGTGGCTCAGCCGCAGGACATGATCATCTGCCTCGGGGCAGGGGACATCACCAAATGGGCAGCCGGACTTGCGGACGGTATTGCGGAGGCGCGCAAATGAGCCTGTTTCTGTTCCCGCTCATCCCAAACCTGTCCCTTCTGCCGTTCGTCCTGAGCCTGTCGAAGGACACCTCAAGACGAGAAGTGCACTTCGACAAGCTCAGTGCGAACGGTTTTTCGTACCGGAAGCTGCTCTTATGAGTGCCGTTGCTACCATGCCCGTTACCCGCGGCAAGCTGACCGAAGGCGCTGCTCTGGCCCCGCTTGTCTGGTTCAAGAGCGGTGGCGCGGCAGAATGGCTGTTCGAGCCGAAAGATATTGACGATCTGCAACAGTTCCTCCGCGACCTTGATCCGGCGATAACGGTCTGGCCGCTCGGGCTGGGATCCAACCTGATCATCCGCGACGGCGGCATTGACGGCGTCGTGATCCGGCTGGGCAAGGCTTTCGCTGGCATCGAAGCGGACGGGATGACCTTGCGCTGCGGCGCAGGCGCGCCCGGCATTTCGGCAGCGAGCAAGGCCCGTGACACTGGCATCGCCGGGATGGAATTTCTGCGCGGGATACCGGGCACAATTGGCGGCGCGGTGCGGATGAACGCCGGCGCTTATGGCCGCGAAGTCTGTGACATATTGGTGAGCGCGGATGTGATCCTGCGCAACGGCGATCTGGTCACGCTCCCTCTGGCCGATATGGGCTATACCTATCGCCATTCCGCTTTGCCGGAGGGAGCGATCGTTGTGAGCGCGACCTTCCAGGGTGAAAGCGGTGACCCCGAAATTATCGGCGCTGAAATGAAGCGTATAGCCGAAGAGCGCGAAGCCTCGCAGCCGCTGCGCTCAAAGACCGGCGGCTCGACGTTTAAAAATCCCGAGGGGCACAAGGCCTGGCAGCTGGTCGATGAAGCCGGTTGCCGTGGCTTGCAAATCGGGCAGGCGCAGGTTTCGGAAAAACACTGCAACTTTTTGATAAACCTCGGCGGCGCAACTTCTGCCGATATCGAAGCGCTCGGCGATGAAGTCCGCAAGCGTGTCAAAGCCCATTCGGGCGTAGAATTACAATGGGAAATCCAGCGCGTGGGGGATGAAGCATGAGCGGCAATGACAAAAAGAACCTCCACGTAGCCGTTCTGATGGGTGGCTGGTCCGCCGAACGCGAGGTGTCGCTGAGCAGCGGTAATGGTGTCGCGGACGCGCTGGAGAAAAACGGCCATCAGGTAACCCGCGTCGATATGGACCGCAATGTTGCGCAGGTGTTGGCTGCCATCCGGCCCGATGTTGTGTTCAACGCTTTGCACGGCGTGCCGGGGGAAGACGGCAGCGTTCAGGGGATGCTCGATCTGATGCAGATTCCCTATACCCATAGCGGGCTAGCGACCTCGGTCATCGCGATCGACAAGGAATTGACCAAGCAGCAGCTGGTCCCCGCCGGCATCCCGATGCCCGCCGGTACCGTCGTTTCCAGTGCCAGCCTTTACGAAGCCGACCCGCTGCCTCGCCCCTATGTTCTGAAACCGGTCAACGAAGGCTCCTCCGTCGGCGTAGCGATCGTCACCGATGACAGCAATTACGGCAATCCGATCGGCCGCGATGTCTCCGGTCCGTGGCAGGAATTTGACGAGCTGCTGGCCGAGCCTTTCATCAAGGGCCGCGAACTGACCACGGCGGTGGTTGGTGGCAAGGCGCTTTGCGTGACCGAGTTGAAAACCGCGCAGGGCTTCTACGATTATGCCGCGAAATATACAGAGGGGCTGACCCAGCACGTCTGTCCCGCCGAAATTCCGGCAGATATCGAGAAATTGTGCCTCGACTATGCCCTGCGCGCCCATCAGGTCCTGGGCTGCAAGGGAACCTCGCGCACCGATTTTCGCTGGGATGACGAGCAGGGCGCGGCCGGCCTGTTCGTGCTGGAAACCAACACCCAGCCCGGCATGACCCCGCTCAGCCTCGTCCCCGAGCAGGCAAAGCAGATGGGGATCAGCTATGAGCAACTGGTCGAATTGATTGTGAGAGAAGCGTTATGACAGCAACCCGGAAACGCACCAATCGGCAGGTCAAGGGCAAGCCGCGCAAACAGGCGAAACGCAAGGTCCGGCAGGTCTCGATCTTCGACAAGATTTTGCGTGCGATGCCGGTGACCGAAGAACAGGTACAAAAGGGTCTGACCTGGGGGCTGGTGGCGGTGTTCATTCTCGGCGCCTATAGCGTTGCCCATTATTCCGGCATCAACGAACGGATCAAGACCGAGGTCGCCGCTGCGGTCGGCAACGCCGGCTTTGAAGTGAAGCGGGTCGAAGTCAGCGGCGTCAACCGGATCGACGAACTGAAAGTCTATGAAATCACCCTGGCGCAGAAAGACCGGTCGATGATGCTGGTCGATATCGACGCGGTGCGCGAAGACCTGTTATCCAATGGCTGGATCAAGGACGCCCGGATTTCCCGCCGACTGCCCGATACTTTGGTTGTGGATATAGTCGAACGCGAACCGGTTGCGGTCTGGCAAAATCAGGGCCAGCTCTCGCTGATCGACAATACCGGCTATCCGCTGGCAGAGATCAGCAAGGAAGAAATCCCCAACCTGCCGGTGATTGTCGGCAAGAAAGCCAATCTGAAATTTACCCAGCTGGACTCGCTGCTCGATGTAGCGCCTGCGCTGCGCCCGATGGTGACGGGCGCGACCTGGATCGGGAATCGGCGCTGGGATCTGGAATTTGACAGCGGCGAGACGCTGGCTCTGCCGGAAGGCGAAGAAACTGCCTCGGCCGCGTTGTTGAATTTTGCGCGGATGGACGGCGTCAATCGGTTGCTTGGGCGCGGGGTCGTACATTTTGACTTGCGCGATGCCGAACGCGCCTATTTGCGGATGCCGCCGAAATTGGCTGCGGCTGATCCGGACAGTTGATCGGTTGCATTATTGATGGCGTGGTGACGATATTAATCGGGGTGAAGGATTAGACAAATGGCAGCACGGGTAGAGAAAATCTTCACAGCACTGGATATCGGTTCGTCCAAGATATCCGCGATGATTGCCGGGCGGATGGACAATGGCGAACTGACGGTTCTTGGCACTGGCCAGCGCGCCAGCAAGGGCGTGAAGCGTGGCTATATCGCCGATACCGAGACGACCGAACTGGATGTCCGGGACGCCGTCGAACAGGCAGAGCGTATCGCCGGGACCAATATTGACGACGTCTGGGTCAGCTTCTCCGCCGGCGGCCTGCAGAGCATGCTGACCTCGGTCGAAACCGAACTGGGCGGTCACCGGATCGAGCAGGAAGATATCGATCTGCTGCTCGACGCCGGGCGCGCCAGCATCGATCCCAAGGGCAAGATGGTGCTGCACGCTCAGCCGGCTCTCTACACGCTCGATGGCCTGAACGGTGTCAAGAAACCGAAAGGCCTGCACGCCGATCGTCTTGGCGTGGATATCCATGTCATTCTCGCGGAAGGTTCACCGGTCCGCAATATCGATATGAGCGTCCGCGGCGCGCATCTGAACGTGAAATCGATCGTCGCTTCGCCGATCGCCGCCGGAACCGCCTGTCTTTCGAAGGAAGAGCGCGAGCTTGGCGTTGCGCTGGTCGAACTGGGCGCGGAGGTGACCAATGTCTCGCTGTTCGCTGGCGGGATGCTGGTCGGTTTGATGACGCTACCCTATGGCGCCGCCGATATCACCGACGATATTGCTTCCTCCTTTGGTTTGCGGCGTGCGCAGGCCGAGCGGATCAAATGTTTCTATGGTTCGGCAACCACCAGTCCTCGGGACAATCACGATGTTATCAATCTTGATCTGGAGAAAGGCGCTGAACATAGCGACGAGGACGGACGGATCACCCGCGCGCAGCTGATTTCGGTCATCCGGCAGCGGCTGGATCATCTGATCGGAGAAATCGGGCGGTCGCTGAAGGAACTCGGCTTTACCGGTCCGGTTGGCCGGCAGGTTGTGCTGACGGGTGGCGGGGCTGAACTCAAGGGCATCGCCGATTATGCCCAGTCCGCTTTGGGTCGCACTGTGCGCATCGGCCGACCGACCGGATTGAGCGCTCTTCCCGAAGCACATAGCGGGCCTGCTTTCGCCGGACTCGCGGGGCTGGCGCTCTATGCATCGCAGGACCCGGTTGATCTGCGCTCCATGTCGGGAAGCCATCAAAAAGTTTACAAATATGGCGGATCGGCGGTGATCGGGCGTTTGATGTCGGCGATCCGTGGAAATTTTTAGTAAACCGACAAAATAAATTAAGTTTTCGGGTGATTCTCACAGAAAATTTGTGCAAAGCGTTAACGAAATGTGACAGCATGACAATATGTCGCGGGAGACAATAAGATGAGTATCAATATTGGCCCACCGGAAGTCGAAGAACTGAAACCGAAAATTGCGGTTATCGGAGTCGGCGGAGCCGGGGGCAACGCCATTGCCAACATGATTGCGGCGCAGGTCGAGGGTGTCGATTTCATCGTCACCAACACCGACGCGCAATCGCTAAACAGTTCGACTGCCGAACGGCGTATCCAGCTTGGCCCTGATATCACACAGGGCCTGGGTGCGGGATCGCGCCCCGAGGTTGGCCGTGCAGCTGCCGAAGAAACCATCGATCTGGTCGAACAGGCGCTGGAAGGCACGCATATGTGCTTCATCGCAGCTGGCATGGGCGGCGGTACCGGTACCGGTGCTGCTCCGGTGATTGCCAAAGCGGCACGCGACCGCGGCATATTGACCGTCGGCGTGGTGACCAAGCCGTTTACGTTTGAAGGCACACGCCGGATGAAGTCGGCTGAAGCCGGCATCGAGGAATTGCAGAAGAACGTCGATACATTGATCGTCATTCCGAACCAGAACCTGTTTCTGGTCGCAAACCCGAACACGACCTTCAAGGAAGCGTTTCTGCTTGCTGACGAAGTCCTGCAACAGGGTGTTCGCGGTATCACCGATTTGATGGTCATGCCTGGCCTGATCAACCTCGACTTTGCCGACGTGCGCAGCGTGATGCACGAAATGGGCAAGGCGATGATGGGGACTGGCGAAGCCGAAGGCGACGGACGTGCGCTCGAAGCAGCCGAAAAAGCCATCGCCAACCCTCTGCTTGACGGCGTCTCGATGCAGGGTGCCAAGGGCGTTATTGTTTCGATCACTGGTGGCGAAGATATGCGTCTGATGGAAGTCGACGAGGCAGCCAATCATATTCGCGAACTGGTCGACCCGGATGCGAATATCATCTGGGGCAGTGCATTTAACCCGAATCTGGACGGACGTATCCGTGTTTCGGTTGTCGCCACCGGAATCGATAGTGAGGGCAGCAGGTCTTCCTCCGCGCCGGTTGCGTCCTTCGCTATGGGCAATCCAGCGCCCAAATCGGAAGATATTCCA
This sequence comes from uncultured Parasphingorhabdus sp., assembly GCF_963975555.1. Taxonomy (GTDB): domain Bacteria; phylum Pseudomonadota; class Alphaproteobacteria; order Sphingomonadales; family Sphingomonadaceae; genus Parasphingorhabdus. Next base: position 108,519 of record NZ_CAXBHH010000008.1, on the reverse strand, counting down.
GTGTCGCCCAGCTTCGCTTCGTCGATTGCTAGCGCCGATGACGCAGAAGAGGCCGCTCAGGAAGCCGAAATCGCCTCCATGCCGGTGCCCGACTCAGATGCCGAGCCGGAAATTGAACAGGAAGTCGAGCCAGCAACATCCCATCGCCCTGTCGCGACATATGGCGATGATGACGAGGAAGAATTTGCAGAAGACACGGGCGCAACGCCATCTTTTGCTTCGCTCACACCAGGTATGGCTGCCGCAAAGCAGGTACCGGATGACGAGGATGAACTGGTGCTCGGTGATGACGCCATCCAGGTCTACGATGATGAAGAAGTCAGTTCGTCCACCCCTCCACCGCCGCCGGCACCACGGGTTGCTTCGGGTGGCGGTACGTTGTTCGAACGGATGTCCAATCTGACAAGAGGTGGATCAAAGGCGGATGAAGACGACGGTGGCGACGATGATAAAGCTTCCGATCCACTCGACATTCCGCGGTTTTTGAACCGGCAGAATAACCAATAAATTCGCGTTCGGTTGACGCCGATTTATATGCTGATGGGGTGGCATGAGGGAGTTTGTCTTTCGCGTGCCACCATTGGTCTTGCTAGGCTTCGGGAGCGATTGATTTCATGCACAATCGTTCCTTTATGCGTCCTGTGAAACATAAATTTAAAATCTTGCTGGCGATGTCGGCTGCGCTGGTCGCAACGAGCGTTCCACTGCTGCCGGCGGTCGCGCAATATAGCAACCAGGCCGATTCCGATGACCTTCAGGACGCGTTGCGCCGTATCGCGAGTGATTCCAACGATTCCTCTGCTCTGGCAGACGCCGGGCTGGCGGCGCTCAAGCTGGGCGACATGCGCGCGGCGATCGGTTTCCTCGCCAAAGCGGATCAGATCTATTCCTCAAGCGGCAGGGTTAAGGCCGGTCTCGGCAGAGCGTTGCTGGCCGAGGAAAATCCACTGGGTGCGATCCGTTATTTCAACCAGGCAGTGGACAATGGTATTCCGGCGCGCGAAATCGCTGCCGATCGTGGCCTCGCCTATGATCTTGTTGGCCGGAACCGCGATGCCCAGAAAGACTATGAACTGGCGATGCGCTATGGAGCCACCGAAGAGCTGACCGAGCGCTATGCCGTATCGCTGGGGATCAGCGGTGATGTTGAAGGGGCGGACGCGCAGCTCAGCCCTCTGCTTCAGAAAAGCGACCGTGAAGCATGGCGCAACCGGGCGTTTATCTATGCCATGAACGGCAAGAAAAAAGACGCGGAAAATATAATCGAGCAAACCATGGAAAAGCGGATGGCGAAAGCCATCAAGCCGTTTTTTGACCGGATGCCCAAGCTGACAGCGGCGCAGAAGGCCGCAGCCGTCCATTTCGGCCATTTCCCAGCCAGTGAAAATATCGGGGTTGATGTGGCCGCGGTTCAAATGGCGTCCAATTTGGCAGCCAAGGGCGGTGACGGCGCGGATGCCGGACTGATCCCAGTCGGACCGGCACTTGGCGCAGATGTGGATCGTCCCCGTGTGCTTGCCATGCCTGACAAGTCACCGCGCCGTCGTCCCGGGACGACAGACCGGAAAATAACCGACAAGAAGGCAAGTAAACGCTCGAAAAAGAACGAAGTGGTTGTCTTGTCCCGCACAGATTTACCAGCCCCGGCAGGGACCGCCTCCGGTCGGGCGGCCACATTTTCAAGCGCGGCACCGACGCCTGTGAAGAGTGAGTCGATACCCGCGAAAAGCCCTCCAGAACCGGTAAATATTGCCGAAAGCCAAGCGGCGGTGAAAACACCTGCCCCCGGTTTTCAAACCACTCTTGGCGTTAGTCAGTCCCCAGCGCTGGTGTCGCAGACTGTCGAACGCAAGGTCGAGATTGCCGGTCGTGCTCCGGTTTCCCGGTCACCGGTCCAGCCGGTTGCGGCCGGCCCGTCCCGGAACGAAACGGGCGTGTCAACGCCGGAGAATCTGATCAATTTCGATCTCGCCCAAACGCCGTCTGCACCCGTGGAATTGGCCGCTGCCGAACCGGCGAGGAGGCCGCTTTCCGACATCATCAATGGCATTGCTATTCCGGAGCAGGAAAAAAAGGCCGGTGTGGTGCCGGTTGATCTCGACGAGATCGAACCCGCCAAGCCACAGCCCAAGATTGTCGCCAAACCGGTCGAGAAAGCTCCGGTCAAGCCGAAGGAAGCAGCGCATCCGAAACGCTACTGGGTGCAGATTGCCACGGGTTCCAATCTCGATGCGCTGAAATTTGACTATCGCCGTATGACCAAGAAGCAGCCGGAACTGTTCAAGAGCCAGAAGGCCTGGACCTCGCCCTGGGGCCAGACCCGACGGCTGGTGGTCGGACCGTTTGACGATTTCAAGGCGGCAAAGGCCTTCGAAGCGGATTTGCGCAAAGACGGCGGCGACGGTTTTGCCTGGGCCAGTGCCGATGGTGTCGAGGTCAACGAGCTGACCAAATGAGCCAGTTGAAAATTTATGCCAGTGACCCGGCCAATAGCCGGGGCCGGTTGCACGATGAAAAGCGCGATGTCACCCGCGGACCGCGCGATGATTTCCAGCGCGACCGCGACCGGATCATCCACAGCATCTCCTTCCGCCGCTTGCGCCACAAGACCCAGGTTTTTGTTGCGCCCGATGGCGACCATTACAGGGTCCGGCTAACCCATAGTCTGGAAGTCGCGCAGATCGGCCGGACGATGGCGCGGGCACTCGGCCTGAACGAGGACCTGACCGAAGCGCTCTGTCTCGCCCATGATATCGGGCATCCACCTTTCGGTCACGCCGGGGAAGATGCGCTGCAGGAAGCTCTGGCCGAATATGGCGGGTTCGATCATAACGCGCAGACGATCCGGACGCTGACCAGGCTCGAAACGCCTTATCCGCGGTGGAACGGGCTTAACCTGACATGGGAAATGCTGGAAGGTCTCGCCAAGCATAACGGACCAGTGGGCAAACCGACATGGGCGCTGGCTGAAGTCAATGACGCGATGGACCTCGACCTGCATAGCTGGCCATCGCTGGAGGCGCAGATCGCGGCGATTGCCGATGATATCGCCTATGACAATCATGATATTGATGACGGAATGCGGGCGGGCCTGCTGACGCTCGATCAATTGCTCGAACTGCCGTTCATTGCCGAGCGGTGGCAGATGATTTGCGACCGCTTTTCCGACGTGCCGCAGGACCGGTTATTACCGGAACTGATCCGGGACCAGATCGGATTGATGGCTAATGACGTATTGGAAACCACACAGGCGCGTATTGACGAGCTGGGTGTGAAAACTCCCGATGACGTGCGCCAGGCAGGCCAGATGATCGGGGGATTTTCCAGCGCTATGGCCGAGAAGGAGCGGGTGCTCAAAAAGTTCATGTACAAGAATCTTTACCATCACCCCAAGCAGACGGGCGCGGCGGAAGAAGGCAAGATGATGGTTGGTGATCTGGTGAAAGCCTATCGCGAGCAGCCGAATCTGATGCCGGAAAGCTGGGCCTCGGCCTTGCCCCTGGAAGAACCGGACCGAATCCGCCATATCGCCGATTTTCTCGCGGGGATGACGGATCGTTATGCACGCAACCGGCACCGGGAGATATTCGGCGAGCGGGCAGTTCAAAGCTGATTCCGTCACCCCAGTGAAGGCTGGGGCCCAACCCGATCAAACGATTCCCGCAAACTTTGTTTTGGATAGCAGCCTTCGCTGCTATGACGGCTTATCGATAGCAAGCTTTTGGGGATAATAGACATGGCCGATAAAGTCCTGATCGTCGGAGCTACCGGCCTGATCGGTGGTCTGTTGACCCGCAAGCTGGTCGCACAGGGGCTGGGAAACAAGCTCCACCTGCTGCTCCGGCGGCCGTATCGCGAGGACGTCGGCAAGGCAAAAGTCCACGTCCAGCTGCAGGAAAACTGGCCAGCCACGATTGCCAAGATCAAGCCGAATGTCGTGATATCCTGCCTCGGATCGACGATGAAGAAGGCGGGGTCGAAGGAAGAATTTGCCGCGGTGGACCGCGATCTCGTCGGCGCGGTGGCAGCGGCGGCCAAGGCGGCGGGCGCGAAACAGTTTATTGCAGTCTCGTCAACCATGGCGGACAGCAGCGCTTCCAGCTTCTATCTGAAGACCAAGGGTGAGGCTGAGGACTTGATGCGCGCCCAGAAATTCGACCGTCTCAATATCATCCGTCCCGGCCTGCTGCGCGGAGAACGGACCAATGAAAGTCGCATCGGTGAAAGCCTCGCCATCGCCGCCAGCCCGATTATGGATCTTTTATTGCACGGAAAATTCCGTCGCTACCGTTCGATCCTCGCCAGCGACGTTGCGGATGCGATTGTTGCGCTGATGGCGGAAAGTGCTGCCGGGCAATTTGTGCACGAGAATGACGCGATCTGGGAGCTGGTTTGAGGGCAGGGCTGGCACTCAAAGCACCAAATCCAGACCAGTCTGTCGCCCCAGCGAAGGCTGGGGCCTGATCCGCTTGTGGTTTAACTCCCGGATTCTGTCTGGATCCCAGCCTACGCTGGGATGACGTTGTGATTTATTCCGCACCGCACAACAGAATCGTTGACTCCTTCCGCGCGCTGTTCCACTCATAAAACTGCTTTTTGATCGGCGCTCTCGGGCAAGGATCATGAGATGTTGCGGGAGAGCGTTTTTCTGTCCCACAAGACCGAGAAGCCGCCGAAGGAGCAACCGCCCCGGAAACTCTCAGGCGAACGGACCGCAACCGTCTCACAAGCACTCTGGAAAGAGTCCGTCATGGCTTTAGCAATGGTGGGCCACCGAAGGGGTAAGTGACGGGCTGGTCCCGGCATGAAACTCTCAGGTTCCGTGACAGAGGGGGCAGTTTTGCAGGGCTTTGCTGCGAGCTGTCTTTTGTCTGAGCGGAATAGATATGAGTGAAAATAACGAAAATCTGAAACAATTGCCACTGGGCGACTGGCATCGCGGCCTCGGCGCGCGGATGGTGCCGTTTGCGGGCTATGAAATGCCGGTGCAATATGAAGGCGTGATGGCCGAACATATCTGGACCCGGACCGAAGCGGGTCTGTTCGATGTGTCTCACATGGGTCAGCTGCAACTGATCGGCGAGGGCGCCGCTGATGCGCTGGAGCGGATTACGCCAGGCAATCTGTCGGCATTGGCTGCGGGCAAGATCCGTTATACTTTGCTGCTCGCACAGGATGGCGGGATATTGGACGACCTGATGGTCACCAACACCGGCCATAATCTCTATCTGGTGGTCAATGGCGCGACCAAGCATGATGATATCGTCTATATGTGTGAGCAGCTGCCGGACAGCGTGACGCTCAACCATCTCGAAGATGCGGCGCTCCTGGCGCTGCAGGGCCCCAAGGCTGCAACCGCTCTGGCGAAGCTTGGTATCGATCCGTTCGAACCCGACTGGCCAAAGCCGACCGATCTCTATTTCATGGAAGCGGGTCCGTTTCTGTGGCGCGGTATCCCGCTCGGGATCAGTCGTTCCGGCTATACCGGCGAAGACGGGTTTGAAATCAGCGTGCCGTCCGAACATGCCGAGACGCTCGCTTCGGCATTGATGGAGCTGGAAGAAGTGCGGCCGATTGGTCTGGGCGCGCGCGACAGTTTGCGGCTGGAGGCGGGATTGCCGCTCTATGGCCATGACATGGGCCCTGACTTGTTGCCGGTCGAAGCGAATCTCAGTTTTGCGTTGTCCAAGCTACGGCGCGAAGAGGGTAATTTCGCCGGAGCGGAACGCGTGCTCGCGCAATATCCGGACAAGGCCGCAAAAAAACGGGTCGGACTTTTCGTCGACGGTCGGCAGCCCGTTCGCGAAGGCGCAACGATTGTTGATGATGCCGGTGTGGCCATCGGTACGGTGACCAGCGGCGGTTTTTCGCCGACGTTACAGCGCCCCATTGCGATGGCTTATGTCCCGATGGACCTGTCTGAAACCGGAACTGCCATTACTGTCGAACAGCGCGGTAAAAAAATTGCTTGCACCGTAGCGGATATGCCTTTTGTAAAGCATCACTATCACCGCAAACCCAAGCAATAGATTGACAGGAAGAGGAAACGAGCATGAGCCGATATTATACCGATGAACATGAATGGGTCGATGTCGAAGGCGACACCGCGACCGTCGGGATTACCGACTATGCACAGGAACAGCTGGGCGACATTGTATTTGTCGAAGTGCCGGATGTCGGCACGGAACTGGGCCAGGGGGACGATGCCGCAGTGGTGGAATCGGTCAAGGCCGCGTCCGACGTCTATGCGGCGGTCTCCGGCGAAGTGATCGAAGTGAATGAAATGCTGGAAGACGAGCCCGGTCTGGTCAATTCATCGGCCGAAGAAGACGGCTGGTTCTTCCGCCTGACCCTGTCGGACAAGGACGAGCTTGACGATCTGATGGACGAGAAAGCCTATAAGGCGTTCGTCGACGGCTTGTGATTATTTTCCCCTCCTCTTCAGAGGAGGGGATCAACGGGTGGGGCTTGTCCTCACCCGCAAATTTGGAAACTGGCATCGATCCAGCCTCCTCATAACCGACCTCTTTCCCCTCCCTAAAAAGGGAGGGGTGTTAGTAAGGAAAGAAAATGCGTTATCTCCCGCTGACTCCCGACGACCGGCAATCCATGCTGGCCACTATCGGCGCGCAATCGGTCGATGATCTGTTTGTCGATGTGCCAGAGGAAGCACGGCTGACCGGACCGATCGACGGACTGCCGATGCACGCGGGCGAGATGGCGGTGGAAGCGCATATGAAGGGACTGGCGCGCAAGAATCACGCCGCTGGCGATATGCCCTTCTTCCTCGGGGCAGGGGCCTATCGCCACCATGTCCCGGCCAGCGTCGACCATATCATCCAGCGCGGCGAATTTCTTACCGCTTATACGCCTTATCAGCCCGAGATCGCGCAAGGCACGTTGCAGACATTGTTCGAATTCCAGACCCAGGTCGCGCGTCTGTTCGGCGTTGATGTCGCCAATGCCTCGATGTATGACGGCTCGACCGCATGCTGGGAAGCCATCACCATGGCGCGCCGGATCACCAAGCGCGGCAAGGCCATACTCTCGTCGGGCCTGCATCCGCATTATGTTTCGGTCGCCAAGACCATGGCGCGCTTCACCAAAGATGATTTGGCTTATCAGGCCCCGAGTCTTGAAGCCGCGACCGATGGCCAGAGCCTGCTCGACCAGATCGATGACGAAACCAGCTGCGTAGTCGTTCAATATCCCGATATATTGGGCCGTATCGACGACCTTTCCGCGCTCGCGGAAAAAGCGCACCAGCATAAAGCGTTGCTGGTTGCTGTTGTGACGGAACCTGTCGCTCTTGGCGCGATCAAATCGCCGGGTGAAATGGACGCGGATATTGTCGTAGGCGAAGGCCAGTCATTGGGCGTCGGTCTGCAATTTGGCGGCCCCTATGTTGGACTGTTCGGCTGCAAGCAGAAATATGTCCGGCAGATGCCTGGCCGGCTCTGCGGGGAGACCGTCGACGCCGAAGGCAAGCGCGGTTTTGTGCTGACGCTTTCCACCCGTGAGCAGCATATCCGTCGCGAGAAAGCGACGTCGAATATCTGCACCAACAGCGGACTTTGCGCGCTCGCGTTCACCGCGCATATGACCTTGCTCGGTGAAAAAGGTCTGCGCGAACTGGCGATGCTCAATCACAAGAAAGCGGTGCAAGCGGCGGACCGGCTGTCGAAAATTCCGGGCGTGAAACTATTGAATGACAGTTTTTTCAACGAGTTCACGCTGGTTCTTGATGCAGATTCCCGACCTATTGTCCGGCAGCTTGCCGATCAGAGAATATTGGCCGGTGTCTCGCTCGGTCGCCTGTATCCGGAAGAGAAAAATCTCGCTCACGGCTTGCTTGTCGCAGTGACGGAAACATCAACCGATGGAGAAATCGAAGCGCTGGCGACGGCTCTTGAAGGAGCCCTGTCATGAACATGCTCGCCGAAGGACGCCCGACCAAACAGGAAGCCGATTTGATCATGCCCGACCAGAATAGCGTCACCACCCACACCGGCAACCGCGCCTTGATGGTGGACGAACCGCTGATTTTTGAAATCGGGTCTTCGGACCGCAGCGGCGTTGATCTGCCCGAAGCACCGGCTGTCGAAAGCCGTCTCGGTGGTCTCGAACGCGAAGCGCCGATCGCCATTCCCGGCTTGTCCGAAGGCGAAATGATGCGTCATTATACACGGCTTAGCCGCCAGAATTATGCCATCGACGTTGGCCTGTTCCCGCTTGGTAGCTGCACAATGAAGCACAATCCGCGGCTCAACGAGAAAATGGCGCGGCTCAAGGGTTTTGCCGATATCCATCCGTTGCAGCCGGTGGAAAGCGTGCAGGGTGCCCTGGAATTGATTCACGAACTGGCAGAATGGCTGAAGCTGCTGACCGGTATGCCAGCGGTCGCAATGTCGCCAAAAGCAGGCGCGCATGGCGAGCTGTGCGGCATATTGGCGATCCGCTCAGCGCTGGAAGCGCGCGGCGATGCCCGTGAAGTGATATTGGTGCCGGAAAGCGCCCACGGCACCAATCCTGCGACGGCGGCCTTTGCCGGTTACAAAGTGGAGAATATTCCCGCCAATAAAGATGGCCGGGTCGATCTGGAAGCGCTCAAGGCGCGGCTTGGTCCCGATGTTGCCGGTGTCATGATCACCAATCCCAATACTTGCGGCCTGTTCGAACCGGACATGAAGGCGATTTCCGACGCGGTGCACGCCGCCGGTGGTCTGGTCTATTGCGACGGAGCCAATTTCAACGCGATTGTCGGCCGAGTCCGGCCCGGCGATCTCGGTGTGGACGCCATGCATATCAACCTGCACAAGACCTTCTCGACGCCGCATGGCGGCGGCGGTCCCGGTTCCGGTCCGGTGGTCTTTTCCGAAGCGCTGGCGCCTTATGCGCCGCTACCGATTGTCGAGAAAACGGACAATGGCCATTTCCGTCTGGTCGAGGAAGAAACGGCCGACGAGCATCACAGCAACAGCTTTGGCCGGATGGTCGCCTTCCACGGCCAGATGGGCATGTTCACCCGTGCGCTGGCCTATATGCTCAGCCACGGTGCCGATGGCCTGAAGCAGGTGTCCGAAGACGCCGTGCTCAACGCCAATTATATCCTGCGCAGCCTTGAAGGCGTGCTCGATGCGCCGTTCGCGAAGAGCGGGCCCTGCATGCATGAAGCCCTGTTCTCGGACAAAGGCTTTACCAACGATTTGTCGACGCTCGATCTCGCCAAGGGCATGATCGACGAGGGCTATCATCCGATGACCATGTATTTCCCCTTGGTGGTACACGGTGCGATGCTGGTCGAGCCGACCGAGACCGAGAGCAAGGCCGCGATCGACCAGTTTATCGGTGCATTCCGCTCGGTGGCCGAGCGTGCCAAGGCAGGCGACGAACTGCTGAAATCCGCGCCCTATTTCGCCCCCCGTCGCCGGCTGGATGAAACGCAAGCCGCTCGCAAACCGATATTGGTGTGGACGGAACCGGAGGAATTTGCTCAAGCTGCGGAATAAAGGGCAAAAATTGCTGTAATTTACCGTTGCTCTGTTCGTCCTGAGCCTGTCGAAGGACAGTTTCCGGTCGATGGAGGCACTTCGACAAGCTCAGTGCAAACGGTAAAACCGGGGGGGAGAGAGCTTTGATCCATCGTCTGACCAACCTGTTTGCCTTGTGGACAGTTTTGGGGACAGTCTGGGCATGGTTTGTACCCGATCATTTTCTATGGGTCGTTGATGGCCGCTTCCGTCCGTTTGGCCAGCCTCTGGTCAGCGTGTTGCTGGGACTGGTGATGCTCGGCATGGGTCTGACCCTGTCGTTCGAAGATTTCAAGCGGATCACCAAAATCCCGAGATGCGTGGCAACCGGTGTCATATTGCAATTCACCGTGATGCCTTTTGCCGGTATTTTCCTCGCTACGATATTCGGGCTGGAAACCGGTCTCGCGGTTGGCCTGATCCTGGTTTCCTGTTGCCCGGGTGGTACGGCGTCCAATGTCGTGGCCTATCTCGCCAATGCCAATCTGGCGCTGTCGGTGACGATGACCATGGCCTCGACCCTGATCGCGGTTATCGCAACGCCGCTGCTCACCGGTTTGCTGGCCGGGAAATATGTCGAGATCGACCAGTGGAGCCTGTTCATCAACATGGTCTCGATCGTATTACTGCCGGTGATCGCGGGCGTCCTGATCAACCGCTATCTGCCCAGGACGACGGAGAAGCTCGCCGTTATTTCCCCGCTCGTATCGGTGATCGTCGTCGTGCTGATCATCGGCGGGATTATCGCCAACAGCAAGGCGCTGATCGAAGCGCATTTCGGCGTGCTGATGCTGGCGATATTCTTGCTCCATGTCTTCGGCTTCGGTCTCGGCTATCTGATCACCAGGGCCATGGGTCTCGGGGTGGCAGAACGCCGGACGATCAGTATTGAAGTCGGTATGCAGAACAGCGGTCTCGGTTCCAGCCTAGCATCCACGCCCACTTTCGCCGCGCAATTTGCCACCCCGATGCAGGCAGCCCTCGCGCCGGTCCCCGCCGCAATCTCCGCTGTCTATCATGTGGTTATCGGCAGTTTTCTGGCTGCCATCTGGCGGCGCCAGCCGATCGGCGACGCGGACTAGACCCAGCGGCGAACCCTGGCCTTATAATCGAGATATTCGTCGCCAAATTTTGCTGTCAGATAGCGTTCTTCGCGCGCGATCACCTGTGTGCGGATGACCAGGATTGCCACCGGCAACAGGATCATGGCCCAGCTGCTACGAAACCATAAGACAAGGCCGAGGTATAGCAGCGCCATGCCCAGATACATCGGATTGCGGGTAAAGCGGTAGATGCCGGTGCTGACGATCTGGTTGCTGTGCTTCCATGGCTCGAGATTATTGCCCAGTTTTCTAAAACGGCTGGTTCCGGCCAGCATTACAAAGATACCGGATAAGAGGGCAATCCCCCCGGCCGCCATGATCAAGGGAGACACCGGAATGAAGTCCGGTAGCCGGTCGCTCAGATGGTCGAGCAACATTCCGGTCAGCAGAAAACCGACAAAGACCAGCGGTGGCGGAAATCTGACCTGCGCGCTGTCTTCTTCGGGGCGGAAAAATTTCATCATCAGCCAAGATGATATCGCAAAACCGTCGGACAGGCAAACTCTTGAACGTAGCGATTGTGCCCTCAAAACTACCGGCGCAAAAACTGTGAAGAAGAAACCCCGAACCATATAATCTCGGCAATCCGGACCATAAGACTGGCATTACCGCTCCATGGTCGGCAATAAGCCTTCAAATTCCTTCCGCCAATATCCTTTCGAAAGCATATATTATGAAAATCGACAGCAGCAGCGTAGCCTTCATCACCGGCGGAGCTGCGGGTATCGGGCTTGGCATCGCCAAAGCCTTTGCCAAGCGCGGCGCGAAATTGATGCTCGCCGATATCGATCAGTCCACGCTCGATGCTGCTGCAGAAACGTTGCGAGCCGATGGGGCTGATGTGGCAACCGTGGTTTGCGATGTGGCAGACGAAGCGCAAATGCGCGCGGCTGCGCAGGCGACCATCGACCGTTTCGGTAAAGTCCATATCGTGGTCAATAATGCCGGCGTTGCGCTGGGCGGCACGACCGGCGACATCGATCTGAAAGACTGGCGCTGGATCGTCGATATCAATCTGATGGGTGTGGTGCACGGCGTGGAAATATTCACGCCGCTGATGAAAAGCCACGGGGAGGGCGGTCATTTCATCAACACCGCATCGCTGGCGGGCCACATCGCTGGTCCGGGCATGGCGCCCTATCACGCGACAAAATTCGCGGTCGTCGGCTATTCCGAAGCCATGCAACAGGAACTGGCTCCCGCCGATATCGGGGTCAGCGTATTGTGTCCCGCATGGGTTAAAACCAACATCCACCGTAGCGGCTTTAACAAGCCGACCGGCGGTGGGAATGAAGAAGATCCGAAGTTCAAGGAAATGAGCAAGGTGATCGATGGCGGTCTCGATCCTGCCGATCTGGGCGAGTGGACGGCGACTTGCGTCGAGGACAATCGCCTGTATATTTTCTCCCATCCGGAGTTCGCTGTGGGCATCGATATGCGCTATGCGGCAGTGAAGGCCGACTATGACGCAGTTCCGTTCGGCAAATGACAAAGAATAGCAGGTTCTAGCAATGGCTGATTCCAAACCCTGGACGATCGACGACGCTGCCCTTGGCGAACAGCGGCATGCCCCGGCAACGCTCCGCAACCGCGATGCTATTGTGGCGGTATTACGCGACATCCTGCCCGATCAGGGAATCGTGCTGGAAATCGCCAGCGGCACCGGCGAACATGCTGTCTATTTTGGTCGGACTTTTCCCAATCTGACCTTCCAGCCCAGCGACCCCGATCCGGCATGCTGCGAATCTATCGCCGCGTGGACCAAGCGCGAAGCGGTGTCGAATATCCTGCCGCCGAAACAGCTCGATGCGCAGGCCGCAGAATGGGACGTGGAGAACGCGGCGGCGATCCTGTGCATCAACATGGTCCATATCAGCCCGTGGGAATCCAGCATCGGTCTGATGGAAAAGGCGGGAAGACTCCTCAATCCGGGCGCGCCTTTCTACCTCTATGGTCCCTATCTGCGCGATGGCGTCGAAACCGCACCGGGCAATCTCGCCTTCGAACGCAGCCTCAAGAGCCGCAATCTCCGCTGGGGTCTGCGCGATGTTGCCGATATGGACGCGCTGGCGGCGCGCAACGGCTTTGCCCGTGAGAGCCTGGTCGAGATGCCGGCTAATAATATATCACTGGTCTATCGGAAAACAACCTAGCCCTTCCTCTTTAGAGGAGGGGCAAACACCGTTCCTCTTGCCATGCCTTAATCGCCCGATTAACAAGGGCGCAAAATAGCAAGGAGCGGGCAAATGACAGAGACACGACGTTGCATGGGGTCTTCCATCGCCCATTGGGCTGCGAATACCCCCGATAATATCGCGATTGATGATCCCGACGGTCTCGTCAGCTATGCCGAACTCGACAAACGGGTCACCGCTTATGCGCAGGCCTTTGCCGGCGCGGGACTGGCCAAGGGCGACCGCATATGCTGGCTGGGCAAGAACAGCGGGCTCTATTTCACCCTGTTCGCCGCGGCCAGTCGTGCCGGCATGGTCATCGCGCCGATCGGCTGGCGTCTCGCTACGCCGGAAGTCGCCTATGTTCTGAAAGACACAAAGGCGCCGTTGCTGATCTGCGAATCGGAATTTGCCGAGATCGCAAAAAATGCGGCGCAACAGTCGCCCGCTGCCAAGGTGATAATCTGCACAGAGTCTGGCACCGATCTGCCAAATCTGGCCGATTTTGTCGCCAACACCACGCCCGGTGATCTTACCCAATGCGACCCGGTGGAAGGCGTGCTGCAACTCTACACCTCTGGTACCACCGGCAATCCCAAGGGCGCGGTGCTGTCCAGCGACAATCTGTTCAAGCTGCGGCCGTTGATCGAGGATCATCCGGATCATGCCTGGATTGATCTGAAATCGGGCGACAGCACGCTTGCGGTCATGCCCTGCGCGCATATTGCTGGTTCCGGCATCGGCCCGATCGCCTTTTACAACGGCGCGACGATGATGGTCATTCCCGAATTTCACCCCGACAGCGTGCTCGATTGCATCGACAAGGGGCTCAACCAGTTCTTCCTCGTGCCGACCGCGCTGCAGATGCTGGTCAACTGGCCGCGCGCCAAGGATACCGATTTTTCCAGTGTCCGTTCCATCACATATGGCGCTGCGCCGATCCCGCTGGAACTGCTGCGCCAGTGTATGCAGACCATGCCGAAGGCGCTGTTCTGTCAGCAATATGGCATGACCGAGACGACGGGTACCATCTGCATCCTGCCGCCCGAGGATCATGATCCCGACGGCAACGAACGGATGCGCGGTATCGGTATCGCACTGCCCAGCGTCGAATTGAAAATCGTCGACGAAAATCGTCAGGAAGTTCCGCCCGGCACGATCGGAGAAATCGCCACACGATCCGGCCTCAACATGTTGCATTATTACGATAATCCGGAGAAGACCGCCGAGACGGTCGACGCCGACGGCTGGCTCTACACCGGCGACGCGGCTGTGATGGATGAAGACGGCTATTTCTATATCAAGGACCGGGTCAAGGACATGATTATCTCCGGCGGCGAGAATGTCTATCCGGCGGAAGTCGAGAACGCGATCTTCGGTCACCCGCAGGTCAATGAAGTCGCGGTCATCGGCATCCCCGACGCCAAATGGGGCGAAGCGGTCAAAGCGGTCGTCTCACCAAAACCGGACGCCGGTGAGATCGACACCGACAGTGTCATCGCCTGGGCTCGCGAACGGATCGCCGGTTTCAAGGTGCCGAAAACGGTCGACGTGATTGCGGAACTGCCAAGAAACGCCAGCGGCAAGATCCTGCGCCGCGAACTGCGCGCGCCTTATTGGGAAGGCAATGATCGCGGCGTGAACTGAGGGGCGCTTGCAGACGGGGGGGGCAGTCAATGCTTCCTTTGGGCAAACGCTCTCAATCAATCGACTCCATAACTTAACCTTGTTCGGGACAATGGAGCGTCGTCATCAACGGTCGACGCGGAATATATTTATGAAAAACAAAGAAAAAATAATCGAAGAGAGCAATCGAAACGGCCCCAAGTTTATCCGGTTGCTGGGCGGAAAGCTGGTTGATATCGATGCCGACAAATGCGCCTGCACATTCGAATTTGATATCGGCAAAGATTATTGCCATTCGATCGATATCGTCCAGGGCGGCTTTGTCACCGCTATGCTGGATGCTGCCATGAGCCACGCCCTGTTCCTGCACGATCCGGATATTGTCGGCCTGTCATCGCTGGAAATAAAGACCACATATCTGGAACCGACCCGGGCTGGAAAGTTACGGGTTGAGGGCTGGGCGATCAAGCAAGGCTATAAAATCGTCTTCATGGAAGGCCATGTTTACAACGAAGATAATGTGTTGACGGCGACAGCCAGTACGGTCAGCAAAATATCAAGAGCGCCCAAGGGCTGAACGAGCTGTCTTGGCCTGAACGTTGACGAACATTGCCCTACAAAACCCGCACCATTGAATGAGCGCAGATTGACCCTCCTATGCGGGGTCAATTACGCCCGCTTATTCCTCGAGCGCTTTTCGTGATTGCCGAATGCCATATCCCAACCAGCCCGCTTCGTTAAAATTGGCGGAGTTCTTGTGCAGCTTCTCCAATATTTTTAACCGGACGGCCCAGGCGGGTTTGTACTTGGGGTCAACCGACAACACGCTTTCCGCCAGTGACAAGGCGGACAGATCCTCGCCCTTGCCGAACAGCGCTTCTGCCTGTGCGACAACAGCATCGGGACCGCCCGCCATCTTGACCAGACTGACATTGGATGCATTGGGCTTGATCGACAATATCGAAGAGGGGTTGCCGTCGAACCAGCCGGCATAGCCGTCATATATGCCGCGGACCGTCCATTTCACCGTGCCATATTGTTCGGGCAGGGCGAGCTCTTCTGGAAGCTTTATTTCCTCCATCAGGCTGTAAACATCTTTGCCCGCGTTCATTCCGGCGACGGTCGCATCATGGACATAAAGAATCGCATCGCGATATCTGGTCAGCGCGGCGCGAACCGCGTCGGCGCCCTTGATCGCTTCGCCGTGGCTCGGGATCATGATCTCGGCGTCGAGCTGCAGAACGTCTTCGATCGACCGGACATAGTCGAGCGCCCAACGCGGTTTGGTGCCGCGCAGCGTGTAGATATTGGGAAAGGATTCATAAATCAGGTCGCCAATGAACACGGTGCTTTTTTCCGGAATCCAGACGGTCAGCGCATCCAGAGTCTCCGCCGGGGCGCTCTCGACGACGAAAGTCAGTCCGCCGAGACGAAACTCATATTTGTCATCGAACAGGATGGTCGCGGGAATGTCTGCCTCGAAATTGCCCGGATAGGTATCGCCGACGTCTGGCTTGGCGATGTCGAGCCCGAATTGGGCCGAGTTGCGGAGGGCGAAAAAACCCGAAAGGCGCTTTTGATAATGGAGAAACTCGACCGAGTTTTCTTGCGCGATTACCTGCGTGTTTTTGCCGCGCCAGAGCGGGATGCCGCCAACATGATCACCATGAGCGTGGGTCGCAATAATATATGTCGGAACCTTGTTGCTGACTGCGTCGAGCAGCGTCTTGTGACCCGCAGCATTTTGCGGCAATGATGTGTCGATGACCACATTGCCTTCGTCTGTCACGACGAGGAAGCTGTTCCCGAAACCGGTGGCCTGAAATATACCGTCGGTAATTTGCAGGGCTTCGGTCTGGGTCGATTTCTGTTGCAGCGATAAAGTGTCGCCGCTCGCGCTTTTGATCGAGACCGTGTCGAGATCATTGGAGCCCGGTGCCGGATCATCCTGTGCTGCTGATTGCGTGGAACTCAGGCCTAGCGCGGATAATGCCAATATAGCTGCCAGCGTAATTTTCACAATATGATCTCCCATGACCGGTCGTCGGATTTTTTATGGCTTGCCACTGCAAGTCCATTGCATTTTGTGCATATCCGTTCCTGTCTACGTATATTGCTGAGCAGGGCCTAGTCCAGCCTTATCAGGATTTAGCCGTTCATCTTGTATCTCATTGAAACCGGCGGACTGTGTTCAGGCCGCCCGTACCACCGACAGACGGGAAGAGCTGCGGGCAAGCGAGAGCTGGATTTGCTCGACAACAAAATCGATGAGCGCGCGAATATGCGGCTGCCGGCGTGCCTCGTCCGTCGTCACGATCCAGCCCGGCATGGTCAGCTCGGCAATCGGTGGCAGCAGCCTGACCAGACCTCTCGTGTCGTCTCCTATCAGGCAGGGAAGGATCGAAGCGCCAACACCAGAGCGTACGCTCGCAATGATACTTGAAAGTGTATTGGCCCGATGCGCGATTTCCGCGTCCGGAAAACTTTCCGTCATCCAGCGACCGATCTTCCCTTCCTGATCCATCGACATGATTAGCGGATATCTGGTCACGGCTGCCAGATTGTCGGGCATGCCCAGTTTCATCACCAATTTCTCATGCGCGTAGAATGTCTCCTGCATATCGATCAGATGCCGCACGATCAGCATCTCCTCTGTCGGCTTTGCGCCAAATCGAAGCGCGACGTCACATTCTCCGCGCGTGATGTCCAGGTTCTGATCCGATGTCAGTATCTCCAGTCTCAAGTCAGGATAACGGGCGCGGAGCAGGCCCAGCGTCGGGATAATCCAGGCGTTGGCAGCAGATTCGACCGTCGTCAGTCGTACCGTGCCAGCGACGCGGCGAGCCTCTGCGGCTATGCTGTGCGAGAAGGACAGGATAGCTGCCTCGACCGATTCCGCTGCGGGCAAAACCGATTCTCCGCGCGGGGTGAGGGTATAACCGGAAGGCTTGCGCACAAACAGTTTGACCCCGATCATGGCTTCGAGCGCAGTAACGCGGCGGGATATCGTTGACTGACTGACAGCGAGATGTTTCGCTGCCGCAAGCGTGCTGCCGGTTCGGGCGACAGCCAGGAAATAACGCAAGTCGTTCCAGTCCAACATGGCCAATTCTCTTCAAGAACCCGAGGCTATGCGTTCCTGCATAACATATTTGCAGGACTGGTGTTAGCACCTCGATCCGGACCGGTGTAATTGGAGCTCAGGACGGCGGGTTGATCCACCGTTCGAATCGAAACCCCAAATCCTGGAGACGTGAAATGACCAAGTTCAACACCGTCGCTCTGATCGGCGCATTTTTCGCTACGGTAACGAGTTTTTCCCTGGCCCTCGCATCGTTCCCGATGACGGTTCTGACCGTATAACCGGGACACGCAGAATGGCGCGGCGAGCATGAGCCATCCCCCGATTTAGGCCCGTCGCACCAGATAATATTATTGGAAAGGAAAATGTCATGTCTAACGATCGCGCAACCTATATCTCTGCATTGCTAGGATTTGTCACGACCAGCGTGCTGATCATTGTGACGCATAATCTGATCAATGTGTAATCTGATCAATGTGCAGAATTTTGTGTGATAAAAACGAGTGGATCGGTGAACCGGCCATAAGGCTATGGGCGCCGATCCTATATATATAATCTGGCGGATAATATCCTGCCTCCCACAGCGATCAGGCACAGGGTGCGGCGCTGGTCACAGGTCATATTTTGATCTAGCGGTTAACGGATCGGTCATGTCCGGCCAGCTAGGTAATCCCCGATGAAGACCCAGAAAATATTTCGTATCCTGTTTTGGCTGCTGCTCGGCATCATCCTCGCGATATCGATCATGCCTGCGGCAGAAGCGCCGACGGTTTTTGCCTATGACAAGCTCAACCACGGGCTTGCATTTTTCACCCTGTCGCTGATGGCGCGGCTTCTGTGGGCGCGTACAAATGCCGCGCTCCTGTTCGTTCTGCTGATGGTCTTCGGCGGCGGCATAGAGCTTCTGCAATGGTCCATGGGATTAGGACGCGATGCCGACTGGATGGATTTCGCCGCGGACATTGTTGCCATTCTGCTTGGCATATTGGCTGGAAAACTGTTCTGGAGCATCAGAGGCAAGAATTCGGTGACGGAATAAAATCCGGGAATTATCTGCCGTAAACACAGTCTCCTATTTCTCCTCTTGGGACGCTTTCCAGGCGCCCATCGAGCCCAGATAGATGTCGAGTTTTCCAAATCCCCGACTGGCCAGCCAACCCGCTGCTATGGTCGCACGCATTCCGCTGGCGCACATCAGGGTATAATGACGCGACTTGTCGAGCTCTTTCCACCGTTCATTCAATTCGCCGACATAGATATGCTGGGACCCGTCGATTGAGGCTTCGCTGCGTTCATCCGCATCACGCACGTCGAGCAAAGTCCAGTTGCTGCGATCTTCTTCCAGACGCCTTCTCGCCTCGTCTGTCTTGATCATCGGGATTTGCGCGAGGCTTTTTCCTGCGGCCGCGGCCGGAACGAGGCCGGTATATCCGCCAACGATATTGTCGATCGCGATACGAACCAGATGTTCCGTTGCGCTGGCAAGCTGGCTTTCGTCCGAACCGATCAGCAATATGCTGTCTTCCTCGCCGATGAACCATCCGGCAAATGCCGGTATCATGTCGACCGGCAAACTCATCGATCCCGGAAAATGACCGGAAGCATATGCCATGGGATCACGGATATCTACCAAACGGGTAACTGAACATTCGTCCAGTTCCGACAGGCTGAGGTTTTTCGGCCGTCGCACCCGCGGTGCAGGATCGCCACCTTCCAGATTAAGGCGTTCCATCAACCGGAAATAAGGGGGCTGATAATGGTTCTCGTTGATCTTCGCGTCGATAAATTCATCCCGACTTTTGATTTGCAGCCGCGGATTGTTTCTCCGTTCGTGCCCGACCGTCGAAAATTCCCGTTCGGCCATTCCCGACCCGCAAACCGATCCCGCACCATGGGCAGGATAGATCATCGCCTGATCGCCGAGCGCCAGAATTTTCTGCAGAGAATCAAACAATAGTCCGGCCACTTCCCGTTTGCGATCCGGGTAGAAATCGGTGCGGCCGACATCTCCCACGAACAGCGCGTCTCCGGTGAATACGCCGACAGCACCGTCAGGATATTCGCGGTCATAAAGCGCAAAGGCGATATGATCGTCCGTATGGCCGGGGGTTTCGATGATCTCGATCACCAGCTGCCCGATGTCGAAACGGTCGCCTTCACGGGCGGTCTTCGCATAAAGAACGTCACCCGCCGGATTGGGACCATGATATACCGTGGCGCCTGTCATGCTTGCCAATATCGGCGCGCCGGAAACCAGATCTTCGTTGCGATGGGTCTCGAAGATATGGGTGATCTCGAGTCCTTCGGCGCGCGCCGTCTCGAGATAAATATCGCAGTCTCGTCTGGGATCGATGACGGCTGCCTTGCCGCCGGAACCGACCAGATAGGAAAGATGGGACAGCCCGGGTGTCTTGATTTTTTCTAGCAGCATGATTTTTCCTCGCTTCCATTTAACTACACGGAAACGTGTCGGGAGTTCCGTGGCTATGCGGTCGGCGGCGACAAACAGTCTATCGAATCAGCCGCCAAGCCGTATTGATCAAAACCAGAAACGCACCCCCACCACATAGTTGGTGACGCTTGCGTCCTCGCCCGCTGCTCGCGCAAAATCACGGCTGCCGCCGAACTTCCATTCCTGTTCGATGCCAATATAGGGCGCAAACTCCCGCGCCATTTCGTAGCGCAGGCGCAGGCCGAGTTCGAGATTGTCGATCCCGGAGCCGATGCCCAGTTCGGGAATATCCTGAGCTGACAGGTTAACCTCTGCGCGCGGTTGCAGGATTAGGCGCTGGGTGAGGCGCTGGTCATATTCCGCTTCGATCCGCGCGGTCAGGTCGCCCTCGGTGGAGAGGAATGCAGCGGCATCGACTTCGAACATATAAGGCATCAGGCCCTGTACGCCGATCACCGCATGGGTGCGGTCGGGGCCGGCCAGGTCCTGCCGGACGCCGGCTTGCAGGTCGAAGAAGGGCGCGATGGCACGGCTGTATAGTGCCTGTATTTCGGCGCTTTCCACCGGCTCGCCGAAACTGCCTTCGCCTTCGCTCTTGAACCAGAATTTGTCGATGTCGCCGCCATAATAGCCCTGTACGTCCCACAGATAGCCATCCTCACCTGCGCGTGCGCGATATTCCAGCCGGTCGCCCTGGAACCAGAACATCTGCATATTGCCGTGTTCCTGATAGAGCGCTACGCGGGCCGGACGCATGGCATCCGCACCCCAGATCGCATCCGCCGCATTGGGCGGGCCGGTCAGGCTGTTCGGGGACCGTGTTTGCATGGCGGCTGGCGGACCGTGACCCAAAGCACCATGGTCCATTTGCGAATGATCTACCTCGGGCTCGGCTTCCGCAGCTGCTGGCATCTGATGCGCGCTGTGATCCATCTGGCTATGGTCCTGCGCCAGTGCGGGTGTTGTCGCGATCATCGCCATCAGGCTTGTTGCCAATAGCCGCATCATGCCGCTCCTTCCGGAAAGGCGACGCTGACTGTCTGCATCATCCCGGCGTGCATATGGTAGAGCAAATGGCAGTGGAACGCCCAGTCGCCCGGCTCGTCGGTGGTCACGTCAAAAGTAGCGCTGCTGCCCGGCTGGACGATCACCGTATGTTTCTTCGGCTGGTGATGGCCCTGACCATTGACCAGCTCGAAAAACATGCCGTGCAGGTGGATCGGGTGGGCCATCATCGTGTCATTGACCAGCTTGACCCGCACCCGCTCGTTAAAGCCAAAGCGGATCGGCGCATCACCGACCGCGCTCATTTTCTTGCCGTCAAAGCTCCACATATAGCGTTCCATATTGCCGGTCAGATGCAATTCCATCTCGCGGTCGGGCGCGCGCTTCCCATGATCCATCTCGAGCGACTTGAGCAGGCGATAGTTCAGGACCCGGTGCGGCACATCCTCCAGACCCAGCCCCGGATAGCCAGTGCGATCCTGGGGGCTCATCGCCACCATATCAATGCCGGGGCCGACCTTGACTGTATCGGGCAGCAGCGACGTGTCGCGCATATTCATGCCGCTGCTCATATCCATTGCGCTCATGTCGTGCCCGCTGTGCGCGTCAGCAGGCGGCGATTCCGGCATGGCATGCCCCATGGCCGCATGGTCCATCTTGCTATGATCCATCGGCTCGACCGGTCCTGCATCACCACCACCATGGTTCATTCCCATATCCACCATCGTCAGCAACGGCGGATCGCGCAGGGCAGGGAAGGCGGCCTTTCGCCCCGGTTGCGAGGTGAGCGATGCCTGCGCCATGCCGCTCCGGTCCATGCTCTCCGCCGCAACCGCGAAAGCACCCGCTTCGGTCGGCGTGACAATCACATCATAGGTTTCGGCGACCCCGATCTGCAGTTCATCGACCTCTACCGGCTGCACGTTGACGCCATCGGCCTGTACCAATGTCATCGGCAGGCCGGGCAGGCGGATGTTGAAGAAGGTCATCGCGCTGCCGTTGATGATCCGCAGGCGGACCCGCTCGCCCGGGCTATAGGGAAGCTCCAGCCCGTCATCCGGCCCGTGGCCGTTGATCAGATAGCTATAAGTCGGCGCAGAGACATCGGCGATATCGGTCGGCATCATCCGCATCTTTCCCCACATCCGCCGTTCTTCACCGCTCAAATCATAATCGTCCGTGGCGCTGGTCTTCTGCATGCTGAAATAGCCCTCTGCCACTTTCAGCTTCTTCATGATGGCATGCGGGTGCATCGGGGTGAATTCGCTGAGCAATATGATATGCTCGCGGTCATATTGCACCGGATCGGGGCCAGCGGGATCGATGATGATCGGGCCATAATGGCCGCTCTGTTCTTGCAGCCCGCTATGGCTGTGCCACCAGTAAGTGCCGGACTGGCGCGGCGTGAGCGGCACGTCGAAACGCTGGCCGGGCTTGATCCCCGGAAAACTGATCCCCGGCACACCGTCAAACTGGAACGGCAAGAGCAGGCCATGCCAGTGGACCGAGCTGTCGACATCGAGCATATTGTGCACGGAGAGTATCGTCTGCTCACCCTCCTTCATCCGGATCAGCGGTCCCGGAATCGTACCGTTTACGGCAATCGCATGGCCCGACCGACCACCGGTGGCGAAGCTGCCATCGGCAATATGCAGATCGATATTCGCGCCGGAAAGCTCGTTGATGCCCTTGCGCACCAGACCGCCTCCATGACCGCCCATCTTGCCGGTGGCCCAGGCGGGCATCGGCAGGGCGGCGAGGCCGCTCAATGCAGCGAGAGAGCGGATCATCGAGCGGCGGGAATATTTCATGTTGGTTTTTTGCATAAGTTGACATATACCCCCATGGGGTACCAATACAAGAGGGATATCATGGCCAAAGGTGCAGTGGATCAGAAAATCAACCGGCTTCGCCGCATCGAGGGACAGGTGCGCGGTATCGCCCAGATGGTGACCGACGACCGCTATTGTATCGACATATTGCATCAGGTGCAGGCGGTGAAATCCGCGCTGGCAAAGGTCGAAAGCCAGATATTGAAAGACCATGCCGCCTGCTGCGTCAGCGAAGCGATCGCGACCGGTAGTCCGGCCGAGCAAAAAGAGAAATTTGAAGAATTGATCGACCTGTTTGAAAAAGTGAAACGGTGATCCGCCGGTCTTGCTGCTTCGGCAGCGGGCGGCAATTTGAAAGGAAAGTTTGATGATCGGAGCTATTGCCAAATCGATGAAGGAGACCAGCGCGGCCGGACTGTTGCTAGTATCGCTGGCAGCTTGTTCGACAGCAGCGCAGGCGGCAAGCTACACCATGTACCGGGATGCCGGCTGCGGTTGCTGTCTGGAATGGGCGGATCATGCTTCTACCGGTCTTGATGCCGAGGTAATCGCTGAAAATGCCGACATGCAGATGGTCAAGGATCTGCACGGTGTGCCAAACGAGCTTCGCGCCTGCCACACGATGATCGTTGAAGGCTATGTTATCGAAGGCCATGTCCCGGCCGAAGCGATCCGGAAATTGCTCAGCGAAAAACCCGAAGATGTAATCGGCCTGGCGGTTCCCGGCATGCCAGTGGGATCGCCCGGCATGGAATATCAGGATATGACGGAGCCTTATCAGGTGGTTGCCTTCGGTCCCAAGGGACAGCGGATATTCGCCAGCTATAACTGATCACCGGCCCCATGTCGCAGCGCTGGTGACGTGGGGTTTCTGACAGACCCAGTCGTGGTGACGTTGACATTTTCGCATTGAGTTCATACATACCCCCATAGGGTATATGGTTCGAGATCAAAAAGGATGCTGAGATGACCGACGCCGCTTCCCCCCATCATGGCCATGAAGATTGTGCCCACTCGGTCAAGGACCCGGTCTGCGGCATGACCGTCGATCCCGGCACAACCGAGCATCACGCCAGTCATGCCGGTCGGGACTATCATTTCTGTTCCGCCGGTTGCCGGACCAAATTTGTCGCCGATCCGGATCGCTATCTTTCGCCAAATCCTTCTGCCGCGCAGGAGGACGTGCCCGAAGGCACGATCTACACTTGCCCGATGCATCCCGAAATCCGGCAAGAGGGACCCGGCTCCTGTCCGATCTGCGGCATGGCGCTGGAACCGGAAACATTCTCGCTCGATAGCGGCCCCGATCCCGAATATATCGACATGCGCCGCCGCTTCTGGATCAGCGCGGCCTTTTCGCTGCCATTGTTCCTCTATGCCATGGGCGACATGATCCCCGGCCAGCCGTTCCAGTCCTGGTTCGATCCCGGCACAGCGACCTGGGTGCAGCTGTTGCTCGCAACCCCGGTCGTTCTCTGGGGCGCCTGGCCGTTTTTTGTCCGCGCCGTGCAATCGATCAGAACCATGAACCCCAATATGTTCACTCTGATCGGACTGGGCGTCGTCGTGGCTTATGGTTTCAGTCTGGTCGCGACTTTCTTTCCCGGTCTGTTTCCTGCGGCCTTCCGCGGTCATGACGGCACCGTCGCTGTCTATTATGAAGCCGCTGCCGTCATCACGACATTGGTGTTATTGGGGCAGGTCCTGGAGCTGAAAGCGCGCGGCCAGACCTCCAGCGCTTTGCGCGCTCTGCTGGAACTGGCTCCGCCGGTTGCCACGCGAATCAACAAGGACGGCTCGGAAGAAGAAGTCGCCCTCGACGAAGTGCAGTCGGGTGACGAGCTGCGCGTCCGGCCCGGCGAGAAAGTCCCGGTCGACGGCACCATCGCCAAAGGCGCGAGCACGATCGATCAGGCGATGATCACCGGCGAACCCATTCCGGTGCAAAAATCCGAAGGCGATGCTGTCACCGGCGGCACGGTCAACCAGACCGGCAGCTTTGTGATGACCGCCGAGCGCGTCGGCAAGGACACGCTGCTGGCAAAAATCGTCCAGATGGTCGCCGACGCCCAGCGCAGCCGCGCCCCGATCCAGAAGCTCGCCGATACGGTGGCAGGCTATTTCGTCCCGACTGTGGTTCTGGTCGCGCTGATAACCTTCGTGGTCTGGGCTATATGGGGACCGGAGCCGGCACTGGCTTATGGTCTGGTCAACGCCGTCGCCGTGCTGATCATTGCCTGTCCCTGCGCGCTCGGTCTCGCCACGCCGATGGCAATCATGGTCGGCACCGGCAAGGGCGCGCAGAACGGTATCTTGATCAAGAACGCCGAAGCGCTCGAGACGTTTGAAAAGATCGACACGATCGTTGTCGACAAGACCGGCACGCTGACCGAAGGAAAACCGAAGCTGGTATCGGTCGAACCGGAAAGTGGCTTTGACGCGGACGAACTGCTCGCATTGGTCGCCGCTATTGAAGTTGCGAGCGAGCATCCCCTGGCCGCCGCGATTGTCGAAGGCGCGAGAGACAGAGGACTAACGTTCGAGTCAGCGAGCGATTTCCAGTCGGTCACCGGCGAAGGCGTCGAAGCGACGGTCCGGAATAAACGGGTCGCGATCGGCAATGAAAAGATGATGGAACGGCTCGGTGCGACCAGCGCTGATCTGGTGGCAAAAGCCGATGATGGTCGCTCGCAGGGCCAGACGGTGATGTTCGTCGCGGTGGATGGGCAGCCAGCCGGCCTGATCGGTGTCGCGGATCCGGTCAAGGCAACCACGGTCGACGCGATCAGGGCGCTGCACAAGGCGGGTCTCCACGTCGTCATGCTCACCGGGGACGCCGAAGCAACCGCGCAGGCGGTTGGCAAGATGATCGGGATTGACGAAATCCATGCCAATGTTTCGCCCGAAGACAAGCATCGCGTGATCAGCGAGTTGCAGGCTGCCGGCAAACGGGTGGCTATGGCTGGCGACGGCATCAATGACGCGCCGGCGCTTGCCAAGGCGGACGTCGGGATCGCGATGGGCACGGGCACCGATGTCGCGATGGAGAGCGCCGGCATTACGCTCGTCAAAGGTGATCTCGGCGGCATCGCCAAGGCGCGGCATCTCAGCCAGTTGACCATGGGCAATATCCGGCAAAATCTGTTCTTTGC
Organism: uncultured Parasphingorhabdus sp.; assembly: GCF_963975555.1. Lineage (GTDB taxonomy): Bacteria > Pseudomonadota > Alphaproteobacteria > Sphingomonadales > Sphingomonadaceae > Parasphingorhabdus. Next base: position 82,563 of record NZ_CAXBHH010000008.1, on the reverse strand, counting down.
GTTTTTCTATAACGCGCTCGGCGTGCCGGTTGCTGCGGGCATATTATATCCCTGGTTCGGGATTCTGCTCAGCCCGATGATTGCCGCGGCCGCGATGAGTCTCTCCTCGGTATCGGTGATCGGCAACGCGCTCAGGCTCAGGGGCAAGCAGCTTTAGCGGGGGAGTGCCGCCCCCAACAGGAACTTTTCCACTGCCAGGACGTAAATTACCCCGCAAAACTATGAATTCAGTCAATCTGAAGGGGAAAGCAAATGTCGAAATATACCCGATTCATTGTCATGATTGCCACGTCTACGCTGGTCATGTTTGGTCTGATGTATCTCAACACTTACGCGCTCGATCATGTCCATTTCAGCGAAACGAGAACTTGGATGGCGCTTTATATGGGCGGTGCGATGGCCATCATCATGCTGCTGTTCATGCTCAGCATGTATGACGACAAAAGGAAGAACGCGATGATCTTCGTGGGCGCTGCCGCCCTGTTTGCAGGTTCGCTCTATCTGGTCCGTTCGCAAGACACTATCTCCGACCAAGCCTGGCAGAATGCGATGATCCCCCATCACAGTATTGCAATCCTGACCAGCGAGCGCGCCAATATCGAGGACCGACGCGTAAGGGAACTGGCCGATGGCATAATCAAGGCGCAACGCCGAGAGATCAAGGAGATGCAATGGCTTATCGAGGATATTCGCACAAACGGCAAAGCAGTCACAGAATCTGAAGCGAAAGCGCGTCCCGTTCCGGAATTTCAAGGCGCATTATAAGAGCTAGACCATGCAACAGAATGTGGCTCTCGCCCTTGCATTCTCGCAATCAACACATTGACAATATCCGAGAGTGAAACGCAACCAATGCACCGGCGTTTGATGATCGCTTGTGCAATAAATTCCAAGGTGGTTTCTCGGTCTTTTGCCTATCTGATTGCGTTTCCGGCGAACGACAGGGATGTCCTGCCGGATATGCTCTGATCGGGCTGTCCCCGATCAGAGCGCTATATGTATTATTCTTATTCAGCCGGTGCTTGAACCAATTCCTCGCGCGGGCCGAAAAATTCAAAATGGACCTGCGATGCCGGAATGCCCCAGACCAGCAAGTCCTGATAAATATTGATCATGAACGGTTTCGGGCCGCAGAAATAATAATCGGCATGGCGGCTTGGTATCAGCGTTTCGATCAAATCCGCGTCGACAAATCCGGATGAACAATTTTCATCCGGCGAGACGTCATCCGGTGCCAGATCGCTATAGCGATAATGGGCTTTCAAATTGGGATGCGTGGCCGCCAGTTGATCAATGAACGGTTTGAACGGCTGGACATCGTCGTTCAGGCATCCGTGGACGAGGATGATTTCCCGGTCCGGCATCGCGTTCAGCGTCGTTTTCAATATGCTCATGATCGGCGTTATGCCGATGCCGGCTGCCAGCAGTACCAGCGGGCGTTCGTGCTTGTCTTTGACATTCAGGAAAAACTCGCCGTTAGGCGGTCCGACTTCCAGCACATCTCCCGCCGCAACATTGTCGTGCAACATGCTCGACACATAGCCGTGGGGCGCGCCGTCAGCCGGAGCGACTTCGCGCTTCACACTGATCCGGAAATAGTCACGACCCGGCTGGTTGGACAGGCTGTAATTGCGCATGGTGGTGGATCCATCCGGCGTGGGAACCCGGATGGTGATATATTGGCCTGGCAGAAACTCCGGCAGAGCGCCGCCGTCTTCGGGCTTGAGATAGAAAGAGACGATATTCTGGCTTTCCTGATCCTTCTTGTCGATTTTGAATTTTCTGAAGCCTTCCCAGCCGCCGTCTTTGGTCGCGCTGTCGCTGTATAATTGTTCTTCGCGGCCGACCAGAATGTCGGTCAGGAAACCATAAGCCTCGGCCCAGGCATTGATGACATCATCGGTTGCGCCATCACCCAGGACTTCCCTGATCGACGCGAGCAGATTTTCTCCGACTATCGGATAATGTTCCGGCTTCACCATCAGGGACGCGTGCTTGTTGGCAATGAGTTCGACCGCACCGCCCAATACTTCAAGATTGTCGATATTGGCGGCATAGGCACAAATTGCTCCCGCCAGAGCGCGTTGCTGTGTGCCTTCCGCCTGATTCGCCGGATTGAAAAACGGACCCACTTCAGGATTGTGCGAGAACATGCGCTGATAAAAATGCCGGGTCAGCGTTTCGCCATGCTGTTGAAGAATGGGGGCGGTGGATTTGACGATATCAATGGTATTCTGGTTCAGCAATTTCTTGTCCTTTAATACATGCATATAAGATACATGTTATCTATTAGAAGGATGGCAAGGGATTGGCAAGCCTGTTCCGTGCAAAACATTCAGGGGTTAAACCGTTGGGCTGAACACGGGGTTTTATTGCGGGTGCAGTCAAGGGGTGCCGCTGTGGTCACCGGTCGTTACCTTCGCTGGCCTGCGGCTCGACCGGCTCAGAGCGGACGGGAAAATTGGCATAGCGCTTGCCGTTTGTCTCGAGCTTAGTGGAAAAGTCGCGCATAATGTGTCTCGACTACGCTCGACACGAACGGATCAGGAGGCACCCGTCATCCTGAAACAAGTTCAGGATGACGATGCTGTCCAGCTTGCTCGCGCCAAGCACTTCGACAAGCTCAGTGCGAACGGTGTTTGCAGACGCGCTATTCTGCCGGGAACCAGCGCCCCTCGAAAATCACGCCCTTGATCCCGACCTCCTGCAGTTTCGCCGCGCCGTCGACATAGGGGTCGCGATCCAGCACGGTGAAGTCGGCTTTCTTGCCGGTGGCGATACTGCCGACCATATCATCCAGGCCGATAACCTGCGCCGCCTCGACGGTGATCGCGCGCAGCGCCTTGTCGAGTGAAAGCCGCTCTTTCGGCGCTTTGACATTGCCGTCGAGAGTGATCCGGTTGCTCGCCACCCAGGCGAGGTAGAGCGGATCGATCGGGGCCATGTTGAAATCGCTGTGCAGGCCAAGCGGGACGCCCTTGCGCTCGAGCGAACCGAGCCGGCTCATCTGCGCGGCGCGGTCGGGGCCCATACCGGTCTTCGCATAGGCATCGCCGAGGATGCGGATATAATTGGGCTGGGCGGAAACATAGAGGCCCATCTTGCCGATCCGCCGATTCTGCGCCTCGGTCGAATAGCCGAGATGCTCCATGATGATATGCTGGCCGTTCTTGACCGGCAGCTTCTCGCTGATATCGAGTACGACATCGAGGCCACGATCGCCGTTGACATGGGTGTGCAGGTTCCAACCGGCGTCCCAGAAACGTTCGGTCTGCTTGAGCAATTCCTCCGGTTCGGTCAGCCATTTTCCTTCGTGACCGTCGCTGTAGCCGGGCGGGTTCATCTGCATATATTGGGCAAAGAAAGCGCCGTCGGCGAACAGCTTAACCCGGTTGGAGAAGAAGAATTTGCTGCTGTCATATTTGGCTTTCATGTCCTTGAGCCAGACATTGGGATCGCCGGTCACCAGCGGCGCAACTGGGATCGCAAGAATCCGCGATGGCGTCGTCGGCTGGTCGTAGAGGCTCTTGAACAAAGCCGACTCCATCTCCGGTCCGCCAAAGCCGCCAAAGGCAAGATCGGCGCTGGTGGTGACGCCATTTTCGAGCATCATCTGGCGCATGTCGGTCAGCCCTTGCTGCACCTTGGCCGGCGAGAAGAGATAGGGGCGGAGCATTTCGATGCCGTTGAACAAAGCGGTTTCGTGGATGATGCCGCTGGCGAAATCGGCATGTCCGGGATCGACGTTCGGCTTGTTGAACGCAGCGGTGAAGGTCGCTTCATCGCCGATGCCGAGCAGGGTCAGCGCCTTGCTGTTGGCGATGATCTCGTGGAAGCTGCGCTGCCAGATGACGACTGGCCGGTCGGGTGCGATCCGGTCGAGTTCGGTTCGGTCCATGTCGCCGTGGAACAGCTTGTGATGGCCCCAGGTGATGAACAGGGCGTCTTCACTCTTGGCCATTTCCTCGCGCAGCCGCTGCTCATATTGCGCCTTGCCGCGCGCTGCCGGATAGGTCTTGCCGGGCAGTTGCCACTCCTCAGGACTGATGAAGGGCATCGGCAGCATCATGATCGTCTGCATCGGATGGACATGCGGCTCGATAAAGCCGGGCATCATGATCTGACGCGCAAACTGCCGGTCGACGGTGACGTTGCGATCCCGCGTCCATGCTTCCAAATCTTCCAATGTCTGGCCAAGCCCAAGGATGATGCCGTCGGACGTGGCGACATAGCGAGCCTCGGGATAGCCCGGCTCCATGGTGATGATTTTTGCGGCTTCGAAGATCGTCACTTCGGGATAGGGGAGGGTAGCGGGCCCCTCTTCGGCCTGCGCGCCGCTAGCCAATAGCAGCGTCAGCGCTGCCCCGATGGACGATATGAATTTCAGCATGTCTCTCTCCCTATTGCGGGAGTGATTATGCGCTCGGCTCGGCCTTGGCAACTGTCAGCTTGTTCGCCTTCACATGTTCGCGCCACGCAATGAACAGGCCCGAGCCGATGATGACCGGCGCGCCGAGCCAGATCGACAGGCCGGGATATTGACCGAACAGGACTATGCCGAAAATCGTTGCCCAGATCAGCGCGCTATAGTCCATCGGTACGATCGTCGACACCGGCGCGAAGCGTAGCGACTGGGTGATGCATAGCTGACCGATCGCGCCGAAAATGCCGATGCCAAGCAGATAGCCCCAGGTCTTCGCGTCATGCCCGCCGCCGTAGATGAAGGCACAGACGGTCAACGCGGGCAGGGTGTAGACCGAGAACCAGAATATCGTGACGACACTGGTTTCGGTGCGACCCAGCATGCGGATGACCATGGTGACCGCAGCGGTGACCAGAGCGCCGCCGAGAGCAACGGCTGCGCCGAAGGCGGGGATCATCGATCCGCCCGGCTGGACCACTATCAGCACGCCGACAAAGCCGATCAGGATCGCGGTCCAGCGCCGGATGCCGACCTTTTCCCGCAGGACGAGCGCGGCGAACAGGGTGGCAAAAATGGGAACGGTGAAGCTGATTGTCGTGGCGTCGGCAAGCGGCAGCAGGGTCATTGCCCAGAAATTGAGTCCCATGGCAAAAATGCCTAGAGCGGAACGCAACATGTGCAGACCGTGCTTGTTCGAGATAATCGAGGGCCATCCGTCCTGACTGCGCCAGATCAGGAAGCAGATCAGCGGCATCGCGAGCAACTGGCGGTAGAACAGGCTTTCGGTGACATGTACGCCTTGCTCACCTGCCAGTTTGACGAAGGCGAACATGAATGCGAGCGAGAGCATCGCCGCCAGACGCGTGACGATCCCGGCCATAGGCCGGTTCTGACTGACGGCATTGTCATTATTCATGCAATCTTGCCAATAAAGATAGCGCTGCGGGTGTTGTGCATTGACGCGGTTAATAGCATATAGCCCGCAAATGCAATCAGGAGTCTTTCAATGCGCACAGTAACCCATGTCTTGGCCTCCGGAGGAAACGCAGCAGCGTCCCGCCAGAGCGATATTTTCGACCCGAATAACGGCGGCATCCAAGGCAAGGTGGATCTCGGTGATGCAGCGGTGCTCGACAAGGCCGTAGACGCGGCGCTGGCGGCGCAACCGGCATGGGCAGCAACCAACCCGCAGCGACGCGCACGGGTGATGTTCAAGTTCAAGGAACTGGTCGAAGCGCATATGGACGAGCTGGCCAATCTTTTGTCGATCGAACATGGCAAGGTGATTGCCGACTCCAAGGGCGACATCCAGCGCGGGCTGGAAGTGATCGAATTCTGTTGCGGTATTCCACATATCCTCAAGGGCGAATATACGCAGGGCGCAGGGCCTGGCATCGATGTTTACTCCATGCGTCAGCCAATCGGCATTGGCGCCGGCATCACCCCGTTCAACTTCCCGGCGATGATTCCGATGTGGATGTTTGGTCCGGCGATCGCGACCGGCAATGCCTTCATTCTGAAGCCGTCCGAGCGTGATCCTTCGGTTCCCGTTCGGCTCGTCGAACTGATGCACGAAGCTGGCCTGCCAGCGGGTATCCTGCAATGTCTGCAAGGTGACAAGGAAATGGTTGATGCCATTCTTGATCATCCGGCCATTGGCGGGATCAGCTTTGTCGGTTCCTCCGATATCGCCCATTATGTCTATCAGCGCGGCGTTGCAGCCGGCAAACGGGTCCAGGCGATGGGTGGCGCGAAAAACCACGGTATCGTTCTGCCGGACGCGGATCTCGACCAGGTTGTGAATGATCTGTCCGGCGCTGCTTTCGGTTCGGCTGGCGAACGCTGCATGGCGCTGCCGGTGGTTGTTCCAGTGGGAGAAGAAACCGCAGACCGGCTGCGCGAAAAAATGATCCCGGCAATGGCGGCTTTGCGCGTCGGTATTTCTACCGATGAAGAAGCGCATTACGGACCGATGGTCAATCCGGCGCAAAAGGCGCGGGTCGAAGGCTGGATCCAGAAGGGCGTTGATGAAGGGGCCGAACTGGTCGTTGATGGCCGCGGCTTCTCGTTGCAGGGCCATGAAGAAGGCTGTTTCATCGGACCATCTTTGTTCGACCGTGTCACCACCGATATGGAAAGCTACAAGGAAGAGATTTTCGGCCCGGTTCTGCAGATCGTCCGCGCCAAGAATTTTGAAGAAGCGGTCGCGCTGCCCAGCCAGCATCAATATGGCAATGGCGTCGCGATCTTCACTCGCAACGGCCACGCAGCCCGTGAATTTGCCAGCCGCGTCAATGTCGGCATGGTCGGCATCAACGTGCCGATTCCGGTGCCGGTCGCCTATCACAGCTTTGGCGGCTGGAAACGCTCGGCATTCGGCGACACCAACCAGCACGGCATGGAAGGCGTGAAATTCTGGACCAAGGTCAAGACCATCACCCAGCGCTGGCCTGACGGCACCGCCGATGGCGGCAATAATGACGCGTTTGTCATCCCGACCATGGGGTAAATGCCCGGTAAGGCTGGACCGCAACAGAGTTCCAAATCAGGACAAGTCTCCCGAAATGCTGGAAATTCCGGCATTTCGGGCGGACATGTTCATCATGACTGTCCAGCCAACCTCATTCCCGGTGCCGCATTGCTAGCGCTGTCACCACGGGTGTTCTTGCCATCATTGTTGCTGGCAATCATTTTGTTCGCTTTCTGGCCTACGGAAAATGCAACAAGCGAGACGGTGCCTCTGCCGCCACCCGTTACGATGTCCGACAAACGCATCGCCTTCAGCTTTGACGACGCCCCGCGCGGCGCCGGCGCTTTTCTGGAGCCGGATGAACGGCCAAAATTGCTGATCGAGGCACTGCAAACCGCAGGCATTGAACAAGCGGTTTTCTTCATCAATCCGGGACGGATTACCGCTTATGACCATGACGCCGCCGATATCGCGGCCTATGCCAAGGCCGGACATGTGCTGGCCAACCATACGGCCAAACACAGCAAACTTTCTTCCGTAACGGTCGCGACATTTCTCGCGGATGTCGACGCGGCAGAGGTCTGGCTGAAGGACAAGCCCAATTACCGTCCCTGGTTCCGCTTTCCGTTTCTCGATGAGGGCAGGACAAACAGGACCAAGCGCGATGCAGTGCGTGCGGGTCTCAAGCAACGCGGACTGATGAACGGCTATGTGACGGTTGACGCATCCGACTGGTATCTGGAGGATATGGCGATCTCGGCGGCCAAGGCGGGAAAGCTCATGGACTGGAACGCGTTGCGCGACCTGTTTGTTGAATCCTATGTCGAGTCGGCTGAATTCTCCGATGATCTGGCGCGGCGGACGCTCGATAGAGCGCCGGTGCAGATGATATTGCTGCACGAGACCGATCTTGCCGCAATGTTCGTTGATGATCTGGCCGCGGCGCTGAAACGGCAAGGCTGGACCATCGTTCCTGCCGACGAAGCCTATCGCGATCCGATTGCCAATATGGAGCCGGATGTCGATTTCGCCGATGGCACCCGCACGCAGATGCTCGCCGCAGAGCGCAATATCGGCAATCGCTGGTATAAGCGCAATGATCAAAAAGTAGCAAAAAAGCTATTTGCCGCGAGGGTGCTGCGCGACTAGACCTTGTTGCATGAAAGCCATCAACATCGTTCGCAGCCTCACCCTTGCTGTCGCCTTGCTCGGCGCGTCCTCGGTGCAGGCGCAATCACCCGAGCAAATCGCGCAAGACGTGCTCGCCAAAAACCCGGTGATCGACGGGCATAATGACGCGCCCGAACAGATTGCCGAACGGTTCGCCAGCGATTTCTCGCAATTCGACTTCCGCAACACATTGCCCACCACCGGGACCGGTTCGAAAGTGATGCACACTGATATTAACCGGCTCCGGCAAGGCAGAGTCGGGGGGCAGTTCTGGTCGGTCTGGATCGACCCGGAACTACCGGAATTTGAGGCCGTTCAGCGGGTGATCGAGCAAATTGATATCGTCCACCGGCTGGTCGATACATATCCGGATGATCTGCAACTCGCCCTGACCGCTGACGACGTGGAGGCCGCCCGGGAAAACGGCCGTATCGCTTCGCTGATCGGCATGGAAGGCGGCCATTCGATTGGCAATTCGCTCGCCGTGCTTCGGCAGGCCTATGCGCTTGGCGCGCGCTATATGACGCTGACTCACTGGAAGACGCTCGACTGGGCCGACAGCGCGACCGATACGCCCAAAAGCAACGGTCTCTCCGAATTCGGTGTTTCCGTGGTGCAGGAAATGAACCGGCTCGGCATGATCGTCGATATCAGCCATGTATCCGAAGCGACAATGAATGACGCTCTGGACGCGACCAAGGCACCGGTGATATTCAGTCATAGTTCTGCTGACGGCGTAACCAGCCATCCCCGCAATGTCCCCGATTCGGTTCTGAAACGCCTACCGGCCAATGGCGGGGTGGTGATGGTCACCTTTGTGCCATCTTACATCAATGCCAAGAACCGGGACTGGGCCGCTGCGGAAAAGGCTGAAGAAGCCCGTGCGGCTGCTTTATATCCCGGAGATGCGGCCGCGCGAACAGCCGATCTTGCGAACTGGAATGGCGCAAACCCGATGCCGCCAGTAACGGTGAAAGATGTCGCCGACCATATCGACCATATCCGCGCTGTCGCTGGCATAGACCATATCGGCCTTGGCGGTGACTTTGACGGAATTCCCTTTACGCCCGACGACATGACCGATGTATCGACCTATCCGCTGCTATTTGCCGAACTGGCAAGGCGCGGATATAGCGCAGCCGACCTTGCAAAAATCGCCCGCAGCAACATATTGCGGGTACTGCAGGACGTTGAAACCACAGCCGCGCAAATAGCGAAGAAACAGAAATAGATATGACCCAATTTTCTTTGACCGAAGACCAGCTCGCCATTCAGGAAATGGCGCAGAAATTCACTGCCGATGCGATCACGCCCTTTGCGGCCGAGTGGGATGAAAAGCATATATTCCCGCGCGACACGATCAAACAGGCAGCAGACCTCGGCTTCGGCGGTATTTACGTGTCCGAGGAATCGGGCGGCATTGGTCTCGGGCGGCTCGAATCGGCGATCATCATGGAAGCCATGGCTTATGGCTGTCCCTCGACCAGCGCCTTTGTCTCGATCCACAATATGGCCAGCTGGATGATCGATACATATGGTTCGCAGGCGGTGAAGGACAAATATCTCCCCGATCTCGTACCGATGGAGAAAATCGCCAGCTATTGCCTGACCGAAGCCGGAGCGGGATCCGATGCGGCCTCGCTGAAAACAAAGGCCGTGCGCGACGGCGACGACTATATCGTCAACGGATCGAAACAGTTTATTTCCGGCGGCGGCGAAAATGAGATTTACGTCACGATGACGCGCACCTCCGATGATGGTGCCAAGGGTGTGACCTGCCTTGTCATCGAAAAGGACATGGAAGGCGTCAGCTTTGGCGCGCAGGAAAAGAAACTGGGCTGGCATTCGCAGCCGACCGCACAGGTCAATTTCGACAATGTCCGGGTGCCGGTTGAAAACCGCGTTGGTGGCGAGGGTGAAGGCTTTCGCATCGCCATGGCCGGTCTGGACGGCGGACGATTGAATATCGGCGCCTGTTCGCTCGGCGGTGCACAGCGTTGTCTCGATGAAGCCGTGAACTATACAAAAGAACGCAAGCAATTTGGCAAGGCGATCAGCGACTTCCAGAACACCCAGTTCATGCTCGCCGACATGGCAACCGATCTTGAAGCGTCTCGCGCGTTGCTGTATCTTGCCGCTGCAAAAGTGACAGAAGGCGCACCGGATAAAACAAAATTCGCCGCAATGGCGAAGCGGTTGGCGACCGACAATGGCAGCAAGATTGTCAATGACGCGCTGCAACTCTTTGGCGGCTATGGCTATTTGCAGGACTATCCGATCGAGCGCTTCTGGCGCGATTTGCGCGTGCATAGTATATTAGAGGGTACCAACCAGGTCATGCGTATGATCGTTTCGCGCGAATTGCTGCGCCAATAGGAAATTTATGACAGAAGATCTCATTATCAGAAAAACCGGTCGGGTTGGCCATATCAGCCTGAACCGGCCCAAAGTGATCCATTCGCTAAACCTCGACATGTGCCTTGCGATGACCGAGGCACTGCTCGCATGGCGCGACGATGACAGTGTGGAAGCGGTTATCCTCGACCACAGCGAGGGCAGGGGCTTCTGCGCAGGTGGCGATATTGCCATGCTGCGCGAATCCGGAATGACCGATGGCAAAAAAGGCCGGGAGTTTTTCTATCACGAATATCAGCTCAACCATCTGTTGTTCGAATATCCCAAACCCGTGGTCGCTTTCATGGACGGCATCACCATGGGCGGGGGCGTCGGAATTTCCCAACCCGCCAAATATCGCGTGGCAACCGAGCACACCCGGTTTGCCATGCCCGAGACGGGTATCGGACTATTCCCCGATGTTGGCGGCGGTTGGTTCCTGTCCCGGCTCGAAGGCCGGTTGGGCCAGTTTCTCGCGCTCACGGGCGCGCGGCTGGATGGCGCCGAATGCAAGGAAGTGGGTATCGCCACCCATTATCTGCCATCGGAAGCCCTGGAAGAAGCCAAGCAGCGCATTGCAGAGAAGCCCGATCGTATAGAAGGCATATTGGGGCAGCTTTCGGGTCACGCCCCCGAAGCACGGATCACCAAGAATCTCGACAAGATCGACAAGTTTTTTGCCTCCGACCGTTTCGAAGATATCCTCGCTGCGCTGGAAGCCGACGACAGCGACTGGGCGCTCAAGGAGCGTGATACGCTGGGTACCAAAAGCCCGCAGACCTGCAAGGTGGCGCTGCGCCAGCTCAAGGAAGGCGCGGCGATGGACAGCTTCGCCGACGAGATGCGCAACGAATATCGGATCGGCTACCATGTGCTGGTGATGCACGATTTCCTCGAAGGCGTGCGGGCACTGATAATCGACAAGGACAATGACCCGAAATGGAATCCGGCGACGCCCGAAGACGCGACCGACGAATGGATTGATGCGATTTTCGCACCCCTGCCAGCTAAAGAAGAATGGAAGCCCCTATGACTTACGAAACAATCCTCACCGAGAAAAAGGGTGCGGTTACCCTGATTACCCTCAACCGGCCAAAATCCCTGAATGCATTGAACAGCCAGGTGCTCGAAGAATTGATCGACGCCTTTGCTGCTTTTCAGGCTGATGACACGCAAAATTGCGCGGTTCTGACCGGTTCCGGTGACAAGGCTTTTGCTGCCGGTGCCGATATCAAGGAAATGTACGACAAGTCTGCCGCCGATTTCTATCTCGAGGATTTTTTCGCGAAATGGACCAGTCATATCGTCAAGGCGACCCGCAAGCCGTGGATCGCTGCGGTAAATGGCTTTTCGCTGGGTGGCGGCTGCGAGCTCGCCATGATGGCGGATTATATCATTGCCAGCGACAAGGCGAAATTCGGCCAGCCGGAAATCAAGCTGGGTGTTGCACCGGGCATGGGCGGCTCGCAACGGCTGACCCGCGCGATCGGCAAGGCAAAATCGATGGAAATGTGCCTGACTGGCCGGATGATGGATGCTGAAGAAGCCGAACGCTCGGGTCTGGTTGCCCGCGTGGTTCCGCATGATGATCTGCTCGATGAAGCGCTAAAGTCTGCCGCGCTTGTCGCATCGATGCCGCCGATGGCCGCTCAGGTGAACAAGGAAATGGTCAATGCGGCGTTCGAGAATAATCTCGAGCAGGGCTTGGTCCACGAACGGCGCCTGTTCCAGATCCTGACCGCCACCGAAGACAAGAAAGAGGGCATGGCTGCCTTCATCGAAAAACGCGAAGGCCAATGGAAGGGACGCTAGGAATAGCTGCTTCCACCTTGCAAGGCCGCCGGCTTTGTTCCGCTGACAATCACTGGAGACTATAATGAAAATCGGATTTATCGGCCTTGGCAATATGGGCGGCGGCATGGCCGCCAATCTCGCAAAAGTGGGGCACGAGGTTTTTGCCTTTGACCTGTCCGGCAACGCGCTCGCGAAAGCTGGCGAAGCCGGCTGTCATCCGGTTAGCGACGCCGCACAGGCGGTCCAGAATATGGAAGCCGTCGTGACCATGCTCCCGGCGGGTACCCATGTCCGCAAGGTCTATGAATATGAGATCATCATCAATGCCAATCCCGGTACCTTGGTGATCGATTGTTCGACCATCGACGTCGATAGCGCTCGCGATGTTGCCACGATGGCGGAAGCCAAGGGCCTCGTCCCAGTGGATGCCCCTGTATCCGGCGGTATCGCGGCAGCCAATGGCGGCACATTGACCTTCATGGTTGGTGGCAGCGACGAGGGCTTCAAACGGGCTGAACCGATCCTGTCCGACATGGGCAAAGCGGTTATCCACGCCGGTGGCAATGGCGCAGGGCAGGCTGCGAAAATCTGCAACAACATGCTGCTTGGCGCATCGATGATCGCGACCTGCGAGACGTTCAAGATGGCGGAGAAGCTCGGGCTCGACCTGCAGACATTCTACGATATCTCCTCCAAGGCATCAGGACAGAACTGGTCAATGACCAGCTATTGCCCGGTCCCCGGCGTCGGCCCGCAAAGCGCGGCGGACAATGATTATGAAGGCGGATTTGCCGCTGCCTTGATGCTTAAAGATCTCCGGCTGGCGATGGAAGCCGCACAGAGTGCTGGAGCGGATGTGCCAATGGGCGCTGAAGCTGCGAAACTCTACGAGCAATATGCCGAAACAGAGGGGCAGGGCGGCAAGGATTTCTCCGGCATCATCAATATGCTGGCCAAGGGCTGACCTTCAATGCCGCCGGTGTGGATGGTAATGTGCGGTCTGTCAGGGACAATCGCGGTGATTGCAGAGATCGGTAACCGGCGGCGCAACAATCGCCGCGATATTGAAGATGTCGGCTTCATGCCATGGTCAACAATCACCGCTCTGGCATTGCTGACCTTCGGCATATCCATAGCCTTCGGTCTCGGATTTATCTCGACCGAATAAGCCGCTGATTACAGGCAGGCTTCCAGCAGTGGCTGGTTGAATCCATATTGACGCGCCTTGTCGAGCGTATAGGGGCGCAGGCCGGCGGATTGATATTCACCGATGATCTTGCCGTCGGCATCCTCGTCAATATATTGATATTTGAACAATTCCTGGGTCACGATCACGTCGCCTTCCATCCCGATCACTTCGGTGATGTTGGTCGTGCGACGCGAACCGTCGCGGAGACGTTTGACCTGAACGATCAGATCGACCGATTCCGCAATCTGGCGGGAAATGGCTTCTTTCGGAATCTTGATGTCGCCCATCAAAATCATATTCTCCATACGGCCGAGACATTCGCGCGGGCTGTTGGCGTGAAGCGTACACATGGAGCCGTCATGGCCGGTGTTCATGGCGGCGAGAAGGTCGAAACATTCCGCGCCACGAATTTCGCCGAGGATGATACGGTCAGGACGCATACGCAGGGCGTTCTTGACCAGATCGCCGATGGTAATCGCTCCCTTTCCTTCAAGGTTCGGGGGACGGGTTTCGAGGGGAAGCCAATGCGGCTGTTGCAAGCGAAGTTCGGCAGCATCCTCGATAGTCAGCACGCGTTCGCCCGGATCGATCATCTTGGACATGGCGTTGAGCATGGTCGTTTTACCCGAACCGGTACCGCCCGAGATAACGACATTGAACCGGCAGGCACCAGCAATCTTGAGCACAGTGCACATTTCTTCGGACATCGAACCGAAGTTCTTCATCATGTCGAGAGTGATCGGTTTTTCGGAAAACTTACGAATCGAGATCGCTGTGCCCTTGAGGCTCAGCGGCGGCACGATAACGTTGACACGCGAACCGTCCTTGAGACGGGCATCGGCCAGCGGTGTGGTCTGGTCGACGCGGCGGCCGACCTGGTTGACGATCCGTTGGGCGATCTGGAACAGATGTTCCTCGTCGCGGAACTGGATCGGTGCGATTTCAAGCTTACCCTTGATTTCGATATAGGTCTGTTCCGGACCATTGACCATGATATCCGAAATATCCGGGTTGCTGAGCAGTTCCTCAAGCGGTCCAAAGCCGAGCAGTTCGTCGACCAGCACCTTTTCCAGTGCAAATTGTTCACGCCGGTTGAGTGTCAGTTTCAGCTCGGTCAGCACTTCCATGATGATCGGGCGGAATTCTTCGGTCAGCTCTTCCTTGTTCAAGGTTGCAGCAGCTTCCGGATCGACGCGCTCGAGCAGGCGAGGGAGCACCTGTTCCTTGATTTTGTGGACGGAGGCCCCGAAGCCTTCCTCCTTGTCGCCACCGTCAGTCATCGGTTGCGAGCGTTCGGAAAGCCGCGCCATCGCGTCATTGGGATCGGTAACGGCCGCTGGTGGCGGGGCGGATTCACCTGGCAGAGGTATGGATTCGATCGGAGGGAATTGATTGCCGCCGAGATTATCTTCGGGGTTGTCAGATCTGGCAGTCTTCTTGCCGCCGCCATTCATAGGCTTCGCGACACCAAAGGACGATTTTCCCCCGCCCAGTCCATTTCTCTTGCCAAATGCGCTCATGCTGTTCTGTCCGATTTAACTGATATCACAAGATACATGCCCTCTTTCCCCGAAATTGGTTAATAAACCGGAAAATTTGTTTGATTGGATCAGGATGTTTGCAAATATGCTTTTTATTTGAAGCTTATATGGCGGCTGGCGACCATCACGCTGGCACTGGTCGCATTTGCCGGTTTCCCGCCGCGAAATACGGTGATCAAGTCCAAGGCCGGTGGCTGGCCTGCTGCGATCATCTGTCTCCAGCTACTGATCGTCACTGCGATCAGTATTTTCTATCTGGCGACCCGATAGACGGACCCGCTATGATGGTTGGATTGCTGATAATTTTCAGCGGGTTGCTGCTTTAGCGCAGCGAGCGCAGGGCAACCACCGGGCTGGAGGCATAACTTCAGTCAGGACGCTGAACGCCTGCCACGGCACCAATGACGAAAAAAATGGTTCGACTAGCCGACCACAAACGGCTCAGTCAGGAAATAGCTTCGGCGAGAACCGTCAGGCCCTTGTCATTCACTTCGGCAAAGCCGCCCTGAACCGAAATCGTTTCCGGGACTCCGCCTTCGGTGGCGTAGATGACCAGATCGGCGTCGCGGATCGTCGACATGACCGGCGCATGATTGGCGAGCACGCCAAAATCACCCTCGGTACCGGGCACTACCACCATGAAAACATCATCCGAGCGGACGAGCTTTTCAGGGGTTACGAGTTCGAAATGTAGGTTTGCCATGATAGTACCTTTATACCGTTGGTCCTGAGCTCGCCGGAGCGCGTATGTCGAGCATTCGTGCCGTTCGGCGGCTCAGTGCCAATGGATGTAGCTTAGGCCGCTTCAGCAGCCATTTTTTTGCCTTTTTCGATCGCTTCTTCGATGCCGCCGACCATGTAGAAGGCATTTTCGGGAAGGTAATCATATTCGCCTTCGACAACAGCCTTGAACGATTTGATCGTGTCTTCGAGATCAACGAACTTGCCCTTGATGCCGGTGAAGACTTCCGCAACGTGGAACGGCTGCGACAGGAACTTCTGGATCTTCCGGGCGCGTTGAACGACCAGCTTATCTTCTTCAGAAAGCTCGTCCATGCCGAGAATGGCGATGATGTCCTGCAAAGACTTATATTTTTGCAGGGTTTCCTGAACAGCACGGGCCGTATCATAATGTTCCTGGCCAACAACGCGCGGTTCGAGAACACGCGAGGTGGAATCGAGCGGATCAACAGCAGGGTAGATGCCCAGCTCCGAAATCGCACGGTTCAAAACGGTGGTTGCATCGAGGTGGGCAAAGGATGTTGCCGGTGCAGGATCAGTCAAATCGTCGGCAGGAACATAAATTGCCTGCACCGATGTAATCGAGCCCTTGTTGGTCGAAGTAATACGTTCCTGCAGCGCACCCATGTCGGTCGACAGGGTAGGCTGATAGCCCACAGCCGAAGGAATACGGCCAAGAAGTGCGGACACTTCCGAACCTGCCTGGGTGAAGCGGAAGATGTTGTCGATGAAGAACAGAACATCCTGGCCTTCGACGTCCCGGAAATATTCCGCCTGGGTCAGACCGGAGAGAGCCACACGAGCACGCGCTCCTGGAGGTTCGTTCATCTGGCCGAATACGAGAGCCACTTTCGAACCTTCCGACTTCGGATTGCCGTCGGCATCCTTGGCGATAACGCCAGCGTCGAGAAATTCGTGATAGAGATCGTTACCTTCACGGGTACGCTCACCAACACCGGCGAAAACGGATGTACCGCCGTGGCCTTTTGCGATGTTGTTGATCAGTTCCTGAATAAGAACGGTCTTGCCCACGCCGGCGCCGCCGAACAGGCCAATTTTACCGCCCTTTGCATAAGGTGCGAGCAGATCGACAACCTTAATACCGGTTACGAGAATTTCATTCTCGGTTGACTGGTCAACAAAAGCAGGAGCTTCCGCGTGAATAGGAGAGGTCAATTTGTTGCCGATCGGGCCGCGTTCGTCGATTGGCTCACCGATCACGTTCATGATCCGGCCAAGCGTTTCAGGGCCGACAGGCATCATGATCTGCGAACCGGTATCGGTTACTTCCTGACCGCGGGTAAGACCTTCGGTCGCATCCATTGCGATGGTACGAACTGTGTTCTCGCCGAGATGCTGTGCAACCTCCAACACCAGCCGGTTGCCGTTGTTGCTGGTTTCCAGAGCCGAGAGAATTGCCGGGACTTCGCCGTCAAAGGTTACGTCGACGACAGCGCCGATAACCTGAGAAATGCGGCCTACATTTTTGGTTTTTGCCATTTTTACGTTTCCTTGCGTACGTGCTTTAGAGCGCTTCAGCGCCAGCGATAATTTCAATCAATTCGGTGGTAATCGCGGCCTGACGGCTGCGGTTATAGACGATGGTAAGGTTGTCGATCAGATCGCCGGCATTGCGGGTCGCATTGTCCATGGCGGTCATCGATGCACCTTGTTCCGACGCGTTATTTTCCA
Source organism: uncultured Parasphingorhabdus sp. (assembly GCF_963975555.1). Classification (GTDB taxonomy): domain Bacteria; phylum Pseudomonadota; class Alphaproteobacteria; order Sphingomonadales; family Sphingomonadaceae; genus Parasphingorhabdus. Next base: position 65,149 of record NZ_CAXBHH010000008.1, on the reverse strand, counting down.
GCAACGCACCGAAAATCTGGGTGGTCAGATTGCGCGGGAGCAGCGCTGCGAGGATTTCTTCCTCGTCCGGCTCATATTCCACTGCGCCTGTGGATTCGGCGATAGTGCCTTCCTCCATCGCAATCGGAATGATTTGCTGAACCGTCGGTTCTTGAACCAGAGCAGACCTGAACTTGCCGTAGAACAGATGGGCGACGTCAAATTTGCCTTCTTCAACCATCGCAGTCAGATCTTCGGCTACCGCTTTGGCTTCTTCGTAACCAGGCGCCTTGACGTTCGAAGTGTCGAAATGCTTCAGAATTAACCCGGGATAGAAACGCTTGATGATCGGAATGCCCTTGCGCCCAACCATATAGAAAAAGACCTTCTTGCCTTCACCGAGCAGCTTGTCGGCCTTGGCGCGGGCTTCTTTGACGATATTGGCATTAAACGCGCCGCAGAGACCGCGGTCCGATGTAGCGACGACCAGCAGATGGGTTTCGTTCTTGCCAGTGCCAGCCAATAGTTTCGACGAATTTTCGTCAATCGAAACTTTGGAGGCGAGGCTCGACATCACCTTTTCCATCTGCGCGGCATAGGGACGCGCAGCTTCCGCAGCCATTTGGGCCCGACGTAGCTTCGCCGCTGCGACCATCTTCTTGGCCTTGGTGATCTTCTGGGTCGATTTAACCGACGCGATCCGATCTTTCAGTTCTTTAAGACTAGCCATTTCGTTCCTTCAATTGTCATTCCCGCAAAGACGGGAACCCAGTTCCATAAAAATGTCGCTCTGCGGCTTTTCTATTCACTGGACCCCGGATCAAGTCCGGGACAACATTTTCTCCTTATGCAAACGTCTTGCCGAAGGCCGCCAGAGCCGCTTCGAGAGCTGCTTTGGTGTCATCTGCCAAGTCACCGCTTTCACGGATTGTTTTCAAAATGTCGCCATGTTCGCTGCGCAAATGGGCCAGCATGGCTTCTTCGTAGCGCACAACGTCAGTAACCGCGACGGGATCTAGATGCCCGTTGGTACCGGCGTAGATCGAGGCCGTCTGCTCTTCGAATGGAAGAGGTGAAAACTGCGCCTGTTTCAGAAGCTGGGTCAAGCGCTCACCACGTGCCAGCAATTTCTGCGTCGATGCATCGAGATCGGAACCGAACTGGGCAAAAGCAGCCATTTCGCGATATTGTGCCAGATCGAGCTTAATCGAACCCGAAACCTTCTTCATTGCCTTTGTCTGAGCGGCAGAACCAACACGAGACACGGACAGACCCACGTTAATCGCAGGACGGATGCCCTGGTTGAAGAGGTCGGTTTCGAGGAAGATCTGCCCGTCGGTGATCGAAATCACGTTGGTTGGAATATAGGCCGAAACGTCACCAGCCTGGGTTTCGATGATCGGCAGAGCGGTCAAAGAACCGGAGCCATTGGCTTCGTTCATCTTCGCGGCACGTTCGAGCAAACGACTGTGGAGATAGAAAACGTCACCAGGATAAGCTTCACGTCCTGGAGGACGACGCAACAGCAGGGACATCTGGCGATAAGCCACAGCCTGCTTGGAGAGATCGTCATAAACGATACAGGCGTGCATGCCGTTGTCGCGGAAATATTCACCCATCGTCACACCGGTATAAGGTGCGAGATACTGGAGAGGCGCAGGCTCGGAAGCGGTTGCAGCAACCACGATCGAATATTCCATGGCGCCATTTTCTTCGAGGCTCTTGACGATCTGTGCAACCGTCGAGCGCTTCTGGCCGATGGCAACATAGATGCAGTAGAGCTTCTTGCTTTCGTCGTCGCCGGCGTTGACTGTCTTCTGGTTGATGAACGTGTCGATTGCGACAGCGGTCTTGCCGGTTTGACGGTCACCAATGATCAATTCGCGCTGGCCACGGCCAACAGGAACGAGAGCGTCGAGCGCTTTCAGGCCGGTCTGGACGGGTTCGTGAACCGATTTACGCGGGATAATGCCCGGCGCCTTGACTTCAACACGGCTACGCTGCGTGGTTTTGATCGGGCCCTTGCCGTCAATCGGGTTGCCGAGACCGTCAACCACACGACCGAGCAATTCCTTGCCGATCGGAACGTCCACAATCGTGCCGGTCCGCTTGACCACGTCACCTTCTTTGATTTCGGCGTCAGAGCCGAAGATCACGACGCCGACATTGTCAGCCTCGAGGTTCAGCGCCATGCCCTGAATACCGTTGGAGAATTCAACCATCTCGCCGGCTTGCACCTGATCGAGACCGTGGATACGGGCGATACCGTCACCGACGGCGAGCACGGTTCCGACTTCGGAGACCTGGGCTTCATTGCCAAAATTGGCGATCTGGTCCTTGATGACCTTTGAAATTTCTGCGGCGCGAATATCCATGTGTATCTTCCTTTAGCCCTTCATGGCCTGCGATAGGGTGTTCAAACGGGTTTTAATCGAGCTGTCGATCATCTGGCTGCCGATTTTCACGACGAGCCCGCCCAATATGGACGGATCAACGGCGGTGGAAACGCTAACATCGCTTCCCACACGTTTCTTGAGCTGCGCCTTGAGCGCATCAATCTGTTTTTTATCCAATGGGTGAGCCGAGGTAACTTCTGCGGTGATCTCGCCACGATGGTCAGATGCCAATGTGGAAAAGGCACGAATGACAGCAGGAATCTGGTCGAGCCGACGATTCGCCGCGAGCACGCCGAGCGTGTTGGTAGACAGCTTGTCGAGGCCAAGGGCCTTGGCCGTGGCTGCAATAGCTCTGCCTGCATCATCGCGGGAGACAACCGGGCTGCTGGTCAGCGCCCTGAGGTCACTCGATTCGGCCATGGCTGCGCTCAATGTCGCGAGACTGGCCTGCACCGCGTCGATGCTCTTCTTTTCTTTTGCGAGCGCGAACAAAGCCGTGGCGTAACGCCCCGCTAAACTCGCTCTAATGCCGCTGGAATGATCCACGCGTTTGCTTCTCCCTGACCGTAAGCACGGTCTGAAAACCGTTGATGAAATGGTCCGCTTAATGGCCGGAAATTCTGCGATTCCGCCCACGGATGCGCGGCGTCTAGCAACCATTTTGCTGCGATGCAAGATGGCTTGGGGAACCAATTTCCCGAAAGGCCAAACCAGCAGCTTTTAGCCGCTTTGAATTGTTCAGCGCATGATTATTAGCTTTGAACGCAAGATACGGGAAGCCGGGTGGGGTGCGTTGATTTAAATCTACAGGAACATCCAGCATCGGAGACGTTCTATGACCTATCAAATAACCGGATTGAGCCCGGATCTTGCCAAACCTTTTGAGGGCGCGTCGGCCGAAGAACTCTCGGCGATGGGCGCGGTAACAATGATTGCGACCAGCAAACCCGGCTTTCCCTGTCGGGTATCGCTGGAGGACGCCGAAGTGGGGGAAGAGCTGATTCTGTTCCACTACATCTCCCACGATGTCGATTCTCCCTATCGGAACTCAAATGCGATATTTGCGAGAACCGGGCTGACGACAGCGGCGCAATATACGGATGTCATTCCGCCGGTATTCCATGGCCGAACTCTGGGCATGCGGGGGTTCGGTTCGGACGCGATGTTGAAAACGGCGAAACTGTCCTTCCCCGGGGATGCAGACCGGTCGATCCGTGCGCTATTTGAACTGGACGAGGTTGCCTATATAGATGTGCATAACGCAGCCCATGGATGTTTCGTCGCGCGGGTGGAGAGGTTTGAGCCGTGAACCAGCAAATAGTGGATAATGTTCGAGCATGGACGGCGGTGCAGGCCCGCGACCGCAGCTTCGACGGAAAATTCGTCACGGGTGTCCTGAGCACCGGCATCTATTGCCGCCCCTCCTGCGCCGCCCGCCATCCCAAACGCGAAAATGTCCGGTTTTTTGCAACAGCTGAGCAGGCAGAGGCAGCAGGTCTGCGCGCCTGCTTGCGCTGTCTCCCCAATGATGTGGCGCGTGATGAAGCCGCGGTGAAGACGATCATTGATGCGATCCGTATGGCCGAGAGCGCACCGAGTCTTGCCGAGCTTGGCGAACGGACCAGCTACTCGCCGACTCACCTTCAAAGAATTTTCAAACGCGAAACCGGATTGTCGCCCGCCGCCTATGCGCGGGCCGTGCGACGGGAGCGGGTCAAGGATGCGCTGGACGGTGGCGCATCGGTCACCGAAGCGATTTATGACGCGGGCTACGGATCGGCGTCGCGTTTTTACGAGGAACAGAAAAAGGGCCGGAAGATGGGCATGAAACCGGGCGTCTGGAAAAACGGCGGGGCAGGGGTGACGGTGCACTGGGCCATTGTCGAAACCTCGCTCGGCGCGATGATGGTCGCCGCGACCGACAAAGGTATTTGCTGCCTGTCGTTCAACGAAGGCGAGGAAGAATTGCGTGACCGCTTCCCGAAAGCGGACTTGCGGGCCGGCGGCGATGCTTTCGCCAAATTGCTCGCGCAAGTGGTTGCTCAGGTGGAAACGCCGGGCCGCCCGCATAATATCCCGATCGATGTGCAGGGCACCGCCTTTCAGGAAGCGGTCTGGCAGGAATTGCGTAAGATCCCCGAAGGCGAAACCCGAAGCTACGCCGATATCGCGATAGCTATTGGCAAGCCGAAAGCGGTTCGCGCTGTGGGGAGTGCCAATGGCGCCAACCATGTCGCCGTCCTGATTCCCTGCCACCGCGTGGTGCGCAGCGACGGCACCATGGGCGGCTATGCCTACGGGCTGGAGATAAAGACGCGTTTGCTGGAAAAGGAAGCGAAATGAACCAGAAAATAAAGGAATTTGGCGATCTTCACGTACCGGGCGATCCCTTGATATTGGTCAATATCTGGGATGCCGGCAGTGCCAAAGCGGTTGCAGCCGCCGGTGCAAAGGCTTTGGCAACGGGAAGCTATGGCGTAGCCGGTGCCCAAGGAATCGCCGACGGCGAGGCCTTTCCCCTCGATGACGCGATTATCAATCTTGAACATATCGTTGCGGCGTCGGATCTGCCGATAAGCATTGATATGGAAGCCGGATATGGCGCGGATGCCGCGGAAGTTCGCCAGTCGGTGCAACGCGCTGTTGATGCCGGCGCGAGCGGCATCAACATGGAAGATCGCATGCCCGGAGAGAATAAGCTGATTGCACCCGAGGTTTTTGCAGAGCGTGTGGCCGCCGCCGCTTCAACCGGACTTTGGGTTAATGCCCGATGCGACGTTTTTCGTGGCCAATCGGCAGAGACCGATGGCGATGCGCTGGTGCAGCAGGTTCTACAGCGAGCAAAAATATATGCCGATGCCGGGGCAGGGAGCCTGTTTGTTCCGTTTCTGAGCGACAGAAAATGCATAAGCGCGATTTGCGATGCGTCGCCTTTGCCGGTCAATATATTGCGCTCGTCCGACGGTCCGGGTGCCGCAGAACTGGCCAGCCTGGGCGTTGCGAGAATCAGCCACGGGCATCAGCCGTGGGCCGCAGCGATGAGCTGGCTGACGAGGCAGGCGGAAAAGATATTCAACGGCAAGGAGCCTGATTACTGAGCGACTTTCTTGCACTCGTAAACCAGACTCTCGTTCGCCTGAGAGGGTAGTTCCGCTCTGATCGCTTTCACCATATCCTCGATATCGGCTAGTGCTTCGTTATCCTTGGTACAGGCCCTGTTGCCATATTTTGCGCGGATTTCCCGGGCCTTGGTCATCTGGTCCAGGCCCATCAGGTAGCGTTCCTCGGTAAACTCGCTGCGATCCGGCTGGAAGCTGCTGATGGTGATTGTCTGTTCCTGATTGGGCACGAATATCCGCGACCATTTGGCGCCGTCGCGGCCATATTGGGTGCGGCCATTGACGCAGCCGCCGTCAGCCCATTCAAGCGGCATCTCATTCTGCTGCGATACGGTGATCCGGCTCCGGTTTGGGTTGATCGTGCATTGATATTTGCCCGATGTAACGATGGTTGCTTGCTGGGGAGCAGCCTTGTCACCTTTTTCCTGCAACGCAACAGCCACACGATCGTCTATTTCGGTGAAGTCCGGGCGGGACAGGAAGATGAAGACCGCGCCAAGCAGCAATACGGCTGCGGCACCTGCGGCTGCGATGGCCGGGTTGCGCTTACCCTGAACCATCATCATGCCTGCGCCGCCCGCAGCGAGCAGGGCCAGTACCAGCATCAGCGCCGCTATGGCCATCCGGTTTTCGCGCTCGGCGATGATGTCCTGCGATATGCCGGTGCGCAATTCGGCCTCCGCGCGCTGGCGCTTTTCCGCTTCCGCATCCTTAGCCGCGTCCACTTGCGCGCGGGCAGCGGCTTCGCGTAGCTGTTCTTCCTGGCTGATCTCCGCAGCGGACCGGCACGGCGTTGCCGTCGATCCCACCTTCACGCCAGCCTTGCGCAGGAAGCTCAAAATCTCGCGCGCGGACACGGCAAAGCCGAATTCCGCATCATTGCCGTCACTGATGGACCCGAAGCTGTTCGCGCCCAGCACCCGGCCGCAATTGTCGATCAGCGGCCCGCCGCTATTGCCCGATGCAATCGGCGCAGTGTGGAGGATCGTATCGAATTGTTTTGTGGTGCGACCGCCGGAAACCGTGCCCGTGGTCTTGACTGGCGACATCGGGTTGATCAGGTCATCCAGATCAAGTCCCTGCGCCCGGTCGACAGAACCGGGATAGCCGACCGCCACCACATCGGCGCCATCGGCAACCTGGCCGCCAAAAATCGTCAATGGCGGCAATCGTCCGCCGTCCAATACCTGAATGAGCGCCAGATCGTTGCTGGGTGAATAAGCGATGATCTTTCCGCCATAGCTGGTGCCGCCCTGCGACGGGATGATGCCGATGACCACGGAGCTTTCCTGCCGCGCGATCTCTACGACATGGGCGTTGGTGACAATCTTGTCCGGAGCAACCACGAAACCGCTGCCATGCCCGACAAAGGCAACCTTGTCTCCATCCTTGGCGGCAAGCACCACGCGGACAACCGAGCGGCTGGCGGCGCTGATATCGGCCGGGTCGGCCTGGGCGGGGCCGGTGAGCAGGGTTGCGGTGGTGATTGCGACGAACAGGAATAGCTTTTTGATCATGGTTCGGCTCATGCTTCAAATATGTGCAATATTCAAAGGACTTTTGAACTTCCTTTAGCCCCTCCTTTTCAAAGGAGGGGTTGGGGTAGTTGCGAGCGCAAGCGAGCCCGCGCGATATCTAAGCAAAAACCGGCATCGAACCGGTTGATACCTCGCCCACCCAATCCCCTTAGCGGTACAGGGAATCAGACAAAACTATAGGGGTCGACGTCCACCCCGACCCGTACCGCGCGAGGCCATTCCAGCTGTTCCAGCCATTCGCGCATGATATTCTGCAAGTCGACCGACCGCAGCGCGTGGACCAGCAACCGATGGCGGTGCCGTCCGCGTAGCATCGCCAGCGGGGCAGGGGCAGGGCCGTAAACCGAAAATCCGTCGAGCTTGGGAGCGGTCTGTCCGATCAGGCGCGCCGTTTCCATCGCTTCCTTATTATCCTCGGACGACACGATGATCGCGGCCCAGCGGGCGAATGGCGGAGCGAGAGCCTGTCGCCGTGATTCAATCTCGGCGGCATAGAAACCTTCCCGGTCATTCTTGATCAGCGCCTGGATCACCGGCGCGTTCGGCATCCGGGTCTGGACATAGACACGGCCAGGCTTTTCGGCGCGACCGGCCCGCCCGGCAACCTGCGCGATCTGCTGGAAACTGCGTTCGGCGGCGCGCAGGTCGCCGCCTTCCAGCCCGATATCCGCGTCGACCACGCCGACCAAAGTCAGATTGGGGAAATGATAGCCCTTGGTCACCAGCTGGGTGCCGACGACGATATCGATCGCTCCCGCTTCCATCTGGTGGACGAAATCGGCGGCTTTCTGCGGTGACCAAATCGTGTCCGAAGTGACGATCGCGGTCCGGGCCTGCGGGAACAGCATCTTGACCTCGTCGCAAATCCTTTCAACTCCGGGACCGCAGGCCACCAGACTGTCTTCGTCACCGCATTCCGGGCATTTTTCCGGGATCGGCATGACATGGCCGCAATGGTGGCAGGCGAGGCGGCGGGTCAGGCGATGCTCGACCATCCAGGCCGTGCAATTGGGGCAGTCGATCCGGTGGCCGCAAGTCCGGCAGAGGGTCAGCGGCGCAAAACCGCGCCGGTTCAGGAACAACAGCGACTGCTCGCCGCGCTCCAGATTTTCCTCCAGTGCGTTCACCAGCGTCGGTGCCAGCCAGCTTCCGCGCGGCGGCACATCCTCGGTCAGGTCCAGCGCCTCGATATCGGGCATCGTCGCCCCGCCAAAACGCGCTGGCAGTTCGAGCAGCTCATAATTGCCCTGCTCGACCTGATGGCGGCTCTCGATCGCCGGCGTGGCGGAGGCCAATATGACCGGAATCTTCTCGTAAAGCCCGCGCATCACCGCGACATCGCGGGCGTGGTAGCGGACTCCGTCTTCCTGCTTGAAGCTGGTCTCGTGGGCTTCGTCGACGATGATCAGTCCCAGTTTGGCGTAGGGCAGGAACAGGGCGGAACGCGCACCGACGATCACCTTGGCGTTGCCCTCGGCCAGCGCCCGCCAGTTTTTCTTGCGTTCCGACTGTTTCATTCCGCTGTGCCAGGCGAGAGGCTCAGCCCCGAACCGCGCATGGAACCGGTCGAGAAATGGCTCGGTCAGCGCGATTTCGGGCAACAGCACCAGCACCTGCTTGTCCTGACGCAAGGCTTCGGCGACCGCTTCAAAATAGACCTCGGTCTTGCCCGAGCCGGTTACACCGTCGAGCAAAAAGGGTTTGAACTCAGATGCTCGGACCGCCTCGATCAATATATTGCTGACCCTCTGCTGATCCTCGCTGAGATCAACCGTGTCGAAATCGGGCAAGGGCTTGGCACTGGTGGCAAACGGGGAAACGTCTTCCCGGTCAAACACGCCCAGCTTTTCCAGCCCCCGGATCACTGCGATCGATACACCGGCCTTATTGGCCAGTTCGCTGATCGTCCCTTGCACGCCGATCAATTTTTCGAGCGCCTGTTTGCGTTGCGGCGTTAACCGGTCCGGTACCGAGCCGTTCAGGCGATATTCGCTGATCGGGCGATTGTCGGCAAAGGCGGCTCCGCTGGAAAGGACCATGCGCAATACCGATGCGGGAGAGGCGAAATAATAAGCCGCCGTCCATTCGATCAGCCGCCGCAATGGCGCACGCAACGGCGGTACATCGCGAACCTCCAGCAAGGGGCGCAGCTTCTTCGGGTCAATCTCCTCGACCGGAAAACTCTCGGCCTCCCACACGACTCCGGGCAGTTTGCGCGGGCCAAGCGGTGCCATCACGATCGAACCGGGCTCGACCTGCATGCCGTCGGGGACACGGTAATCGAGCGGGCCCAGAGCGGCATTAAGGAGGAGTACACGAACGCGATTCATATTCATGCTATAGGCAGCTTATCATCATCCGTCATTCTTGCTTTGACGAAAACAGGAGAGAGTAATGATCTATCATCGCAGATCGATTTTGGGCTTTGGCGTTGTCGCCGGATTGCTGGTGCTTCCCGGCTGTTCAAGCCTGCCGGGTCTCAGCCTGACCGAGGCCATAAAACGGCTTCTCACCCTGTCTTCACAAAACGCCTTTGCCGAACTGCTCCAGCCGAATGGTTTCTTCGATAGTGAGGTAGCCCGAATTTCCGTGCCGGATTCTCTGGGTGGGTCGCGGGTGACCAGCGTCGCAACGGCCCTGTTGCGCTCCAAGCCGATTCAGGACCGCCTGCTGAAACAGGTTAACCGGGCAGCAGAAACCGGTGCCGAACTCGCCGCTCCGATCGTCGCGGAAACCATCCGCAATATGAGCATCGCCGACGCAGCCGCGATCATTAACGGCGGACCGCGCGCCGCCACCAGCCTGCTGCAGGGCCAGCTGGGCAATACACTGGTCGACCGGATGCTGCCCGGCGTCGGCAATGGGCTGAGATTGTTCGACAATGAAATTATCAATCTCGTGCTCTCGCAAGCTACCAATGTCGATTTTTCCAGCGTCAGCCGCGATGTGACCAACAAGGTCAGCGACGCCATCTATCGCTCGATCGGCGCACAGGAAGAATCGATTCGCGCCAATCCGCGTGCCACCAATGATCCCTTGCTCATTGCCGTGCTGGGCGTTGGAAAGGCATTTTAAGGGCATTTTATCCCGCAATTTTCCCCCAATCTATCCACAGCTTTCTGGCTGCAAAGGCGGGGCGGCAGTTTCACGCCTCGCGGAAAGCGGATAGGCAAATCGTAACAGCCGCTTTTTTCCTATTTCTGGAGCCAGACCGATGAAATTCTTTGTAGATACAGCCGATACCGCAGAAATCGCTGACCTTGCTGCGACCGGCATGGTCGACGGCGTCACCACCAACCCGTCGCTGATCAAGAAATCCGGTCGCGATATCATGGAAGTTACCAAGGAAATCTGCGGCCTGACCGACGGACCGGTTTCCGCCGAAGTCATCGCGCTCGATCACGAGACGATGATGAAAGAGGCCGAAGTGCTGCGCAAGATCGCAGACAATGTCTGCATCAAGGTGCCATTGACGATCGACGGGCTGAAAACCTGCAAGGCGCTGACCAGCGAAGGCACGATGGTCAATGTCACATTATGCTTCTCTGCCAATCAGGCACTGCTCGCGGCCAAGGCCGGCGCCAGCTTCATCTCGCCGTTCGTTGGACGCCATGATGACAATGGTCTAGATGGCATGACGCTGATCGAAGACATCCGGCTGATCTACGACAACTACGCCTTTGACACGGAAATCCTGGTCGCTTCGATCCGCCACCCTATTCACGTGCTCGAATCAGCCCGCATCGGCGCCGATGTCGGAACCATGCCGCCCAACGTCATCCGCAACCTGTTCAAACATGTGCTGACCGACAAGGGCCTCGAAGGCTTTCTGAAGGATTGGGAATCGACCGGTCAGAATATCGGTTGATCTGACAATCACCATCCGGAATTGATCGTCATCCAGAATTAAACCGTCATCCTGAACTTGTTTCAGGACCTCCAACGGCAGCGCGCTAAATCAAGGGGTCCTGAAACAAGTTCAGGATGAGGAGATTTCATTACCAGTCGGTAAGGAAGCGGTTGATCAAAAACCTTTGGGTGCCGGATCAACCACGACAAAGCTTCCGCTGCGGATTTCCTGAACTTCCAGCGCGCGCTCCGAAACGCCATCGGCCTTGAACCGGAAGACGCCGTCGAGGCCGATGAATCCGCCCTTGTCGGTCAGCTTGTTGATCGGGAAGGGCGATCCCACTTTCCAGTCGCGCGCGACCTTGACCGTCAACAGCACCGAATCATAGCCGAGGCTCGATAGCCGGAATGGCGCCGTGCCATAGCGAGCGCGATATTTGTCGGCATATTGCTTGTACAGGCTATCCGAAACGCTGGCGAACCAGGCCCCTCTTATCGAGGGTGCGCCGGCCAGGTTGCTGCTGGTATTCCACAGGTCTGTGCCGAGGATTTTCGCTGTTTCGCTGGCATTCTTGCGAATATAGGGAGCGGCCTTGATCGCCATGTCGCCATTGTCGGCTATCAGCACTGCTTCGAAATCGCCATTTTGGGCAAGTTTCCTGGAAGCGGCTTCCAGCGACTTGGCATCACGATTGAACGTCTGGATCGAAACCACCGTGCCGCCGGCATCCTTGACGCTGCGCAGCAGGGTAGAGGAAGCGCGTTGTCCGTAAACGCCATTGGGAACCAGCGCCGCGAAGCGCGACATGCCTTTTGATTTTGCATATCCCACGACCCGGTCGATCGACTGCGACGGGACATGGCCTAGAATGAAGACATTGTTACCGGCAACCCCGCTGTCATTGGAAAAACTCAATATCGGTACGCCGGCGGGACGAGCAATATTCGCCGTCGCGACAACATTGTCGCTGAGCAGGGGGCCGATGATCAGCTTGTTGCCGTCGCGGATCGCGCTTTGCGCCGCTGCGGTCACGCCTTTGGCCGTGTCATAGCTGGTCATGCGGATATTCTCCGCCTTGGTATCAAGCAGCGCCATGGTCGTCGCATTGGCTAGCGACTGGCCGATGCCGGCATTTTTACCGGACAATGGCACCAGCAGGGCAATACGGTGATGTTTCTGGTCGTCGGGCAGTCCCGCGGTCACCGGTGACGGTGTCGGGGTGGCTGTTGGCGGCGCTTCTGCTCCCCGCGGAACGACCGTTGCGCAGCCTGCGAGAAAAACAAAAGCCGAAACGCCGGTCCACTTCAAAAAGCTGCGCCTTCTGCTTTGATCTTGTCCTTGATACACCTTGTCTGCCATGACCGTCATATGTCTGCTCCTACCCAACCCGGTCTCTATATCGTTGCCACCCCAATCGGCAACCTTGGAGATTTGTCACGCCGCGCCGAGGAAACCCTCGCTTGCGCCGATATCATCCTGGTCGAAGATACAAGAGTTACTGCCAAGCTCTTGAATCATATTGGTAAAAAGACCAGAATGATGGTCTATAACGACCATAAGTCGGCGGTCGACCGAGAGGCTATTTTGGACGCGGTGCGATGTAAAATTGTCGCACTGGTCAGTGATGCGGGGACGCCTTTGATCTCCGACCCCGGCTACAAGCTGGTCCGCGATGCCCAGGTGGCAGGCCTCTATGTAACGACGATTCCCGGTCCGAGCGCTGCGATTGCGGCTTTGATCCTGTCCGGACTGCCCAGCGACCGGTTTCTTTTCGAAGGCTTTCTGCCGAGCAAGACAAAGGCGCGAAGCGAATCTCTTGCCGCGCTGAAGACGCTCAACGCGAGTCTGATCTTTTACGAGAACGGCTCCCGGCTCGGCGCGATGCTGGCCGACTCGCTGGCTGTGCTCGGCGACCGCAAGGCGGCGGTTGTGCGTGAAATCACCAAAAGATTCGAGGAAGCCGTGGCCGGTTCGCTGAGCGAGCTGGCCGCCCGCTATGGCGCGGAAAAGCCAAAGGGCGAGATCGTCGTGATCATCGGCCCGCCGGGCGCGCCGGAAGCGGCCAGCGAAGCGGATATCGAGGCAGCGCTGCGCGAAGCATTGGTGCGGCTACCGGCATCGAAAGCGGCGGGCGAGGTAGCAAAGGCGTTCAACACCGACCGCAAGGCGCTGTACGAACTGACCAATCGCTGGAAGTCGGAAAAATGAACGCTCGTCGATCCCGCACCATTCGCCCTGGGCCTCTCGAAGGGGCTCTGGCGGACTTGCGGTGTATCGAGGGTCGAAGTGCTTCGACAAGCTCAGCACGAACGGTGGTGCTAGAATCACAAACGGTATTTGAAAAATGAAACGGGAGGCCGCCGAGAAGCGCGGCCGTCAGGCCGAAAAGACCGCGGCCCGTTTTCTTCGCCTGAAAGGCTGGCGGATATTGGCCGAACGGGTGCGCACCCCGCGCGGCGAGGTCGATCTGGTCGCCAAGCGCGGCGGGCTCGTCGCCTTTGTCGAGGTGAAAGCGCGGACCAAGCTGGAAGATCTGGCGCTGGCAGTCGACGAACGCCGTCTCAAACGCGTCGCGGCGGCGGTTGAAATTCTCTATTCCGAATATTGTACCAAAGGCGAAGACGCGCGGATCGACGTTATATTGGTCACCCCGCGCCGCCTGCCGATCCATCTCACCAACGTCTGGCACGGGTTTTGACGAGCCACGTTATGTGAAAGACGGGGCCGAGCGCGAATTTTTCCTTTGTGACGGTAAACCAAAAGGTCCTTCGACAAGCTCAGGATGAACGGTTATGGTTCGTCAAAAGCAGCATAATGTGAATGAAAGCAAGCAAATGACCCTGAAAATCGCCGTACAGATGGACCCGATGGAGACCGTGAACATTGCAGGAGACAGCAGCTTCGCGCTGATGCTCTCCGCCCAGAAACGCGGGCATCAGATTTTCCATTATGACGTGAAGGGCCTGACTCTGCAGGCCAATGGCCGCCTGACCACGCCCGCTCATCCGGTGACGGTGCAGCCGGTCAAGGGTGACCATTTCACCTTTGGCGAGTCCGTAAAACTCGACCTCGGCAGCGATGTCGATGTCGTGCTGATGCGTCAGGACCCGCCCTTTCACGTCGGTTATATCACCGCGACGCATTTACTGGAACGCATAGAGGGCGAGACTCTGGTGGTCAACAATCCGGTCTCCGTCCGCAACGCGCCGGAGAAAGTCTATGTGCTTGATTACGCGCAGTTCATGCCGCCAACCCTGATCACCCGCGACCTCGACGAAGTGCGCGCCTTCCAGAAGGAACATGGCGGCATTGTCGTCAAGCCGCTGCACGGCAATGGTGGCAAGGCGATCTTCCTGGTGCCGGAAGACGGCAGCAATCTCAGCGCTCTGTTCGAGGTGTTTAACCAGACCTGGCCGGAACCGCATATGGTCCAGCCTTTCCTCCCCGAAGTGCATCAGGGTGACAAGCGCATCGTGCTGATCGACGGCGAATATGCCGGCGCGATCAACCGCAAGCCCGGCGAAGGCGAATTCCGCAGCAATCTGGCACAGGGAGGTTACGCCGAAGCGGCGGAGCTGACCGAGCGCGAGAAGGAAATCTGCGCGGCAATGGGTCCCGATCTGAAGCGTCTTGGCCTGATCTTTGTCGGCATCGACGTGATCGGCGGCAAATGGCTGACCGAAATCAACGTGACCTCGCCGACCGGTATTGTCGCGATCGACAATTTCAACGGTACCGATACTTCGGGTATGATCTGGGATGCGATCGAGCGGCGGCTTGCCGAACAATAATCGCGCGGTGGACCATGGGCGATGAGCAACTGGGTCACAGACCTGATCGAACAGGGCGGCTATTGGGCCATTGCGCTGCTCATGGCTCTGGAAAATATCTTCCCGCCGATCCCGTCCGAACTGATCATGGGGCTCGGCGGCGTCGGCGTCGGGCAGGGGACGTTTCACCCTGTTGCGCTGGTGCTGGTCGGCACGATCGGTTCGCTGGCCGGCAATTATTTCTGGTTCATGGTCGGCCGCCACTGGAACGAGGATGACGTCCGCGCATTCGTCCGCAAATATGGGCGCTGGTTGACGCTCGACGTCAAGGCGGTGAACAAGATCGACCGCATATTTGACGACCATGGCCAATGGGTGGTGTTTTTCGCGCGCTTCATTCCCAATATCCGGACGATGATTTCCGTTCCGGCCGGCCTGTTCGGGATGTCGCACAAACGCTTCATCCTCGCGACCAGCGCAGGCGCAGCCGTCTGGAATAGCGCCTTGGTCTATGCCGGCTATATGCTGCAGCAGAATGTCGAGGATATCGGGCAATATCTCGGGCCGGTGTCACTGGGTGTGATCGGGTTGCTGGTGGTCGTCTATGTCTGGCGGATTATCTTCTGGCGACCGGAAGAGGATTGACGCGGAATATGGTCTGCTCCCGGCAAATGGCTGGCTGAGACCAGCGCGAGCCGACAGAACAGCATTCTGCTTCAATATCGTCCTGATTATCTATCGAGGCGCCAGTTCAACCTGGTTGCGGCCGGAGATCTTCGCACGATACATCGCCTTGTCCGCTTGCGCGATGCCGACGGCCAGATCCTCTTGATGATCCCATAACGAAACGCCGAAAGAACCCGTCACGCTCAGCCCCTCTGGCCATTGCGGATCGGCCTGGCCGGCAATCCGGACGCGCAGGCGTTCCGATACCGAGGCAGCAGCCTCTAGCGGACATCCGACCAGAGCGATGATAAACTCCTCGCCGCCCCAACGCGCAGTCGCTTCGTCGCAGCGTGCGGACAAGTCATCCGGTCTGGTGACGCTATCGATAATATCTGCGGTGGAAACCAGCACAGCATCACCCGTCTCGTGCCCAAAATTGTCGTTTATTTTTTTGAAATGATCGAGATCAATCAGGATGAGAGAAATCGCCGCTTCCGGTTGTTCGTGGCGAAGCGTCTGCAATTTCGACTGAAATGCGCGGCGGTTGAGCAGGCCGGTCAGGCTGTCATGTTTTGCGAGATAATCAGACTGTTGCAGGGCATCTTCGAGGTGGAGCGCAAGCCGTTCATTTTGCAGCTCGTTGACAAGCGCAGATCTGACTTGTTTGGATTGCTCTCTCGTTATCCAGATCAATGTCGGAGACAGAACCAGAGCGACAACCAACGGAACCGGTCCGAGGACATCATAGAAATACACGGTCTGTGGAAATAAGGTCAGGAAAAAGCCTGTGATGGCGGCAACGCTGATGCTCCAGACGGCTGTCGTCAGCATTGCGGAAATTGTGATGGTAACGATCAATGTCACGCATATGAGTAGCGGTCCAGGCCCGCTTCCCAGATGGGCCACAACCGGCAGCATCATGAGCCCCCAGACGGCCCCCGTCAGTCCTTTCAGGAAGACAAATAGTGCAAAGGGGAAACGGTCAGGCTGATGGGCATCCAGCTTGCGTTGCAACATCCTGTTGACCGCCGCGACGACCCGCTGGAGCACAGCTTGAACCGCGATCAGGATCCACATCAGTTTTTCATTGCCAATACCGATGACCCCAAAACCGATCAGCGCCGCTGCAATCAACATGGCTATCTGACTGGAGTTGCCGATCGAAAGCACGCGACCCAGCATGATGCTGTGGATTTGGCTTGGGGCAATTTCAGGCAAATTCAGCGGCGTGGCATTGGTCCTATATTCTGCTGGCGCGGTCATTTTCATAATTTGACTCTGGTTGGGAAAATCCCGTCAAGATATTTAACGGCAGAAAACCGACAGTCTTAACAGGATAAGGCAAACATCCCGTTAACATGGAGGGGCAATATCTGGAGCCTGTGTCACTGGGCGTGATCGGGTTGCTGGTCGTGGTTCATGTCTGGCGGATTATTTTCTGGCGGTCGGGGGAGGGGCGAGGCGGGCTT
Source organism: uncultured Parasphingorhabdus sp. (assembly GCF_963975555.1). GTDB lineage: Bacteria > Pseudomonadota > Alphaproteobacteria > Sphingomonadales > Sphingomonadaceae > Parasphingorhabdus. Next base: position 48,362 of record NZ_CAXBHH010000008.1, on the reverse strand, counting down.
GGTGAATTGAGGGTGTCCGTTCATTCCCGAAAACGGACGCCAACTCCGGTTGTTTTTAATGGCAACTACTGGGTGACAAGCGGTCATTAAACACTCCTACGGGAATGACAGCTTTACCCCGAAAGCCGACCTCAGCCCCCGCGATCCCTATTGAAACATCGTATCGACTATGGCGCAGTCTGGGACTTCGCCACCATCGCATTCTTGCGCCATGTCTAACAAGGTTTTTTCCAAGCGTTTCAAGTCGGATATTTTCTGTTGAATATTGGTAATATGATCGTTGGTTACTGCCAGCACTTCACCACACGTATATTCGTGGGAATCGACCAAACTGAGAAGTTCTCTCAGTTCAGCAATTGAAAATCCAAGTTCCCGCGCTCGCAGAATAAAACGGAGCCTAGCCTGATCTTCGAACGAATAGACTCTGTGACCACTGCTTGTGCGATCCACTGCTCTGAGCAGCTCGATATTCTCGTAATACCGTATTGTCTCGATGTTGCACCCGGCGATTTTCGCCAGTTTTCCGCGCTTGACAGATGGCTGCATAAAAAGTTCTTGTTCCTGTAGTTACTACAGGGATTATAGTTATCTCCATCGAAGATCAATCGCAACGAAAGATTACATATTGTCCGAGACTGTTCAGAGAGAAATGCCCGCTCAATCACCGGACAAACGTAGCTGGTGGGCTGTTGGTGGCATCTCCGGAGCCATAATGGCATCGTCCTGCTGCATCGCACCGCTCATCCTTGTAACACTTGGAGTTAGCGGAGCGTGGATCGGCAATCTAACCGCGCTCGAACCCTATAAATGGTATTTTGTGGCAGTGACCCTCGGATTTCTGACCGCCGGTTTCTGGCATGTCTATTTCCGCGTAAAGCCTGTCTGTGAAGACGGCTCCTATTGTGCTCGCCCGCAATCAGCGATCATCACGAAAATGGCCCTCTGGGTGGGAACACTATTAATCGCTCTATCGATCTCAATCGATTGGTGGGCACCATTTTTCTACTAGGAGAAAGCTTATGAAACGCGCTTATTTGATATGTTCAGTCGTTGTTGCCCTTGGAGCAGGCGGGCTAGGTGCATTGAATTTGTTGCCAACTTCCGACGCACACGCCGTTACAGAAGCGGCATCACAAAATGCCCTCAAAACCCAAACATTCAATATCGAGAAAATGACCTGCACCGCCTGTCCGATTACGGTCAATAAGGCAATGAGCAAAGTTAGCGGCGTATCTTCTGTCGATGTCGATTTTCAAGCAAAAACCGCAAGAGTGAAATTTGATCCCAAACGCACCGATGCATACGCAATTGCTTCTGCATCGGCTAATGCTGGCTATCCGGCCAGCCCACAGACTCGCCGGCCGGATCTGTGATGCAGCCTCAATCCAGATTGACATGTCCCGATTGCGGGCATCAGGAAACCGAAACCATGCCGACTGATGCCTGTCAGTTCTTCTATGATTGCAAGGGGTGCGACACTGTTTTACGACCCAATAAGGGTGATTGCTGCGTTTACTGCTCCTTTGGTTCCGTTCCTTGTCCGCCTATTCAAGAAGCGCAGGATACCGGCGCAATCGCGTCCTGTCGCTGAGAATAACGGGCATTTGTGGACTCATATAAATTGGATCTCGTTGTTCTGGGCATCGGTATGGCGGTTGTGAGTGGGGGTAGACGTCCGCAATTGGGAAATGCTAGTTTGCACCTGAACGACAACAATTGGGGCGCTAGCGGACCGGCAGCTAGCGTGTTTCCAATGCCCGATTTTCCTCCCAGCGGACTCTAGACCGACAATATTCCTACCCCGCCCGGGGATGCGCATTCTGATACACATCCAGCAAATGCGCCGTATCGACCGCCGTATAGACCTGCGTGCTGCTCAAACTAGCGTGCCCCAGTAATTCCTGCAGGCTCCGCAAATCTGCACCGCCCGCCAGCAAATGCGTGGCAAAACTATGCCGTAGGGCATGAGGCGTGGTGCTTTCGGACAGGCCGAGCTTGGTCCGTGCTTGCTGGACCACGCGGCGGATCAGATTGGGGGAGAGCGGGCCACCGCGCTTGCCGCGGAAAATCGGTTCGCCCGGCTCCATCACATGCGGGCACAGGTCGATATAATGTTCGATTGCCTCGCGCACCTTGGGCAGCAGCGGTACGATCCGGACCTTGCTGCGCTTGCCGGTGACCCGCAATGTGTCGGACAGGGGCAGGGCATCGGCGGTGAGGTCGAGCGCCTCGCTGATCCGCAGGCCGGAACCATAGAGCAATAGCAGCACCGCCCAGTCCCGCGCGCCGACCCAATCCTCGCTGGCGCTGTCCTGCGCGTCGCCGGCCAGCGCCAATATATCATCGGGCGCGACCGGTCGCGGGACGCCGCGCTTGACCTTGGGGCCCTTGATCTTCGGAATTTGTGCCTCATCGCCCCCGACATGTTTCAGAAACGCCCGCAACGCCGACAATTCCCGCGCCGCGCTATTGTTGGTCAGCCCGTCGCCGCGTCTATAGGCTAGATAGGAGCGGATATCCGCTTGTTGCAGCGCCCTGATCTCGTCCGCGCCGACACCGCCGCCGATATGGTCCGTCAGAAACGCACAAAAACGTTCGGCCGTGATGACATAAGCACGCACCGTATGCTGGGACCGCCGCCGGTCGTCGCGGAGGTGACGGGCGAAGTCGTTGATGAGTGTTTGACTGCTATCGGCCATAAAACCCGTTCGTGCTGAGCCTGTCGAAGCATGGCGTCTATCCACCCTTCGACAGGCTCAGGGCGAACGGAGATTATCTAGCAGACCCGCAATTGAAGTCCAACTTTCCTCTCCCAAAGGGAGAGGCAAGTGAAGCTTGCGAGCTTGCTCGCTAGCGCAACTCGGTGAGGGGTTGGAACAGTCGAGTTGGTTAAAACCCCTCACCGACTGCGCCTAAGGCAATGAATTGCCAAGGCTTGTTGCCTCGCCCCGTGGGAGAGGGCAATTACAGCGCGATAATCTTTGGCAGCAACGCATCAAGCAAAGGCATGCCCTTGGGGAGGATCGTCAGGCGACCATCGCGCTGCTCGACAAATCCAAGCCCGCGAAGCTTCTCCACTTCCGCGCCATCCACCATCGCCGCAACCGCCAGCCCGGTCTTCGCTTCGAGATCGGCCAAATCGATGCCCTCGGCCAGCCGCAGCCCCATCATCAGCGCTTCCATCGCCCGCGTTTCCGGCGAAAGCGCCTGCTCGACCTTCAGGCCATTGCCGTTGCGTTCCACCGCCGACAGGAAATTCTCGGGTTTCTTGTGCCGCTCGGTCGCGCTGTTCAAACGCCGACCGTGCGCGCCGGGGCCGATGCCGACATAATCCTGATAGCGCCAGTAAGTCAGATTATGGCGGCTTTCCTGACCGGGCTTCGCGTGGTTGCTGATTTCATAAGCGGGCAGACCGGCTGCGGTCATGATGCTGCGGTTGAGTTCGAACAGATCGGCGCAATGGTCATCGTCTGCCGGGATCAGCTTGCCGGTGCGCACCAATGTCTCGAACCGCGTGCCCGGTTCGATGGTCAGTTGATAGAGCGACAGGTGGCCGGTGCCAAAGCTCAGCGCGCGGTCGAGTTCGGCCTGCCAGTCTTTGAGCGACTGCCCGGGGCGGGCGTAGATCAGGTCAAAGCTGACCCGGTCGAACGCCTGCTGCGCGGTGTCGAGTGCGGCGAGGCCTTCCTCGACATCATGAGCGCGGCCGAGAAATTCCAGCGTCTGGTCGTCGAGCGATTGCAGGCCGAGCGATACCCGGTTTACCCCGGCCCTGGCGAGATCGTGAAAATTCGCCGCCTCGACCGATGACGGATTGGCCTCCAGCGTGATCTCGATATTATCGGCAAAGCCCCAATGGCGCTCCGCTGCCTTGATCAGCGTCTCGACCAGCGTTGGCGGCATCAGCGAGGGCGTGCCGCCACCGAAGAAGATGCTCGACAGCTTGCGTCCCGAAGTCAGCTTCGCCTCATGCGCCATGTCGGCGAGCAGGGCGCTCTGCCAAGCCGCCACATCGACCTGATCGCGGACATGGCTGTTGAAATCGCAATAGGGACATTTGGAGACGCAGAACGGCCAGTGGATATAGAGGGCGAGAGGCCCCATATCACTCCTGTTCAGATTTTCCGTTGTAGAGGCTAGTTCATGCATATATTTCGCGCCCTTAGCCCGATCCTTCTGATCACGCCAGCCTTTGCCGCCTGTTCGGCCGGGACGTCGCATAGTCCGGCACCGACCACGGTGGTGGAAGAACGGACCAGCATGACGCCGGAGCCGCGCGGCGACACTCGTCTGCAAAGCGCGATGATGCGGGCGCATAATGACGCGCGGGCCAAGGTCGGCGCGCCGAAACTGGTCTGGAACGCGGAACTGGCGAAGGACGCTGCCGTCTATGCTGCTACTCTGGCTCGCACTGGAAAATTTGCCCATGACCCGCAGACCGGCCGCAACCCGCGGCAGGGCGAGAATCTCTGGATGGGCACCCGCGATGCCTATAGTTATGGCGAAATGATCGGGGCCTGGGTTGACGAGGACCGCTATTTCAAGCGCGGGCTATTTCCCGACAGCAGCAATACCGGAACCTGGGGCGATGTCGCCCATTATACCCAGATCATCTGGCCAACCAGCCTGCGCGTAGGCTGCGCGGTGGCGAGCAATGCGCGCGATGATTTTCTGGTCTGTCGTTATGGTCCGGCGGGGAATATTGTTGGGCGCGATCCGTTGAAGGGTTGAGGCGTCATGCCAGCGAAGGCTGGCATCCAACCCGCCTATGCGAGTCTCACCGCCCTTGGTATAGGCCCCAGCCTTCGCTGGGGTGACAGTTCAAAAACAAGCCCCAACCAGTTTCCGGAACGCATCCGCCCGGTGGCTCATCGCCTGTTTCTGCGCCGGATCGAGCTCGGCAAAAGTCTCTTTAAAACCATTCGGCTGGAACACCGGATCATAGCCGAAACCCAAGGTCCCGCGCGGGGGCCAAACGAGATTGCCCTCGACACGACCCTCGAAAACCTCCGAATGCCCATCCGGCCAGGCCAGCGCCAGCGTGCAGGCAAAATAAGCGCTGCGGTCGACATCAAGCCCTTGCTCGGCCAGCTTTCCCTCGACCTTGCCCATCGCCATATACCAGTCGCGGCCCGGCTCGCCCTCGAACCATTGCCGTTTGGCCCAGTCAGCGGTGTAAACCCCCGGCTTGCCGCCCAGCGCAGCCACGCACAGCCCGCTGTCATCCGCCAGCGCCACGCAATTCGTGCCCTTGGCACTGGCCCGCGCCTTGAGCAGCGCGTTCTCGGCAAAGGTGGTTCCGGTCTCTTCCGGTTCGGGCAGATCGAGGTCACCCGCCGATACCGGTTCGATGCCATAAGGTTCCAACAACGCCCGGATTTCCCGCACCTTGCCCTGATTATGGCTGGCGATGATCAGGCGTCCGGGGGCGAGTTTGCGGTTTGGATTATTGGTGGTCATTCCATTCCCTCATTCGTCACCCCAGCGAAGGCTGGGGCCCAAACCAATGATTGTGAGTCTCGCAATATTGGCTTGGATGCCAGCCTTCGCTGGCATGACGCTGTTCTTCTTTTCTTCTAAACTCTAACCGACAGCCTTGTCCTGCGCCTCGAAAATCTGGCCGCAACCAATTTTCGCCAGCCGCATCAGGCGCATCAGGCCTTCGTCGTCAAAGGTCTGGCCCTCGGCAGTCGCTTGCGCTTCGGCGATATTGCCATCGCCGGTCAGCACGAAATTGGCGTCGGCACCGGCGTTGCTGTCTTCGTCATAATCGAGGTCGAGCACCGGCGTGCCGTCAAAGATACCGCAACTGATCGCCGCGATCTTCTGCTGGATCGGATCTTCCTTGAGCACTTTCTGGTCGAGCAGTCCGTTGACCGCCAGCCGCAGCGCAACCCATGCACCGCTGATCGAAGCCGTCCGGGTGCCGCCATCGGCCTGGATCACATCGCAATCGAGCGTGATCTGCCGCTCGCCGAGCTTCTTGAGATCGACGACCGAGCGCAAAGAACGGCCGATAAGCCGCTGGATTTCCTGCGTTCTGCCAGACTGCTTGCCGCGAGCCGCTTCGCGCGAACCACGGGTATGGGTGGCGCGGGGCAGCATCGAATATTCGCCGGTGACCCAGCCGGTACCCTTGCCGCGCATCCATGGTGGCAGGCTCGTTTCGACGCTGGCGGTGCACAATACCCGCGTATCGCCAAAGCTGATCAGGCAGCTTCCCTCGGCATGTTTGGTAAATCCGGTTTCGATAGAAATGGCGCGCATTTCGTCCGGCGCACGGCCCGATGGTCGCATGTGATGTTCCTTTTTTGAGTTGGCGAGTCCTTAACGGCTCGCATGAGGAGAGGCAATCCCTCCTCCTCTTCCAATCCAAGATGACTAATGCTGGAAACCTCCCGGCAATTAACCTATCTAACACCCATGACCAACACGCCCATCACCGAAATGACCACCCGCGCACGGGACATCTTCCGGGTGGTGGTGGAATCCTATCTCGACAATGGCGCGCCGGTCGGTTCGCGGACCATCTCCAAGGCACCGGGCCTCGAACTCTCGCCCGCCTCGATCCGCAATGTCATGCAGGATCTCGAGGAACTGGGCCTGCTCGCCGCGCCGCATACCAGCGCCGGACGGATGCCGACCGAACTCGGGCTGCGATTGTTTGTCGACGGTATGATGCAGGCGGCGGTCCCGACGCAGCAGGAGCGGGACGCGATCGAGAGCCAGATTACCGAACAGGGCCCGGTCGAGGATGCCCTGCGCGCTACGACCTCGATCCTGTCCGGTCTGTCCTCCTGCGCCGGCCTCGTGCTGGTGCCCAAGCGCGAGCCGTTGCTCAAGCAATTCAGTTTCGTCAAATTGTCCGAAGGGCAGGGGCTGGCGATCCTCGTCTCCCAGGACGGCGGCGTCGAGAACCGCGTGCTCGACCTGCCGCCCGGAACCTCGGAATCGGCGTTGGTCGAGGCCGGCAATTATCTGACAGCCCGCTATGGCGGCATGACCCTCGTCCAGGCCTTGTCAACCGTAGGCCGGGAAATAAGCGCCGGCGAACTGGCGATCGACAAGGCATCGGAAGAGCTGGTCAAGGCCGGCATGGTTACGTGGAGCCGCGATCCGTCGGACCGGCCGGTCCTGATCGTCCGTGGACAGGCGAATCTGCTGCAGGACAATAGCGCGCTCGAGGATCTCGATCGTGTCCGCCGCTTGCTCGACGAGCTTGAAGGCAAGCAGGAAATTGCCCGCTTGCTCGACAATGCCCGCGACGCCGAGGCAGCAAAAATATTTATCGGCGCGGAAAATAAATTATTCTCCCTTTCCGGCTCATCTGTGATAGCGGCGCCCTACAAAGACGGCGACGGACAGGTGGTTGGTGTGGTCGGCGTAATTGGTCCGACAAGGTTGAATTATGCCCGCGTGGTACCCATGGTAGACTTTACCGCGCAAACCCTGTCGCGTTTGTTGACGAAATGATAGAAATTAGAGTGATTAGAACATGAGCGATACCAAGCAGAATCCCGGACAAGAAAATAACGACGCAGCGGCAGCAGCCGAGCTGGACGGCGTACCGGAGTCGATGAAAGACGGCGGAGAAGGCCAGTCCTCCCGGCCGGAAAATTCCGACAATCGTGTTGAAGCTCTGGAAACCGAGCTGGCCGAAGCCCAGCAGGCGGTGCTTTACGCCCAGGCCGAAACCCAGAATGTCCGCCGCCGCCTTGAAAAGGACGCGCAGGACGCCCGCGCTTATGCCGCAACCGGCTTTGCCCGCGACATGCTCTCGGTGATGGACAATATGCAACGCGCCCTCGAATCCATCCCCGCCGAGGTCAAGGACGAGGAAAAGTGGAAGGGCCTGATCAACGGCATCGAAGCCACCGGCCGCGAGCTGCAATCGGTGTTCGAGAAAAACGGCATCAAGCGCGTCGCTTCCGTCGGCCTGCCGCTCGATCCCAACCAGCATCAGGCGATGATCGAAATTCCCACTGCTGATAAAGAACCCGGCACGATCGTTCAGGAAATGCAGGCTGGCTATATGATCAAGGACCGGCTGTTGCGTCCGGCATTTGTCGGAGTGGCGAAGAAGCCGGAATAGTCTTCCGGCTTCGCGCGTCTCGCTAGCCTGTTTGCCTGTCCTTCGCGGGTGAGGGCCAAATCGCCAACAGTTTCATATCAGGCGCCGTCATGCCAGCGAAGGCTGGCACCCAACCCGCCTATGCGATTCTCGCTACCCTTGGTTTAGGCCCCAGCCTTCGCTGGGGTGACGGATTCTGGCCGGGAGGATATGGAATTGCTGCTATCAAGCGCTTTCAGTTGATCGCAAATCTGGTCAGTCCTTTTGAGATAGTGCTTCATCTGGCCTGATGTAAGACGACCGGACTTATGGACGATCGAATGAGCAGCATCGTTGGCATTCTGATAACGTACAACATTTCGCTGCTGCCCGGTGGTAAGTATCGTGAGGGTCGAATGCGCTAATTCTGCCCGCAAATCGGCATAGGGCTGCAAGTGATTTAACAGTTTCAGAATTTTACCAGGGTGCTTTAGTTTTGGTTCGGCCTGTTCAGCCAGTTTACGGACTATAGCAAGCTTATGTCCGAGCGGTTTCTTCCCGATGATATCTGGATCGAGCTTCGCAAACTTCCGCGTCATCCAAGTTTCAATTTCCGCTAATTTATCAATTAGTTTGCTGCGAAAAATATGGGCATCATCGATTGTGAGTGATGTCGGATTACCGGTTACTTCTTGCGTAGTTACAAAAGAGGAAGCCATATCATTCATTGCGCATCGCTAGCGCAAATCATTGAACATATTCTAAACGCCACGGTCTGTGCACGAGGCGGCGTAGGTGCGACGCACGGAATAAAACACCCGTCATGCCAGCGCAGGCTGGCATCCAACCCGCCTGTGTGAGTCTCGCTGCCCTTGGCTTAGGCCCCAGCCTTCGCTGGGGTGACATTTGCGGGGATTACCGCCCTAAACCTATCCCGCCATTGACATATACATGGCCGCGGCCAGTCCAAATCCCCTCGGATCACCCAACAGCCCGGTTTCCATCTTGTTCATGACATAGGAAAAGCACAGCCGTGCGTCCTGATCGATGATCACCGATGATCCGCCATAACCGCCCCAGAAAGCGGTGTTGGCATTGGGGCTGATCGGGGTGGACGTGCTGTTCAGGCCATAGCCCATGCCAAAGGTCACCGGTATGCCCAATACCAGATCAACGCCTTCGCTCTGTTTCTCGAATATCCGCTTGGTGCCGGCTTCCGACATGATCGTCTTGCCGAACGCCTGGCCGCCGTTGGCCATTGCGGTCTGGGCGCGGACGATGCTGCGGGCGTTGCCCTGACCGTTGGCTGCGGGGATTTCGGCCCCGCGCCACGCCCGTTTTCTGGGTTCGGTGGCATCGACGCCAGGATTGGCAAAGGTGCGGCTGGCGATCGAGTCGGGAGCGGGCGAAGGACCGCTTGCCGGTGGAACGAGATTGCCAATCCGCGCATCGAGACTTTCATCCGCGCCGATATGGAAGTCGGCGCCGGTCGGTTCGGCAATTTCCTTACGGAAGAAATTGCCGATCGTCTCGCCGGTCACCCGGCGGACGATTTCGCCGATTAAATGCCCCTGGGTGATGGCATGGTAGCCCGACTGGGTTCCCGGTTCCCACCACGGTTCCTGTTTTGCGAGAGCAGTGGTCATCCATTCCCAGTCATAGAGCGCGTCGCCCTCGACCTGCTTGTCCATGCCGGACAGACCGGCCGTGTGGCTGAGAAAATGCCTGACTTCGACCGCCTTCTTGCCACTTTGGCCAAATTCCGGCCAATATTTGCTGGCTGGCGCATCAAGATCGACCTCTCCGCGATCGGCGAGCAGCAGCAAGGACATAGCCGCCATCGTCTTGGTACTCGACCAGACGTTGACCAGACTGTCCTCCTGCCACGGCTGGGTGCGTTCCTCGTCGAGATGGCCGCCCCACAGGTCGACGACAAATTCGCCATCGAGCGTGATCGCAACCGAAGCGCCGAGATCGCCATGCTCGCTGAAATTATTCTCGAATGCCGCTTTGACCGCTGCAAAGCGGGGGTCGCACGTGCCGTGTATCGGGGTTGTCATTATTCTCTCCATCCAGACTTTAACTGTTTGATTAACAGCTTGTGGTCGTGAGTCCAATGTCTTTAACGCGCGTCCCGATCGTTGCCGGACCAATGTTCTGCAAATTATTTGGACGAATTTTCAATCACTTCCGGGTCTTCAGCAATTCCCCTATTGTAAAGACTATTATAAGATATATCTTAAGAACATCTTAGATATAAAGAAAGAGTAGAAAATGAGACATGGAATGAAATTTGGACCCGGAGGCTCTGACGGGTCCGGACGTGGACTTGGTCGTGGCCGAGGCCGAGGCCGCGGAAGAGGCGGGCCGCCTGGCGAGAAATTCGCACGGGCGTTCGCACAGGCGGCTTTTGAAGGCGGCAAGGGCAAAAGGCGCGCACGGATGTTCCGGCGCGGCGAACTGAAGCTCCTGACGTTGCACCTGATCGCCGAAGAACCGCGGCACGGCTATGATCTGATCCGTCAGATCGAGGAGCTGACCGGCGGCCATTATGCGCCCAGTCCGGGGATCGTCTATCCGACGCTGACCCTGATGGCGGAAATGGACCTGATCAGTGAGGCGGTCGATGGTGACGGCAAGAAAATCTATTCGATCACCGAAGCGGGTTCCGCCCGGCTGGCCGAGGACGAGGCGGATATCGCCGAGATTCTCGCACGGCTGGAAGGCGTATCGAAAATGGGAGAGGCCAGCGATGGTGCATCCGTCCGCCGCGCCATGCACAATCTGAAGAGCGCGATTGCCATCCGGCTCGGCGACGAGGAAAAGGGATCGGACAAGATCCTCGAAGTCACCGCGATCATCGACGAGGCCGCGAGCAAGATCGAGCGGTTGAAATAGCAATTATCCATCGATTTTGCAGGCGATTTAAACTTCTAAAAATCACTAACTACAGATAAATATGGCCATTACTTAAGGAAATTTCTTAGGTAATGGCCTTGTCCGTCCAGATCGCAAAAGATGCTTCCAAATCTTCCAATCGTCGCGAAGGAAATTCCCCCGGAGACCCGCATGGGATCAGCCAAATATTTCGAACAGCACCACCGCCATGATCGTCCCGATCACCGGTATAACAACCGTCAACGCACCCACTGCGCCATAAGCGTCTTTGTGGGTTTCGCCGCATACGGCGCGGATCGTGGTCACGACATAACCATTGTGCGGCAGGCTATCGAGCGCGCCGGAGGAGATGGCGACAACGCGGTGCAACTCGTCGGGCTGCGCGCCGCTATCGATATAATGGGGTGCGATCAGGGGCAGGGCGATCGACTGGCCGCCGGACGCCGAGCCGGTGAGACCGGCGATCACGGTGACCGCTACGGCCGCGCCAATCAGCGGGCTGCCCGGGATATTCTGTACCATGACCAATGCCTCCTGAAAAGCCGGTGACAGCTTGGCTACGGACCCGAAACCGACAACCGCGCAGGTGTTGGTAATCGCGACAACCGCACTCGTGGCGCCGCGCGAAAAAGCCTCCGGCATCGATTTCAGCTTCTGGTAACCGACGATCAGGGCCACAACCGCGCCGGTTCCTAGCGCTGCCACCAACGCCCATTTATCAAGCGATTCCTGCGGCAGGATCGCCGAGAGCGGGCCCATCTCCTGCGGATATTGAAAGATCAGAAAGACCAGCAGCACCGCGACCAGGGGCAGGATGCAGAGCAGCGGCGCAGGTAAATTGCCATAATCTATATCATGGTCATCGGTTTCGCGGCCGACAAAATGCTCGCCCTTGGCGACCGCGCGCCTGACCATATGGTTGATCCAATATTGGCCGGTCACCGCCATGAACAGCGCGATGACCAGGCTGACCTGCCAGCCGGCATAAGCGTTGGTGCCGAGAAATTCCATCGGGATCAGATTCTGGATTTCCGGGCTGCCGGCGCTGGTCATGGTGAAAGTCACCGACCCGAAGGCAAGCGCTGCAGGAATGAACCGTCTCGGCAGGTCCGCCTCGCGAAACAGATGGACGGCGAGCGAATAGACGCTGAACGAGACGATGAACACGCTGACCCCGCCATAGGTCAGGATCGCGCAGGCGGCGACGACCGCGAGTACCGCATGTTTGATCCCGATCTTTTCGATGACCCAGTGGGCGACGCTGGCCGCTGCGCCGCTGGCACCCATGATCTCGCCGAATATCGCGCCAAGCAGGAACATGAAAAACCAGCTTTGGAAGAAGCCGACAAAACCGTCCATATAAGCGGTGGCGAAATCAGGCGCACCTGCTGCGGCGAGCGGCGGCAGCCAGGCAATGCCGCTGCTGAACGCGACAATCGCGGCGGCGACCGGACCGGCGATCAGAATATTGACCCCGCGCACCGTCATCCAGATGAGCAGTCCCAGTCCGCCGATTAGTCCGATTGCCGATAGCATGAATGTCCCCCCAAACTTGACCGCTGCCTAATGGCAGAGGTCAAGTCGGAGGTGCAACTGCTAAAACCGTCATTCGGGCTTGTATTGCTACGTTCCCTTCAGATCAACTGCGCGCGGTTTTCATCGCGGTGCTTTTTCAGATATTTCATGAACGGGGTGCCGCCGGTGCCGACCTCGGTATCATTGCCTTTGCCGCTGATCGCCTGCTTGTTGATATAGCTGGCAGCATATTCTAGATGCCGCGTCCGGAACCGGGCGACCTGCTCGACGCTGGCGTTGAAAGCCTGTCTGAGCGCTGCATCCCCACTGGCAATCGCATATTCGCGCAATGTGCTCTGCTCGCGCAAATCCTCGATGAAGCGGCGATGCTTGACCGGACGATAAGCGTGCAGCTCGTCGAGAAAGCTGCGCAACGGGTCATTGCCATGCTGGACCTGGAACAGGGCATCCATGCTCGGAACGATCGAACTTTGCGAACCGGTCTGGCCACAGAATATCTGGCCCTTGCCCTGATATTTCTCGACGCCTTCGTAGATCAGTCCGTCGGGGAGGGCCGGATTATTCGCCCAGCCGTGGATATAGGGGCGCACCCGCTGATAATATATATAGGGATCGCAACGGTCCGGCATCCGGTCGAATATCGCGTTTACCGCGTCCCAATGCTCATCCATTTCTTGCAATAATGCGGTCGCGCTGCCGGTATCTTCCGCCCGGGCGGCTTCGACAAGATGGCAGGCCAGATCGAGAAGCGGGGCTGCCGCAGCCTCGATCGCGACATGGATCAGGACAAACCAGTTCTCGTCCGCTCCGCCGTAAAAATTCTGCACCATATAGACATTGTCGAGGGTGATCGGGCCGTCACGGTCAAGCTGCGCCCAGTTGTCGAGCACATAGCCGCTATAGGGCAGCAACGGCGCCTGATCGAGACGCTCGGCGAGCGCGACCATTGGCCGGGCGAGATTGGCGGGCAGGGTGGTCGGCGCTTCGCTTTCGCCCCAGACATAGGCCTGAACGAGAAAGGAATAGCGGACCATCGCCACGCGGACCTGTTCCTCCGGTGCGTTGGCCGCCCAGTCAGCAAGGTCAAGCACCGGCAATTGCTCAAGCCAGTGCCGCACCCGGCCGGTGGTCATCAGCCCGGAGAGATTCTCTGCTGTCCCGACGATTGGAGCAAAAAAATCGGGAAGGTCAATATCGACAATCTGGAAATGCGAAAGAAATCCGCGGGAAGCGGACATATCATAATCTGACAATTTCATAAGGTCACCACTTGGGCAAGCGCGGGTTGGGCCGCTTGCACAACAGAGGGATGGTATCAAATGAAAGCAGATCGGGCAAATCGTAATTCCTTTGTGGTCTTCGGAACAGCTGGTCGCGCGCATGACGCGCTCCGGCCCGCAATCGCTATCCATTCAGGAACCTTCGTCGTGCGGGAGTGTTCTTGTGTCATTGGACAATTTTGAGGAGTAGGATGATGATCAAACTAGCAAGCAAACTGGCATTGGCCGGAACCGCTGCAATCAGTCTTTCGGCTTGTGCCGGAAATTATGCGGCCGAAGGTGCTGGCGCGGGCGCTGCAGCCGGTGCCGCTATCGGCGCGATTACGGGTGGTGACGTATTGCAAGGCGCCGCCATCGGTGCTGCAGCAGGCGCAGCCGGTGGTTATTTCATCGACAAAAATGACGGCTGTGACGGCTATGACCGCAACGGACGGCTCGACGATGATTGCTATGGAACGCGTGGCTATCCCAAAGACCCCAGATAAGTGGACTGACCGCTGAGCCAGCACTGAGTTTCACTGGCTTAGCAAGACGGCTTGGGCTAACGCGCGGCGATGAACCGCGCGTCCCCTAGCCTGCAAGAGCAACATCCCTGGCGGCACGAGTTGCGCGCCACGATCGCTCTTGCGTGGCCCTTGATCCTGTCGAACCTGACGATGGCGCTGATCGGCGCTACCGATGTTCTGATGCTCGGCTGGCTGGGTGCGCGCGAACTGGCCGCAGCAACGCTCGGCTTCAATCTGGCTATGACCGCTGCGATCTTCTGCATGGGGCTGATCACCGCCTCGGCGCCGATGATGGCAACTGAAATTGGCCGGATGCAGCATAGTGTCCGCGACGTGCGCCGCACGTTCAGGCAGGCCATGTGGACTGCGGTGGCAGTGATCTTGCCGTTCTGGATCATCCTCTGGAACACGGAAACCCTGCTGTTGCTCTTCGGCCAGCAACTGGATCTCGCTGCCATAGCGGGAACCTATATCAGCGCCTATATGTGGTCGATCCTGCCGTTCCTCTTCTTCATCATTTTGCGCAATTTCATTTCCGCGCTGGAACAGCCGGTCTGGGCGCTGATCATCAGCGTCATTGCTGTGTTGTCCAATGCCCTGTTCAACTATGCGCTTATTTTCGGCAAGTTCGGGGTCCCGGAATTTGGCGTGATCGGCGCCGGTATCGGCAGCGTGATGACCAATGTCCTGATGTTCGCGGGCATGGCGATCGTCGTGATGCGTCACAAGCGCTTTCGGCGCTATCATCTGTTCGGCCGCTTTTGGCGCAGCGACTGGCAGCGGTTTCGGATGATGTGGAAACTTGGTCTGCCGATTGCCGTGACCATGGGTCTTGAAGGCTCGGTATTCGGTTTCGCCGCACTGCTTATGGGGTTGATCAGCACGGCATCGGTTGCGGCCCATGCGATAGCCTTGCAGCTCGCCGCATTGACCTTCATGGTGCCAATGGGACTGGGACAGGCGGCGACCGTTCGCGTCGGCCTTCAATATGGCCGCAAAAATAAGGCGGGCATCATGCGCGCTGGCTGGGTCAGTTTCATTCTCGGCACCTCCTTCATGGCGGCCATGGCGCTGGTGTTTGTCCTCGCTCCCGACTTCCTGATTTCGATGTTCATCGATGCCAGCGCACCAGGCAATGCCGAGGTTGCCGCACTGGCCGTCAGTTTCCTGGCGATTGCTGCCATTTTCCAGATCGTCGACGGCGCTCAGGTTGTCGGCGCAGGCATGTTGCGCGGCCTGCACGACACGACCATGCCGATGCTGTTCGCATTGATGGGCTATTGGTTCATCGGCCTCGGTCTCGGTGCCAGTCTGGCTTTCTGGCAGGGCTGGGAAGGTGTCGGTATCTGGACCGGACTGGCCGGAGGACTGGGTGTGGTCTCGGTGCTGATGCTGGCCCGCTGGATGATGCGGGAGAAGCTGGGCCTGCTGCCGTAAATAGCTACATAAGACACCAGCGGTTTTTCATCCCGATTCAATGATATCGCTCTTTCCGGCTCCCTTCAGGGGAATTGCGTATGTCAGTCACTTTTTCCTCCCGCTAATGGCCTCGGTCACAAACCGGACAGGGAACGAATGACATGAAAAATACACTGAAATGGGCCGCAGCAACGGCGGCATTGGCCATGAGCGGAACGGCAATCGCCGGCTCCGGCGATGGCAAGATTCAGATCAAGGCGTTGGCTACGCTGGTTGCGCCCGATGGTAAAATTACATCAATTGAACTGGACAATATCGGATTGCCTGCCGGAACCCAAACCAAAGCCGATGATAATTTTGTTCCGACCATCGCTGCCGAATATTTTTTCACGCCGAATATTTCCTTGGAAACCATCTGCTGCGTAACCCAGCATGATGTCACCGGCACTGGAACTCTGGACGGTGCCGGACTGGTGTCGAACGCCAATATCATTCCCGCGACCCTAACCGCGAAATATCATTTCGGAGATGGCAACGGATTCAAGCCTTATGTCGGAGCCGGGCCGACCTATTTCATTTTCATCGATGAAAAAGCCGGCGCAACGGCTCAGACACTTGGTGCCACGCGGCAAAAAATGAACGACAAGGTCGGTTTCGCTCTGCAGGCGGGCTTTGATTTGCCGATCAATGACAAGGGGCTGGGCCTGAGCGTTGATGCCAAGCGCTATTTCGTCAACACTACGGCCCGCTGGTTTGCCGGCGATACCGAAGTATTGAGGACCCGTCACAGGATTGACCCGTGGGTTGTCAGCGCAGGACTGGCCTATCGTTTCTAGGAAACGGGCATAGCGAGCAAAGCAATGGTGGTCGGGTGGAGCGCTTCCCGACCATCTTCATTTCTGCCGGTATCATGGTTTAAAAAGGGAGGAAATTATCATAATCTGCGATACGGTAACCGTTCTTCAATTGCGCCCCCCGCCTCAGCAGAAAATAATGGCTCACAATCTCGGCCTGCTGTTCAATGCCATATTCCGTAAAAGCCTTCCCCGGAAGCAGTTCATAATCGTAGCGGCAGAACGGATGGCGTGCGAGGGGTAGGAAGATGCCTTGCTGATGCTGCCACACATGGACCATTTCGTGGATGAAAAGCGCCTGGACATTCTGCGACGATCCACAAAAATCGTCGCAGAACAGATTGCTTTTGGGATGAAACCAGAGATTGCCATCGGGCGCCATGGTGACGCGTGGATTCTGGAACAGCCACCATTTGCGGTTGAAGACCGTCACCTTGTCATAATCGATTGCTTGCCCGAAAACGGACAGGCAAAGCGAGGTTTCAGATGGAGTTAGCGCGCGGCCGGTCACCGGAGTGCCCGATTATTCAGCAACCGGCGCTGGGTCGCCGGCATTTTTTACCACGGCGTTAATCTCGATGCGATCGTCGTTCGAATAGATTAATGTCATGGTCAGCAGTCCGCGTTTCTTGGAACCTTCACCCACGCCCCAGATCATCAAATGCTTCCCGCCGGGCTCCAGCTTTACGGTTTTGCCCGCTGGAACCGGAATAGACTTGAGTTGGGCCATGCTCATCATGCCGTCTTTCTCGGTTGTTTCGTGCATTTCCATGCGCAAGACATCATCGGATATGACGCTCACCAGTTCGACATCCACGCGGCCACCGTGCAGATCCATATAACCGGCCGACGGATTTCCTTCCACCGGAGACAGGTTTACTACCGCTTTGTCGGCGTAGAGTATGTCTCCCTGACCGCAGGAGGCCAGTAAAAGTGATGTCGATGCGGCAAGCATGATAGAGATCTTGTTCATTATATACCTCGTTAAATCGTTGCAAATCTGTCCCGATATGGTTGTTTTGCGTTGATTTTTCAAATGTAGGAGGACTCACGTCTTGTGCCAAGAAAAATGCCACCTATATCGCTTGACGAAGCCGTAACGGTGCCACTTGACTAGGGCCGGGCGGCAATTTTGCTAATGTTAGAAAATTGATTGAGGGATTTATGGGTAAAGTTATTGGAATCGATCTGGGCACCACCAACAGCTGTGTTGCCGTTATGGATGGCGGAAAGCCAAAGGTTATTGAAAATTCAGAAGGCGCACGGACCACACCGTCCGTCGTCGCATTCACCAAGGATGGCGAGCGCCTGATTGGTCAGCCGGCCAAGCGCCAGGCAGTGACCAATCCGGAAAGCACGATTTTCGCCGTGAAGCGTCTGATCGGTCGCCGGTTCGATGATCCGATGACGAAGAAGGACATGGAACTTGTTCCTTATGAAATCGTCAAGGGCAGCAACGGTGACGCCTGGGTGAAAGCCGGTGGCGAAGATTACAGCCCGTCACAGATTTCTGCTTATACTTTGCAGAAGATGAAAGAAACGGCAGAAGCCTATCTTGGCGAAACCGTGACCCAGGCCGTGATTACCACGCCTGCCTATTTTAACGACGCCCAGCGTCAGGCAACCAAGGATGCGGGCAAGATTGCCGGTCTCGAAGTATTGCGTATCATCAACGAGCCAACCGCTGCGGCGCTGGCTTATGGTCTCGACAAGAATGACGGCAAAACCATTGCTGTTTATGACCTTGGCGGCGGTACGTTCGATATTTCGATCCTGGAAATCGGCGATGGCGTTTTCGAAGTGAAATCGACCAACGGTGACACGTTCCTCGGCGGTGAAGATTTTGATGCCAAGCTGGTCGAGTTTCTCGCCGCTGACTTCAAGAAAGCCGAAAGCATCGACCTTACCAAGGACAAGCTTGCTCTGCAGCGTCTCAAGGAAGCTGCTGAAAAAGCAAAGATCGAACTGTCCAGCGCGCAGACGACCGAGATCAACCTGCCGTTCATTACCGCAGATCAAAACGGACCGAAGCATCTGGTCAAGGCGATCAGCCGCTCCGATCTGGAAAAGCTGGTGGGCGATCTCGTCAAACGGACGCTTGAACCTTGCAAAAAAGCTCTCAAGGACGCTGGCGTCGAAGCCAAGGACATTGACGATGTCGTGATGGTTGGCGGTATGACCCGTATGCCCCTGGTTCGCGAAACCGTAGAGAAATTCTTCGGCCGGGAACCACATGTTGGCGTGAACCCTGACGAAGTTGTTGCCATGGGCGCGGCTATTCAGGCCGGCGTTTTGCAAGGCGACGTCAAGGACGTATTGCTGCTCGACGTGACACCATTGTCGCTGGGCATCGAAACTCTCGGCGGCGTGTTTACCCGCATGATCGATCGCAACACAACGATCCCGACGAAGAAGTCGCAAGTCTACTCGACCGCTGATGACAATCAGGGCGCTGTGACGATCCGTGTCTTCCAGGGCGAACGCGAAATGGCGGCGGACAACAAGATGCTCGGCCAGTTCGATCTGGTTGGTATCCCTCCCGCACCACGCGGCGTGCCGCAGATCGATGTGACTTTTGACATCGACGCCAACGGCATCGTCAACGTGTCGGCGAAAGACAAGGGCACCGGCAAGGAACAGCAGATCAAGATCCAGGCTTCTGGCGGTCTGAGCGATAGCGATATCGACCAGATGGTTCAGGACGCCGAGAAATTTGCGGAAGAAGACAAGCAACGGCGTGCCGAGGCGGAAGCCAAGAACAACGCGGAAAGCCTTGTCCACACCACAGAGAAACAGCTTGAAGAGCATGGCGACAAGATTGACGCCGACTTGAAGGGCCAGATCGAAGCAGCAGTCAAGGATACCAAGGAAGCCATCGAAGGCGGCGATCCCGAAGCGATGAAGACCAAGTCTGAAGCGCTGGCACAGGTTTCCATGCAAATGGGTCAGAAGATCTATGAAGCCGAGCAGGCTGCTGGCGGCGACGCCGGTGATGCCGCTGCCGCCGATGCGGCAGCCAAGGCTGCAGACGATGATGTTGTCGATGCCGAGTTCTCCGAAGTGGATGACTCTGACGACAGTGACAAGAAAGATGACGCCAAGGCGGCTGAGTAAATATTGGGACGTCGTTCCCGAGCAAGCGGGATTCGCTGGATTTAACGCCAGCGTCTCCCGCTATTGCCGGGGCGACGATCCTCTCGCTTTGGGGGAAGCATGAGTATGGCATCCGAAATCGATTATTATGAGCAACTGAATGTGTCGCGCGATTGTGATGGCGCGACCCTGAAATCTTCGTATCGCAAGCTTGCAATGCAGTGGCACCCGGACAAGAATCCCGGCGATGACGCAGCGGAAGCCAAGTTCAAGACGATCAGCGAAGCCTATGATGTATTGAAGGACCCTCAGAAACGAGCGGCCTATGATCGCTATGGCCACGCTGCATTCACCAATGGCGGCGGCAACAACGCTGGCGGCGGTGGCGGTTTTGGCGGCGCAGCTTTCAATGACATTGGCGATATCTTCGAAACTATTTTTGGCGGCGGCAATGGTGGTGGCTTTGGTGGTCAGCAGCAGCAGCGCGGCCCGGTTCGAGGCGCAGACCTGCGCTATGACATGGAAATCACGCTCGAAGATGCGTTTCATGGCAAGCATACTGAAATAGAAATCGATGTATCGGTGGGCTGCGATGAATGCGACGGTTCCGGAGCAGAGCCGGGTACTGGCGTTCGACGTTGCGATACCTGTCAGGGACACGGAAAAGTCCGTGCACAGCAGGGCTTTTTCGTGGTCGAGCGGACCTGCACCAGTTGTCAGGGGCGTGGCGAAGTCATCGAAACCCCGTGCCACGCCTGTCAAGGCGAAGGCAGGGTAGACAAACCGCAGACTCTGGAAGTTGATATCCCTGCGGGTGTTGATTCCGGCACGCGTATACGTCTGTCCGGAAAGGGCGAAGCGGGCGCACGTGGAGCCCCGGCTGGCGATCTCTATATTTTCATTCACCTGTTCCGGCATGATATTTTTGAACGTGAAGGAACCACCTTGTTCACTCGCGCGCCGATCAGCTTCACTCTGGCTGCTTTGGGTGGTGAAATCACCATTCCCGGTCTCGATGGTGAAAGACATGCCATCCGTATTCCGGCGGGAATCCAGAGCGGTAAGCAAATCCATCAGCGCGGTGCCGGCATGCCGGTTCTGCGCGGACGCGGCAATGGCGATATGGTGATCCAGATCGAGGTCGAAACGCCAACTAAGCTGTCAAAACAGCAGCGGCAAATTCTGCGTGATTTTCAGGCAACCGAAACCGGTGACGAAACACCCAATTCGACCGGTTTTTTCGGAAAATTGAAAGATGCCTGGGAAGATTTGACCGAGTAAATTCGCGTCGTCTGCGGCAGTAGCGGTGCGGTTTCGAGATTATCTAGTCGGAAGCCGCGCTATATCTGTCGTTTTCCTGTTTCTGCGGGGCGATGAAATGCTTTGCTGCTTCGTGATTCGAGGCAGCAATGTTGCGTGTTTGTTGCATTATAGTTTCGACATTCCCGAAACCGGTCTTGGTCAGTGAGATATTGTCACAGGCAACGTTCAAGCATCCCTCGACCGTCTGTTCAAAGCCGCAAATGATACCGTCGGCCAAAAGGACCTTCAAATATCGCACGACCTGACGATGGTTAAGATCGAGGCTTCTGGAAATTCCATTAGCATCCGCCGGAAGGCCATTTGTTCCATGGCTATATAACAACAATATTATGTCCCAGAATTTACTGGCGAAATATTGTTCGTTAAATAATTCACTTCTGTTTTTCCGGATGGTAACTATTTGATCAATATAAATTTTCATATTGATAAAAATAGATGGAATATTAATTCGAATTCATAAGTCATAATATTCAGTTCATCTTTTTTAGGAGATTCGTTTCGCGGCTGCTTTATGGGGCATGCCGTTTGAACACACGTCACGCTATTGCGTGACATATTTTTCGGATCAATGGCCGGCTTTTGAGCATTTATGGCACTTCTATCCTATCCTGCAATTTCACTTCGGCTATAGACGTCTCGTCGTAATGTTATGTTCGAGGGCTAGTGATCAGGATTTTTGGCCGTATTTGAATGGACATTCCGGCTAGAAATGTGTGGCTAGAGTGTGATATTTCAATGGGATCCGGTAAAAGACGGGAGTTCGGTCTATTCGGAGCTGAATGATCTGTCTGATCTATTGATGGCCAACGGTGTGGCAGCCATATCATATCACATCACCCCACCATTTTATTCTCAGGTATCAAAACGTTCGTCGGTGTTTCATTCCGGATACCCGCAAGACATAGTGGCCGCTTACCTGGATCCGGATTTCATGGAATCCGATCCCATTCCCGATCATGTCATGTCTGTTGGCCATGTGATGACGTGGCAGGAGGCCGTTGCCGATCAAAAATTGACAGGAAAACAAAGGCATTTTTTGAAGGTTGCGATCGAGAAGGGCTTTATAGATGGCGTGGCAGTCCCGCTTTTCGGTCCGAAGAGCAGAAACTCCTATCTATCGATGAATTTCGGTAAAACCATCGATTCAAGCGATGCGGAAATTGTCAGGCCGTTGGTAAGCATTGCCCAGTCCTGCCACAGAAGAATTTGTTCGATTATCAATGAAACTGGCGACGGTGCAGCGACACTTTCTGAACGGGAAAGCGAGGTCTTATACTGGATTTCTCGCGGCAAATCGAATGGAGATATGGCAACCATATTGGCCATTTCCGAAGCGACGGTAGACACCTATATCCGGCGTCTGTTCAAGAAGCTTGATGTCCACGATCGCATATCTGCCGTAATCGTCGGGCTCAGCAGTTCTCTGATAAAATTGCGGTGAATGCTGCTTTTCCGGCAATGAGAGATCGGGCTGCAGTCTCAACCAGAAGGACGTCACTCCACCGATCGTAACTTGATCCGCTATATAATTTGCGGTGGCTCCAGGCTTGAACGGGATAGTAAGCGGGTCAGGAAGGGACCAGCCAACCCGACCCGCTTGATTGATGTTCAGAAGCTTGTTTCTTAGCTGCATCGAACTGGACATGTGTGGGGATACCGCCAATCCGAATTGGAATGTTTCCGCCAAATCATCAATCAAAATTAGGAACGGTCAGAATCGGGGCCGATTAACTGGTGGTGCTGTAATTATTTCACCCTGTCTCCCGGTTTCGAACATGAAGATCGGGACGGCCACAAATCAAGGCCTCCTGGTAAAAGCCGGATCAACGCATCAACCCTGGAAAAACTGCGGTGATTGATGGCCGAGGGTTTGATTTACGCAGCAAAAGCGTTGGCGGCTTCGACGGTGTTCATGAAATCGCGAAACAGGAGCCATTTTTCGTCCGCCACGGTGATGACATGGACGAAGTCTGACTCGATCTGTCGTCCGGTAGAGCGGGCGGTGAGGCGGAGGTGACCGGTGACGACGACCTTGTCGCCCTCGCAGATGTACTCCTCCGGATCAAACTGGTGGATATCGACCGAGGACAATACCGTTTCGAAGAAGCTGCGCGCCTGCTCGAGGCCCTGGTAGGTTCCGGCATAGGGAATGACCTCAGGACCATAAAACTCGATCCGGACATCGCGGTGCAGCCATTGGACGATCGTGTCGACGTCCGCGGCACCAAAGGCGGTGAAGATATTCTTGGTCACGTCAATCGGGGCGATCATGGATATTCTTCCTTATATTTTTGAACAATTGGCATCAGAAATTGAACCGCAGGTCGACGCCATAGGTCGCCGGTGTGCCGAGCGGCCCGACAAATTCCGCGCCGTAGACGGTGCCGGTCAGTATCTGGTTGGTGAAATAGGTCTCGCCGGTCAGATTGTCGCCGAACAGGCGGACGCTCCACTTGTCATCGGCGCTGGTGAAGCCGAGGCTGGCGCGGAGCAGGCCATAGCTTTCCTGTGACGCGGCATCGATGTTGAAGACAGTGAAGTAGGTCTTGCTCTGCCAGTGATATTCGGCGCGTGCCGTTACATGACCCGCATCACCCACTGGCTGCTCCACCTGACCGGCAAGGCTGAACTTCCAGCGCGGCGCGCGCGGCAGACGCAGGCCGTCGAGATTGCGGACCAGCGAGCCGGGAGCGTCAGTCAGCGGAGCGGGACGCAATGGTTCTGTCAGCTGGCCCTCGGTAAATTGCGCATCAACATAGGTCAGCGCGCCTTCCAGCCGGAAGAAGTCGGTCGGGCGGGCGACGGTTTCGACTTCAAAACCGCGTACTCTTGCCTTGCCGACATTGCGGATGATCGGCTGATTGCCAACGCTGTCCTGCGCCTGCAGGTTGGTATAGTCATACCAGAATGCCGAGCCGTTGAGCATCAGGGCGCGGTCGAGCAATTCGGTGCGGGCACCAATTTCATAGGACCAGATTTTTTCCGGCTCGAACGGGTCGCGCTGGCTGCTGCCGATATTATAGCCGCCGCTTTTGAAGCCGCGCTGGATAGAGGCGTAGAGCATCACGTCGTCGCTCGGTTTGAAATCTATACCGAGCTTGGGCGTGAATGCCCTGAAGGTCGTCGGGCCGTTGACGGGAGCGATGATGAAGCCGAACGGATCGGGCTGCGCCGCATCGCGGTCTTCACTGATCGCATCGGGAAAGAAGATCGTGTTCGGCGCGATTCGGATATCGGGAAGCATCACGAGATCAAAATTCTGCCGACCGTCTCGCCGCTCTTCGCTATAGCGACCGCCCAGCCGGACGGTGATCTGGTCCGAGACTTCCCATTGCGTATCGAGATAGGCGGCCCAGGCCTTGGTCTCCTGTTCGCCGCTCAGATGCAATTCGCAACACAGGTCGCTGTCGGGAAAGACAACTGGGAAGGGCGGCAGAACACCGGCTGCTTGCAAATCCGTGAAACCCTGAATGAGAATGGGTTCCCAGAAATTGCCGAAAATATCATTGTCGATGATATTGCGCTCTTCGAAATAATAAGCGCCGGCAATCCACGAGAAGGGTTTGTCGGTGGGCGAGCTCAGCTGCACTTCGCCGCTCCACTGCCAATGATCTTCCTCGCGCCCGACATAATTGACATAGGCATCCGACAGATCGAATTCATTTTGTGAAACCGGGTTGGTATCGCGATAGCTGCCGATGACTTTCAGATTATATTCGGCGATATCCCAGTCGAGCGTGGCTCCGAGGCCCCAATTTTCGACCTTGTTGAAATAGGCGGCATCGGAATAAATGCCGCGGGAAGCGGCTTCGGAAACACGGCCCGCATTTTTCATCCCGAAATAAGGCAGGGTTTGCGACCCTTCGCGCGTCCCGTACCAGCCCGGAATTTCGTCGGCATAGCCTGCGCTGGCGTAGAAATAGGCATTAGCCTTGTCGTCGGCGCGGTAATAGTCGCCGTTGAGGGTCAGGGTAGCGTCGGGAGAGAGATCGGCCTCCACTGTGAGCCGGATAGAATAATCCTCTTTGTCTTCCACCCGCTCGGTACTGTTGTCGGGTCTGGTCACCGTCGCATAGCCGTCGCGATCTTCCCATTGAAAGGCGAGGCGTGCGCGGATCGCGTCATTGATTGGTCCACTCAAGGCACCGGTGACCCGAAATCGATCATAGTTGCCGACCGTCAGCTGGAGATTGCCTTCGAGAATATCGGACGGGCGATTGGTCACGATATTGACCGCACCCGCAGTCGCATTGCGGCCATAGAGCGTGCCCTGTGGTCCGCGGAGCACTTCGATACGTTCGATATCAAAAAATTGCGGACCGATTGCCGCGGGGCGGCTGATATAGACGCCGTTGATATAGGTCGCGGTCGAGCTGTCGGTGCCGGCGATGATCGTTGGTGTGCCGATGCCGCGGATGAAGATTGATGTGTCGCCCTGATAGGTGGAAATCTGGACACCGGGCGCGATGGCACCGACTTGTTCTATCGAGGTGATCGACCGGTTGGCGAGTTCATCGCCACCGAATGCGGTGATCGACAAAGGTGCATCCTGAATCGATTCTGCGCGGCGATTGGCGGTCACGATGATGACATCACCTGTGCTTTCTTGCGCTTCCTCGCTGGCGTCCTGCTGGGCGTAAAGCGGAGCTGGTTCTGCCATGATGGCGAGCAGGCTGGCCGTCGCGAGCACAGCTTTCTTGTTGTTCCGAATGTTCATCTCGTCCTCCCTCTTTCGGTGATTTTGCTCACCGTTGTTTTTGAATATTTTCTGTTTCTAATCCCGAGCGCGAAAAATTACCGGGTTGCTGTGCAGCCCGTGGTTGAGCAGGCTGACATCCTGCCAGACCGCTTCGCCTGCGCGTTCAATCTGCTTATATCGGTCCCGCAGCATGCGTGCGGTGGACTCCGCTTCCAGCTGCGCCAGCGGAGCGCCGAGACAGCGATGGATGCCATAGCCGAAGCTCATATGGCGATTGGCATTCTTGCGGTTCAGTTGGAACTCATACGGCTCTGGAAAAGTCTCCGGATCATAATTGGCCGCGCCGAAGAAACAGGCGACCCAATCGCCGCGCTTGATATCGGCATTGCCTATCGTGATGTCGCGGGTTGCCACCCGGAATAGCCGCTGCGGCGGGCCGTGAAAGCGGAGGGTTTCCTTATATATTGCGTCGAACAACGTCGGGTCCTCGACGAATCCCTGCCAGATGTCGTTGAAGTCGGCGAACACGGCGATCAGATTGCCGAGATAGAAAGAAGTTGTCTCCGCCCCGGCGACGGTGGCGGTCATGCAGAAGCGGACTATTTCTTCGAAAGACAGGCTGTCGCCGTCGACTTCGGTGCGGATGAAGGCGTTGAGCAATGGGCCGGGCGTGTTTTGGCCTTTGGCAATCCGGTCGATATGCTCTCTGACATGCTCTGCAAAGAAGCCCATTGCTTCTTCATTATAAGCTTGCCGTTCCTCCGGATATATGTCGGCGGACAGCATGAAGGCGGATGCCCAGTTGCGTACGTCGTGGTCCATATTTTCCGGCATGCCGAAAAGATAGGCCATCACTCTGCTGGGCAGCATCGCACAATATTCGGCCATGACATCGATGGTTTGGTCGGTTGTGAAAAAATCGTCCATGGTCTTGGTGACCAGCGCATCTACTGCCGGCGCCAGAGATTTGATCGATGCAGGTTGAAAAACCTTGGTTGCAATTTTTCGCAGGCGGGTATGTTCCGGCCGATCGTGATTGACCAGCATTAGCGAAGGCGCGGAGGATTCTTCCTGCAAGCTGTCCCTCGAAGAGAAGCTGTCATGATCCCAGGCGACTGCGGCGACATCATCGAAGTTGAGCACCACCCAGGATGGTTTAGGTTCGTCTACCCCCGGCATCGTGCCGGGAGGAAAATCGCGATAACCGAAAACCGGCGACTGATCGCGCAGCAGATCATAATAGGGATAGGGATTCCGGATCACTTCCGGACGGCTCAACTGGTCGGCGCTAAACGCGGTTTTCATGTATCCTCAACCTCATATATTTATATGTCGTAACGACATTGTTTCTTATCGACACAATAGAGATTGGGTAATAAATTTGTCAACTGAGCTCGCTGGATTGAAAGGAAATTTTATTTAACTGCTTGATTATAATTGATTTAATTATAAAGCTGATCAATGATGATAGATATCCAAAGGGCTAAAATCGCGAATCTTGCGCACAAAAGTTTTTGATTTTTAAGTAGGAGGAATAGACTTTTTCATGATATTCGTTCATCGAGCATGGCGATCCGTGGATGACGACAGCGGGCGGACATTCCAACAATGGAGTATAGAGTGAAGCAGCAGTCTGATTTCGGCATAGACTATCCCATAAAACGGGAAACTGCCCCGCAAAACTTCCTCAAGCTATTCTATCCGTTCCATTATTCGGTGGGCATGGCGGTCGAAAAACATCTGAGCGGGTCCAATCTGACCCGGCACCAGACGGTGATCCTGTGGATCATCCATTCCAAGGGCACGGATCGCAATACGATCCATCGCAAGACGATCGAACGGTTGATCGGCGAATGGTATGAATTGGGCAGCCCGGCGATTTCGAAAGTCTTGCGCGCCATGGCGGAAAAAGATCTCAATCTGATATCGATCAAGGAAAGCAAGGCGTCGGCGCGGGAGAAGGTCATTCGTCTGACGAAAAAGGGTCAGGCAACGGTGAATGAAATGATGGAGCGGACAGAGGCTTTCATCGCATTGATCTCTGACCAGTTGACCGATGAAGAGATTGCAAATGGTATGGAATTCATGAGCAGGGTTGGCGCGATTGTCGAAGGTGGCTTTGCCGGTCGCAAAGAATAGGTTTGAGACTGGCGAACCCAAGGCCCCAAACAAATGGCTGGAGGTTAGGGTGAGAAAATAATGTCCTACAGCAGGCCATTCATGATAGGGATGCAAAATGTCTAATCTGCCATCTCTTCAATATTTATATTATCTTACCAGTAGGTTAAGGGGTATTTCTGACGTCGATGCTAGGGCAGGATTCTTTTTCTTTAACACTGTAAAGTTTGTAAAGTTCATCAGACTACTCGCTCGTAATATGAACGGCTGGGTGCGGATATCCTCCATGAGTGCGCCGCGATGATTGTTTTGCCGTCTCGTCGGAGAGTTTTTTGATGCTGCCGTCGCTGCTTATTCTGGACGATTTTATCTCCGATCCATTGGCGGCGCGCAACGCCGCTCTGGCGCTCGATTATGATCCGCAAAACAAGCATGGCAATTATCCTGGCCATATCTCGACCAGACCGCTGGATATTCAGGGACTCGACGAGCGGATCTCCGGGATCATCAACGCACCGGTGAAAGCCGCGCCGAATACTAGCCATTTGCATTGCCGGATCACCCTGAAAGGCGACAAGGGGCGAAGCGGCGTGCATATTGATCCGGCCTTCTATTCCGGCATTCTCTATCTCTCGCTCCCCGAACATTGCAAAGGCGGCACCGAATTTTTCCGCCACAAACGCACCGGTCTGGAACGTGTTCCGACAGATATGCCGGGGATCATCAAAGCCGGCTATTCCGACATAAATGCGTTAATCGAGGATGTGGTCAACAAGGACACCAACCATCCGGCAAAATGGGCGAAGGTGATGACGGTGCCGATGCGCTTCAACCGGCTGATCCTGTTCAGTCCTTGGATGTTCCACAATAGCGGGATGGCATTTGGCAAGACGCCGCAGGATGGACGGCTGGTAAATTTGATGTTTTTTGCCAAGGGATAGCGGTTGCTGCGTATCGATGTTAAGTCGCTAGAATAATTGTCACCCCGGCGAAGGCTCGGGTCTAAACCGATGGAGCTGGGGTAACCGATAGCCAACCAAAACCACCGGATCGACGAGAAAAAACAGGAGACCCTTCATATGTCAAAACCGATATCCAGAACCCTAGCCGTACTGTTGCTCGCAGTCTCTCCATTGGCCCTCTCTGCCTACAGCGAAAGCAATGCGCAGGAAGCGGACCGCTTCGCCGGGGTCGAGATCAAGGTCGTGCCGTTGGCCGAAGGCGTCGCTGTATTATTTGGTGCCGGTGGCAATATCGGTGTCTCCTACGGACCCGACGGAACGGTGTTGATCGACGACCAGTTCGCTCCTCTGACGCCGAAAATTCAGGCTGCCATCGCTGGTCTGGGCGCGGAGCCGGTCACATATCTGATCAACACCCACTGGCACGGCGATCATAGCGGCGGGAATGAAAATTTCGGCAAGGCTGGTGCGCTGATCATGGCGCATGACCATGTTCGGGAACGGATGCTGGGTATCCAGAAGTCGGGGCGCGGCAATGACCCGGCATCTGCGGTCGAGGCCTTGCCCACCGTGACCTATCATGACGGGCTAAAGCTTCATCTCAATGGTGACGAGGTGCAGATAAAACATATGAAACATGGTCACACCGATGGCGATAGTATCATATTCTGGAAAAAGGCGAATGTGCTCCACATGGGGGATCTGTTTTTCAACAAGATGAGTCTGCCCTTCATTGATCTGGACAGCGGCGGCAACGCGCGCGGGATATTGGCCGCTGCGGACAAAGTGCTGACCATGGTGAATGACGACACGAAGATCATTCCCGGTCATGGACCCATGGCGACCAAAACGGACCTGATCGCATATCGCGACATGATGAAGACGGTGATCGGCGCGGTGGTAAAGGCGCAAGGCGAGGGCAAGTCGCTGGAGCAGGTGCAGGCCATGAAGCTTGCGGGGCAATGGGACGTCAATCCCGATGCCTTTATCAAGGGTGATGCTTTTGTCGCGGCGGTATACAAGAGCGTGCAGAAACCGGAACACGTGGACGACCACGCCCACTAGTCAGAGGGTCGCCGCCTCGATTTCTTCGCGCAAGGCGGCGATCAGCGGCTTGACCCTGGTCAGCCGGGGCTCCTCTTCATCTACGATCTTGCGGAAGATGGTTTTCTTGAAACCCAAAATCGTGTCGCCATCGGGGCGCTTGGACTCGGGCAGAGTGGACAGCATGATGTCGATCATCCGGTCGGCACCATGCAGCCGGCCCCAGAGATAGTCATTCTCGCGGTAGCTGCGGCTGAAAAAGGCGCCGAAATTGTTGAATTCAATGCCTTTTAGCGTCGCCGCCACGCCGCCTTTGCGGATCGTCCGGGCGTCTTCGGGAGAGATGCGGTCGACCTTGATCGGGTCGAATTCGTCAAGCCCTTCGCCCTGCAGCAGCGGCAAGGTAGCGATATCGTAAAAGGGAAAGCCGAGGAAGGCGAGCAGCATCGACCGCTTCTCCGCCTTCGGTATCACCGCCAGCGCCGCCGCCAGTCTGGCGTCGACAATGGCATCGGCTGTCGTAAGATCGCGGGCCTTGGCCAGCGCATCCAGCATCGCCCCGGGCTGCACCTCCGCCTGTTCGGCAAGAGCAATGAAATCATCGCCAAGATATTCGATCGTCTCGCGCTCGATATAGAGGGAAAGGCAATCATAGATGATATCATGTATCCCTTCCATGACCTCTGCATCAGCGGGGTCGGCCCGATCGAGATCTTCGGCCAGCTGCCGGGCGAGAAAGCGAAGACGGCGTATCCGGAATCCCAGATCATGCTGGCGGAAGAATTCAGCCGCCAATTTGGTTGGTCCGCCGCTCTTCTGTCCGACATTGTCGAGGCCAAGGCGGCGTATCTCGGTCCAGAGCGCGCTGCGCAATCCCGGATGGTTATGTGCGTTGGGATCAGATTTGGCTCGCCGTACGGTATGCGCAATATCCTCGATAACCGTCGCTAGCTTGAGGTGGCCATAAGCGCTGTAAGAAAATCCCGCGAGCTTGGCCGCCCTGTCGTGCGACTTGCGCCGCCACGCCGCCACGCGCGCGGCGGTTGGCCGGTCGAGGAAAAACGTCCGTCCGAACAGGCCTTCGACATGTTCCTCGACCTCGCCGCGCAAATTCTCGGTGATCAGCCGCATCTGGGTGATCCGGTTGGATCGGAGGGCAATTGCGTTGAGATTGTCGCGGATCGGTTGTTCGCGGGGGATATTGGAAATGGCTCCGAAAATCGTCGAGAAGAAACCGGGCAGCGCTTCATTCTCCTCCTCCTGCGCAGCCTGCAGCCGCTGCATCGCTTTGTCGCTTTTCGCGACGTCGAGATCAGGGCGCGGGTCGATATAAACGAACCGTCGGTCGACTTCGCGCTTGGCCGGTCGGTTCTTCAGCGCTTCGATTGCCTGTGCAAAAGGAGCGTTTGCCAGGACCGAACCGTCGATCAGCACGGTATCTTCGGCCGTGCCGGCACGAAACTGGTTGGGCAATATCCGTTTGAGAAAGGCAGGACGACCTTCCCATACATATTCATGCTCGGCCAACAACTCGTCCAACTCCCGCACTGTGAAAGGTGGAAAAGCGCCGGGGAAGCTTGCAGTGGCGCGACCGGCAAAGGTCAGGGCTGCCGGATCCGCAATCGCATCGTCTCTCTTTCCTCTGGTCGAGAAGCCGATGGTGATGCGATGCTCCATCTCGAGCGCTTCGGGAGGGCTGTGCAGTTGCAACTTCTCGGGATGGCCGACAAAATCGGTCACCGTGACGAATAGGTCAAGCGGCTGGCCCGGTGGGAGCAGACGGGGGCCGCGTTCGGTTGCCTGGACTGCAGCGAGCGCATCCCAGATAAGGCCGCTGAACACCTTGCCGCCAAAGGGAGGCGCAAACCAGCGTGCGCGGACAAAACGCGAGAGCTTCATCTTGACCTCTTCGCGGGCTTCCTTCGACACAGTCTGCTCGACTGCTCCACCCTTGCGGCCCAGCGCCATCCACGCAATCGGCTCGGCCCAGAATTTGGAGAAGCGCGACAGCGGACGTGCATCGGGGTCCAGCAGTTTGTCGACATCGGCGGTGTCGAGCCACAAATCGGTCAGCGGATCGAGCGACTGCCCCGACAATATCGCTTGCGACAGGAATATCCCGTTGATCCCGCCAGCGCTTGCCCCCGAAATAATATCCGGCAGCACACGCAGCCTTGTGCCGGTCTCCTGCTCCAGCCATTCCAATATGTCATAATAAATGCCGCGGCTGCACTGGTCGACCCTTGCGCCATCGTGAAAATCCCGGCTGGCCTGCGCCAGTTTCCAGATCTCCTTGGTGATGCCGTGCATATAGATAGCCAGACTAACGCCGCCATAGCAGATCAAGGCCAGTCTGAGTTCTTTCTGCCGCATGGCTTTTTAACTACAGGATGGCGAGGAGGGTGCAAGCGTGAATCCGGTGGTTGATGACGTTGGGGCGATTTTGCTCAATGATTTCAACTGTACGTTCCTTGACCAGCTTCTCTCTGCTAAACCAGATTCATGAACCGGCCAGCCAATCATGATACGGGCAAAGGCGATTTAACTTGCGTGTCGGCGCGCAGGTTTGCAAATTTAAATCATTATCTCTATCCGAAGGTGTGATCCGTTTACTCCTGATTTTATTTTGCCCCAAAAGCACTGGCGTTCTTTATTTGTTCTGCTAAATAAGCCGCATGGCCAAACCAAAGAAAAAATATGTCTGCCAGAATTGCGGCTCGATCGCGCATCGCTGGGAAGGGCAGTGCGGCGACTGTGGCGAGTGGAATACGCTCGTCGAGGAAGCGGGCGAAACGGTGTTTGCTTCCAAGCATAATCTGCAGTCCGGCGGGCGCGAGGTGCGGCTGGTCGGGTTGGACAGTGAGATCGCACTGCCTGATCGCCGAAAGACCGGCATCGCTGAGTTTGATCGTGCTGTCGGGGGCGGGCTGGTGGCCGGTTCCGCAACACTTATGGGCGGTGATCCGGGGATCGGAAAATCGACTTTGCTCTTGCAGGTTTCTGCGAGATTGGCCGATGCAGGGCTTTCGGTAGCATATATTTCGGGCGAGGAAGCAGCGGACCAGGTGCGGCTGCGGGCGCGGCGGCTTGGACTGGGCAAAGCACCGGTCAAATTGGCCTCTGCAACCTCTGTCCGCGATATTTTGACCACTCTGGGCCGCGACGCTCCGGATTTTGTCGTGATCGATTCGATCCAGACTATGCACAGCGATCTGATCGAGGGCGCGCCGGGGACTGTTAGCCAGGTGCGCGCCTCGGCGCAGGAAATCATCAAATTCGCCAAGGAACATGGCACGATGGTGATGCTCGTTGGCCATGTCACCAAAGACGGCAATATCGCCGGTCCGCGCGTGCTCGAGCATATGGTCGACACGGTGATGAGCTTCGAGGGCGAGCGCAGCCATCAGTATCGCATCCTCCGGGCAATCAAGAACCGCTTTGGCGGCACCGACGAAATCGGCGTTTTCGCGATGGAAGAAGCTGGCCTCACAGAGGTGGCGAATCCGTCAGCGCTGTTCCTGACCGACCGCAGCGAGGAAGTCACCGGAGCAACCGTGTTCCCGGCGATGGAAGGCACAAGGCCGGTGCTGGTCGAGATTCAGGCGCTGACGGTGCGGCTGGCGAGTGGCGCAACCCCGCGGCGGTCGGTCGTGGGATGGGACAGTTCCCGGCTGGCGATGATCCTGGCGGTGCTGGAAGCGCGCTGCGGGCTCAGCTTCTCTGGTGCTGAAGTCTATCTCAATGTCGCGGGGGGCTATCGGCTCACCGATCCTGCTGCCGATCTGGCTGTGGCGGCTGCGCTGATATCCGCCCATGCCGAACGTCCGATGCCCAGCGATGCCGTGATATTCGGGGAAATTGCGCTGTCCGGGGAAATCCGGCCGGTCTCGCGCACGCCTCTCCGCCTGAAGGAAGCATCCAAGCTCGGCTTCGACCGCGCACTGATACCGGCATCGGGCGAAAAAAGCAGCGACAGCATAAAGAAGCTGCAATTCGCCAAACTCGCCAATCTCGTTGACCATATGCTCGAGCGTGACTAGCTAGAGCCGATGACCGGTCTCGATATATTTGTACTGATTTTAATGGGCGGAGCAGCGGTGCTCGGATTCCTCAGAGGATTCGTTCAGGAAGCGCTTTCTTTGATCGCCTGGATATTGATCGTGATTGGCGTGAGAACGCTGCATACGCCGATAACGGACCGGCTGATCGGTCCGGTGGGGAGCGAGAGCGGTTCTTCGGTGCTGGCCTTCGCTTCGATTGCCATCGTGACCTATGCGCTGGGCCGCTGGATCGCCCGCTCCATTGGTGCCAGATCGCGCAAATCGATGCTCGGTCCCATTGATCGGGTACTTGGTTTCGGCTTTGGCATGATCAAGGGATTGATTGGTGCGACTTTGCTCTATCTGCTGGTGGTGCTGGTCAACGACACTATTTATGGCGTTGACGAACCACGGCCGGAATGGCTCGCCGAATCTCGGACCTATCCGCTGCTTAACGCCAGCGGAAATGCTATGGTCGATTTTGTACATGAACAGCGGGCAACGCCGGTCGATCCTGTAGAGCCCGTTGAATGAGCGAGGCTTTATACACCCGTGATATTTTGCGTCTCGCGGTGTCAATTCCGCATCAGGAGCGGCTGGATAGCCCGGACGGTAGCGCTGAAATTCGGTCCCGGACTTGCGGCAGCGTTGTTGCTGCTGATGTTATTTTAGCGGATGATGGTGCGCTGGTAGATTTGGGAATGAGTATAAGCGCCTGTGCGCTTGGTCAGGCGTCCGCTTCCATTCTCGGGACAGAAGCTATTGGCCTCAGCTTGATTGACATCGTGCAGGCCAAGTCCGGGCTGGAAGAGTTTTTCAGCGGAAAGGCGGAAAGTCCCGGAGACTGGCAAAATATGGACAAGCTGGTTGCGGCCCGAGACCACAAGGGGCGTCATGCTGCCATATTGCTTCCCTATGATGCATTGATCGCGGCATTTGCCAACGCCGCCAAACGAAAGACAACCTGAGTCATGGCACCTGAAACTCATATGGCCGATCTGCTTCTGGGCGGTTTTGTCATGCTCGGCGCGGCTTTGGTCATGGTGCTGGTATTTCGACGGTTCGGCATCGGCGCGGTTCTCGGTTATTTGATTGCAGGGGTGTTGATTGGCCCGCATGGATTTCAGTTGATCAGCAACGCCGGTACGATTTTGGAGTTTTCCGAAATCGGGATCATTCTCCTGCTCTTCATTGTCGGGCTGGAACTGGCACCGGCGCGACTCATGCGTTTGCGTCAGGCGATATTCGGACTCGGAATGAGTCAGGTTGTGTTGTGCGGCGTCGCGCTGTTTCTGCTGATCATGGCGACGACCAATTTCACCCTTGCTGCATCCATCGCCATAGGCTTGCCATTGGCGCTCTCCTCGACGGCGCAGGTGCTCCCGATGCTGCAATCTTCCGGCAGACTGAATACGCCGACCGGAGAGAAAGCTTTCTCGATCCTGTTGTTTCAGGACCTGTCGATCATCCCGCTGCTCACTATCATTGCTGCACTATCCCGCGCACCACAGGACGAAGGTGGGCCGTCAGGTTGGCTGACTGCACTTTACGCGGTACTTGCAATCGGCGGGCTCATCTTGGCCGGAAAATATCTGTTGCAGCCCTTGTTGAAGGTGATCGGTAGGATTGCCGAACGTGAATTGTTCATTGTCGCCGGTCTTGTAGCTGTATTCGGCGGCGCCGCACTGATGGAATTTATC
Source organism: uncultured Parasphingorhabdus sp. (assembly GCF_963975555.1). Lineage (GTDB taxonomy): Bacteria > Pseudomonadota > Alphaproteobacteria > Sphingomonadales > Sphingomonadaceae > Parasphingorhabdus. The sequence goes on along the minus strand of NZ_CAXBHH010000008.1, from coordinate 12,840 downwards.
GGTCTATCGCCCGCTCTGGGTGCCTTTATCGCTGGGGTCATGCTGGCGAATTCACCCTATCGTCATGAGTTGGAAGCCGACATTGATCCGTTTCGATCTCTATTGCTCGGCTTCTTCTTCCTGGCGGTTGGCATGATGCTGGATATCAATGTAGTAATCGAAAATCCGGGTTTTGTATTGGGCGCGGCCATTGTGCTGGTGGCAGTCAAAATCGCTATTATTTTCGGACTCGGCAAGCTGTTTGGTATGGATACCAACCCTGCTCTTGCGATGGGAATGCTGCTCAGTCAGGGTGGCGAATTTGGCTTTGTTCTATTCTCTGAGGCGGAAAAGGCGCTATTGATTGAACCTGAAGCGAGCAGTCTGTTCGGCGCGATTATCACCATTTCAATGGCGACCACGCCCTTTCTGATGCTGCTCGCGCGGCGATTCAGCAGTGGAGCAAGCAAGTCGTCAGCGGATCTCGAAGACCCTTCCAACGCTGGGCGAGCGTCGGTCATCGTGGTCGGGCAGGGACGGTTTGGTCAGACGGTATCGCAAGTGCTGATGGCTGCAAAAATCCCGCTGACGTTGATCGATATCAAGCCGGAGCAGATTGACGTTCACCAGCAATTTGGCGCCAAGGTCTTCTATGGTGACGGTACTCGCGTCGACCTGTTGCGACGGGCAGGAGCACATGAAGCGGATGCCATTGTCTTCTGTATGGATGATAAGGAATTCGGTCCGGAACAGGTGCGCGCAATCGTTCAGTCTTTCCCGGAAACCAAGATATTCGTCCGGGTCTATGACCGCCGCCAGCTGATCGCGCTCAAGGGGCTCGGCATCGTCGGGATGAAGCGGGAAATGTTTGAATCAGCGATCCATCTCGCGCGCCAGACCATGTTCGCGATTGATTTGGATAGCAGTCTGATCGAAGAGGTCGACGAAGAATTCCGTCAGCGCGATTGCGACCGGCTGGAAGCGCAGATGAAGTCCGGCGGTGACATGCTCGCCGGCGGAGAACTCAGATTCGAAAATAACGCGGCGAAGAAATCCTGATCCCCGATTTTTCGCGGTTGGTTAGTCCGACTCGTCCAGAAATTTAGCAACGTCCTCCAGATCGACATCCTTCGCCAGAAAGGACTGTCCGATACCGTTTGCAAGCAGGAAAGGCAGGGTGCCGCCGCTCATTTTCTTGTCGTGCATCATATGGTCGACCAGTCGTTGGCCGGATGCGCTGACCGAAGCAGTTGCCAAATTATAGGGCAAATTGACCGCCTTAAGATGGGATCGGACGCGTTCCGCTTCGACCGGGTCGCAATGGCCGCGGCTTACCGAATATCCGAATGCCAGTGCCATCCCGGCCGCGACAGCTTCGCCGTGGACCAGCTTGTCCGAAAAGCCGGTTTCCGCCTCCAGCGCATGGCCGAAGGTATGGCCAAGATTGAGTAGAGCACGGCGACCGCTGAGCTCTTTCTCGTCTTCTCCGACGATTAGGGCTTTTGCGCGTACGCTATGGATGATCGCTTTGCTGAGGGCTTTCGGGTCGCGATCCAGAACCTCGCAGCCATTGGCTTCGCACCAAGCGAAAAAGTCTGGGTCGCTGATCAATCCATATTTGATCACTTCGGCGTAGCCGGCGCGCAATTCCCGGTCCGGCAGGCTGTTCAGTACCAGTGGATCAATCAGCACAAAACGGGGCTGGTTAAAGCTACCGATCAAATTCTTTCCGGCTGAACTGTTGATCGCCGTCTTGCCACCGACGCTGCTATCCACCTGGGCAAGTAGGCTGGTGGGTATCTGGACGAACCTGCAGCCGCGCTTGACAATTGCTGCTGCAAATCCGGTGAGATCACCCATCACACCACCGCCAAGCGCCACCAGTGTATCGGAGCGTTCGACGCCTTGGGCCAACAGCCAGTCGGTCACTAGTTCCAGTTGGCGCCAACTCTTGCTCGACTCGCCTGCTGGGAGGCTTTTGATGATGAGATCAATTCCGCTTCCGGCAAAAGATCCCTTCAGCTTAGGAAGCAGATGAAATCCAACATTTTCGTCGGTGAGAACAAAAAGTCGCTGATTATTGGCAAATCCCTGCAGATGCGTCGCGGCCCGCTCAAGTGCGCTTGGTTCAACCAATATGGGATAGCTTTGCTCGCCTAATTCAACAGTGATTTGGGTCAACTTTGCAATGCCTCGATAATCTTTTCTACAGTAATTTCATGGGGCGAATCATTGCCCATGACATGAATATGTGCCGTGGCATAAACCGGATTTCTTTTCGCCGCCAGATCGGCTAAAATCTTTGCCGGGTCACCAGATTTCAGTAATGGTCTGGTATTGCGCCGGCCCACGCGTTTTACCAATGTCTCCAGATCAGCGTCGAGCCAGATTGCGATCGCCTTTTCCAGAATTAATGTCCGCGTTTCGTTGTTCATGAACGCTCCGCCGCCGGTAGCGATGATCTGACGCTTGCCCTCCAGCAGGCGTGTTATCACGCGCCTTTCGCCGTCACGGAAATAGGCTTCACCGAAGCGGCTAAAAATTTCTTCTACGGTAAGACCTGCCGCACGTTCGATCTCCTCGTCGGCGTCCACGAACGCAAGACTCATCCGTTTTGCGAGGCGTCGGCCCACTGTGGTTTTGCCGACTCCCATCAAACCGACCAGGACAATAGGTTTCTCTGAACCGGAAACTGGCTTTTCACCGGAATTTCCTGCTGAATTGTCGAAAGAGGCTTTAATGTTTTTATCCATTGGGGCAAAGGCTATACAGCGGTTGGCTAAGGGTGCAATTTCCAATGCTGATTATGCTAGTTTTTTAACCGTTCGAAAGATTGAGCCACATCTATGCCGCGTAAGTTGGTCTATTTAATTTTGTTTGTTGCTGTCTTGATCGGCACGGCTGTTTATCTAGCCTCGATGGATGTCGAGCAGCCACTGCAACCGGTTGAAAAGCCTGTTATTGGTGATGATCTGCAGTAAAATGCGAGCGCGTATCAAACACATATCGTTGGCTGCCGTGAGTCTTGGTGCTCTATTGGTAGCGATCCCGGTATTGGGGCAGGATTCACCGGAGTCGTTGTTGCCGCCTGGGTTTGGAGATACTGCGCCTTCGCCCAGCCCCGCACCCGTGGCCATACCATCGCCAGCGCCCGGTCCAGTCTCGGCGCGGCCTGCAAACCCTCAGCCAAGCGACCCATCAAGCGGACCTTATGCGGATGGCAATGTTCCAGACCTTGGTTCCGTTTCGCCATCGTTGACTCTCGACGAGAACGGGGATCTCGATTTGAACGCGCTGGATGATGCGTTGCAGCCCCAATATCGTCTTTCCGCAGGCGAAAGGCGGTCGATGGCAGAAATCGGCGTTTTAACGCCTCAGCACAATGGCCTGGCGGCAGATGCCTTCGGCCAAGAGGGTGGGCAATATCTGACCAACTTGATCAGAAACTTGCGTGGCCCGATTATTTCTCGCTGGGGTTCGATCTTGCTGCGACGTACTTTGCTAAGCAAGGTCACCAGCCCTGAGAATGTCAATCCTGCGGATTGGACCGCCGAACGAGCATGGCGTCTGCTGCTCATAGGCGAGGCAGATGCCGCCCGCTCGCTCGTTATGAAGGTTGATGGTGATAATTACACGCCGAGACTTTACGAAGTAGCAATGCAGGCGCATCTGGCGACCGCCGATCCCGCCGGTATTTGCCCTCTTGTTGATGGTGGTGCGCGAGTAAGCAATGCGCCGACATGGACTATGTTCCGTCCGATATGTGCATCTCTTACAGGGGAGCAAAGTCGGGCGACCAGCTTGCTCCAGCAAGCGAGACGGGAGAAGGCTGCCACTGGAATAGACTATTTGCTAGCTGAAAAGACGATCGGTGCCGGTTTCGAAGGCCGTAGAGCGGTCGCCATCCTTTGGGACGATATCGAATTCTTTAACAATTGGCGGTTCGGTCTGGGTGTTGCAACCGGCGTGGAACCTCCGGATCGGCTATACGCCAAGGCCGGCCGTCATGTTCAGGGGTGGCGCGTTCGGGCACCGATGCTTTCAATGGATTCTCGAATGAAAGCGGCGGATATCGCGGCTGCGATCGGTGTGGTCTCAAGTCAGGCGATGGTCGATCTTTACTCTGCGGCATATGATGATCCGGAAGCGAGTGATGATCGTCGGGCGCTGGCGTCGGTTTTGCGTCAGGCCTACACCAACGACACAGCGGAATCCCGTTTGGCAGCAATGCGTGATTTATGGGAGCGGTCTAAAGGGACGCTATCGCGATATTCGGCCAAAATCTTGACCGCTAGAGCCGCTGCAAAAATTCCTCCGGCAGAAGCGCTTGGTGATCAAAGTGCGGATCTGATCGCGTCAATGCTGACCGCCGGCCTCGATCGTAGTGCTATCAGATGGGCAGATATTGTCGATCAGGGCAGTGATGGCTGGGCGTTACTGGCCGTAGCTTCGCCGACCAAAAATATCACGATATCTTATGGTGCGCTTGATGATTTTGGCGATGCTGATGCCAGTGAAGGGCAACTGCGTAGTAAATTTTTGCTGGCCGCCGTCGCTGGTTTGGGACGAGCCGACCGGCAGACAGTCGATGATTTTTCGAGTGATTTGGAGTTAAACTTGGGCCGCTCGACACGGTGGACCAAGGCAATTCAGTTGGCCGCGCAACGTGGGCAACAAGGTACAGTGGCATTGCTCGCGGCAGTCGGTATGCAAGGCCGGAACTGGAAGGCGATGTCGCCATTACATCTTTACCATATAGTGCAGAGTCTGAAACGCGTGGGTCTTGAGCCTGAAGCGCGGATGATAGCGGCGGAAGCTTTGTCGCGGACATAGGCTTTGCTTTGATGGTCTTGAGGCTTATTCGAGCAAGATATGAGTGATGATGCCAATCTGATTGAACGATTTCTCGAGATGCTCGTCGCAGAAGCCGGAGCGTCCCAGCATACTTTGTCGGCTTATCGATCCGATTTGGAGCAAGCATCGGCGATAGTCGGTGGAAGATTGTCGAGCGCTGACAGAGATGAGATCAAGAATTTACCTGCTCGCTGGCGCAATCTGCGAAATAGCACAGTCGCTCGCAAATCTTCGAGTCTGCGGCGATATTTCGGATTTTTAGTGGAAGAGGGCTTTCGCGAGAACGACCCTTCTGACGCACTACCACGACCGGGAGTAGTCCGTTCATTACCCAAGACACTGTCCCACGCAGAAATCGCGAGTCTCTTCCAGTTGATCGCCGAGGGGCTCAATTGCGATCCGGTTAAGCCAGCTACCCTTCGACTTTCTGCCATTATGGAGCTGCTTTATGGCTCCGGATTCAGGGCGAGCGAACTGGTGAGTTTGCAGCGGTCTTCCATCAGAGGGAACAAGCCCTATTTGATTATCAAGGGAAAAGGGGAGAAGGAACGGTTGGTACCAATCTCCCAACAAGCGCGTGCAGCTGTTCATCGATGGGCGGCATGCGTTGATCCGAAAGAAAAATGGCTGTTTCCTTCGCGGAAGGGCCATATCAGTCGCATCAGACTGTACCAGATTATCAAGCAACATGCTGCCAAGGCAGGAATTAACCCCGCTAATATAAGTCCGCACGTCTTGCGCCACGCATTTGCTACTCATTTGCTCGAGGGAGGGGCAGATCTGAGGGCATTGCAGACTCTATTGGGTCACAGCGACATCAGCACCACGCAAATCTACACGCATATAGACAGCGCACGACTGGTCGAACTTGTGAATAATCGTCATCCGTTGAGCGAACGAAATCTCGTGCGTTGACGTTTCGTCTGTCCGGTTCTAACTCAATTTCATGACATCTTATCTCGATTTTGAAAAACCGATCGCGGCGCTCGAAGCCCGTATTCTCGAACTAAGAGACACGGCGGACGAAGGTTCGCTCGACATCGAAGCAGAAATCGAAAAGCTGCAGACCAAGTCCGCTAAAATGCTGGCTGACACCTATTCGAAATTGACGCCCTGGCAAAAAACACAGGTGGCCCGTCATCCGGAGCGCCCGCATTTCAAGGATTTCGTGGCCGGCCTTTTCGACGAGTTTTTGCCGCTTGGCGGCGATCGGAATTTTGGCGATGATCAAGCCATATTGGGTGGTTTTGCCCGATTGGGGGATCGTCGGTTGATTGTGATCGGCCATGAAAAGGGCGATGATACACAAAGCCGCTTGCGGCACAATTTCGGCATGGGAAAACCGGAGGGATATCGAAAGGCAATCCGGCTGATGGATATGGCAGACCGGTTCTCGCTTCCAGTTTTGACCTTGGTCGATACATCAGGAGCATTCCCCGGTGTGTCAGCAGAGGAGCGAGGGCAGGCGGAGGCGATCGCCCGCTCGACTGAAAAATGCCTCTCGCTCGGTGTTCCGATGGTAGCCGTGATCGTCGGCGAAGGCGGATCGGGTGGCGCGGTTGCTTTGGCGGCAGCAGAACGTGTGCTGATGTTCGAACATGCCGTTTATTCGGTGATCTCCCCCGAAGGTTGTGCTTCGATTCTGTGGCGCACCAGTGACAGGGCTGATGTGGCTGCAGATGCAATGCAAATCACTGCCCAGAATCTTAAAAAATTGGGTGTCATCGACCGGATAGTATCGGAACCGGTGGGCGGTGCGCACCGCGACCAAAGCCTAGCTATCGCATATCTAAGTAAAGCGATCGAGGAAGAATTTGAGCAGCTTGAACAGTTCGATCGCGAAGAGCTGAGAAGAATACGCCGGGAAAAATTCCTGCAAATTGGTGCGCTTTAGATCAGAAACTACAGATTCCTCTTCGGTCTGGAGCGGCTGAAACGTCATTTTACACGCGGAACCCTTTACCCGCTGATCCGTTCTTATACAGTGCGACAATGAGGAGCTTGCTATGAGAAAATTTTCGACGCGACTAACGACACGATTGACGAGCGCTGGGGCGGTTATAGCCTTGGTCGCCTGCACGGGCAGTGGCGCCGATGCCGGTGCAGTAGGTTCTGCAGGAAGTCAGTCGGGCGAAGCACGATCAATATCAGCAGCGGAAAAGCAGAAAGGGGCGGAAGCTCACCCCCAATTGCTTGAGGAATTCGGCGGTGCATATACTGGCTCCCAAGTTGCTTATGTCGTTCAGGTGGGGCAAAATATTGCTGTTCAATCGGGGCTTGGAAACGCGCGCAGTGACTTTACCGTAACGCTGCTCAACAGCCCCGTGAACAATGCTTTTGCGATTCCTGGAGGCTATGTCTATCTCACACGCCAGTTGATGGCGCTGATGAACGATGAAGCGGAAATGGCTGGCGTTCTGGGTCATGAAGTCGGCCATGTTGCAGCGAGACACAGCGAAAAACGGCAAAAGGCTGCGACGCGCAACAGTATTCTTGGCATACTGGGCCAGATAGGATCTCAGGTTTTGCTGGGTGATTCTGCTATCGGACGTATCGGACAAGAGGTTTTTGGAACCGGCAGTCAGTTATTGACGCTTAAATATTCGCGGAAACAGGAATATGAAGCTGACGATCTTGGAATCCGTTATCTCGCTTCGGCGGGCTATGATCCTCAGGCGCTTTCGTCGATGCTATATTCCCTCGCCGCACAATCCGCGATCGACGTGCGAGCAGCAGGCCGTGATGCCCGTAGCGCGCCCGAGTGGGCAAGTACACATCCTGATCCAGCGCGCAGAGTATCTCGCGCCGCAACAAACGCTGGCAAGTTGACCAGATCTGGTGGCGTCCGCAACCGAGAACAGTTTCTGCAAAAACTCGATGGAATCCTTTACGGCGACGATCCCAAGCAAGGCGTAATTGAAGGGAATAGTTTTCTTCACCCCGACCTGAAGCTAAAATTCACGATTCCGAGCGGTTTCGCAATGCAAAATGGTGCGCGGGCGGTATCGATTACCGGTTCGAGTGGACAGGGACAATTTACGACTGCTGCCTATAACGGCCACATGGCATCCTATATTGATGCTGCGTTCCAGAGCCTTGCAGGCGAAGGAAAGTCGATTTCTCATGGGGCTATCGAGAGAACAACGGTAAACGGCTTACCTGCATCCTATGCTACGGCTCGGGTCGACAGCGAAAATGGCCAAGTTGATGTAACTGTTTTTGCCTATGAATTTTCGAAAAACAGCGCTTATCATTTCGCGACGATCGTTCCCGCCGGAAGTGCTTCCGTTTTTTCGTCGATGTATCAGAGTATCGCGAGGATGTCTGCAACGGAAGCGGCAGCAATCAAACCACGCAAGGTTGATGTTGTGACGGTAAAAAGCGGTGATACGATTTCGAGCCTTTCTTCAAGAATGGCTTATTCGGACTACCAGCAGGATCGTTTTTTAGTTCTCAACCGGCTCCGTGTGACAGACGGGTTGCGGGCTGGGCAACAGGTAAAAATCGTAACCTATTGATTAGAGCGGATACAAAAAAGGACGGCAGCCATAAGCTGCCGTCCTCTTTTTTGGAATAATCCGAAGATTATGCCTTATCTTTAGTTGCCCTGCATCGAGCTATCGACTTCGCCGAAGGTGTTGCTGAGGGTGTTACCTAGCGAACCCATTGCAACAATAGCTGCGACAGCAATCAAAGCAGCGATCAGGCCATATTCAATAGCCGTTGCGCCTTCTTCATTCTTAAACATTTTACGTACGAGTTTCATGTCTGGTCTCCTAGATTTGACAAATTCACTTACCCAATTGAACAAATTTATGCTCAACATTCATCAACTTATAGTAGAAACCTTATCAAACTATTAAGTGCAGCAGCATATTTATGAAGCTTGGGTTACCTCGTCGGCAACACCGTTCCACATATTTATTGTTGTATTGGCAACACCGGAAATCGCAACCAACACGGTCAGCGCGATGAGAGCCAGTATCAAACCATATTCAACAGCTGTCGCACCCTTGTCAGAGAGATATAATTTTTTGAAAAATCCAATCATGTCTCTCTCTACGCGGATAAAGTTCTGCTAAGTCGTGAACAACATCGTTTTCACAGAAAGGGATTAACAAAATCCTTACATCACATAAAAAAATGGAAAAAAATCCGACATATCTGTTTGTGACCGCCGCGGCGCTGATTGATCGGGATGGCAGAATTCTGGTGCAAAAACGGCCCGAAGGCAAGCCGATGGCAGGGCTATGGGAGTTCCCGGGAGGCAAGGTTGAAGCGGGTGAAACCCCGGAAGCTGCACTGATCCGTGAGTTGCACGAAGAACTGGATATCAGGGTCAAACAAGCGGATATTAAGCCTGTAGCTTTTGCCAGCGAGGCGCTGGAGGAACGGCACTTGGTCCTCCTTCTATATATATGTCGTAAATGGACGGGACATGTCCAGAGCCCGGATTCCTTAGATTTGCGATGGTTGTCGCTGGAGGAAATCCGGGGCCTTTCGATGCCGCCGGCAGATGGTCCGTTGGTTCAAATGCTGTCTAGCGTCCTTCGCGATCCCAGCTAGGCGTGCGATCAGTTTTCGCTAGGTCGGGAAAGTGTTGTTTTGAGAGATACCTGCCCACTACCGCGACGCGCCGGTTTCGGTTGGTCCGGGTGAGGTGCCCATGCACAAAGATATAATATAGTGACGCTTTCGGAGAATTTCCCGCCCGCTTTGGCGTGAGACGCGAACAACGAACATATGCGCCTATAGACGTCCCGGCCGATCATGAAGAGGCTGCCGGTCATGATATTGCTACCGCCCACATCTCTTATATCGGAAATCAAACGATGGAGGCTTGAATAATTCAGGCGCAAGTGGTCGCTGTCCGCCACCGGCAAGGTCAACCCTGCGCGCGCCATTAGATCGCCAGCCGTTCGGACATCAATTTGTGGATGAATATGGGCTGAAACACGGTCGCCCTCTGCCTGCATGATGATAGATTTGAGGGACGGGAAGCTCTCTGCACTCACGAAAGCAGCCAATAACAGTCCATCCGGAACCAATATCCGCCGGCACAAAAGCAGCGCGCCAGGCAGGTCATTGACGGTATCCAGTGACCCCATATTGATAATCAAATCAAAGCTGTGATCGGCGAATGGCAAGCGATCATCATCACATATTACACCGCCGAGTGCTTCTACAGCCCGTGCACTGGAGTCCGCGAACACCACTTTCATGCCACGCGTCTGCAGCTCTTTTTCAAGCCCTTCCGCAGGCAACCCGATAATCAAGGCTCGTTGAAATGTGCGTTTGACCACATCCAACCGTTCCATAATTTCTTCGACCATGATCTGCGAGAGAAAATCTTTGCCCTTTGCTCGTGCATAAGCACGATCGCGGACGATACGCCTGCGTTTGCGGTTAAAAACTTCGGGAACATTGACTGTATCGGTCATAGGGTCTTGTCGCTTTAGGAGCGCTGGACGAAAAGATCAAATGCTGTCGCTACCCATCTTTCGTTCGTTGATCGATTTTGCGTTGCCGCCAAGATGTCCTATATGCGGCGTCACGGTAGAAACAGATAACCGGTTCTGCTTGTCGTGCTGGCGACAACTGGATTTTTTGGCAAAGCCCTGGTGCGTCGCCTGCGGGCTGCCTTTCGCCTTTGATGGTCCAGACAACAGCCTTTGCGGAAAATGTCTCACGGAACCGCCGATGCACGATGGAGTCAGGGCTGTGGTGCGTTATGATGATCAGAGTTCGTTGATCGCGATGCGCTTGAAATATGGTACCCGGTTGGGGCTAGCAAGATTGATCGCTGAACATCTGCATAAATTTGTCGGGGAATGTTCGGACAAAGCCATCATCATTCCGGTGCCGCTGCACCGGTCACGGCTATGGCGTCGCGGTTTTAACCAGTCGGTGCTGATTGGCAGGGAGCTTGCGCGATGTACAAGCATCAAAATGGACTGCAATGTCATTGTCCGCCGGAAGGCTACTCCTCCTTTGAGAGGCATGAGCGGAAAAGAGCGACGTAGAACGGTCGACGCGGCTTTTGCGCTTCACAGCGATGCGCGATCAACCGTCAGCGGTAAGTCGGTCATGCTCGTCGACGACGTTTACACGAGCGGATCGACCAGCAATGCCTGTGCCCGGCTGCTAAAAAGAGCGGGCGCCGAACAAGTGCTCGTTTTCTGCTGGGCTAGGGTTATAAGCAACTTCGAAAATGGTTGAATTCTTGAACAGAAAGCGTTTGCTTGAAATCGTTCCGTCCACAACCCATTTTCACAGTGATGGTAGAAAGATCGAAACATGTCGAAAGTTGAAATATATACAAAATTTACCTGCGGTTTCTGCTTCCGGGCCAAGGCCTTGCTCGAAAAAAAGAATGTAAGTTTCGAAGAGACTGACATCACGATGGGCGGAGAGAAACGCAAGGAAATGATCCAGCGCGCCGGTGGCAGGACAACCGTGCCGCAGATATTTATAGACGACCGCCATATTGGTGGATCGGACGATTTGTCCGCCCTTGACCGTTCCGGCGAACTTGATGCGCTTCTGGCAGGTTGACCTGATTTGAGAATCGCGCTTGCCCAATTGAGCAGCGGCATTGATCCAGCTGAAAATGCCAGGCTCCTCACTTCGCACATAGCGGAAGCTGCCGCTGGCGGTGCCACAATGGTTTTTACACCCGAGATGAGCGGATTGCTGGACCGGGATCGATCGCGGGCGGCAAAAGTGATACGCAATGAAGCGGATGATGTCGTGCTGTCGACAATTCAAGCCGAAGCCAGAAATGCCGGGATCTGGGTACAGCTCGGTTCTCTGGCGGTGAAAACCTCCGATAATCTGGACGAGAAATGGATCAATCGGTCCTACCTGATTAATCCTGATGGCGAAATTACCGCGCGCTACGACAAGATTCACTTGTTTGATGTCGATCTCGGTCCCGATGAATCGCTGCGGGAATCTTCCGCATATGCTGGCGGTCACAATGCGATTGTGGCGGCAATACCCGGTGCGACGCTTGGATTGTCCATATGCTATGATCTTCGGTTCCCTGGCTTATATGAAGCACTGACCGATGCGGGTGCGGACATATTGTCCATTCCCGCCGCGTTTACGGTTCCGACTGGAAGAGCGCATTGGGAAATATTGTTGCGAGCGCGCGCGATCGAGGCCGGTGCCTTTGTTATAGCGGCTGCGCAATATGGCTTGCATGAGGACGGGCGCTCTACCTACGGTCACTCGATGGTGGTTGATCCCTGGGGTGAAATATTGCTCGATATGGGTGAGGGAATCGGGCTAGGTTTTTGCGACCTTGATTTGGGGAAAGTGGTGGAGGTGCGGTCGCGTGTCCCCGCTGTTGCCAATCGCAAACGGTTCAAACCACCGGTGAAAATCACATGATAATTTTCGATTTGATATGCGCCGATGGCGCGCATCGCTTCGAGGGCTGGTTTGGATCCTCGCAGGATTATGCGGAACAACAGGAACGCGGATTGCTGGACTGTCCGGTCTGCGGCAGTAAAAATATTGCAAAGGCCGCCATGGCACCCAATGTGGGCAGGAAAGGCAATCAGGAGCCGAGTGCGGCTAAACCTGAGGATAATCGGTCCGGAACCCAGGCGTCAAAACCGGTGGCGAACACGGTTGCGGTACCTGCAGAATATAAGGAAATGATCGGCAAGCTGGTCAAGGCGCAGGAAAAGTTGCTCGCCAATTCCGAATGGGTAGGCGATAAATTTGCCGCGCGTGCCCGCGATATCCATTACGGCGATGCGGAAGAAAAACCCATTCACGGCACGGCGTCAAAAGAAGACGTTGCCGATCTGGCGGAAGAAGGTATCGCAGCACTGCCTCTGCCCATCCCGATGTTACCACCTGAATCGAAAAATTGATTCTGGCATGCGCCCGCTTATGTGGCTAAACGCGCAAATATAATGCGCCCGTAGCTCAGTCGGATAGAGCATCAGATTCCTAATCTGGGGGCCACAGGTTCGAATCCTGTCGGGCGCACCA
>NZ_CAXBHH010000007.1:0-134534 GCF_963975555.1 uncultured Parasphingorhabdus sp. | reverse complement strand
AGTACAGTGGGGCCCGTCTGAGCCGCGTCGTCCTGATGAAACGTCCTCTAGATGGGCGCCCCGATTCCGTCAACATAGTTTTTGCACTTTTGTTTCAAAAATATTCGTATTTGAAGGCTATAGCCCTGTTTCCCGCGATAAGACGGTATCAAGAGCTCTAAACTTGTTGAAGGATATCACTTCATTGGACGACGATAGCAACTTTGGAAACCGCGTAAGAAGCGCAGTTTTCTGGCGCTCCGGCACGCAAATCTTGGCACAGATCATTGCCTGGGGTTCGACTCTGGCCGTGGTCCGAGTCCTTGATCCGGGTGATTACGGAATATTTGCCATGACTCAGGTGGTGCTGGTTTTTCTGAGTTTTCTTAACGGATATGGCCTGGCCAGTTCGATCATCCAGGCGGAAAAAGTCGAACCGATCCGGATTCGCCAGGCCTTTGGCATGCTGTTGTTGCTGAACGGCGGGATCGCGATACTGCAACTGCTGCTCGCGACTTTCGCAGCCGAATATTATCGGCAACCGGTAATAGCCGATTTGCTGAGGGTCCAGGCGCTGATCTTCCTTGCCACACCGTTCATGGTATTGCCCGAAGCGCTGATGACCCGCGAGCTGGATTTCAAAAAGCCCGCGATCATCAATCTTATCTCGGCAGTGGTCGGCGCAACCACCGCACTATATTGCGCCTATAATGATTATGGCGTGTGGACATTGGTCTACGCACCGCTGGCGATATTCTGGAGCCGGGCGATCTGCCTCGTCATAGCGGTTAAATTCTATATATTGCCGACCTTCAATTTCAAAGGCGCCGGCGCGATGTTCGGATTCGGTGCCACCTTGCTGGCCAGCCACTTGTTCTGGACGATCCAGAGCCAGTCCGACATATTCATCGCCGGCCGTCATCTCGATCCGCATGACCTTGGCCTATATGCAGAAGCGCTATTCCTGACGACGATCTTTGCCGCAAAATTTGTGCCGCCATTGAATGAAGTCGCCTTCCCTGCCTACTCCCGGCTGCAGTCCAACCCCCGCGCGCTGGCCTGGTCTTTTCTCAAGGCGATTCGGCTGATCATGCTGATCTCCTGCCCTCTCTATCTGGGCATGGCGGTTACCGCCTATCCGCTGGTCGAAGCATTGTTCGGGCCAAAATGGACCGAAATGTCCCCCTTTGTCGCGATACTCGCGCTGGCGATGCCGGTGATGACGTTGCAGATATTGTTCACCCCCGCCAATAATGCGCTGGGGCGCCCGCAAGTAACGGCGCGGACCAATATGTTCGGCGCGATCCTGATGCCGGTCACATTTCTGATCGCAATCCAATATGGCGTTTACGGACTCGCCTGGGGCTGGGTTATCGCCTTCCCGATCCTGACGATTTTCACTTTCTCGCAATCGCATCGGCATATCGGCATCACTGCTCTGGAAATAGGCCAGGCCGTGTGGCCGGGTCTGTCGGCTGCCATAGTTATGGCAGCCATAGTCTATCTCGCCGACCAGATGCTGCCGGAGATGATCGTCTATCTAAGGCTAGCGCTACTGGTCGCAACCGGAGGTCTCGCTTATATCGGCTTGCTCTATGTCCTGGCCAAGCCGACACTGATGGAAGTGATCCAGTTGATCGTCCGGCGCAAACCGCCGGAACCGGGTCCCGCAATATTGGGATCCGAGACTCTATAGGGCAGATATCAGCAAGGCGCGCTATCGGCGCCGGACAGATTCTTACGCGATATGCATCATTAAATGACCATCGAGCCCGCAAAAATGGAAGAAATGGAAGCATGTTTTCTACCTCATGCGCAAATCGGCTATAGCAATCCGGACTGCGGCAATGACTTCGAGATCAATTCCCCGACGCGACCGACCGCGCAAATGCGGTTCGAGACATTAGCCTCGAATTATCCCACTCAAAAGAACATAGCTATTCTCTTGGGTCAGGACCTAGGCCGATTGAATATAATCGCGCATCGCCGCCGCTTCGCTTTCGATCTTGTCGATCCGGTATTTGACCAGATCGCCAATCGAGACAAAGCCGACAAGCTTGCTGTCCTCGACCACCGGCAGATGGCGAATCCTTCTCTTGGTCATCAATGACAGCGCACCCATGACACTTTTGGTTCGTTCAACGAAAATCACATCGGATGTCATCACGTCGCGGACCACATGATCCATTGCAGCAACGCCATATTTCCGGATGCAGTGGAGGACATCGCGTTCCGAGAATATGCCGACAATCGCGTCTCCATCGAGCACAGGAAGGGCACCGATGCGTTTCTCCGCCAGGATTTCGACCGCCTGTGAAACCGACATATCTGCAGTACAACTATATATGTCGGTGCTGCGCCCCTGCAGAATTGTTTGAATGGTCATCGTGCCTCTCCTCCGCTCTGATATTGTTTACTGCACTCGTATAGCATATTTTTGAAATTCATTGGACTTGATGGTAACAGGATTCGCGTCCAATGCACTGAAAACCAACGGAGCCCCCTTTGTCCCAACCTTCCCGCCTTGATGACCCCCTCTACGCCAGCATCGCCTGGTCCCGATATTGGCGGCTGATGCGCGCTATGGGGCTCTTCACGCTATTTTGCGTCGTGGTCAGCTTGTCGATACTCTATTATCTCCACGGTTGGGTCTCGATACATCTGTATATTGCCACAGCCGGCGGCATAGCCTTTGCTCTGATGTTAATGGCAGCACTGATGGGACTGGTCTTCCTGTCGAGTGGGACCGGGCATGACGAATCAATCGATGATAAAGCGTTCAAGGACATATATCCCGATGGGCAATGATGATTTGAGTGCGCTCGCAAAAATGCAGCCGGTGCTGCGGGTTGCGCCGCAACCGCGGGATCTGAACAACAACGGCCATATATTCGGTGGCTGGGTATTGTCACAAATGGATATCGCCGGCGGGATCATGGCGGCAAGAGTGGCGCGCGGATCGACCGCAACGGTCGCCATCGAGGCGATGGAATTTATCGCGCCGATCCTGACCCGCGATCTGATTTCGGTTTACGCCCGGGTGGAACGGATCGGACGGACCTCGGTCGCGATCCGGCTCGACGTGATTGCCTCGCGCAATCTGGCTGAGGAACAGGTGCCGGTAACCAGCGGCCTGTTCACCTTTGTCGCTCTTGACGAGAACCATCACCCCAGAACCATACCGGAAGAATCAAAGCAGAAATATCTGCAACAATGATCTGACCGTTATTGGCGCAATTTGATCGTGTAAGAGATTTTTGCTTCGTCATTCGCCGGGACGGTCACCCGCCAGGTGGGAATACCGTCAATCACGTCGATACCCTTGACCCGACCGGAAATATCATAGGGAATTTCCATTTCAAAGCTGACCGGATGATCCCGAGCGTTGGTCACGACCGCCTGCCAGCTTAACTTACGCTTCGATCGACGCGTCTCGACCACCGACAAGCGCACGTCGGATGAACGACCCACTTCGACCTCGACTTCGTTATTTATCGCCCGGTCCGGCAAAGCCCCCTCACCCGCCAACAGCGGTCCGGCGAAACTATTCTCGAAAACCGCGACCCGGCCAGCCGGAAGCGGCACACCTAGCCCGTTTTCCACATCGTTTTTGCTGCGCAGAATATAGCTGAGCGCCTCACTATTTTCGTTATAATTGCCGGCATTTGCAACATAGACACGGTCAAAACTAACGCCGGGCTGGACGATCATCGCCACCTGCTTCTGGCCCTTGGCGCTAACCGCAACCCGCTCGGGAACCCGATATAGCTTAAGATCTCCTAGATCCTCCTGCTCCGCGACAACAACCGCGACCGGAGACGCCATATCCATCATTTTTTCACTACGCCGCGTCGCCGTGACCATGATCTCCGCTCCCTCGTCCTGGTACATCATCGGCGCCGGAGCGGGCGGAGGCATGGGTGGACGGGACAGAATATATCCCGGATTATAGGGGACCTGATCCGTGCGCTGCATCGGCCAGCAGCGGATGATCAGTGCGCCGCCGGTAGGCCTGACCTGATCAGCCCGCCGCTCGCGATTGGGTTCTCCGGCAACCACCATCATATTGGCATTTTCAAAACTCTGGTTGCCGCCATTGGCTACGGTTAGCCATGCGAACAGATCCATTTTGGCCTTCTTGTCCGCTTCGCGCTGTTTGACCGTTGCGATATAATTGGCCTGCCAGTCGAAGCCGGATGCCAGATAGGTCAGAGTCAGTTTCGCGGTCACGGCCTGCTGTGAAGTGGTGAGAATCGACAAAGTCGGCTTGGCAGATAGTCCTGCAGGAATTTCCGGAAAAGTCATCCGTTCCGGCAGGCCGGTACAGCGCAGAGCCTCAAAGCCTTCGTCGCTCTCGAAAATCACGCCGCCATCCGGCCCTGCGGTGATGAACACGTCTTGCGTGCGCGACACGCCGGTCGCCTTGTCGGTGCGGGTGATCGAGACCTCGCGTTTGAGATAGGCGTCCACCAGACCGTGTGGTGACAATAGACGCGCGTCGCGGTTCTTTTCCCGTACGCCATCGGGCAAGCCGGTCACCATAGCGCTTTCAGGGAACATCCCCTCGGAAACGCCTTCGAACCGCACCGTCGCGTCGCCGGCGGGCAGATGCACCGTTCGGGTCTCGGTGATCAGCGCATAGCCTTGCGGCCAATTGGCATTGATCGCTCCGTCACCCCTTCCGGGCGCGCGGTAAATGGTGATCGACACATCTGTCGGCTCGCCGGAGACGACAAGCTGTTGCGCCGCAAGCGGACTGGGCTGGGAGCAAAACGCCAATGCCAGAAAGGTCAGGAGCCGGGAGACGGTCATACCGCTCGAGCCGATCAGTAACGGCTGTCGAAAGTCGCGGTCACCGTCACGCTGCCGTTGGCAGGTACGTTGAGTCGCCATTCAACCTTGTCGGCGGACACCCGTTCGCTGGCCTGGCTTTCCTGTTCGATGCGGACGTCACCCCACAGCCCAGACTGGGCGAGATCGACCGTGACCGCTTCCCGGCGCGCATTGGTAACCTCGTAGCGCATCTTGCTCCGCCAGCGAGTGGATGAGCGGCGGGTGCGCTCCTCGACAACAGTCTTGACCTTCACGTCAAAGGCTTCACCCGTGCGGATCGACATTGACGAACCCATGGGCGTCGCCTCGATCTGGCTTTCACCAATGAATTGCGGATCGCCGCGCTTGTCGCGCATATAGACCCGCATGATCCCGGACGGTAGCTGGTCACCAAGACCGCCGGCGCGCGAGGTCGAGAATTTCAGCACCGAATTGGCGCTAGCGGCATCGCGGGTACCGAGCCAGCCATTGGTAAATTCGTAAACCTTCCGCGCTGGAGCTGCCGTCACATCGAGAAAGCTGACCTGCTTCTGCTGGGCATTGGCGATCGTGGTCCGCTCGGGGAGCGGATAGAGGTAATAATCGCCCAGCCGCTCACGATCGTTGGATTCGGTTCCGGCGCTGTCAATCGTACCGGTCGGCCATTGCGGATAGCTGTTCCGCCCTCCGCCGCTGTTGGGACTGCCTGCAACCAAAAGGGTGTTGGCATTGCGATAATCGGTACCGCTATTGTTGGTCAGTGTGATCCAGCCTTGCACGTCGATTGTCTGCTTGGCGTCGTCAAACAGGGTAACATAATCCGCCTTCCAGCCGAGCCCCGGCGTCAGGTAACTCAGCGTTGTCGGCACCTGCCCTCCCGCCGACTCCAAAGTGATGGATAGCGTCGGACGCGCTCTCAGATTGGGTGGCACGCGATCAAAAATCACCCGCACCGGCAGGCCATCATCGCGCAGCACTTCGATAGTGTTACCGATTTTCATCACCACGCCACCATTGGCGGCGAGTATTTCGGCCCGCACCCGGGTTTCTGCGCCGGTTGCCGGATTGGTCCGGATCAGCGTCACCGTCTGCCCCACCGCTTTCTCCATCAGTTTGGCCGGGGTGAGCAGATCAAAATCGAAATTCTGCTCGACAATGCCGATACCGGGACCGGACAGGGTCACGGTTTCCGCACGGATTTGTGCAGAGACATCGGGAAATTGCTGTTTGCTACGCCCCCTGGGCAGATTCAGATTGCGGACATCCTGAACCAGCGCCTGATTATTATTGTAGATGGTAACCGAGACGGCACCTTGGGCCGATTCATCCGGTGACGACTGGCTGATGGCTGGCGTTGCAACGCTCGCCAACAACAGCCCGGTGAACATGAAATGCCGCATAGTCTCTCTCCCCTATCGAGAATATAAGCTAACCTATTGAAAATGAACCTCGCCTAAACATTCATCATTCTGCGCTCACGCCCTCTGACGGCGCCAGCCAGCGCAATCTCACACCGCCATTTGGTGTGACCATCTCCGATTCCTGAGCGATCGTAACATTTTTGACTGCCAAAGCTTCCTTGACCACGGCCCTGTCGATAGCCGACCCGTTCATGCCCAAGGGCAAGCCAATCCGTCCGTAAGCCCAGATTATCAGTGCAAGATTGTTGTTCGACTTCGGGTCCAGCACACCATCGGTGACGATCAATTCCGGCAAAGCTATGGCTGGCGGCTGCAATCTTATGACCCAGCCCTTCGCTCCGGAAGCGACGCGCTGTTCAAGCGCATAATATGAGGCCAGCGAGGCACCGGGAAGCGGTTTTGCGACGACCATGGCACGCCGCTTGCTGGTATCCAAAGTCACATCATCCACCGAAACCCCGGCGATGAGGGCAAGATTCTCCCGCAAGCGTGTTACCTGGATCTCGGCCTCCTGCGCCTGCTCTCGCATTTTTGCTGCGGCAAGCTCTGCGGAATTCGCATCTTCTCCGGTTTCTACCTTGAACTGATCCAGGTTCACCAAGATCGGTTTTCCCAACGTCCTGCTCAGAACTCTTGAGCTTTGTTCAGCGGCCCCTGCAAATATCTTGGGCGTAAACACGGTAGCATTGACGACGATCGGGTCGGCGTCGAAATCTATCTCTATTTGCGAGACGCTTGAACGTTTTCCGAACTGATCCTTGATATATCCATTGGCCGACCGCGAGACATTGGCTTCCCAGGCTATCTGTCGCAGTGAAAGACCAAGAGGAATCGCAAGCGCTATGAATACCACGACCATCGCGGCAATCTGAAATTGCGATTGCCGTTCGGAAAGATAGGAACGGAAACCATAGAGCCAGGCCATAGCCGTTGCGGTCAACGCTATTGTCATCAGGTTGGTGAAAAACAGGAGCAGCGAACCGCCGAATACGGCCCAGTTAAAAGTTGCCAGTCCAAAACCGACAACCGCAAGTGGCGGCATCAAAGCCGTAGCAATCGCAACCCCGACGATCGTTCCCATCCGCCCCCGGATCATCGCATAGGCACCAGCCATGGCAGAGAAAAGCGCGACCAGCAGATCAAAAAGATTGGGCCGTGTGCGCGCGGCAATTTCTGCGGTGACGGTTTGCAGGGGCGACAAGGTCACCACCAATCCGGCGAACAATATGGAGATTATTGTTCCCAGAACAATCGCCTTTCCGCTCGCTTTCAACCAGGCAGAATCGCCAACGGCTAGAGCAAATCCCGCCCCCATTATCGGCCCCATCAGTGGCGAGAGAAGCATTGCCCCAATCACCACAGCTGGCGAGGAAAGCAGTAAGCCAAGGATCGCGATGCCAGCCGACATCGAAGTCATGAATGCGAAATGGGGCGTGAAACCGCTGTCTTCGCGGACCTTGTCGATAACCGTTTGCTGATCGACATCGGCACGAACAACCATCCGCCACCAGCGGCGAAACAAGTTAATACTCTCGGTAACGGGTGCGAATGGCCCCGAAGGCTGATCTAATTTTGACTGTTCCGGACTGGGGATTTGAACTCTATCGTCTGTCATAGCACTGCTTTAGCGCTGAAAAATGAACCCGAATAGAAAAACATTACTTCCGGCGTAATTGAAAAATGAAAGACTTTGTCTTTTATCATGAAACTGTATCACCTATATACATCACAGCGGTCATAATGCCGCGCCAAGGAGCCTCGAGAGGAGCCAGTCTATGCCCCGTCCGGAAACCGACATCGCAGCCACGCGATTGAGAATTATCGCCGCTGCCGATCGCATGATTCAGGAAAGAGGCGCTATCAGCTTCACGATGACCGACCTTGCGACAGCAGTCGGAATGTCGCCATCGAACCTTTACCGGTTTTTCGAGAGCAAGGACGCGCTCGCAGAAGCCATGGCGGGGGAATGGTTTGCCGAACTGCTGGTGATCATGGAGGAACTGGTTTCCGCCGACATGCCGGTTGAAGAGAAGCTCTATCAGTTTTTCGCCCAACGCGTGGTTATCAAACGCGCCCGCTACGAGGACGACCCCGAGCTTTTTCAATCCTATATGGAATTGGGTGACGAACATTTTGAAGTGATCAAGGGCTATGTCGATCTGGCCGATCACTATATGGCCTCGATCCTCGCCGAGGCAATGGAAAGCGGCTATTTCAAAGGGCTGGAACTCGATGCTGTCGTATCTCTGGTCAACACGATGATACAGCCATTTTGCAACCCCAGGCTGATGATGCAGATGATGCATCTGGCTACCGAAGAACGGCTCAGGATCGTAATCAAAACCATCCTGAACGGTTTGCGGGCCGATGTGGAACCGGTCACCATCAGGCCGGAACTGCATATCGCCGGTTAGTTTCAACCAGCCGTCCGACCAGCCGATATCACCCCTGCCTCCCTTTTGCCGGAGACAGGGGGTAATATCGTTTGGCTGACAAGACCTGGTCAGGCGGTGCCTGAACTAGCCTTTCGCGAGATTCCGCAACACATATTGCAGGATGCCGCCGTTGAGGAAATATTCCATTTCATTGGCGGTATCGATCCGGCAGATCGTCTTGAAGGTCGAAGTCGTGCCGTCGGCGCGGGTCATTTCGACTTCGACTTCCTGTAGCGGTTTCAGTGTTGCAACGCCCTTGATCGTGAAGCTTTCCGAACCGTCGAGGCTGAGAATTTCGCGATCGGTGCCTTCACCGAATTGCAGTGGCAGGACGCCCATGCCGACGAGGTTCGAACGGTGGATCCGCTCGTAGCTTTCGACGATGACAGCGCGGACGCCGAGCAGGTTGGTGCCCTTCGCCGCCCAGTCGCGGGAGGAGCCGGTGCCGTATTGCTCGCCACCGATGACGACCAGTGGCGTACCGTCGGCTTTGTGCTTCATCGCGGCGTCGTAGATCGGCATGACCTGGCCGTTATATTTTGTGTAACCGCCTTCTTTTCCGTCAGCCATTTCATTCTTGATTCTGATGTTGGCGAAAGTGCCGCGCATCATGACTTCGTGGTTGCCGCGACGGGAGCCGTATGAGTTGAAGTCAGCTTTGTTAACCTGATGATTTTGCAGATATTCTCCAGCAGGGCTGTCCGCCTTGATCGCGCCGGCTGGCGAGATATGGTCGGTGGTAATGCTGTCACCCAAGAGCGCCAGGGTCTTCGCCTCGATGATGTCGCTGATTGGCTCGGGCGTCATCATCATGCCGTCGAAATAAGGCGGGTTGGCAACATAGGTCGAGCCGGCGCGCCACTGATAGGTGTCGCCGCCGGTGACGTCGATCGCGCGCCACTGCTCGTCCCCGTCATAGACATTGGCATAGCGGCTTTCGAACATTTCGCGGTTGACGAAGCTGTTGACCATCGCGGTCACTTCGGCGTTGGTCGGCCAGATATCCTTCAGGAAAACGTCCTCGCCGTCCTTGCCCACACCGATCGGCGTTTCGTACATATCCTCGCGGACCGTGCCCTTCAGCGCATAAGCGACCACCAGCGGCGGCGAAGCGAGATAGTTGGCGCGCACGTCCTGAGACACGCGGCCTTCGAAATTGCGGTTGCCCGAAAGCACCGACGCGGCAACCAGATCATTCTCGTTGATCGCCTTGGAAATCGGCGCCGGCAGCGGACCGGAGTTACCGATACAGGTGGTGCAGCCATAGCCGACCAGATTGAAGCCGAGATAGTTCAGATCCTCGCTGAGCCCCGCCTTGTCGAGATAGTCGGTGACCACCTGCGATCCCGGTGCCAGCGATGATTTGACCCAAGGCTTGCGCTGCAGCCCGCGTTCCCGCGCCTTGCGCGCGACCAGACCGGCGGCGATCAGCACCGTCGGGTTGGAGGTGTTGGTACAGCTGGTGATCGCGGCAATCGCGACATCGCCATGGGCAAAGCCCTGGTCGCTGCCGTCGACATCGACCCGCTTGCCGTCGTCGTCAACGCCGAACACGGCTTTCAGATCACGGTTAAATTCTTCGTCCAGCTCGGCCATCGACACGCGCTGCTGCGGCAGTTTCGGTCCGGAGAGCGACGGCACCACGGTGCTGATGTCGAGTTCCAGCGTCTTGGTATAGATCGCGTCCTTGGTGGTCTCGTCATAGCGCCAGAAGCCCTGTTCCCGAGCATAAGCTTCGGTCAGCGCGATATCCTGCGCGCTGCGGCCGGTCAGTTCGAGATATTCCAGCGTCTTTTCGTCGATCGGGAAATAGCCGCAGGTCGCGCCATATTCCGGCGCCATATTGGCGATGGTCGCGCGGTCGGCGAGCGACAATTCCTTCAGGCCGGGGCCGTAAAATTCGACAAAGCTGCCGACCACGCCGACATGGCGCAGCATCTGCACGCAGGTCAGCACCAGATCGGTCGCGGTAATGCCCTCGGCCAGCTTGCCGGACAATTTGAAACCGACCACTTCGGGGATCAGCATCGAGACCGGCTGGCCGAGCATCGCGGCTTCCGCCTCGATCCCGCCAACGCCCCAGCCGAGCACGCCGAGACCGTTGATCATCGTCGTGTGGCTGTCGGTGCCGACGCAGGTGTCGGGATAAGCGACCAGATTGCCCTCGGCATCCTTCGACGACCAGACCGCCTTAGCGATAT
This sequence comes from uncultured Parasphingorhabdus sp., assembly GCF_963975555.1. Lineage (GTDB taxonomy): Bacteria > Pseudomonadota > Alphaproteobacteria > Sphingomonadales > Sphingomonadaceae > Parasphingorhabdus. The sequence goes on along the minus strand of NZ_CAXBHH010000007.1, from coordinate 123,686 downwards.
TTTCCAGGTTCACCTGATGGCAGATACCGGTTCCCGGCGGCACAACGGAGAAATTGTCAAACGCCTTCGAACCCCATTTCAGAAATTCGTAACGCTCCATATTGCGCTGATATTCCAGCTCGACATTATGTTCGAACGCTTGCGGCGTACCGAATTCGTCGACCATCACCGAGTGATCGATGACCAGATGCACCGGCACCTGCGGGTTGATCTGCTGCGCATTGCCGCCCAGCGCCTTGATCCCGTCGCGCATCGCCGCGAGATCGACCACGGCGGGAACGCCGGTAAAATCCTGCATCAGCACGCGAGCCGGACGATATTGAATTTCCGCCGCGCTCTTGGCTTCCTTCTGCCAGTCAACCACCGCCTGCGCGTCCTTGCTGTCAACGGTAAAGCCGCCATCCTCGAACCGCAGCATATTTTCCAGCAGCACTTTCAATGTGTAAGGCAGCTTGTCGATATTGCCGAGCTTTTCCGCCGCTTTCGCGAGCGAGTAATAAGCATAGTCGGTGCCGTTGACGGTCATCGTCGAGCGGGTGCCGAGTGAGTCTTTGCCGGTGGTTGTCATGGTGGAGTGTGGCCTTTCGTTTTTTTGTTTTTCTTGAAACCCACACTACGGGGAGTGCCTTGCCGGTGGGGGCGCTGGCGGAGGTGGGATTCGTTTGTTCGGGAGGGCTTTAGCTGAATGGGTGGGATTGTGGAAGGGGTTTGGATCAACGGATAAAGACCACTCAATTGCATAAGCAAGAGTTTAAGGTTTACTACAAACAGACGTGGTGTAAGTAGAAAAAAGTATGTTGCGTAACTAGAAAATATAGCAACTCAATCTTAGAAATATTGGCTTCAGAAAATATTGCACTGAACTGAATTGGCAACTAGTACGAATTTGACTGGGGAGGCAATTACATGAGCAAAGAGTCCGGTGGGCAAGAGAGATTTCAGCGAGTTATATTGCTGGATGAACCTTCCTGTACTGATGATTTCCACGGTTTGGGCCATAAGCGTACGGCAGCAGCACTCGCATCCACGATTAGACAATTTGAAGGAAAAGACAGATCCATTGGTCTCGAAGGAGTCTGGGGCGCTGGCAAGTCTACCATTGTCAAAATCGCTCAGGAAGATCTGAGCTCTTCTGACAATGGTATTCAAGAGGAATGCCATTACGCAGTGTTCACATTTGATCTGTGGTCTAATCAGACAGAGCACTTCAAGAGGGCATTTTTAGAGTCATTTGTTGAATGGTCTCTCGAAGAATTCCCAAACAAAAAAAAGTACCTGGACGACAAATTCAATCAAATACGAGATAAAAAGACTAGGGTGTTTTCAGAACACCTGCGGCACTTCAGCAAGTTTGGAATGCTCGCAATCGTTTTTTTATATATTTCTCCGATTTTATATGCATGGTTAACTCCCGCCGGTTTTGGAAGTAAAAAACTATCGGTGTTTGTCGACAAAGTAACAGTATCTGGCCCACTTATAGCACAAATAGTTATTGCAACTTTTTTGTTTACTATGATAATTTCGGCAATCAAATCCTCTCCTAAAGTAAAAGGTAAAATATTTCCAAATTTGAGAAAAGGATTCTCCAAGTCGTTCTCGTTTTTCAACAAGGAAGCCGACCGAACGCAAACGAATCAAAGTATACGGGATGAAGACCCTACTCAATATGAGTTTACCAAAATTTTCCGAGAGATGGTTGAAAAACTGCAATCCGACGATACCAGAATCGTTGTGGTTTTCGATAATATCGACAGATTGCCTCATGATAAAATTTCTGACGTTTGGTCACAGGTGAGATCAGCATTCTATCATCGACAGGCTCGAGATAGTAAGGAGCAAGAGAGGCGGGGTTCGTCGATAATTGCGATAGTTCCCTATGCCCAGTCTGTTGTTCTGCAGGACAATGAAAGAGGGCATCAAGAAAACAAAAGGAGCCAAATCGATTATATCGAGGCCGATGTTTTCAGAAAATCGTTTGATGCGATATTTCACGTTTCACCGCCAATTTTGTCTGAAGCATCAGCTTTTTTTAAAAGCAAGTTTTCCACAGCAACTCAAGAAAAATTCCAAGACGATACAACAAGCCGAGTATATCGAATTTTTGACGTGCACATCAGGAGCACGGGAAGGCCCGTAACCCCAAGACAAGTTATTGCTTTCATTAACGATATGACTAGCTGGTACGAACAATGGCAAGGAGCGATACCTATTGAAACGATCGCTGTGTTTGTCGCAAACCAAAGCTTCTTGTTAGAAAATCCCGAGAACTTTTTGTTAAACCAAACTTTAGATAAAAGAATGGTTAATCATGCCGATCGAGATAATTTAGTCCGTGATTTGGCCGCCTTAGCTTACAACGTGGAACCGGAACTCGCCCTTCAAATATTGTCAGGCGATGCAATCGCCAATGCCTTGACATCTAAGAATGCAAGCAACCTCATTAAATTAGCTGAATCAAGTGAAAGCAATGGTTTAACCGAACTAATTTCCAAAATTGTTGAAGAGAATATGGATGACTGGATCACATCGCCAGAAACTGAATATGCTTCGGCTGTAAGCAATCTGGCTGAACTTCCCGCCGCCAGCAGTGAGATAACTTATGTAAGAACGGCTCTGTTACGTAACTTTCGGCGCTTAGAGCCAGTTAGCTTAAAATCCTTGGGAAAAGATTCTCCGATTTGGAGAATCGTAGAATTCTCAACCCCTGAAAACATCCCAAACCTCGCTGACATTGTGTCCAAATGGTTGACAGATTCTCTTCCCAAAGTTGACGATCAGGAGTTTAACGATGGCCAGCAATGGGTTGTATGCATAGGCGACTTTTTGTCGGCGAGTTTAAAAAGCCACGGCCAAGAAATAACGTCGAGTGCCGCTAAACGGATCAAGATGCCGGGCGGTGCTGAAGCTATCGTTGGTGCCGCATTTGACTTTGATAAGACGAAATTTCATGCGCGGCAATTGAAGCCGATCATAAACAAACGATCAGTGCTGTCTTCACTATTGGAACACGTGACATCGGGAAGTCAGTTTTGGTATGCGTGGCCCGAACTCCGGCATTTATTTGATATGGACGAAAATGTTGCTCTGATGGAAGCTGTTACGAAAATAATTGTGGCTGAAAAATCTGATCACGATAATCTCCAAACTCACTATCGTTTTAAAAATTATTGGTCCTTGTATCGAGATACTAGCAAAGCTGAAAATCAGAAGAAAAAATCTACCGAAGAAATTTTCTTGAGTGGCGCTGGCGCCTATTATGCACATCAAATGAGTGATGACGACGACAGCGAAAGCGATGAAATTGTTGCAATTATTTTAACGCTAGCATTGTTGGAATTGTCAAACGAACTGCCGGCAATTCCGAACGCAAACGCTGTCCCGGTTTTTGGAGATGTGACGACTGCAGACAATTGGATAAGGGATTTAGTCAAGACGGAGCTTCAAAAAGCTGATTTAGTGAAACAGATTAGCGCGAATATTCTGGAAGTGTTTCAGTTTGGAAAAGTGTTGAGAATTTACTCTACGGCAAACGAAACTCGGTCGTTCTTAGAGCCGATAGTAAATTGCCTGATAGATAACGAACTTTCACATGCGCCAAAAGCTAACGATATTATCGATAATTATCATGCTCTCGAAGACCGGTTGGGTAATCGATTCAAACCACTGCTGAAGACGATGGGTGCTCGAAAGGACGATAATTATTGGCAATCTATAAATTTTAAAAAAGTACCTATCAGCTTGGTAAGATACGCTGCCGAACGCGATGAAAGTGGATGGCAAAAATTTGTAAGCAAGCTGGATACGCAATTAAGGGCATTGCCTCAAGAACAATGGATTGAGGCTTCGACAGAAAACCGATCACTCTTTGAAATCCTTAGCGCTAGAAATATTAAAAGCCCCCTCCTTTTGCCGGTAGACAAATACCGAGAATCCTTGGTCCTAAATGTATTAGATATCTTAGCCGGACTTTATGATCCCACAGATTCTGACCGAGACTATTCGAAATTACTAGATGCAATTCCACCAAACTCACGTTCCAAGTTTTACAATGAAATATTTGAACGACATGATCGGCCAACCGAAAATATTGTCCTAGCATTACGGAAAATTTCAATTATTTTTGACAATCTTCCATTCGCGAAAAATCCTGAGCGGACCATTCAGAGGTATTTGATGCCGGCACTGAGAGCCGCAGATGATTTGGCAGATGAGTTTATAAAGAAGCATTCAGATCGTTTCTCGACCATACTAACCGGTGCTGAAGACGTCAGCAGAGGCGAAGTGCAAGAATTCCTTGAAGGCTTGTTAGGTGACGAAGAAAATAGCGAGCGCGCCATTATGCTGCTTAAGAGTCTGAAATTATCAACTCCGAAGCAGAAGCGCGAAACGGACAGTGCGGAAAAGTGACTACTAGGATTACAGTGACAACGCACTAATTGCCCGACCCAGAACCTATTCCCCACATCGCCAAATCCCGGTCTGCCGCACGAACCCGTAATAGCAATGTAAAATCATCCATAATATTCTATTTCTATTCCGGATCGGAACATTGGATATTTGACTATTCGTCTTTTTCGTCCCTATGTCTTGCCCATTAAATACAGGGGTATTTAATATTGAAATCGGGAAATGGCTGATTTCAACCATTAAAGGGGGCTAATTTGAAAAAACTTATTGTAACGGCTGCATTGTCGGCCTTGGCGACAACTGCTGTCCATGCACAGGACACGACCGCAGCACCAACTGTAGCGCCAGTGGTGGCCGAGCTTGCGCCTGCTGCGCCGGTTGCAGCGATTGTTACCAGCAATGCTGTTCTGCGCGCGGGTACGCCGGTGTCGTTCAGCATGATGGAGGAAATTACCACCAAGAAGAAAGCGGCCAAGGTCGGGCAGCGCTTCATGCTGGAAGTCTCGGCACCGGTTGAAGTCAATGGCGTGACCGTTGTGCCAGCCGGAACGCCCGCCTGGGGCGAGATCGTCGGTGTCCGCAACAAGGGCATGTGGGGCAAGTCGGGCAAGCTCGATGCAAAATTGCTGTTTCTCCGCGTCAATGGCCGCCAGATCAGACTGACCGGATCGTTTGACGACAAGGGCGTCACCGGCACGGCTGGCGTGGTTGGCGCGATCGCTCTGGTGCCGATTGCGGGTTTCTTCATGACCGGAACCAGCGCCATGCTGCCCAAGGGCGGCGTGGTCAGCGGCTTTATCGATGAAGATATCGAACTGGCGATTGCCAATACCAAACCGGCACCTCTGGCGGTATCCGCTCCGGCTGCGCCGCTTGCCGTTTCCGAAGCGGTCGTGGTCGAGAGCGAAGCCGATGTCGAGGACGAAAGCGTCGAGGCTGAAGCTGCTGATTGATGGCGGGAATTTCGTGACATCAGATTGATGTGACAGCGCACCGGATCGGGTTTCTGATCCGGTGCGTTTTTGTTTGGGGTTCGTGCTTTGGCCGGTGTCTCGACTTCGCTCGACACGAACGGTGGGTATGCGCTCGACACGAACGGGAGCGTGTGAGCATCCGTTCGTGCTGAGCTTGTCGAAGTACGTCTCTCGTCACATAGCTGCCCTTCGACAGGCTCAGGACGAACGGGGATGGGCTGTTCTCGTCATCCTGAACTCGTTTACCTTGCGGTGGCCTTCGGCTCAGGACCTCGTGAGATTGCGCTGTGCCGGTGGGGGTCCTGAAACGAGTTCAGGATGACGACGGGAGCCACCGCGTTCAATCCACGCCAAATTGCAGCATCTTGTCGAGCCCTTCGGCAAGAAACTCGCCGGCTTCCGGCTGGCCGAGCAGGTAGACGCTGACCGGGCCTTCATGCTGTTGCCGGGCGAGCGCCTTGGTGGCTTCCCATTCTTCCGGCCCGGAATCTCCGCGGCCGATCCAGAACAGGGCGACCAGCGCGTCCTGCTGCTCGTCGTTCATATTCTCGATTTCCTGGGTGAGCTCGTCGCGGCTGAGATCGCCGCTGGTTTCCTGCAGCGTCGCGGCGACCTCGTCGTCCGAAGCATTTCCGCCAAGGTCGGGAATATCGGTCTGTTCCTTGGCCATGACCGCGTTGAACCGCACGACCAGCTGTTCGATCTCGGCATCGGCAAAGGGAAGGTCGGCCATGTTCGTCTCCTTGGGTTTCGGTGATATTTGGGCCCCCCGGGGGGATGGCGGGAGGGGGGCCCTGGGTGGTGGTTTCGCCGAAAGACGCGGGGCAGGCTATCAGGAAAGTTACGGAGATCAGGGATGTCAGAAATGCCGTTCGTCTCGAGCGTAGCCGAGAGACTGGCCTTGCGCGCGCTGTGTCAGGTGTCTCGACTACGCTCGACACGAACGGATGGGGTATGCGCTCAACACGAGTGGGTACTCGTCGTCCCAGCGAAGGCTGGGATCCATGCCAATGGCAGCGGGTGACGCAGGATCGCGATCAGACGCAATATCGGTTTAGGCCCCAGCCTACGCTGGGGTGACCGCTTCCCACCAATCCCGGCCCTCGCTCGCCACTCCCCCGCTAATGCACGATCCCGAAGGGCAGCCTCGCCCAGAGCCGTTCGTGGAAGAAATAGAGGGTCAGCTTGGTTACCACTTCCAGCCCGCCGATCGACAGCGCGGTGGCCACATTGCCGGTGAAGAACCAGGCCAGCGCAATCGTGTCGAGCGTGGCGATGGTGCGGAAGCTGATCGTTTTGGTCATGGTCAGGCGATAGGTTTCGCGGCGGCGACCGCCCACCGTCTCGGTGCCCCAGTCGAGCCAGACCCAGAAGCGTTCGTGGAAATAATAGAGCAGGATCTTGGTCACGACTTCGGTGATCGCAATATAGCTGGCGACCTGCAGCGCCTCGCCTTTCGACTGTTCGAGCCCGAAATACGGACCGATATAGCTGATCATCAGATAGGAGAGCAGCAACGTGTCGAGCGAGCCGACCGCGCGCCACGAGACTGCCTTGGCCATCGAGCGCCAGGCCCTGGTTTCCGTATGAACGGTCGAATCCGGTGCGGGGGCCAGCGCCGGCATTTCCGGTCCGAAAACCGGAATTTGGGAATAATCCGTCATCAGCAGCCTGTGCTGCAGTCCGGCGGGATTGTCGAACAATTCTATATTGGATGGGGGATAGCTGGGCTGCTAGTTCGGACGGGAGCTATGGTGCGGGGCGGAGAACACTGACCCCAACCCTAAATCCCGCCGTCGGTAACCTCGTAGCCGGCCGCTTCCAGTCCCGCCTTGAGCGACACGCGGCAGGTCTCCAGCTGGTGTGGATCGGTCGAGCGGACGACGAAATTCGCGCCCACGGTGCCTTCGCGGAAGAAGGGATAGCTGCCGACGACGCAGCCTTCGTGCGCCTTTTCCGCGTCGCGGAGGATGGACGCGATCTCGCTTTCCGGGGCCCAGGCGCCGAGCGTGACGCTGAGCAAGGGCGCGCCGCCCTCCAGCGTGCCGGTGAGCGCGTCGAGCATGCCCGCGGTAATATGCGGCACGCCGGCCATCAGGAACAGATTGTCGATCTTGATGCCGGGCGCGCCGGACATCCGGTTTTCGATCAGCTCGGCGCCTTCGGGCACGCGGGCCATGCGCAGCCGGCCTTCGTTGAGGCCGCCGCGACTCTCGTAATATTTCTCCAGAATTGCCCGTGCCGTCGGATGGATCACAACATCGATGCCGAGCGCCGTAGCAATCGCGTCGACCGTGATGTCATCATGGGTCGGGCCGATGCCGCCGGTGGTGAACAGATAGTCGTTGCGGGCGCGCAATATGTTCACCGCTTCGGCAATATGATCCATGTCGTCGGCGACCACCCGGACCTCGGCAAGGCGGATGCCCTGCACGTTGAGCCAGCTCGCAACCTGCGCGATATTCTTGTCCTGCGTCCGGCCGGAGAGGATTTCATCCCCGATCACGATCAGCGCGGCGGTCCAGATTTTTTCCTGTGTCATGGCCTGTCTATAGAAGGATGCCACGCGATTTGGGAATATCTATTTGGTCGGATCTGGTGTCTTTTTTTCGTAATCCGCAACCGGCGGGCGGGCGATCCGATCCAGCGGGACATGCAGCCACGACGGCTCGCTGCCGAGCCGCGCGTTGAAGCGGGTGTTGAACGAATAGGGGTCGGCTTTGGCGGAAAAAAGATCGGGGCCATAGAGCGGCGCAACGTCCTTTGCCGCATAGCCCATCAGCTCGAGCAGGGTCGGGAAGATCCGGTAATGGGACAGCTTGTCCCTGCCCGCCTGCGCCGCCTGCGTCCAGCGCGCACCTTTCTCTTCATCGCCATCACCGATCACGACGAGCGGCACAATGCCTTCCTCGATCTGCGGCGCGGGCGTGCAATGGGTCGCCTCTCCGCCGTCGCCGCGCTCGTGGAAACTCTGGCCATGGTCGGAGGTATAGAGGATCGTCGCGTCGCCAATATCGGCGCTGGCGAACAGCCGATCGAAAAAGCCGCCGACGCTCCAGATCAGCGTGTTGCGATAGCTGTTGCGGTAGAGCCTCCAGTTGTTGGTGCTGCCGTCGAGCCCGTCGCGGGTCGCCATGTCGATGACATCGGCAAATTTTCCGCGCTTGAGCATCGGCTGATATTGTGCGTGGCTCATCGGGAATTTGTCGCTGACCGGAAAATGGCCGCCGACCTTGTTGACCAGGATCAGCTGCGGCTTGCCGTCATTGAGATATGAGGCCAGCCTGTCGGCCACCGCATGGTCGCGATCGACCACCGGCACATCGGCAAACTGGTCCCAGACATCGATCAGCGCGCGCTCCGCGTCATTCATCTGGTTCTGATAACGGCCGCCGGTACGCTGGGCATCAAGATAGACGGTGCCGAGACCAGCGGAGTGGGCATAAGCCCAGATCGATGGGCCGGAGCGGACCGTCTCGCGATAATTGTCGCGGGTCCCGCCAAAGCGCAAGGTTACATTGCTGCCGACGCTGCAATGGTTGATCGAGGTGGCGAGGCCGAAATTGTGGACTGGCACCTGCCCCCCTGCCCCGTCGGGACCGAGACCGGAATAGACGCCGGCCGGGCTGTTGATATCAAGATAGGCGCCGGCAATGCTCTCGTCGATGATCAGCACGATGTCGGATGCGGGTCTGGGACCATTTGCTTTCAGCGTCACTTTCTGGCGCGGGCTGCGGTCGGTGGTCGCCACATCATAAGCGTAGAGCAGAGCGAGACTGGCGCCGCTGTGCGAAGACGGCAGGCCGCTTGTACCCTCGCCGCCGCGAAAGAAAAGCAGCACCGACAGGCCGAGCAGGATCGGTAGAGCCAATATTTTCGCGCCCCGCACCCATAGCCCGCCACCGGCAGGCGGCTTCAAACCAATGGCCAGGACCAGCATCGCCTTGCCCGCCGCCAGCAGCAGCGCCATGCCCTGCTGCGCCATGGCGCTGCCCAGATCACCGGCGCTTTGCACCATGGTGACGAAGCTCTCATAATTCATGAAATCACCGACCGCCCATTGATAACCGTCGACCAGCATCGAGGCAGCCGCCAGCAGCAGCGCCAGCGGCCAGCGCAGCCAGCCGCTTTTGACCAAGGCAAAGCCGACCAGACTGAGCGCGCACAGCGCGAACAATCCGGCGAAGGCGACCAGTCCCGCCGGCTGTACCTGCGGCGTCACCAGCATCGCCAGCCGCTGCCATATCTCCACCCCGCCGAGCAGCAGGCTCAGCCCGATCAATAGATATTTCACGCGATATTGCATCAGGCCTCTGGAATCATCGTCATTTCACCGTCGTCATTTCTAGGCGCCGCGATAAGGGACTCTGGTTAATATCAGACGAAAATCCCTGATATTTTGGGGTATCGCCAAATCGGGTTGCAATGCTTATATAGACCCCATGACAGACTATATGACCGTAGAAGACACCACCCCGTCCTCCCGCACCGGCGCGATCAAATTGCACGGCCCCGAGGGTTTCGAAGGCATGCGCAAGGCTGGCCGGCTGGCCGCCGAGATACTCGACTCGCTGGCCCCGCTTGTCGTCCCGGGCGTGACCACCGGCGAACTGGACGATTTCGTGCGTCATCAGACTTTTGCCGCTGGCGGGGTCCCCGCCACGCTTGGCTATCGCGGCTTCACCCACAGCTGCTGCACATCGATCAACCATGTCGTCTGCCACGGCATTCCCGGCGACAAGAAACTGGTCGAGGGTGATATCGTCAATATCGACGTGACCCCGATTGTCGACGGCTGGCACGGTGACACCAGCCGCATGTATCTGGTCGGCAAAACCCCGATCAAGGCGAGCAAGCTGGTCCAGATCACCTATGAATGCATGATGCTGGGCATCGAACAGGCAAAGCCGGGCAACCGGATGGGCGATGTCGCGCACGCAATCCAGAGCCACGCCGAGGCTCACCGCTATTCGGTGGTCCGCGATTTCTGCGGCCATGGTCTCGGCCAGATGTTCCACGACGCCCCCGAAGTCGTCCACGCGGGCCGCCCCGGCACCGGCCCCGAACTGCGCCCCGGCATGTTCTTCACCATCGAACCGATGATCAATATCGGCAAATATGCCTGCAAAATGCTCGACGACGGCTGGACAGCGGTCACCCGCGACCGGTCACTGACCGCGCAGTTTGAACATAGTATCGGGATTACCGAGGACGGGAACGAGATATTTACGAAGAGCCCGACCGGACTGGATTGCCCGCCTTATTGAGGGGGTGTGGATTGAGCATTCGCTGCTAGAGGGCTGGAGTTGAGGCAGTTGCGGACTGCATTCAGGTTGTATCGACGGTTCAAGGCGCTTGCGAATGACCGAAATTGGGTCGAAAGCGGTCGTTACCCCTCTATTCCGGCTTTGCCAGTGACGCGGGCAGTACGGTCGTCTGGAAAGCATTGCTGGCTTTCCAATACTCGCCGACAGGGTCCCAACCCTGGAGCACGACAACGACATCATCGTCCGGGAACACTATGATCCGCTGTCCCCCAAGTCCAAATCCCCCGAAACCGAGTGCGGACCCCTTCCCGTCCTCAGGTACCCACCATTGATAGCCATAGCCATAAGGGGAGGAATTATCCCCGGTTGCGCCAGGCGGAACGATGGAGGCCACGGAACGGCGGACCCAGTTTTTTGAAATGACGCGCTTGCCGTCCCATAGCCCGTCTCGCAGGAACAGATACCCGATCCGCGCCAGATCATGAGCTGAAAGGTAAAGCCCGCCTTCTGTATCCGCTTCGCCATCGGGCGTGATTTTCCAGTAAAACTCGTCAATACCGATGGGGCTGAACAGCTTTTCTCGCGCCCACGCATCGACGCGTTTGCCGGTCGCCTCGTACAGGATTTTACCGAGAAGTACGCTCGCGCCGTCATTATATTTGAAGACTGTGCCAGGCTCGGCATACATCGGCTGGTCAAGGATGAACTGAATCCACGTCTCGGAGTTTTCAAGTGCGTAAGTGCTGTCGGTTTCAGACCCGAAACCACCCTCATCATCCCACGCGATGCCGGTTCGCATGGTCAGGAGATCGCCGATCGTTATTCGCCCCTTGCGCGGGTCCGATTTATCGACGTCATATGCGTCAAAGAAGGGCAGTATCGGCGCGTCGATTCCTTCGATATGTCCCTCGTCAATCGCGATACCCAGGGCAGCGGAATTGATGCTTTTCGTGACGGACTGCACCGTATGCAAATCCGTCCCCTGATAATAAGGATGCAAATCAGCATTGTCGTAATTATACATGGGATTGCTGAAGTTCGGCGTTAATCGGTCATCCTTGGCCAGCGTCGCGGCCAGCGCTGCATAGTCCCGCTTGATGTGCTTTTCGGCGACGATGCGACCGTGTCGAATGAGTAGAAAATGATCAACGCGACCGTATTTTTCAGCGGCCAGATCCTCGATGAAACGATTGACCGGCTCGGGATCAAAGCCTTCCGCCTCAAGCGTCGAATAGTCCCATTCTTCTTGCGGCCATGAAATATCTGGTGCGTTTTCGGAAGCGCTGACAGAGTTAACCCCGTCGTTTTGGGGGGTGCTGCACCCCACCGTCAAAGCCGCCAAGGCACAGGCTGTCAACAAACGCATTATGTTAGAAGGGTTTTTTGAAAGGCCTGTTGTCATTGTAATTCCCCTTTTTCCACACCGAAGAAAGCGCCCTGTGGTACCACATTCATAGCTGATGTTGCGTTCATTGTAATGTCCGCTTTTGCACCCACACACAGACGTTAAATACGACCAACGCGAACCACCACTTTTGGGGCGTTTGCGGACCAGCAATTCCCCACGTCAAAATGCCGACTGCAAAAAGAGCGACTGCCGTTTCCAGCAGCCGCTCTTTCACGGTTATCCAGTGCGGTTGTCTTATCGGGGGGCGTGAGACAACTTACGGGTAGCCGCTTCGCATCAGCCCATCAGGAAATCAGAGATTTCGGGCTTGCTGACCGTACTGCTCTGGTCACTGTCGGCCGCCGCAAAGGCGGTCTCGGTCCACTTTTCCATCTCGACCGAAGAGACTTCGCCTGCCTGACCCTGCGCAGCCATTGTATCGGCACGCAGCTTTGTCATCCATGCCGCAAATTCGGCCTTGTCCAAGTCACCGCTTCCATCGGCGTCATAATTTGCGAACTCCTGATCAACCAGGTTTTGTACGGCTTCCGCGCTATTGGTCGGCGCGGTCTCGGTTGTGGGCGCTGCTTCCGCAATCTGGTTGTCGGCTTCCATGTCTTCGACGATCCCGTCCGGGGCGGACTCCGGCGTGGATGAAGCAGGATCGTTGACCGTGCTCGACCCTGGCATATCACTGGCCGGAATCTCGGTTCCGGTCACGGAGCCTTCAGGGGTCATCGATGGTTGTGCCTCTTGCGCCAGAGTGGGAGAAGCCAATGCAATTGCGCTTACTGCTGTCAAAATACGTAACATATTTAATCTCCTTTATTATAGTCCAAAGCAAAAGCCATGAACAGATTGTGTTATAAGACAATTATTTGCCTATATTCATCACCGGAAAGTTGTTTTTTCCGGATGGATAATATAAAAATTCTCGAGATATCGATGTGTTCCATAAATAATATCTAATAATCTGTTCATCGACAGGAAATATCATTTTATCCCGGTTTTGTTTTATTTTCGTGATATGTTGACTGGAAAACAGAAGCTATTTTCTTGAACGTAATATTAATGACACAGGATAATAACGAAATGCTGGCGGTGAGCGCAGCGGATATTCCAGCAATATAGGCAGTCATATATCGCCCGGAGACATCCGAAAGATGGTGGCTATCAGGACATGCCGCACGGGCAGGAACAAGCTCCGACGGAGACGCCTGCTTGCTGGCTCTGCGGGCGGCCGATCGGCACCGGCCCGTCCAGCACCCGCAATTATCCGCTTGTTGCAACCTTCCCCGTGACTTATGATCCCGGCCGGCTGGATGCGCCGTCTTGTGACGCTCCGGCTGTCGTTCCGAACCGGGCGGTGTCGCGGTTTTGCTTTCTAATTTTTGGGCTGGCGAAAGCCCGGGTTTCTGTTGATCAATGGCGGGGACCGGGGTGCTGGCGGAGATGAACATGGGAATGTTGTCGGTCAGTCACTGGATTATCGTATTGTTGGTCGTGTTTCTGCTTTTCGGACCGGGGCGGATTTCGGATATCATGGGAGACCTGGGCAAAGGTCTCGGCAGTTTTCGCAAGGAACTGACCGGTGGCGAGGGTTTTGATGACCCAGTGATCCCGCATGGCAATAGCATGTCTACGCCGGTCCAATCAGAGCCCAACGGCAACCAGAGCGAAGCCGAATGATCGCCACATTCGACGCTCCGGCGTCATGAGAAGCTTCACGCTCATTTTCCATGACCATGCGGTCACGGAGCTTTCCGACGGGCAATCCTGTGCGCTGGAGGATGCCGATTTCCAGTGGGCGCATTTTGAGCAAGCCGACAGCGTGGATCTCTCTTCGGCGATCAATCATGCGGACATTCCGGACGTGGTGATGGGCGCCCTCGTCGCCTCGGAAACACGGCCCCGATGCGACCAGATCGATGACGGAGCGCTGATCAACCTGCGCGGACCGGCGATGGAAACGGCAGACAATGGTGACCGGCTCGTCTCCATCCGCGCCTGGGTGCATGGCAACCGGGTGATATCGGTCAGCCGCCGCAGCCTTGCCGCAATCAGCCAGGTCGAGACCGCGATGCGCAGCGGCGAGATTTCCGATTCCGGTGATCTGGTCGCCGCATTCTCCAAGGCGATCAGCAGCAGTATGAACCCCGAAGTCGTCAGTCTTGGCGACGAGGTCGACGAATGCGAGAGCGAGCTGGATGCGGGAAATATCTACCAGCTGCGCCGCCGAATCGCGACCATCCGCTCGCAGGCAATCGCCTTCCGGCGGTTCATCGCGCCCAATCGGGATGCGCTGCTTGTCCTGGTCGGACTCAAGGTCGAATGGTTGGCCGAGGAGGATCGCCTTCACATTCGGGAGGCCGCCGACCTGTTCGCAAGAATGGCGGAGGAACTGGAGGCGATCCGCGAGCGCGCCGCGCTGCTGCACGAACAGCTTACCGACCTGCGGGCAGAACTGGTCGACCGGCGGAGTCTGATGATCGCCATTGTCGCCTTCATCTTTCTGCCGCTCACCTTTGTGACCGGCTTGCTCGGCATGAACGTGGCCGGCATTCCGTTTGCGCATCAGCAATGGGCCTTCTGGGGCGTGGTCGGTTTCTGCGTCGTTCTGGGGCTCGGTGTTCTGGGTGGTTCGGCATGCGGCACTGGCTGAGGCGGTGACGACACGCCGAAGGGGCAATGCCAAGGCGATAACCAGCTTTCGGTAGCCATCCCGGTTGCGTCCGCCTAGGCGGGCAAACCGAGTTCAGACAAAATAGGTAGAGGCATATGGCCCGCAAACATTCGAAAAATGGTGGCTATCAGGATAGCGAAGCCGAGCAGGAAGATCCGGCGGAAGTGCCTGCTTGCTGGCTCTGCGGGCGGCCGACCGGCAAGACCATTGTCTGGCATCATCCGGTGCCGAAAAGCCGGGGCGGACGCGATACTGTGCCGATGCATCCGATTTGCCAGCAAACCATCATCACCCATTTTACCAATAGCGAATTGCAGCGCCACGCAATGGATGTCGACGCGCTGCTCGCCGATCCGGTGATCCGAAAATTTGTGAACTGGGTGGCGAAAAAGGACCCCGACTTCAATGCCGCGACGACCAGAAAGCAGCGCTGATCGGGCGGTGCGCTGCTTTTTTTGCCGAACCGGGCCGGACAAAGAATATAGTTGAACGGGGACCATATACAGGCTTTGAAAATATGGTTTACAGACAAGACTAGATAAAGTAACTTTCTGAAAGGGCGCTAGAATTTGTTCGGGGAGAGCAAACGATATGTCTAGTAATAATCCGGACGGGGACTCATCTTCTGACCCTCGCAAAGCAGACCGCCGCGTACATGACGATCCCGATTACCGGGGACCGGAGCGACGCAAGGGGGAACGGCGAAAAGGGGATCGCAGAAGCGAGGAACGACAAAGCAGCTGAACCCGGTATCCGCTTTCGCGAACTGGCGAAGGCTATCACAATAACATAGGGTGACAATTCACCCGGCCAATGCTGTCGCCATACGGGCGGGCATTTCCGCAGCGCGAAGGTTACGGCCCTTGCCTGCGCTGAACCGTTGCGCCTTGATCGCGGCATCCATAATCCCTCCACAATAAACGGCTAGCGAGAATATCGGGGGCCACACAGCAAATGGATTGTGGACGATGGATTTCAGACCCCGGCCCGCTACGGATCGACGGGATATTTTTGCGTCGGTCGCGCAGCCCTGAAGCCGTGTGCACCCCAGTTTTCTGCGACAATTTAAGACAGTTTATCATGCGACTGACAGACGTCGTGACGCTATTCTATTCGATACCAACACAAGGAAATAATCATGAAAAAAACCATATCCACCTTATGCGCCCTCGCCCTTATGGTCCCCGTCAGCGCTTTTGCCCAGAGCCACGACGACCGCAATGATCGCAACGAAAACACGCACAGCCAAAGCACGCAAAAGAACAACAGCAAGAACACACCGACGAAGCAGACCAACACGAAATCCAACAACAACGCCAACAACAACAAGCCGGCTGCCACCCCGCAGAAGGCCAGCAATTCGGGACATAAATTTGCCAAGGGACAGCGGTTTGAGCGGGCCAAAGCCTCCAATTACCGCCGGGTAGATTATCGCGAACATCGCCAGCTTTCGGCACCGCCGCGCGGCTATGTCTGGGTGCGTTCCGGCAACGACGCCTTGCTGGTCCGGTTGAGCAACAATCTTATCATCCAGATCGTGGCCAGCATTTACTAAAGCGCGATAAAGCATCTGGCAGGGTGCGGGTCGTTGGGACCACACCCTGCCGGAAAATAACGGGGCGGGCGTACCCGCCCCGCTTGCTTGAGTGGTCCGGTGGCTTAAAGGCCGTCCAAACCCTTGCTGACCAGAATATTCACCGCAACGCGGCGGTTCTGCGCCTTGCCGCTGGCAGTGTCGTTGTTGCCGAGCGGATCGGCTTCGGACATGCCGGTCGGGGTCAGCATGCGATAGGGTTTCCAGCCGCAATTCTGCTGGATATAATTGACCACGCGGCTCGCCCGTTTTTCGCTGAGCTGCTGGTTATATTCATAATCGCCGGTTGAGTCGGTATAGCCAACGACCAGGATCAGGGCGTTGTCCATTTCGTCGGCCGCCTGTGTGGTGGCGCATAGATCGGCTTTGCCGCGAGCGGACAGTGTTGCTTTGCCGGTGTCGAAGTGGACATTGGTCGTACCCTTGACATTATACTGGTCGATATCGCCGACGCGGCTGCGCAGCGCTTCGGTTGCGGCGGTCTGTTCGGCAAAACCCTGAGCGGTGCCATTGTGGATCATATTGGCGGTCTTGAGATCGCTATTGCGGAGATTGATCTTGCTGGCGACCAGATCGCTGCCAACCTGCACCGTGTCGACGCTGACCGGGAGGCCGTTGAGCAGCGCATCAGCGCCGAGCGCCTTGCGTCCCAGACCAAGCAGGCCCTTGCTGGCCTTTATCTCGGTGGCATCGGTGAAGGCGATGATCGTCTGCGTGCCGTCACTGCCAGTGACCTGCAATCTGTCGGCACTGCGGGCGGAGATAATGCCTTCGATCTCCGGACCCTCGGGGGCTTCGGACAAGTCCATGGCTATATTGGCTGTTTGCGCTTCCTGCTGGCCGGTGACGATGATATCTTCTCTGTCGGCTGCCGACTGCGCGGATGCGCTGCCCGATGCCAAAATGGCAACCGTGGCGAGCAAGGCGCTTATTCTGGTATTTCCGGAAATGTTGTTCATCATTATTCTCCTTCAATCGATATATTTGGTTCAGCCGGTCCGGAGGGGTTGGTCCGGCCGGGCTCGCGATGCTGTGCCGTCTGTCGGGCTCCCCTTCGGTTCTCGGCACAATATGGAGCGGCACAAAAGCCGCATGTGGACATGTGAATAGCCCGATTGGTCAGGTGACCCTGTCTGCCGGATGAACATGTGGGGTAATAGTACCGATTCTGCGGACAACCCGAGAGGGTCCTGCGGCGAGCCGTTAGCGGCGGCGGCGCAAGACGGCGCGATCATGGCCAAGCGCACGGCTAATCCAGCTTCTGTGATCGGGCAGCGATGAACGGCGACCTGCCAAGGTCGGCGAAATCTATTTCTTGTCGTTAGACGTGTAGAAGCTGGGTATGGCGTCGACCGAAGTTGCATAGCTCGGCTTCGGATAGAAATCGGCTGGTACATTGGGAATTTGCATCCCGGCCTCGGCGATCAGATAGGGAGAAACCCTGCGGCTGGTGCACAGACCGCCGTTGCCGTCGCTCACCAGTCGCCGCTCGAACTCGATGCCTTGCTGGCGCTTGTCGGAACGGCGCACCACCGCGACAGCCAGCTGACCCTCACCGAAATCAATGACAAATTTGGTGCCGACAGGGACGTCCCACAACCCTTCCAGCAACGCGCCGGTCTCCGAGATATTGCGTATCATGAGTGAATAGCAGTGGTTCTCGTGGACCGCGCGGACCTTGCGATACATGGATATTCGGTCATGGCGAAACTTCGCCGGGCCGTTCGGCGTGACAATCCAGTCACCTTTTTCTACCAGGCGGACCAGCTCGTCGGCCTCAACCGCCTTGCTATAGACAAAGCCTTGAACGTGACTGACATTGAGGCCGCGTATCCACGCGAGCTCGTCCATCGCCTCAATGCCCTCGGCCGTCGTTTCCATATCCAGCGCCTCGGCAAGCGCAACAATGGCAGAAATAATAGCGCCATTGCGCGATCCTGGAATAGTAGCCCCGCGAACAAAGCTCTGGTCGATCTTGATTTTGTCAAACGGCGCTGTTTGCAGATAGGCCAAAGACGAATATCCGGTGCCGAAATCATCAAGCGCCAGCCGAACCCCGATATTCTTCAGATCGGCGAACATCTTTTCTGTCTTTTCCGATCCTTCCAGAAACACGCTTTCGGTGATTTCCAGTTCCAGCCGTCCTGCCGGCAGACCCGATTTTTTCAGGGCGCTGGTCACAATGGCCGGCAGCTTTTCATCGGCGAACTGGATGGGCGAAACGTTGACCGCGACGATGAATTTGCTGGGCCATTTCACGGCATCCTGGCAGGCCCGGTTCAGGGCCCATTCGCCCAGAGATTTGATGAGATTCGCCTCTTCGGCGATGGGAATGAAGAGCACGGGGGAGATCGGGCCCCGTTCAGGATGGTTCCAGCGCATCAGCGCTTCCACACCACGTACAACATCATTTTTCGCATTGACGATCGGCTGATAGGCCAGAGACAATTGATCGTTGGATAAAGCGTCACGCAAATCGTCTTCGAGGATTCTCCGATCCTTTGCAGACTGTTGCAGATCTTCCGAGAAAAAATGGAAACGCCCGCGACCGCTGCCTTTTGCAGCATAGAGAGCGAGATCGGCACTGTGGATCAGTTCCTCGCTCGTCATCCCGTCAAACGGACTGATCGCGATACCGATTGAGGCCCCGATAATGCATCGCGATCCATCCACCGTATAAGGTTCGGTCAGGCTCGAAATAATATTGTTCGAAAGTTTGCCAAGTTCACCACGGTCTTCCATGTCCGGAAGCAGGATTTGAAACTCATCGCCGCCAATACGGCATACTTCACCGCGATTGCCAACCGCTTTTAACAGCCGTTTTGCGACCTGCTTCAGCATTTCATCTCCGGCAAGATGACCCATAGTATCGTTGACCTGCTTGAAACGGTCCAGATCGACCAGCAATAGGCCGCAGGTCCGCTTTTGTTGCTTGAAAGCGGCAAGCGTGGATACGAGTGTGTTCGTCGCTGACGTGCGGTTTGCCAGACCGGTCAACGAATCGAACATTGCCAAACGGGAGGATTCTTCCTCGGACCGTTGCTGCGCCGTTATGTCCTTGCCATTGCCCCGATAGCCGACAAATTCACCGGACTTGTCCAGTTGCGGCTTCCCCGAGATCGACCACCAGCGGTCGTCCTCCCCGATCACGGCTTTCAGCTTCAGATCGCTGAACAGGCATTGCTTTGCCAGCATGAACGGCAACGTCCTCTGGTTGGGCACACCGTCCTCGGGCTTTGCAAATAGTTCGAAAAACGGCGTTCCCAGCAATTCTGCCTGAGACTTGTTCATCACCTCCGCCAGGGTCTCGGTAATATAGGTTATATTGCCAGCCTTGTCCGTTGACCAGAACCAGCCCTGCCTCGTTTCTTCATAATTTTGAAGAAGCAGCAGTGCCTCCGTTGTTCTCAGGCTGGACATACCAGTCGCGCTATCCGCAGCCCTGTTCTGGCTAAAGATGCGCGCGCTGATGCGGTCAAAGAAACTTTGCGATTCATTGTCCGAGAAGCCAAGTTCCTGGCTCTTCTCAATGTTGAACTGTTCCATTTTCATTCTACAGACTGGCCTCTATTTCTAACGCACACCGATAAAGGGCAAAAGTTAGCGAATGATAAAATGAGGATAGATAAAAATCGTATATCTCAACAATTTACATGATGTTGCAAATATAGTTGCCGCCTTTATTTGCCACCCGGCTGATGACCGGAAGCATGCGCACGCCCCTTTCGGAACAGCGCAGGCACGAGGGCCGGAACCTGCACATTCCGCAGCTACCGGTGACACGGGAGACCCGTAAACCCCAGATTCAAACCGAGAGGCTGCCCCCACCGCCCTATAGTCCTTGACCAACCGCCCCGCTTTTAGCTAGTCAGTTAAATCGCATGGATGGTTGAGCGTCCGGCAATTTTAGGAGACGGGTGATGCGCAGGCTGGGATTGTTATTGGCTCCTCTGATGCTGGTGGCTTGCCAGAACCAGACCAGTGAACCGGCGGCGACCGATGGGGTCACCAATGCGGACTGGAACAATATCGGCTTTGACGCCAAGGAACAGCGCCACAGCCCGCTTGACCAGATCAACGAAAGCAACGTCGACAAACTGGGCATAGCCTGGTTCAAGGACCTGCCCGATGCGCGGGGCCAGGAAGCGACGCCGGTTGTTGTCGACGGCAAACTCTATATCTCCACCGCATGGTCGAAGGTTTTTGCCTATGACGCAAAGACCGGCAAGGAACTTTGGTCTTATGATCCGGAAGTCTCCGGCGAGAAAGCGGTCGACGCCTGCTGTGATGTCGTCAACCGCGGGGTCGCGGTCAATCGCGGCAAACTGTATTTCGGCACCATCGACGGTCGCTTGATCGCGCTTGATGCGATCAGCGGTGCACGGCTGTGGGAAACCCAGACCACCGATAACAGCAAGCCTTACACCATCACCGGCGCTCCGCGTGTGGTCAAGAATATGGTGATCATCGGCAACGGCGGCGCGGAATTCGGCGTGCGCGGCTATCTGTCCGCTTATGATGTCCGCGACGGCACGATGAAATGGCGTTTCTACACCGTTCCCAATCCGGAAGGAAAGCCGGACGGCGCGGCCAGTGACGAGATTTTCGCAAAAGCGGCGGCCCAGACCTGGAGCGACGGCGAATGGAAAGTTTCCGGCGGCGGCGGCACGGTTTGGGACAGCATTGTCTATGACGAGGATCTCGACCAGCTCTACTTTGGCGTCGGCAATGGCAATCCGTGGAATCACGGCCTGCGCTCCGGCGGCGAAGGCGACAATCTGTTCCTCTCCTCGGTCGTCGCGGTCAATCCGGATACCGGCAAATATCTCTGGCATTATCAGGAAACACCAGCGGAAACCTGGGACTATACCGCGACCCAGCATATCATTCAGGCCGAGCTCGAAATCGACGGCAAGATGCGCAAGGTACTGTATCACGCGCCGAAAAACGGTTTCTTCTTTGTCATCGACCGGATCGACGGCACTTTGATCAGCGCCGAACCTTATGTTGACGGTATCAACTGGGCCACCGGCTATGATCTCGACACCGGTCGCCCGATCGAGAATCCGGAATCCCGCTTCTACAAGACCGGAAAACCTTTCATTGCGATCCCGGGCGCACTCGGCGCGCATAACTGGCATCCGATGAGCTATAATCCGAAGACGGGCCTCGTCTACATCCCTGCCCAGCAAATCCCGCAGGGCTATGATGTGCCGGTCAGCGAGATCGACAAGAAGCGCGAACGGCTCGGCTTCAACGTCGGTATCGGCTGGTCGATCGGCCAGCTGCCCGACGACAAGGAATTCTACAAGGCTGCGATTGCCGCAACGACCGGCAGGCTGGTCGCGTTCGATCCGAAAACCGGCAAGGTCGCATGGAGCAAGGATTATCCAGCGGCATGGAATGGCGGCACGATGACCACTGCCGGTAATCTGGTATTCCAGGGCACCAGCACCGGCCTGTTCAAGGCTTATTCCGCCGACAAGGGCAAGGAATTGCTGAGCATGGAGATGCAGTCCGGCATCGTCAGCGCCCCTTCCACCTATATGATCGACGGCGAACAATATGTCGCCTTCCTGACTAGCAAGGGCGGTGCCTTCCCGCTGGTTGCCGGCGTTGCTGGCGGCGTCACCCGCCAGCTACCCAACATCCCCCGGCTGGTGGTGATGAAGCTTGGCGGCAAGGTGAAACTGCCGGCGCTGCCCGAAAAGGGCGAAGTCGTCTGGGATCCACCGGTCCAGACCGGAACGCCGGAACAGATTGCTGCCGGCAAGGCGCTCTTCGGTCGCAATTGTCTGGTCTGCCACGGCGACAGCGCCATCGGCAACGGCTTCACGCCTGACCTCCGGGTCAGCGGCGTGCTGCCGGATACCGACGCATGGGCTTCAGTGGTCACCGGCGGCGCGTTGAAACATGCCGGCATGGTCAGCTTCGGAAAGCAGCTCAGCGCCACTCAGGTGGAAAATATCCGCCATTATGTGGTGAACCGGTCGAACTGGACCAAGGCCAATCTGCCGGAAATGACGGCTCCGACACAACGTTAGGTTTCGCGCTGCATATCAGCGCGAAACCCCTGCCTAAAAAACAGTCACGCCCGCCCATAAATGCCCGTTTTTTGGGCGGCATTGTCAGTGGTCACATTAGGCATTAGCTATAGAGTCAAGCATTCCGGTGATTCTGCAGACGAATCGATTCTGGCATGGTAATTGAATAGTATCGGGCAATTGTGCCCGGCCAAGGTGCCTTGTTCCTGTCCGGGAGCAAGCGCCGAAGAGTTGGTACACGGGGACGTATGAAATGAAAAAGATTGAAGCCATAATCAAACCGTTCAAACTGGATGAAGTCAAAGAAGCGCTGCATGAAGTCGGCGTTTCCGGGATCACCGTGACCGAGGCCAAAGGCTTTGGCCGGCAGAAAGGCCATACCGAACTCTATCGCGGCGCTGAATATGTTGTCGACTTCCTGCCCAAGGTGAAGCTGGAAGTGGTGGTCGAGGACAGCCTTGCCGACCGCACGGTCGAAGCGATTGCCGCAGCCGCCCAGACCGGCCGCATCGGCGACGGCAAGATCTTTGTCATTCCGGTTGAATCCGCACTGCGCATCCGCACCGGCGAGCGCGACAACGACGCCATCTGATTTTTATCGCACACAACCCAAACACAACAAAATCAAGGGACTAAAAAATGGGCAATACAGCATCCGATATTGTTAAAATGATCAAGGAACACGAGATCGAATGGGTCGATGTCCGGTTCACCGATCCACGCGGCAAATGGCATCATCTGTCGATGTGCGGCCATATCATCGATGAAGATATGCTTGAAGAAGGCTTCATGTTCGACGGCTCGTCGATCGGCGGCTGGAAAGTGATCAATGAATCCGACATGATCCTGCGCCCCGACCTGGATGCCATGTATATGGACCCGTTCTCGGCAACCCCGATGATGATCCTGATCTGCAACATTGTCGAGCCAGGCGACGGATCTCTCTATCGCCGCGATCCGCGTTCGACCGCTGTCCGCGCTGAATCCTACCTCAAGTCCACCGGTATCGGTGACACCGTCTATGTCGGGACAGAACCCGAATTCTTCATGTTCGACGATGTGAAATTCGAAACCGGCTATGATCGTTCGGGCTTCAAGATCGACGATGTCGAGCTGCCAACCAACAGCGGCCGCGATTATGACGTCGGCAACATGGGTCACCGTCCCGGCATCAAGGGCGGCTATTTCCCGGTTGCTCCGGTAGACAGCGCCGTCGACATCCGCGGCGAAATGGTCGCGACGATGATCGAAATGGGCCTGCCAATGGACAAGCACCATCATGAAGTCGCCGCTTGCCAGCACGAGCTGGGAATTACCTTCGGCACGCTGACCGAAACCGCCGACCGCGTGCAGGTCTACAAATATGTCGTGCAGCAGGTTGCCCATGCCTATGGCAAGACCGCAACCTTCATGCCGAAGCCGATCAAGGACGATAACGGCAGCGGCATGCACACCCATATGTCGATCTGGAAAGACGGCAAGCCACTGTTCGCCGGTAATGAATATGCGGGCCTCTCGGAAATGTGCCTCCACTATATCGGCGGCGTGATCAAACATGCCAAGGCTGTCAACGCCTTCTCCAACCCGACCACCAACAGCTACAAACGTCTGGTCCCGGGTTTTGAAGCACCGGTGCTGCTCGCTTATTCGAGCCGCAACCGTTCCGCATCCTGCCGTATTCCTTATGGTGCCGGTGACAAGGCGAAGCGCGTAGAATTCCGCTTCCCCGATCCACTCGCCAACCCCTATCTCTCGGCAGCAGCCTTGCTGATGGCGGGTCTCGACGGGATCGAAAACAAGATTCACCCGGGCGAAGCCATGGACAAGAATCTCTATGATCTGCCACCGGCAGAGCTGGCCGAAGTGCCGACCGTATGTGGCTCGCTCCGCGAAGCGCTGGAAGCTCTCGAAGCCGATCACGAGTTCCTGCTCAAGGGCGATGTGTTCTCGAAAGACCAGATCGATGCCTATGCCGCATTGAAATGGGAAGAAGTCAGCCGTCTCGAAACCACACCGAGCCCGGTCGAATATGAAATGTATTATTCGAGCTGATCCTTCAGGTCAGATTGAAAACAACAAGCCCGGGGCAAGCGATTGCTCCGGGCTTTTTTGTGGCTGGTGGATGCGGGTGGGGTCAACCGCTTCACCCTGAATGCGGACGTTCGTTTTGAACGTTCTGGAAGGCGGGAAGTGGGTGGGAAGCGGACGTTGAGGCGAGCAATATTATGGACTGCTACATATCGAAAGCGGACATTTGGGTTGCCCGAGGCAATGATACACACGGGACGTTCTGATACAGCTTTAAAGTTTTCAACTTCAGTATCATCATAATCTCGAAATGAATAAAGTTTCTACATATTGCCATTTCGCAACAACCTCCTTTGCGACTCATCCTATCAGGATCGGACCGCAAGATGCGGTAAACAACAGGGCCTCTTAATCCATTCCTTCTTTGATCAGGGAATAATGGATGCCTTTGACCCAATAGGAGAATGACGATGAAAATGAGTAAACTTTTTGCGGCTTCCGCTGCAGCAGGCGCTCTGGCAATCGGCGCACCCGCCCTTGCCCAGCAAACACAGGACAATGACGTCACCGACATCGATAACGGGGCTGTCGTAGTCAATGATCTGCTCGATGTGTATCTTCAGGCACAAAATAACTCGCAGGACAATGACACGCTCACTGTCGGCGATATTGGCAGCCGCAACAATACCGTCTCGGCATATCAATTGCTCAATGCCGTCAACACCAACCAGAATCTCGACGAAGTGGTCGATATGGATGGCGAAGATGGAAACCCTGCGCCGGTCGGATATAATAGCGGTGAAAACCACATCAACGGCAGTGCATTCGCAGCCTATGCCGGTATCCTGAACCAGGCATGGAACACCGGAATTAACTCCAATGCCCAGGCAGCATCGAACATCGCTGCACAAGGCACGATTAATTTTGGTGACGGCGGCGCTGCTCCCGCAGCCGGTGGTGGCGGCGACTGATCGACCATCAGGTTGGGCCGATTTCATCTGATGAGATCGGCCCATCACATCCTTGTTGACCGGGAGTAATGACAATGAACAAACATCATCTGGCCCTCGCGATAATGCCGTTTTCATTAGCAGCGGCACCTGTCGCTGCACAACAAACCGGTGGCGAAGAAAATATGGCACCCGCAACATCTACCTCCAAAGCCCCTCCACTCGCAGCAGAAGGGCAATCTAAAACGCCAATGCTTTCGATGAATGAGCTGGATGAAATGCGGGGAGGCACTCAAATCGCGATCAACAACCAACTGCTCAATGCCGAAAATACCGGTAACACCATTAATGGTGACTTTACCGCCGGTGATGTCAGTCTGGCTGACAATGCCTTTTCCAATTTTAGCGGTCTGGGTAATTTCGTGTTCAACACCGGTGCACAATCTTCGCTGCAAGCGGGGATGAGCATAACAATAAATGTAGAAAACTAGGTCTGGTTGATGAAACCGGGACTCATCTTGACCCAGATACTACCGTCCCTTCGGCACAGCTTGAAGGGCGGGGTATTGGTTTTTGTGGGTGCCGCGCTATTTTGCGGCCCCACGGTCAATGCCGAGGTGCGTCTGGGACGCGAGGTTGCCGGAGGAGATTTTTCGGTCGGGGTGATGACCTGGTGGGATATTCCATTCCGATCAGTCGTGCGCCAGCGCTTTGATTTTAGCTGCGGCTCCGCTGCCGTCGCCACATTGCTCACATATCATTATGATCGACCGACTGCAGAACGTGTGCCTTTTCGCGCGATGTGGGATCTCGGAGACAAGCCGACAATTCGAAAGGTCGGATTCTCCATGCTCGATATGAGAAATTACCTGCAATCACTGGGCTACCGTGCCGAAGGATTTAAACTGAAACCAGAGCAGCTCATCGAGCTGAAGCGCCCGGTAATCGTTCTGCTGGATATCAACGGCTTCAAACATTTTGTTGTCGTGAAAGGCCAGACGAAAGACCAGATTCTTGTCGGCGATTCCGTACTTGGCTTGAACAAATATTCTACTGAAGAATTCCAGAAATACTGGAACGGCGTAATCCTCGCCATTGTCGACGGTCCGATAAAGAAACGGCCTGTTTATAATTTTGCCGGAGACTGGAATCGTTGGGCGACAGCACCAACAGATCAGGTTTCCGTTACCACCGATATCGGAAATCTTACCACACATCTTCCCCCGCTATATCAACTCACGCCCGAGTTCATGCTCGATGTGCGCGTTGGTACCGTACCATAAGAGAAAAGATATGACCCAAATTGCAAAAGCCCTGACCAGCGTCGCTATGATCGCACTGGCTTGCCCCCAGACCGCTAACGCAGCCCCCCAACCCCAGGCGGTCGATCTGCCCGTACTTGTCGAAGATCAAGATCTCGACAAGCTACGCGGCGGGTTTGTCTGGTCCGGCCTCGACATAAATTTCGGCGCCGATATCCGGACCTATGTCAATGGCGAACTGATGCTGCAAACCATATTGAACTGGACCGACAATGGCGCAGAAGTCATCCAGACAGCATCAGCGGGTCTCAGTCCGGTCGATGCGTCTGGGCTCCAGGACGGTATATTCTCGAACGGCAGCATCAGGATGAAACTGGGTGATTCACCAGCCTATCTGCTCAATGGTGGCCGGACCCTTATCGGCCATGAAACAGCCAACGGCGTGCAAAATATGCTGATCAATACCGCCCTAGGTCTTGAAAGTGTACAGGACGTCAATGCGACGATCGACCTGGGCGGATATCAGGATTTCCGCTCCGACCTGCTTCGTGATCGCATCACCAATAATGTCAACGATCTCGTTGGTCAGGCGTCGATCGGGGCTCTCGGCGGCTAGCCTCCGGTTAGAAAACCACAGCTGTCGCCGGATCGTTTCAAGCCAGACAGTTCGGACGACAATCAGAACCGGAACGGCATGCGCAATGTCATGCTGAGATCCGGAGCATCTGCAGTAACGCCAAACTGGAATCCCAGATTGAGCGACTGGCGCTCGCTAAGGCCGTAGGACATTCCGAAATTGAGCGAACCGACCTGAATGTCGGTGTTTTTCTGCACGGTGTCGCCAAGTTCTGTACTCGTCGCAAAAATATAATTGTGCCGATAGCCCATCGAGAATGAAAAACGCGGGTTCAGCGCAAATCCAAAACCGACGCTGGCGTTGATCGCATCACCCGGATCAACCTTTCCGACCAGAACGTCGCCGACCAGACGATCGATATTGCGTTCGATATTCCACAAATATCCGACGCCGCCATATAATACAACGGGGTCGGAGGGCAGCAGAAAACTCATACTGGGCTGGATGCCCCAAAATCCCGAACCAGTTGCAAGCCCGGTGGCAACGCCAAATTCATCAAAGGGTATTTCATAGGGACTTCTGCCGGTGTCAGTTTTGACTCGCAGGCCAGCCACCCAGATTGGATTCTGCCCCTTTGGTTTGTTCAGCTGATAGCGCAATGAAAACTCCGCATCACCGATGTCGGTTTCCTTGAGACTCACTTCCCGAACGATTTGATCCTGGCGTTGCTGGACGACCTGGATCCGGTCACGACGGTATAATGCCGGCATCCGGCCTTCGATTTCCAGCCGATTGGTCAAACCGTAGCGCATGGCGAATGTTCCGATGACCGTTTCTCGATCAGCATCACTGGCTTCGATCGCGCCTATCTGGATACCGGGGATAAGCTCGATGCCCCGGAATACGAGCCGATTGGTCGATGAAAGTGTATATTCTATAGACGGGTCGAGTACGAATTGCCCTTTCGGGGTCAGCACGCCCTGACCTTCCGGAACCGCTTCGACTTTCTGTTCAATATTTTGTGATTCCGGCGGCGCTTCCCCGACCGGCGCGTCAGGCAGGCCGAAACTATCCGCTGACGGGTCTCCGCCACCGGCAGGCTGAACAACCTGTTGTGCCTGTATCCCGGCTCCGCGCAGTTGGGACAGAGAATAGGCTGTTTGTGGCTGGCCGGCGATCACCAGCTGGTTATGCAACTCCAGCTGTCTAATCTTTTCATTCTGGGCCGCAATCAACCGGCTTTGTTCGGTCAGCAGCCGCTTCTGATCGATCAGTTGCGATTGCATATATTCCAACGCAGAAGCGACATCTGTCATATCCGCATTGGATTGGTCGGCCTCGACTTTCCTGTCATCGCCATCCGGGGCTTCGTCCGGGGAGATCGACAGGTCGCCGCTCTCTGCGTCTGATTTTATTTCTGACCCGAGAAATGTAGCAACGGCGTGGTTTGCCTCCACCCATTGATATTCCAGCGAAGGGGCGTCGATTGTTTTATCGGAAATGCCGGTAGCGCTTTCGGCCATCGCAGCGGATTGCGGCGGATCAATCAATCCGAATGCAAAGGCAACAACGGGCACGGCGGCGGCATAGGAAATTTGGTGTGAAGGGCGTGTCATATTGTTTCTCCCCGATATATTTTACGCTGCGGACCGGTCACCTAGGCAGAGTTCGGCCGCCGGATGAATTCCGGCTCCGTTTTGCGGCAGCAGATTGTCATGATATTCTCCGGCAAACCGGAAGAGCTGGGCTTTATCGATAAGGATGACGGAATGCCTGCCATCCACCTTGATAAGACCACGTCGCGCGAGATCGGTGAAAGTCCGGCTGACCGTATGGACCGTCAAGCCGAGGAAATCGGCGATATCGCTTCTGGACATGGGAAGCCTTATCTTGGGATTATTGTCTCCCTGTTGGTGGAGGCAGAGCAGGAAAGCTGCCAGCCTTTCTGGCGCGGTCCGGTGACACATGATAAACTGATATCGCTGGGCACTGGACATCGCGCGAAACAGCATGGAGACGGCTCCTTCAAGTTGCGGCTGGGGGCTGGATTCTCTCGTTATGTCACCAACACGGTAACATTCTATCAGGACGTCGGTGACGGCTTCCGCGGCCGTACTGTAATAGCCGTGATCCGCACCAAACACGTCACCGGCAAAATAGAAGCCGGTCAGATGCCTTTGCCCGTCTATGTGAAACCGACAGGTCCTGACGGTGCCGCGGACAACTTCGTACCAACGCGTTGCCTTTTGGCCCTCGTCGAAAATCAACTGCCCTGAACGGAACCGCAATGCGGTGGAGCGAATATGCGAGTTTAACCCATGTGATACATCGGGTGCTGGTATTGCGGTTAGCATTCGTGCTGCCTCCCTTTAAGGCTTTTTACACGACCCAGTTTTCTACGTGATCGATAGAGCACAAGCTCACGTAGCCTCAGATACCAATCTTATATTTGCTTGCTTTCCGCTGTGTTACCTAGGCTAATTCCCTGAGTCCGGTCTATCCAGCAATTGCCCTAGGGAGAATGACAGGTCATTTCCCTAGCTATAAACCACTAAGTATATTTACCACGTGGATTTACCTAGGTTTAACAGTAGAGTTTGTAAAATACCATAAAATCAGATAGTTATATAAGTCCGATTTATACTATTCTATCGGAGGTCGAAAAGTTTAAACCACTAACATCGACGCGGCACGGATAGCGTCGATCAGTTGTATCAGTAACCTATTTTTGTTGTTGGTCGAGGGAGCCAACGACTTAATATTGGTAAGCCACTGTTTTTCATAAGAGAACCGGTCTATTGTATATCTATACGGCTCGACTCGAAAAGCAGCTGAATAAACAGGGGGCGATTGAATGCTGGCAGCTTTGCCAAGCAAGGAAGAACAAGGCCCATAGTGAGATGCTACATCATGAAAGTTTTGAAAACGCTCCTGTTTTGACGGCTCGCGAGCATGAAATCCTGGAATATATTGCTCAGGGCTTATCCACAAAAGAAGTCGCACAACACGTGGGCATTGCTCCGAGAACAGTCGACAAACATGTCGAGAATATCCGTCTGAAACTCCGCGCCAAAAACCGCACCCACATGATCGCTTGTGCGGTTGTCGAAGGGCTTCTGGAGGTTGAGGAAGATGAAAGGGAAGAACCCTCTGGGAACGAGATTCCTGCACCATTCAATCCGTCCAAAGAGTGATTTCCCTTTGATATTACGGTGACGTTGAAACGAGTATCACAGCTGATTTCTGGGATGTTCGAGCGTGAGCAAAGCCCCCCCAAGTGCACGCGCCGTGATTGTGGCGCATCTATTTCAAAATTTGTGAAGAGCAGACAAATTTGTCTGTCACCAAGAGGCGAAAGCGATTGCGCGCGCTCTTCCGGCCTTCCTGCGAGTCCAACCGTTTTTGTCTCTCCGGGCAAACTAGACACAAAATGGTTGTTTTATTTTCTGTAACCTTTGCCGGAAAGCCTCAGATTTCCGGTCTTTATATACCGCAAGCCTGGCACCTAGTGTAACCTTCCAGATTGCGCCTCCCAACGGTCCAGTAGAATCATGCGGACAGCAGACAGCAGACAGTGCCGTTGCCATATCCAGATTGTCAAAGAGCCGTTCCCCAGCCGGTTGCGGGAGCGGTGGAGACAATAAGCGATTGAGCCGGATGTAGGACAGCGACTTTTACATCTTCTCCCCTGAGGGACAAAGATACGAAAATCTTGCCACCGAAGCCTTGGCGCAGGCGGCTAGATACAGTTGGATGAGGGCGTTCCGCTGGTTGTCTGCCGTGCCATCTACGCCGCCATTCGTTTTTCATAGGCAAGCACGTCGGCACGCAGCCGGAGCGCATCGTGATAGGCATTATGCGGAACAGCGCTGCCCTCGCCCAAGCTAACGAGCTCGGCATCAACCAGATCAAAACGAATATTGCGCACCGGTTTCATAAGGCCCGGGCCGATAACCAGCAATCGCGCCGCGTGGGCGATGTCTTCGGGCCAGTCTGCAACCAGCACCGGTTCGGGGTCGTCGCTCAGATAGTCCGCGAACTGGTCGGCGAGACGGCTGCGCGTCACTGGCTCCACATCCAGCACCGGAATGATATGCTCGACGACCCATGCCGTGGGGCTTTGACATGCAACCGCACCGTAGAAGGGAGCAAGGCCGTCATCTTCGGGAACCAGAGCGATCGAAATCAGTTCACCGCCAAAGCCGTTAAATTCAGTATCAAGAAAATAACGCATCGTTGAGGCTCCCCGTGGTCTCAGCCCTTGTTACGCTTCATTCACCGATTTTGGTAACAAAGACACTCATGCCCGGAATTTCGGTCGCGATCAGGTCTCCAGCGACCGGAAATAACCGTCCCAGCTTTGATGCGGCCTTCCTGTCGCTTCCTGATAATCGCTGGCCCTGTCGAGCGCGCCGTTGCGGATGCCTTCATAGATACCGGCTATCACGGTTCCGATGAATTCGCCCAGTTCCGCTATCCGTTCCTCGCAATATTCAGCGACTGACATCGAACGATATTGAAGCTGTGTTCCGAACGTCCGGTTGAGATATTGCGCAAGCTGCGCCTGGGTGAGTAGTTCGCCATGGAGATTGTAGGTTTGGCCATCATGCTTTGAGCCGGTCAGCATGCAGGCATAAGCGTAAGCCAGTTCTGGCCGGTTCGTATATCCGCATTTTCCGTCACCAGCGCAGTTGGCGATTTCGCCCCTTGCCTTGTACGTCTCGATATATTCCACATCGGGCTCGATATAGATCCCGTTGCGGCCAATCGCCCAGACAAGCCCGCTCGCCCTTATGTCAGCCTCGGTCTGACGATTGCTTTGTACGATGGGAGAAAAGGCGGTGTCTTTTTCGGCACCCTGAATGCTGGTGTAGACAATCTTTTTTACGCCCGCAGCGCCGGCGGCACTTATGACATTGCGATGTTGCTCGATACGATCGTCAGGCGCTGCCATCCCCGACACAAGCAGCACCGTATCGACACCCGACAGTGACTGCTCCAGCTGGTCCCGGTTGTTATAGTCACCGGCGCGAACTTCAATATCCATGCCTTTTGCCTTTTCGGGCGTGCGCGCGAGACCGATGACCGGTTCGCCCGTGTTCATTCCGGAAAGACTATTCGCAATTTCCGTTCCGAGCTGACCGGTGACGGCAGTAACGGCGATGGTCATGGTGATATCTCCTGAGTCTTGTCGAGAGAGATTATGGTGCCGGCGCACCAATTGGAACGCACTGTCACAATTGCTCTAGCCAAAGGGCCGGTAAAGATCCTCTTGCGGCCGGGTAAACCATTCCGGCCCCGCCGCGGTCATATAGAAATGGTCTTCCAGCCGGATGCCATATTGGCCGGGCACGACGATCATCGGTTCGTTGGAAAAGCACATGCCCGCTGCCAGTGGCGTCGCATCGCCTTTGACCAGATAGGGGCCTTCGTGGATGTCCAGACCGATGCCGTGGCCGGTGCGGTGCGGGAGGCCTGGCAGGTCATAGTCGGGGCCGAGGCCGTGGCTGACCAGCATATCGCGGGCGGCCTTGTCGACGTCTTCGCAGGGCGTGCCGATGGCGGCGCGGTCAAAGGCGGCTTGCTGGGCTTCTTTCTCCGCGTGCCAGAGTCTTTCGATCTCGCTGTCCAGTTTCGACAGGGCGTAGGTGCGGGTGATGTCGCTATTATAGCCGTCGATCGTGCAGCCGGTATCGATCAGGATCAGTTCGCCCTCCTGCAGCGCCGGGTCGCCCGGTACGCCATGCGGGTGGGAGGTCGCTTCGCCGAACTGGACGGCACAGAAACTGTTGCCGCCATCGGCACTACCAGCGCGGTGCAGGCGATCGATTTCGGCGATCACGGCGCTGGCTTTCATACCCGGCTTGATCCACTCGAAAATGGTCTGATGGACCGACAGCGTCAGCTGCATCGCCGCGATCATCAGATCGATCTCGGCCTGGGATTTTATCGCGCGCAGCGGTGCTATGACCGACGCAGCAGAGCTTTGGTGGACCGGTTTTTCCAGCTGTGCCAGCGCATCGAACAGGCGCGCGGCATGGCCGTAGGAACATTCAGGATCGAGCGCGCACCGCTGGCAGCCCGCTTCCGCCAATAGAGACGCGATCAGCGCGAAGGGACTTTCATGCTCCTCCCAGAAGGCCATGTCCGCGGCCATCGGGAATTTGGCACGGATCGCGGATTCCTCGAATTTCGGGCAGATGAAGATCGTACGATCCGCCGTCAGCAATATCCCGACGAAGCGCTCGCTTTCGTAGAAAGCCTCGGCGAAGAAGTAGCGCATATTGCTGCCCGGCGTGATCAGGATCGCATCAAGGCCATTTGCGGACATGGCTGTGCGCAAATTGTCCAGCCGCTGTTCGCGTTCGGCGTTGCTTATCCGTGGTGGTCGCGATGCTATGGTCATGGTCAAATCTCCAAATGGGGCGAGCGCCTCAGCTGTAGCTGGATTGGCGTTCCTTCAATATATTGCGGCACAGATTATGTCCGCTGATAGGCCGCCGATTCCACCGCTGCCAGAACACGCAGGGCGTCTGTGTCTGCAAAGGGCAGGAATTGCATCAGCACCAGGCCCGCGATGTTGCTGGCGGGATCGATCCAGTAATAGCAGTTGGTCAGCCCGGCCCAGGACAGGCTCCCGGCCGCGCGGCCATCGGGTCCTGTTTCCGGATTGATCAGAAAGCCGAGGCCCCACCCGCAATGCATGCCGGGAAAGGCTTCAAACGAGTTGGCGAGTAGCGGCACCACACTCTCCATCTGCCCCGCTTTCAGCCCGCCGATCTGGTTTTTCGACATGGCAGCGACGGTCTCGGCGCTGATGATCCGGACACCGTCGAGCGAGCCGCGGTTCAGGATCATCCGCATGAAACGCATATAGTCCGCCGCCGTCGAATAGAGCCCGCCGCCGCCGGACTGATATTCCGCCGCATCACCGCCGCCAATTTCGATGGGAAAGGGAACCAGAGCATCCGCCTGGCGGGAGAGCAGCGGAACCCGCCGCTCAACCTTGTCCGGCGCGACCGCAAAGCCCGTGTCCTGCATGGCCAGAGGCGCAAAAATATGGTCCTCCATATAGGCGCCGAGCGTCTGGCCGCTGGCGGCCTCGACCGCGCGACCAAGCCAGTCGGTACTCACGCCGTACAGCCAGTCCGTTCCCGGTTCGAACATCAGCGGCGTCGTAATGCTGGCGATGCTGGCGGGAGCGACCTTCCCCTGGGCTTTGGCCATATCCGCTTTGGTAAACGCATAGCCGAGACCGGATGTGTGGGTGAGCAGATGCCGGAGCGTGATCGCCTTTTTGGCGGGCTCCACTATCGCCTTGCCGTCCCCGTCAAAGCCGGTCAGTACATCGGGATTGGCCAGTTCGGGCAGGATGGGATCAATCGGATCGTCCAGAGACAGCAGGCCCCGTTCGACCAGTTGCATCGCCGCCACCGACGTTATCGCCTTGGTCATCGACGCGATCTGGAATATACCATCCAGCGCCATAGGCTTGCCAGTTTCAGGATCGGCGAGACCCGCTTGCGCCGACGCGAGCACCGCATCGGCATTGCCAATCATGGCAACCGCGCCGGCCACCAGCCGGTCGGCCAGCGCCTGATCCAGGGTTTTTTGTAAATCCAGCTGCAGCAATCCATTCATCCTTTTATGACAATATTTTCAAAATCCACGGCTTCGGCTATCGCGCGCCCAGCCGATCGGCGTGCCAGCGCAAATGATCCGCCATATAGGTGGAAATGAAATAATAGCTGTGGTCATATCCTTCGCGCATATTCAGGCTGAGCTTTATGCCCGCCTTGTCGCAGGCTTCCGCCAAGAGTTGCGGCTTCAGCTGTTCCTCGAGGAAATTGTCGCCCGTTCCCTGATCGACCAGGATGTCGACAACGCGCGCGCCATCCTCGATCAGGGCGCAGGAATCATATTCCCGCCACGCCGCTTTATCGCTGCCGATATAGCCGCCCAGCGCCTTTTCGCCCCAGGGGCAATTGATCGGCGAAACAATCGGCGCAAAGGCCGACACGCTTTTGTAACGGTCGGGATTGCGCAGCGCGATAGTCAGCGCGCCATGGCCGCCCATGCTGTGCCCGAATATGGCCTGGCGCTCCATGTCCGCCGGAAATTCCCTGGCGATCAGAGCGGGCAATTCTTTTTCGATATAGCTGCGCATCCGGAAATGCTTCGCCCATGGGTCTTCGGTGGCATCGACGTAGAAACCGGCGCCCTGCCCCATGTCATAGGCCTCGTCATCGGCCACCCCTTCGCCGCGCGGCGAAGTATCCGGCGCGACGATGATCAGGCCCAGTTCGCTGGCTGCCCGACGATATTCGCCCTTTTCCATGACATTGGCATGGGTGCAGGTCAGGCCCGACAGATACCAGACGACCGGCAGTTTTACGCCCTTTTCATGATCAGGAACATAGACAGCAAAGGTCATCTCTGTGCCCGTTTCGGTGGACGCATGGGAATAGACCCCCTGCGTTCCGGCGAAACTTCTGTTGGTGGAGACGGTCTCCATTAAAAGACCACCACACTGCGGATGCTTTCACCGGCATGCATCAGGTCGAAGCCCTTGTTGATCTCGTCCAGCGACAGCGTGTGGGTGATCATCGGATCGATTTCGATCTTCCCATTGACATACCAGTCGACGATCTTCGGAACATCGGTCCGGCCGCGCGCGCCGCCGAATGCCGTACCTTTCCAGACGCGTCCGGTGACCAGCTGGAACGGGCGCGTCGAGATTTCCTTGCCGGCTTCGGCGACACCGATGATGATGCTTTCACCCCAACCGCGGTGGCAGGCCTCCAGTGCCTGACGCATCACGTCGGTGTTCCCGGTGCAATCAAATGTATAGTCCGCGCCGCCATCGGTCAGCGCCACCAGATGCTCGACGATATCGCCTTTGATCTTTTTCGGATTGACGAAATGGGTCATGCCGAATCTTTTGCCCCACTCCTCACGGTCGTCGTTGATGTCGACACCGATGATCTTGTCAGCGCCGACCATGCGCGCGCCTTGCAGCACGTTCAGTCCGATCCCGCCAAGACCGAAGACGATGACATTGGCACCGGGTTCGACCTTCGCCGTATTGACCACGGCGCCGACACCGGTGGTGACACCGCAGCCGATGTAGCAGCTGGTGTTAAACGGCGCGTCGGTGCGGATTTTCGCGACCGCGATTTCGGGCACGACAATGAAGTTCGAGAAAGTCGAGCAGCCCATATAATGATAGATGGCTTCGCCCTTGTAGGACATCCGGCTGGTCCCGTCGGGCATCAGCCCCTGCCCCTGGGTCGCGCGGATCGCGGTGCACAGATTGGTCTTGCCCGACAGGCAGCTTTTGCACTGGCGGCATTCCGGCGTGTAGAGCGGGATCACATGGTCGTCGGGCGCCACCGAGGTCACACCAGCGCCGACTTCGCGCACGATACCGGCGCCTTCATGACCCAATACGCTCGGGAACTTGCCTTCGCTGTCGAGGCCATCAAGCGTGTAAGCATCGGTATGGCAGATACCGGTCGCCATGATCTCGACCAGCACTTCGCCCGCTTTGGGACCTTCCAGATCAAGCTCGACAATCTCCAGCGGCTTTTTGGCTTCAAATGCGACGGCTGCTCGGGTCTTCATAAGGGGCTAGTCCTCTATTCTATGGTTTCCGGCCTTGTAAGTCAGACATATAGGTGTCCGCAAGCGTGACCGGGGCATTTCGTCCCGTGTTTCCTTCTGCCACACGGCTTTGCTCGGTCTATTTGTCATGATTGGCAGTTGATCTTCCTACCGAGTTCGGTTCAAAGGCAGGTTCACAGGGGAGTACCGGAATTGACGCAAGATTGCACGTCCATCCGCGAGGAAGTCGCGAAACTATGCCAGAAATTTCCGGGAGAATATTGGCGCGCACGCGACAAGGCACGCGAATATCCCAGCGATTTTGTCACCGCGCTCGGCGAAGCAGGATATCTGGCGGCGCTGATCCCCGAAGAATTTGGCGGCGCCGGATTGCCGATTTCCGCAGCGGCGGCAATCCTAGAGGAAATTCAGGCACAGGGTTGCAATGCTGGCGCGGTACACGCGCAAATGTATATCATGGGCACGATGTTGCGCCACGGGTCGGAAGAGCAGAAATCGCAATATCTGCCGAAAATTGCTACTGGCGAACTGCGCCTTCAGGCATTCGGCGTGACCGAACCGACCAGCGGCACAGATACGCTGGCGCTGAAGACCGTCGCCAAGCGTGACGGCGACGATTATGTCATCAACGGCCAGAAATTATGGACCAGCCGCGCCGAACATAGCGACCTGATGCTGTTGCTCGCCCGGACCACGCCGCGGGATCAGGTGGCCAAGCGCACTGACGGCCTGTCGGTCTTTCTCGTCGACATGAATGCGGCACTGGGCAACGGCCTGACGATTCGGCCGATCGAGACGATGATGAACCACAGCACTACAGAGCTGTTCTTCGACAATATGCGCGTCCCCGCCGCCAATCTGATCGGCGAGGAAGGCAATGGCTTTCGCTACATACTCTCCGGCATGAATGCCGAGCGGCTGCTGATTGCAGCAGAATGTATCGGCGATGCCAAATGGTTCATCGAAAAAGCAACCGCCTACGCCAAGGAACGCGTGCTGTTCGGACGCCCGATCGGCCAGAATCAGGGCGTCCAGTTCCCGATCGCCCGCGCCTATGCGCAGATGCGCGCCGCCGAACTGCTGGTCCATGAAGGCCTGCGCAAATATGAAGCGGGCGAGAATTGCGGCGAGGAAGCCAATATGGCGAAGATGCTCGCCGCCGATGCCAGCTGGGCTGCTGGAGAAGCCTGCGTCCAGACCCACGGCGGCTTCGGCTTTGCCGCGGAATATGATGTCGAGCGCAAATTCCGCGAGACGCGGCTCTATCAGGTGGCCCCGATCAGCACCAATATGATCCTGTCCTATGTCGCCGAACATGTGCTGGGCCTGCCACGGAGCTATTGATGGGCGACTGGTCGGACTGGATCGGCAAGAGCGAGACACGTCATGACGTGATAACGCCGGGCCTGCTGCAACGCTTTTGCGCGACAATCGACCGGCCGGTCACCGACGACATTCCACAGGGATTGCACTGGTGCCTGTGCCTGCCCGATGCGCCGACTGCGGAACTGGCAGAAGATGGCCATCCCGCAAAAGGCGGGTTTCTACCGCCCGTCCCCCTGCCCCGCCGTATGTGGGCGTCGAGCGATGTTTCTTTTAATCATCCGCTACAGCTGGGTGACGAGATAACGCGCGTGTCGACCGTGGCCAGCATAGACGAGAAATCGGGCAAGTCGGGTGATCTGGTCTTTGTCGCTGTCGATCATGAAACGCGGGTCGGTGAACGGGTGGCGATCAGGGAGCGGCAGAATATCGTCTATCGCGAGCCAGCGACGACCGCAGCACCCGCCGCTTTAGTCAGCAGCGATCCACCAGATATTCAGGCCTGGGACTGGCAGCAGGAAATCAGCCCTTCCGAAACCTTGCTATTCCGCTATTCCGCCCTGACGTTCAACAGTCACCGCATCCATTATGATCGCCCCTATGCGATGCAGGAAGAAGCCTATCCCGGCCTCGTCGTGCAGGGACCGCTCATGGCAACATTATTGCTGGATCTCGCCACAAGCCACCTGGGCGCAAACAAGCTATCGCGTTTTTCATTCCGGGGACAGGCTCCGGCCTTCGCCAATACGGCCTTATATTTGGTCGGAAAACGCGAGGACGCGAGCATCACGCTGGCTGTGCTGGGCAATGACGGCAGAGAAATCATGTCCGCCGAAGCGGCGATCTAGAACTGCGGTGACCAATCCACTGGACACAGCAAAGAAGCTCGGCGGTAGGGTCGCATAAACCGCCGAGCTTCCCATGGATACCCAAAATGGGTTTGGTGCGGCACGGGGATAAAACGAAATAAACTGCTCCGTCACATCGTTGCCGCAAGATCTTGTTAACCGAGTCTTTTTCTGGGGGCTGTGATCCCGATCACTGGTAAAATAAAAAGGACGATCGCGGACAATAATGTCCGCCGGTCGCCTTGTGCCGAGTGCCTTGATCATATGGGATTGTTGGGGGGATTGGTGCGAAGCCGCCTGCGTGACGAGTAGCGACTTCGCCAAAGCGGACTAGCGGATTTGCGCGCCTCTCGTTGTGACTGCAATCACTCGGGTTCGCCGCTGTGATGGCTGCATTTCATTTGTCGCTGTACCGGCCACGCTCTTGCAGCGACACAAATCCGGCAACGGGCACGGCTGCAAAAAAAACGGGAGCTTACCCGAAGATAAGCTCCCGCTGCGCCTCTGTTGGGGCTGATGTCCTCTTGCGATTCCAGCAGCCGCTTGTTCGGCGTCCGGATTCCAGATCGAACGCGTTAATGGTTGGTGGTTGTCCACGTTTCCGCTTGCGCTTCTTCGCTTCGGTTTCCAACCCGCATTTGGTCCAGTCACCTGATGATCTTCGTCAGGCTGATCCGTTCCGGCTTGCGCCTTCCCTTTTCGGTCCTTCTCCGATCACCGACCGAGAGATCATTTTCCTTTTCTTGCGAAAAACAAACTGGTCATCTCGACCATCTTCGGGGTCCCGGGCTGTCCTGCGGGTCATTGCTGACTGGTCGCTGGTTCGTCCGTTTGCCTTCCGATGACCAATATATGACTCCTCATGCCGAGTCGCGCCTAGGGGAAAATAGCAAGTTATCCACAGGCAGATCAGTTAGCGGTGGAAAACCCCTGCCGATCTGGTGGATAAAAACTGCACTTCGTGCTGTCGGGTGAATTTCTGAAAATATTGTCCGCTGGTCCGGACCTTCATTTGGGAGGGGATGGGGGAAGGGCCGGACCTTTGGACCAATCCCGGCGCCTCGATCGGGAGGAGAAGGAGGCAACCGGGATTGTAACTGTTTATCTTAGCCCTGGACCGTCGAAAACAGCACAATGCTGCTGACGGAAATTGCTGCGATAATATTGAAAAGCGTTCTCATGGATTTTCTCCTTTTTACAAACGCCGATCAAACATCTCTTTTCCTGCGTAACTTACGCGGCGCAGATGGTCGCATCGCAAGTAAGTTTCAATTGAGAACGCAGCCCGACCTGTTGCATGTTATGCAACTGCCCCCGGATCAAAAGCCGGAGAATATCGCGCGGGCTTCAGCTTTACTTGAAAATGCCCTTGAACAGCTTCTTGCCCTTGTCGAGCGGGTTGCTTCTGAAATTGGCCTCTTCCTTGCCAATATAGGTAAAAATGCCTTCCATCGCCTGATCCGTGACGCTGTCGGTCAGGCCGTCGCGCGAAAGATCGGTCCCGCCCAGCCGGGCTATCGAAGAGAGCGAGCCGAGTCTTTCGACCTGCTCATATGCCCCCAGTTCCAGAAGCGCCTTTTCTACCAGCGGGCGGACTTTAACCGCCAGTTCTTCGCCCGACGTACGCCGGAGATAGTCGGAACCGGCCGCTTCGCCACCGGTTACAATACCGACACCGTCCTGCAACGTGAGACCGTCGATTGCCGAGCGGAACACCGGCTTGGCTTCGAGCGCCGCCTTGCCCGCAGCATCATTCAATGTCTTGGTAATGTCCGTGGTCAGGCCGGCCTTGCTGGTGAAACGCAATATACTCGTCGCCTTCTGCAGCGGACCGGGCAGCAAGATCCGCACCGCCTTGTCGGCATAGAAAGCACCCGGTTCCGAAAGCTTGTCGAGTGCATTATCGGAGGCATCGCCCAAGATACCTTTCACACCCGAACTTTGCGCTGCCGCGGGTGTCGCCGCGAGAGTCACGAGCGCCAGCGGTGCCGTCGCCAGAGCGATCGTGGCGAATATTCTACCAGAGGTTTTTCCGTGACGCATGACCATTTCTCCTGAACTATGTCAGAGGGTCATAGCATATTTCACTGGTCAACGCCTGAACCTGCCAAAAAATATCGGTAAAATTGTGCAAATTCGAGATTTTGCGGAGATGACTAATGTTCGGAAAATTCCAGAACGCCTTTGGTTTCATCCCCGGATGATTCCGTCAACACCAGCGAAAACGGATCATCTTCAGCGGTTTTACCGGAAAGGTTCGTGCCGTCGCGCACAACCTTGAAATCATTGCCGGTCAGCTGCGTTTCATACCAGTCGGCCAGCTTGTCGGCACCCACTGGCGCCGTGAAACCGATCCGGACCTTGCCCCCTTCCCCGTCAACGTCCTTGATATCAAAGCTGGTGACATGGCTGCCGGGATAAAGATCGACATCGTTCATGTCGAAATCGTCGCTGTCGAGCGTGATCGAAGGCAGATCAACTTCCATCGAGAAACCATCCGCCTTGATCGAGAATTTGCTGTCTTTACCGTCGCCGCCGATTTTGATTTTCTCGTCATCGGACTTGCTGTCATCGCTGAAATCGATCGACAGACCAGAGCCGTCGCCGGATTCGTCTTCAGCCTTGCTGCAAGCCGACAGGGCCAGCGGCAGTGCCGCCAGTAAGATCAGATATTTCGTGGACATGCGTATTTCTCCAGACTGTATTGCTATATTAATACAGTCTGGAGCCTAATTCGTCAAGACACAAACCTGGATCAGCCTTCTATCGACGCGCCCGGGTTGGAAGCATTGACGATTCCGCCATCGACAGGGATGGTCGTACCGACAACATAGTCTCCGGCCGAACTGGCAAGGAACACCGCCGCTGACGCCATGTCCTCTGGCCGGCCGATGCGTTTCGCCGGAATGCCTTTTTCCACCGCAGCTTCATGGTCACGAGCGGCCTTGTTCATCGTCGAAGCAAAGGCACCGGGCGCGATTCCGGTCATGATGATATCTTCCTGGACCAGCTTCGAAGCCATTTTGCGGGTCAAGTGAATGACCGCCGCCTTCGACGCCTGATAGCTGTAGGTCTCCCACGGATTGACCTTGAAGCCGTCAACCGACGCGATGTTGATGACCTTTGCCGGACGCTCGAAACTGGCCGCCGCTTTCAATTGCGGGTGCAGCGCCTGAGTCAGGAAGAACAGGCCTTTGACATTGGTATCCATGACCTTGTCCCAGCCGCCTTCGGAGAAAGACGTATATTCCTCGCCCCATGCGACGCCGGCGTTATTCACCAATATGTCGAGCTTTTCTTCGCGCGATGCGATCTCGGCAGCGAGGGCCTTGCAGCCTTCATAGGTCGAAATATCGCCCTGAATATACATGCAATTGTCGCCGAATTCGGCAGCAGCCGCTTCGCCCTGATCGGCCTTGCGACCGGAGATATAGACTTTAGCGCCCTGCGCCAGAAATCCTTCGGTGATCATCGCGCCAATGCCGCGCTGGCCGCCGGTGACGAGAGCTACACGCCCTTCGAGCGAGAAAAGTTTGTTAAAATCCATCGTCAATATCCTTTAATAACCGTGCATTTCGGCAACGAGATTGGTGTGGTAATTCACATCACCCATGAATTCCTGCAACGCGCGGTCGCGCTTCATATAGAGGCCGATATCATATTCGTCGGTCATGCCGACGCCGCCGTGCATCTGGACGCCTTCCTTG
This sequence comes from uncultured Parasphingorhabdus sp., assembly GCF_963975555.1. Lineage (GTDB taxonomy): Bacteria > Pseudomonadota > Alphaproteobacteria > Sphingomonadales > Sphingomonadaceae > Parasphingorhabdus. The sequence continues at coordinate 81,011 of NZ_CAXBHH010000007.1, read as the reverse complement.
ACCGAAAGCGCTGTCGCCTTGCCAGCCTTGGCCTTGGCAACCGATACCATCAGCTCTGCGTTAGCAGAGCCTTCATCGAGCAATTGTTGCGCTTTCAACACGGTGGCCCGCGCGACTTCCATCTCGCTGTAGAGATGGGAGATGCGGTGCTGCAATGCCTGGAACGAACCGATCAACTCGCCAAACTGGCTGCGCCCTTTGATATATTCGACCGTGATATCCATGGAGCCCGCGCCGACACCCAATGTTTCCGCAGCGGCACCGGAACGTCCGGCGTTCAACAATCGACGCAGGACCGCATCGCCTTCGTCAACCTCGCCAATCACCGCGTCGGCGTCGACCAGCACACCGTCAAACTGGAGATGCGCCGCCATCGCACTGTCGACCAGCCGCGCGCTGTTTTTAGACAAGCCAGCAGCATTCGCATCGACAGCGAACAGCGTGAGCCCCTTGTCGTCACCCGCAGATCCGCTGGTTCGAGCAGCAACGATCAATGTATCGGCCGAACCGCCCTGCACCACAAATTGTTTCTTGCCATCGAGCTTGAAACCATTGCCTTCGCGGGTAGCGGCCATGCTGATCTGGTCCGGGCGATGCTTCGCGCCTTCGTCAATCGCCAGCGCCAGAACCGTATCTCCGGCGATTATGCCCGGGAAATATCTGTCGCGCAGAGCCTTGCCGCCCGCGTTGAGCGCTTCGACACCGGCAACCGCCGTGGTCAGAAATGGCGAAGGCGTGAGATTGCGACCGATTTCTTCCAGCACAACGCCCGCTTCGACATGACCGAGACCGAGGCCGCCCTCTTCTTCGCCGATCAATATGCCGGTAAAGCCCATTTCGGCGAACTGCTTCCACAATGCGTGCGAGAAACCGTCCTTGCACTGCTTGTCGCGAAATTCGCGCAGATGCGAAACCGGCGCCTCGCCTTTCATGAATTCGGCGGCGCTGTCGTGCAGCATCTGTTGATCGTCGTTCAAATATAGCGGCATGTTCTAGTCCTTATCTAATTCTGTTCGCGGCAAGCTCGCTCGCCAGGCCATACTGTTCGAAATCAGCTCCGCTAGGCGCCGGGCAGTCGCAATATCTGTTTGGATATGACGTTCAGCATGACTTCGCTGGTGCCGCCTTCGATACTGTTCGCCTTGGTACGCAACCAGTTGCGAGCGGTCATGCCGCCATTGCTGGCATCGCTTTCCCACTCCAGCACTTCGCTGCCGCCGGCCGCCATGATCAGCTCGTGCCTGCTCTTGTTGATCTCGGTGCCAACATATTTCATCATATTGGGCTGGGCCGGATGGCAGAGGCCGGCCTTGAACGTATCGCCAAACCGTTCGGCCATCGCGCGGAAGGCCAGCAGTTCGATGTCCATATCCGCCAGTTCAGCACGGAGCATCGGGTCATCGAGTCGGCCCATGGCATCGCGGCCAATCTGGTCAGCAAATTTCGCGCCCAGCGAACCGCCCGTAGAGCCACCCTGATCGGAAATCATGCTGCGTTCGTGACCGAGCAGATATTTGGCAACATCCCAGCCCTTGTTCACTTCATAGACTACCGACGAGACACCCTCGCCATATTCCTTGGGTACTTTCACATCGTCGAAAAATGTTTCGCAAAATGCCGACTGGCCCGAGATCAGAACGATCGGCTTGGTCGTCACGCCTTCGCTCGCCATATCGAACAGCATGAAGGTAATGCCCTTATGCTTTTCATTCTTGTCGGTCCGCGTCAGGCAGAAGATCCAGTCGGCCTTGTCGGCATAGCTGGTCCAGATTTTCTGGCCATTGACGACAAAATGATCGCCCTTGTCGATGGCGCTGGTTTGCAACGACGCGAGGTCGGAACCGGAGCCCGGTTCGGAATATCCCTGACACCAGCGGATTTCGCCGCGCGCGATTGGCGGCAGAAAATGTTTCTTCTGCGCTTCTGTTCCGAAATGCAGCAGCGCGGGGCCGAGCATCCAGATGCCGAAGCTCGACAGCGGTGACCGGCATTTGAGCCGCGCCATTTCCTGACCCAGAACTTTCGCCTCTTCGCGTGACAATCCGCCGCCACCATATTCCTTCGGCCAGTCCGGTACCGTCCAGCCTTTGGCCGCCATGATATCCAGCCATTCTTTCTGGCCCGGCTTGAACGTCGCATTGCGTCCGCCCCATACGGCATCTTCTTCACCTGTCATCGGCTCGCGCATCTCTGGCGGGCAGTTGGCCTCGAGCCATTTAGCGGTCTCCGCGCGGAATGTTTCCAGATCGGACATCACGAATTTCCTTTTAATTGATCAATTAAAGTTGGACTATCATAATTTCGTGGAGTGATTCAACGATTCCCTTGGCCCGAAGTCAAAAAGAATCGGAGAGTCCGCCGCAAAATTTTTACCACGACTGGCCAGCCGTCAGATTTCCGTAACGGAAACGAACATGGTCAGCACAAGCGATTGACGCTCACAGGCATCAGCGCTTTAATGAAGAAAAAAAAGGGAGCGCAAGAGGATGAGATTTAAAGGCAAGACCGCCGTGATAACAGGCGGGTCATCAGGTATCGGACGCAGCAGCGTTGAACTTTTTCTCCGCGAAGGCGCCAAGGTAGTAATGGGCGACATCGATGAAGCGGAAGGCACCGCGATGATGTCGGCGATGGGCGATGGCTTTCTGTTCAAGAAATGCGATGTCACCCAGGAAAGCGATATCAAGGCACTGATGGACTATGCTGCGGAACAAACCGGCGGCATTGATATCGTTTTCAACAATGCGGGCGCCGGCGGCCCGCGGGCTCCGATAGACGAGATCAGTGGCGATGAATGGGACTTTGCCATGGCATTGTTGCTGAAATCCGTGGCCATGGGTATCCGCCACGCCGCACCGCATCTGAAAAAACGCGGCGGCGGAGCGATCGTCAACACAGCATCCATTTGCGCGTTTCAGGCCGGCTATGGCCCGGTGGCCTATTCCACCGCCAAGGCCGGCGCATTGCATCTGACAAAAGTCGCCGCAGCCGAGCTGGCCCGATACGGGATTCGCGTAAACGCGATATGCCCCGGCTTCATCCAGACCAATATTTTCGCGGCGAGTGTCGGCGCCAATACGGAAGAAACGAACGAGATAAATGCGATTCTGGGTCAGGCAGCAGCGAACGCCCAGCCAGTCGCCCGTCCGGGAGTGCCGAGCGATATCGCAGAGGCGGCCGCCTATCTGGCATCCGATGCAGCGGGTTTTGTCACCGGCACACATTTGCTGGTCGACGGCGGCATGCTGGTCGGTACTCAGGGTAGCTGGAATCCGGAAATACCCGGCATGCTCGATGCGATCTTGCCGGAGCATCTGCGTTGACAGAGGCATCGGAAAAGCTCCCGCTCAAAACCAAAATCCTATATGGCTTCGGTTCCGCCGCTTACGGTATCAAGGATAACGGATTCTCCGTCTTTCTGCTGTTTTATTATAATCAGGTGATCGGGATGCGGGCTGACGTCGTCAGTCTGGCGATTGCCATTGCCCTGTTCGTCGACGCTTTTATCGACCCGCTGATCGGCCAGATGACCGACCGGACCAGAACGCCGATCGGACGGCGCCACCCATGGTTATACGGGGCGGCGCTTCCGATTGCGGCGGCGTGGCTGTTATTATGGCATCCGCCCGAGGCCAGCGCCACGGTGCAATTTTTCTATCTGCTGACGATGGCGATGCTCGTGCGGATATCCCTGTCCGCTTATGAAGTGCCCTCACTGGCGTTGCTACCGGAACTCAGCCGCGATTATCATGATCGCACCAGCATTTTGCGCTATCGCAGCCTGTTCGGCTGGGCGAGTGGTCTCGGTATCATGGTTCTTGCTTATGGCATTCTGCTGGTACCCAGCGAAAAATATCCCGTGGGTCTACTGAACGTGGATGGTTATTCAACTTTTGCCATCATTGGTGCCTGCATCATGGCTTTTGCCGTCCTGGTGTCGGCGCTCAGCACTCACAAAAGGACGGTCGCGCGATATAAGGCCGAACGCGAGCCACCGAAAACAGCAGAAGGCTTTTCGGAAATGCTCTCGGCATTCCGTTTTTCACCCTTTCTATTGCTGATGCTTGCTGGCGTTTTCGCCTTTACCAACCAGGGCCTGTTATTTTCGATGACACCCTATCTACTTACGCATGTCTGGGAATTCGGCTCTGCGGAAATGACTCTCTATTCTGCCGTTCTGTTCATCGGAGTCATATTCGCATTTTTGCTCGTCACTCCGGTTTCCAAGCAGACCGGAAAACCCAAGGGCGCCGCTTATTTTACGTTGCTGGCGGTGATCTTTGGTACTGTGCCATATTGGCTGCGCATGATGGATCTTTTCCCCGGACCCGGCTCCCCCTATCTCATACCAATCCTCTTCACCCTGGTCGTCATCAGCATTGCGGCTAGCATCTCTGCCATGATATTGACCTATTCGATGATGGCCGATGTCACAGATGCCTATGAATATGATGCGGGCAAACGTGCGGAAGGCCTGTTCTCTTCGGGTATGTGGTTCATGCAGAAAATGGTCGGCGGCATGGGAATTCTGCTGGCTGGCCTCATCATTTCGTTCATCCGGTTACCGGCGCAAGCGGTTCCCGGGACGGTTGATCCCGCGATTGTCGACAATCTGGCGCTCATTTTTGTGTCGCTGGTGACCGTGATCGGAATTGCCGGAACATGGGCCTACACTCTGTTTCCCCTTAGTGAACAGGATCATGGCGAACGCATATCGAAGCTGGCCGCGTCCATGCCGCGGGTAAAATGAAAATCCGAGAATGAAAATCATCCGGCGAGACGTTTTCGCGGTGGCAAAGCCAGACGGCGTCTGATAAGTTAATCGCATAGTTAAAAAAAGAAAAGGGCTTGGGTATGGATTTTGATCTCACTGAAAAGCAGGAATATTGGCGCAACCGGGTGCGTGATCATATCGAGACTCACCTCCGACCCCGCATGGCGGACTTTCACAAGGAAGAATCAACCGGCGAGCGCTGGAAGGTCCTGCAAGTGATTGAAGAAGAGAAGAAAAAGGCCAAAGAAGCCGGCATCTGGAACTTGTTCATGCCGCCAGCGAATCCCAATCTTACGCATATTGACGATGTGTTTGAATTCGAAGGCCCGGGCCTGACCAATATGGAATATGCCCTGTGCGCCGAAGAAATGGGCCGCGTCGGCTTTTCTTCCGAAGTGTTCAACTGCTCCGCTCCCGACACTGGCAATATGGAAGTTTTCCATCGCTACGGCACCCTGGAGCAGAAAGAACAATATCTGCGGCCATTGATGAACGGCGAAATCCGCTCTGCCTTCCTGATGACCGAGCCAGCCGTTGCATCTTCTGACGCGACCAATATCGAGACAGCGATCGTCCGCGACGGCGATGAATATGTGATCAACGGACGCAAATGGTGGTCCTCCGGCCTCGGCGATCCGCGCTGTAAAATCGCGATCGTCATGGGCAAGACGACCTTCGAGGGCAGCCGCTACACGCAGCAGTCCCAGATCCTTATGCCAACCGACGCACCGGGCGTGAACATCCTCCGGCATCTTCCCGTCTTTGGCTACGACGATGCGCCGCATGGTCATATGGAAGTCGAGATGAAGGACGTTCGGGTACCGGCTGACAGTATCCTGCTTGGCGAAGGGCGCGGTTTTGAAATAGCGCAGGGTCGCCTCGGACCTGGCCGCATCCATCACTGCATGCGCACCATCGGTGTCGCCGAAGAAGCGCTCGAAAAAATGGTCAAGCGTCTGCAATCGCGTATCGCTTTCGGCAAGCGCATTTCCGAATTCAGCGTTTGGGACGAACGCGTTGCCCGTGCCCGGATCGATATCGACATGAGCCGTTTGCTCTGCCTGAAAGCGGCAGACATGATGGACAAGGTCGGCAATAAATATGCCAAGGCTGAAATTGCCATGATCAAGGTTCAGGCCCCTACCATGGCGCTGAAAATCATTGATGATGCGATTCAGGCCCATGGCGGCGGCGGCGTGTCGGACGATTACGGCCTTGCCAGCGCTTATGCCCATCAACGGACCCTGCGGCTTGCCGATGGTCCGGACGAAGTGCACAATCGCACGATCGCCAAGATGGAATATGGCAAATATGCCGAAACCGCCGACGGCAGCAAGATGAAGGAAGAGTTTTCTTCAGGTGATCTGGCTGTCACGCGCTAGGAGCAGATAATGAAAGCAGCAGTATTAGTCGAAGCGGGAAAACCGCTCGTCATCGAGGATGTCGTAATCTCCAAGCCGGGACCGCATGAAGTGTTGATCCGGACGGCGGCCTGCGGATTGTGCCATTCGGATCTCCATTTTATCGATGGCACCTATCCGCACCCTCTGCCCGCTATTCCGGGGCACGAGGCAGCGGGTATTGTCGAGGCGATCGGTAGCGAAGTTCGCACCGTTGCCGTCGGCGATGCCGTGGTTTCCTGCCTGTCGGCCTATTGCGGGCATTGCGAGTTTTGTGTGTCCGGCCGGATGTCATTGTGCCTCGGCGCAGACACGCGGCGCGGTGCAGACGAAGCACCGCGGATCACCCGCCCCGATGGGTCACCCGTCGGGCAGATGCTCAATCTCTCGGCCTTTGCCGAACAGATGCTGATCCACGAACATGCCTGTGTGCGGATCGATCCGGACATGCCGCTCGATCGCGCTGCCGTTATCGGCTGTGCGGTGACCACCGGCGCTGGTACGATCTTCAACGCCTGCAAGTTGACGCCGGGTGAAACTGTTGCCGTCGTCGGCTGCGGTGGAGTCGGATTGGCAACAATCAATGCCGCCAAGATTGCGGGCGCCGGGCGGATCATTGCTGCGGACCCGATCAAGGAAAAACGTGATCTGGCGATCAAGCTGGGTGCAACAGATGTTATCGACGCGATGGCTGATGATGCCGCGCAACAGATTGTCGAAATGACCAAGGGCGGCGTCGATCATGCGATTGAAGCCGTCGGACGGCCAGCATCCGGAGATCTGGCAGTCGGTTCGCTTAAACGGGGCGGCACCGCGACCATCCTCGGCATGATGCCGCTTGATCACAAAGTCGGTCTGAGTGCGATGGATTTGCTTTCCGGCAAAAAACTGCAAGGCGTGCTGATGGGAGAGAACCGCTTCCCCGTCGATATCCCCCGTCTGGTGGACTTCTACATGCGTGGACTTCTCGATTTAGACAGCATTGTCGCGGAAACCATTCCGCTAGAGCAGATCAACGAAGGCTTTGAGAAAATGAAAAAAGGTGATGCGGCCCGTTCCGTCATCACTTTTAGCTAAAGGAATAGGAACCTCCATGAACCCACAGGAAGATATGTCCGGCACGATGGAAGTACCGGAAAAGGACAAGCTCGACGAAGCAAGTCTTGCGCGCTGGATGGAGTCCAATGTCGAAGGTTATGTCGGCCCGTTGAGCCTTAGCAAATTCAAGGGCGGTCAATCCAACCCGACATACAAGATCGACACACCGACCACCTCCTATGTGTTGCGCAAGAAACCGTTCGGCAAACTGCTGCCTTCCGCGCATGCGGTTGATCGGGAATTCCGGGTCATAGCCGGTCTCGATCCTACCGGCTTCCCGGTCGCCAAGCCTTATGGCCTGTGCGAAGATGATAGCGTGCTCGGCACGATGTTCTACGTCATGGGAATGGCCGACGGACGGACGTTCTGGGACGGCACCTTGCCGGACAGCAATCCCGAAGAGCGCAGAGCCATCTATTTCGAGATGATCGATACCCTGGCTTTGCTGCACAGCTATGATCCGGTAGAACTGGGGCTCGAGAAGCACGGCAAGCCCGGCAATTATTGCGAGCGCCAGATTTCCCGCTGGACACAGCAATATCGGCTATCCGAACTCCAGGAAATCCCGGAGATGGACCGGCTGATAGAGTGGCTCACGAAAACCATACCCGAGCAGAAAAGTTTCGGCATTGTCCATGGCGACTACCGGCTCGACAATATGATTTTCGCCCATGACGAACCCAAGGTCATTGCGGTTCTCGATTGGGAACTTTCGACCCTCGGCGACCCGATAGCGGATTTCGCTTATTGGCTGATGGCCTATGAAATGGAGCCGGAAGGCCGCAGCGGCCTGAAGGGCGTGGACCTTGTACCTCTCGGCATCCCTTCCCGCGAAGAAGCCATTGCCCGCTATTGCGAAAAATCGGGCATGGCCGAGCTGCCGCCGATGGATTGGTATCTCGCCTATAATTTGTTCCGGATTGCTGCTATTCTGCAGGGCATTCAGAAGCGGGTTGCCGATGGCACCGCCAATAGTGCAGCAGCGGCCGAAATGTCGGACCGGGTAACACCCTTGGCACAAGCCGGATGGGAAGTCGCAAAACGCGCAGGAGCATAAAATGGATCTCAAGGACAAAGTCGCGATCATCACCGGTGCCGGTAGCGGGATTGGCCGCGCTGCGGCTTTGCTCTTCGCTCAACATGGCGCCAAGGTTATCGCCAGCGACGTTACCGATGCGGTCGAAGACACCGCCAAGGGCTCCGAAGGCAATATCATTGCGATCAAGGCCGATGCCGGATCCGAAGGCGATGTAGAGATGCTCGTCGAAGCTGCGGAACAACGCTTTGGCGACCTGCATGTCTTCTTCGCCAACGCCGGTATCGGCGGCGGCTTTGAAGGCATTTTCGACAGCAGTGTCGCCGAATGGCAGGAAGTTTTGCGGGTCAATCTGATCGGACCGTTTCTGGCCTGCAAATACGCCGGCAAGGTGATTGCAGAAAGCAAACATGGCGGCTCGATCATCTGTACCGCCAGCGTGGCCGGCATCCGGTCCGGCGCCGGTGGCCCCGCTTATTCGGCCTCCAAGGCCGGTGTCATCAATCTGGTGAAGGTTGCGTCTCAGCAATTTGCAACATCCAACGTCCGTTGCAATGCCATCTGTCCCGGTATCACCGAGACCGGCATGACCCAGTTCATCTACGACAAGGCCCGCGAAAAGGGCAAGGAAGACCGGCTCGGCTATCTCAATCCGCTACGCCGCGGCGCCTCCCCTAGCGAAATGGCGGAAGTTGCGCTGTTTCTGGCGTCCGACCGCTCGTCCTATGTCAATGGACAAGCGATTGCGGTTGACGGTGGTCTGAGCGCGTCGCACCCGGTCACCCGTCAGGAATTTGGCCGGACTGCAGTTTAATTCGTAAAGCGGCTTAATAGGCGAAAGCGAGATTGCCATTCCCGATCTGCACGAAGTCGACGCGGCCTTCGGTCGCGCCGCAGAGGAATGAACGCTCTTCGCTGTTCGACAATTCGCCTTCTACGCGCCAGCCGTCACCGTCGCGAACCACGGATTCGATACCAGACACGCGCGCATCGCGGCCGGCTTGCCGTTCGGCAGCGCTGGAACAGGCATTGATAGCCGATTCCATATCACCGGTTCCCCGGTCATATCTGCTGTCGTCCCGCCTATCGGCGCTCCGGTCATCATAACGCTGGTTCTCACTGCGATAGTCGCGATCTTCATAGCGGCGATCACGGCTATTATTGGACGCGGCGCTGGCGATAGCGGCTATGCCGCCGATCACCAATATGCCCGCCAACACATCGCCGCCGTCTATTCCACCGCGATGGTGGCCACGATGTCCGCGATAACCCCGATTGCCGCGATAGCCGCGCCAGCCCTGGGCGTTTTCATTGTCGGCACTCCAGCCGAGCGCCCCCGCCTCAATCGGCGTAGCAATGGTGGCTGCTGGGTGGATCGGCGCAGCCATGGCCGGTGAAAGACCGGTAAAAACCAACGCTGTGGAAGCTGCAAGAGCAGAAAATTTTGCCATTCTGGTCATATGAAATACCCCGTTTAATGCAGATTCCATAGTCCAAAACCTGCCGTTGCCATGAACATAGTTGGCTCAGCCTGTCGCCAGGCTGAACCATTTTATCTCGGTCAATAATGCATCAAGCCGTTAACGGCCGGCATATTTGAGGCCACTGAACTGGACGTTGCTGACGCGGTTGCCTTCGATATAGCAAGTAAACTTGCCCTTGTCCGAATAGCTGTTCCGCTGATAGCGGCCACGGTTCTGGTCGACCTGAATCTTGCCCTTCACCCGATAGCCATTACGGGTGCGGTCGACGTCGCGGATGTCGGTAACATTGGCCCGGCCACGGCGCGTCGCTTCATTTTCGGCAGCGCGTACGCAGCGATTCACCGCTTCGCGCTGGTCGATATGGCGATAATTATTGCCATAGCGGGTTTCCGCATAACGCCCGTTATCATAGCGATCACCGCGATAATTCGCATCGCTATAGCCCCGGTTCTTGTTGCTCGAGCTCGCGATTGCGGCAATCGCGCCGATGATCGCTACACCGGCGATTACCTCGCCAGCACTCGGTCCGCCATTGCGGCTGTCCTTGGCCATTGCGGGGGTTGCAGAAACGGCCATTGCAGCAGCAGTAGCGGTTCCGACAAGAGCCTTGTTTAACTTGTTCATGTCGACTTTCCTTTCACACTGCCCGAAACCTTTTCCCGAGCTTGCAAAGCCCTTTTAGGTGATTCGGCTTGAGTAAAGGCTGAACTGCCTCGACAGGAAACGTTCATATTAATGGCTATTTTTATGAACAGCTATTTATCGAGTTCAAGTCCGGTCGCGTGCGCCAGAAAGGCGTAGATGTCCGAATATTCCTCGATCACCTTGTCGGTCGGCTTGCCGCTGCCGTGACCCGCGCGGGTCTCGATGCGGATGAGATGCGGCTTGTCGCCTGTATCGAGCGCCTGCAACCGTGCGATATATTTGAAGCTGTGACCGGGAACGACCCGGTCATCGGTATCGGCGGTAGAAACAATCAAAGCCGGATAGTCGATCCCGCCTTTGATATTGTGATAAGGCGAGTAGGCGAGCTGGGTTCTGAAATCCTGTTCCTTGTCCGGATAGCCGTAATCATCGACCCAATAACGTCCGGCTGTAAAGCGGTCGAAGCGCAGCATGTCCATAACGCCGACCGCGGCATGGCCGGCGGTGAACAGATCGGGCCGCTGGTTCATGACAGCGCCGATCAGCAATCCGCCATTGGACCGGCCTTCAATGGCCAGCCCGTTTTGCGAGGCAATGCCGGTCGTGAGCAGATATTCTCCGGCCGCGATGAAATCGTCAAAGACATTCTGCTTGTTCTGCAAGCGGCCAGCATCGTGCCACTCCTTGCCATATTCGCCGCCGCCGCGAAGATTGGCCGAGGCGAACACGCCGCCGGCCTTGATCCACGCCATCCAGGCCGGCTTATATTGCGGCAGCACCGAAATATTAAACCCGCCATAGCCGTAGAGCATGGTCGGCGCGCCTGCCGACAGATCCTGTCCCTTCATATGCACAAGGAACATCGGGATCTTGGTGCCATCTTTGCTCTCGTAAAAGCGCTGGGTCACTTCGACCGTATCCGGATCAAATGGCAGTGACGGCGCGGCCCAGACCGTCGGTTCCGACGATGGCTCGTAACGGAACACAGTGGTCGGGCGGTTGAAGCTCTGGAAGCTGAAGAAGCCTTCTTCGCTCTTCATCGAACCGCTGAGACTAGTAACCTGCCCCGGTCCTGGAAGGTTGAGGGTGCCAAGCGCTTTACCGTCTAGATCGAATGTCGAAAGCTGGCTTTTAGCATCGACGAGATAGCTGACGACCAGCCGGTCACCGACGATCATCGTCCCGTTGATCACAGCATCGCTTTCCGCGATCACTTCGGTAAACTCAGGCTCGTCCGCGCCCAGATCGATTTTTACCACGCGTAGACGCGGGGCATCCTTGTTGGTCGTGAAATAGAGTGTGTCGCCAACGCCATCAATCAGCCGCCAGTCATAGTCGAAGCCGCTGACCAGCTTGCGCGTCTCCAGTTCCGGCGCATCCACCTTGATCATCGTAACCTCGACGCGCTCATCGGTGCCGGAAGCGGACGCAATCATCACCCATTCCTTGTCCGATGTCAGTTCTGCGAAATGGTTGAGTTCCGGCTGATCCGGCGTTGCAAAGACTTTGATATCCTTGGCCTGATCATTACCGACCGGGTGCAGATAGATGGCATGATTCAGGTTAGTCGACTGGAACGCCTCGCCTTCGTTTGGTTCCGGATAGCGGGAATAGAGAAAGCCGATATTTTTGGGCATCCATACGATATCGGTAAACTTGGCCCACTCGACCGTATCCGCCTTGACCTCGCCCGATTCCACATCAAGGACCTTCAGCGTCCGCCAGTCCGAACCGCCATCCTGAACCGCATAAGCGAGCAGGCTGCCGTCACCGGACGGTTTCCAACCGGCCAACGCAGTAGCCCCGTCGTCCGACCATGTTGCAGGATCGATCAGCACCCGTTCTTCGCCATCCACGCCGTCACGGACATAGAGCACCGCCTGATTCTGGCCCCCGCTCTTGCGTTCGTAGAAATATTTGCCGCCAGCTTCGACCGGAATGCCGAGATCGTCGTAATCGAATAATTCTTTCATCGACTGCGCGAGACTTTCACGGCCCGGCAGCGTTTCGAGATAGGCATCGGTTACCGCATTTTGTGCCTTCACCCAGTCCGCAACCTCGGGATCCTCGCGAACGTCATTCTCGAGCCAGCGATAGGGATCGGAGATATATTCGCCAAATTGCTCGTCAATGACGTCAACAGTCTTTGTTTCCGGGTAGGTCAGCGGGGTTTCCTTATTTTCTTGATCCGCGGCAAGCACGGGAGATGTAGCGGCCAAACCAATGGCCAATGTCAAAATGGTCAGACTGCGCATATTTACCCCGGGCAAAAGAAAAGAGGCCGCAAGCTTATCGCTCACGGCCTCTCATATCAATTGAAACTGTATCCTGGATGAAGGACTTAAGCGTCTTCGTATTCATCCTGAACGCTCTGGTCCGGACCGCTGTCCTTGCCCTTCGCGTCTACATCGCGGTCGACCAGCTCGATGATCGCCATAGGCGCAGCATCGGAACCACGGAAACCGGCGCGAATGATGCGGGTATAACCACCGCTACGTTCGGCATAACGGTCAGCAAGAACTTCGAAAAGTTTCTTTTCCTGGGTTTCATCCATCAAACGCGCATGCGCGAGACGACGGTTGGACAGGCCACCTCTTTTGCCGAGCGTGATCAGTTTTTCGACTACAGGGCGCAATTCTTTCGCCTTTGGTACAGTCGTCATGATCTGCTCATGCTTGATCAGTGCAGCCGCGAGGTTCTTGAGCAGAGCCTGACGGTGAGCACCGGTCCGCTGCATCCGGCGGCCCTTCATTCTATGACGCATAGTTAAATCCTTCGTTCGTTATGGGGCCGTATGAGGTACCCCGCAGCAGGTGATTTTAATCGGGCATCACCAACAGGCCCTGTTGTCATTCCGGCCTGCGCCGGAATGAGCGTAAAATTAACCGAGCAGCTCTTGTTCAAGCTTCTTGGCCATTTCTTCGATATTTTCAGGCGGCCATCCAGGAATGTCCATGCCGAGACGCAGACCCATGCTGGAAAGAACTTCCTTGATTTCGTTCAACGACTTGCGGCCAAAGTTTGGCGTACGCAGCATTTCGGCTTCGGTCTTCTGCACGAGATCGCCAATATAGATGATATTGTCGTTCTTGAGGCAGTTCGCGGAGCGAACGCTGAGTTCCAGTTCGTCGACCTTCTTGAGAAGATAGCGGTTGAGCTGGTTGGCATCGCTTTCTGCCTGGCTCTGCTGAGCGGCCATGCCGATCGGCGAAGACACCTGTTCCAGAGCTTCTTCGAAATGCACGAAAAGCTGCAGCTGGTCCTGCAAAATGCGGGCTGCATAAGCAATCGCATCTTCAGGGCTAACCGTGCCATCGGTTTCGATGGTGAGGTTCAGCTTGTCAAAATCCAATTCCTGACCAACGCGGGCATTGTCGACTTTGTACGAAACCTGACGGACCGGCGAATAGAGCGAATCAATCGGGATCAAGCCGATTGGTGCATCTGCCGGACGGTTGGCAATTGCAGGAACATAGCCCTTACCGACGTTGACGGTCAGTTCCATGTTCAGCGTAGCGCCTTCGTCGAGATGGCAGATGATCATTTCAGGGTTCATGATTTCTATATCGCCGGAGACAGCGATGTCGCCAGCCTTGACTTCACCAGGACCGGTTGCGGAAAGCTGCAAGCGCTTGGCTTCTTCACTCTCCATCTTCAGAGCGATCTGCTTGACGTTCAGAACAATGTCGGTCACATCTTCGCGCACGCCGGGAAGCGAGGAAAATTCATGCAGAGCATTTTCGATCTTGATCGACGTTACCGCTGCGCCCTGAAGCGAGGACAGAAGCACGCGGCGTAGCGCGTTGCCCATGGTCAGACCAAAGCCGCGTTCCAGAGGTTCAGCAACAAAAGTTGCCTTACGCTTCGGGTCACCGCCGGGCTTGATGTCGAGGACGTTGGGCTTCTTCAGTTCTTGCCAGTTCTTCATATTGACAGTCATGGACTTCCCCTAATGGTTCGAAGAGCGAATTTGGACGTCGTTTCCGCTCTGAATGGTAAAATGTGAGACCGGCCAGATGCCTGCCTCAAAAGCTCGAGCGGTATTAGACGCGGCGTCTTTTCGATGGACGAACGCCATTATGCGGTATCGGTGTGACGTCACGGATCGATGTGATCGTAAAGCCAACAGCCTGAAGCGCACGAAGAGCCGATTCACGACCGGAGCCGGGGCCTTTCACTTCGACTTCAAGCGTACGGACACCGTGGTCAGCCGCTTTTTTGCCCGCGTCTTCCGCTGCAACCTGAGCTGCATAAGGTGTCGATTTACGAGAGCCCTTAAAGCCCATCATGCCAGCAGAAGACCAGCTTATCGCATTGCCCTGTGCATCGGTGATGGTGACCATCGTGTTGTTAAAAGTGGCGTTGACGTGCGCTACGCCTGCCGAAATGTTTTTGCGCGCGCTCTTCTTTATGCGCTGCGGTTCGCGTGCCATGTGATCAATTCCTACCTAATATCTTGAAAATACTTATCCAGAGACAAGTCTTATTTCTTTTTGCCAGCAATCGCCTTGGGCTTGCCTTTACGGGTGCGCGCATTGGTATGCGTACGCTGTCCGCGAACTGGCAGGCCTTTACGGTGACGCAGGCCGCGATAGCAGGCCAGATCCATCAAACGTTTGATGTTCATTGCAACTTCACGCCGCAAATCGCCTTCAACCGTATGATCGGCATCAATCGTTTCACGAATGTGCAAGATTTCCTGATCGGTAAGGTCCTGAACCCGACGGGCCGGATCGATCTTCAATTTTTCAACAATTTCAGCCGCAGCCGTGCGTCCGATACCGTGAATGTAGGTAAGCGCAATGATTACGCGCTTGTTAGTGGGGATATTTACCCCAGCAATACGTGCCAATATATTTCTCCATGCTCCACAAGGACCGATTCGCCGGACCCTATCTCATCGCCAAGTCGTTAAAAACACACCCGAAACGCACAAAACCAGCGGACGCACGAAGGGCGCTGCCGGTTGTGTTGGATTTCGAATAGATGTGAAGTAGGGCGAGTCGGTGTCGCTGTCAACTGTGGAATCGCCTGAAAACCAGCTATTCCGTGCCTGTTCAAGCCCCTACCCCGATTGCATGAAAGACAATAGCATTAAAAAACCAACTACATATCCCGGATTGGATGACCTGAGCCGCTTGATCAAAACCAATACACCCTTCCCCGCCAAGCACCGCGGCTTCGTTCACGCTTCGCTTTAACGCCAAAATGCAGTAGCGTTTCCTGCAAATCAATGGGGGGCGTTTTTTTGACCAATAGAAATAAATATGATCTGTTCGAAATAGCAGGACAGACGGTCGCTCCCGGAAAAATCGGCGATATTGCGATCCCGATCAGCGACCTCTCCGCCGGGATGCAGGCCAATATGCAAGTCCGCGTATTTCACGGAAAGCGCGCCGGGCCGAAGATCTTTGTCAGCGCCGCGATCCACGGCGATGAAATCATCGGCACCGAGATCATCCGCAGGGTAATGAAAAAGCTCCACCCGAGCCGCATGTCCGGGACCGTGATATTCGTTCCCGTGGTCAATATGTTCGGGTTCATCACCCACAGCCGCTACCTGCCCGACCGCCGCGATCTCAACCGGTCTTTCCCCGGAACCGAAAAAGGCTCGCTGGCATCGCAACTCGCCAATATTTTCTCGACCGAGATCATCGATCATTGCTCTCTGGGCATCGATATCCACAGCGCCGCCCAGCACCGCTATAATCTGCCGCAGATCCGGATTGCTGCAGGCAATCCCGAACTCAAGGAACTGGCGCTCGAATTCGGGCCGCCGGTTGTCATTGAGGCCGAATTGCGCCCCGGTTCCTTGCGCGCGCTGGCACGGGAAGCCGGCGTAGACATGTTGCTGATGGAAGCCGGCGAAGCGCTGCGGTTCGACGAGTTCTCCGTACTGACCGGAGTCAACGGCATCTTGCGGGTGCTCAAGAAACTCGAGATGATCGACACCAAGCGGCTCGGAAAGCGCGGTGTTCCACCCGCCCAGGCAACCCGCACGGTCTGGTTGCGCTCGACCAGAGGCGGGATTTGCCGGCTGATCTCACCCTCCGGCAGTAAAGTCCACAAGGGCGATACCGTCGCCTGTATCAGCGATATTTTCGGCGATGGCGAAGAAGCGATCCTTTCCCCGGTCGACGGCATAGTCATCGGCCACAGCAATCTTCCAGTCGTCAATCAGGGTGACGCACTGCTCCACATCGCCGAAGTCAGAATATTCCACACGGTGGGCGAACGGCTGGAGCAGATCGAGGGCGCGATCACCAGCAACCAGCTGCTCGACGAGGACGAGGTTATTTAACCCGCCTCCGGCGAGCTACCCCTTGCCCTTGGTCTTGGTATTGCCGGCTTTCGCCTTTGCCTCGATAAATTCGATGATCTGGCCGGCGACATCCTTGCCGGTCGCCGCTTCGATACCTTCAAGTCCGGGTGAGCTGTTCACCTCCATGATCACCGGACCGTGATTGGCGCGCAATATGTCAACGCCAGCGACGTTCAGGCCCATGACCTTTGCCGCGCGGATAGCGGTCGAGCGCTCTTCCGGTGTAATTTTGACCATTTTGGCCGAGCCACCGCGGTGCAGGTTGGACCGGAAATCGCCTTCCGCGCCGGTCCGCATCATCGCTGCAACAACCTTGCCGCCGACCACAAATATCCGGATATCGCTAGACCCGGCTTCCTTGATGAATTCCTGCACGAGAATATTGACGTTCAGGCCGCGAAACGCCTCGATCACCGACTTGGCGCTGTTGTTGGTTTCACCCAATACCACGCCAATGCCCTGCGTTCCTTCGAGCAGTTTGATAACTGCGGGGGCGCCGCCGACAATCTTCAGCACCTCGTCGGTCTGTTTCGGGTCATGCGCGAAAGCCGTAACCGGCAGGCCCAAGCCATGTTTGGCAAAAATCTGCATCGAGCGCAGTTTGTCGCGCGAACGGCCGACAGCAACGCTTTCGTTCAGCGGCCATACGCCCATCATTTCGAACTGGCGCAGCACGGCCAGACCATAATGGGTGATCGACGCGCCGATACGCGGGATCACGGCGTCAAAACCGGTCAGGGTTTCCCCGTTATATAATATGCTGGGACGATGAGACGTGATGTTCATCGTACAGCGCAACGTGTTGAGGATTCTCAATTCGTGGCCGCGTTGCTCTGCTGCCTCGACAAGGCGTTGGTGCGAGTAGAGCTTCGGATTGCGCGCAAGCATTGCAATTTTCATAAATTATCTTTCTTCGTGCCGGCCCAGCATCCAGCGCCGGGCGCTGTTGACGAGAAAGCCCCGTTTCAGCGCTCGCCGTCCTATCAGGACCGGGAATATCATTGATTGCCTGTTGGCAAGTGTCATATGCCCGACCCACTCCAGTGGCCCGAGCTTCATGACTGTCTCTACCACATAACGGGTTTGCATGACACCATTGCTACTCTTTATTCTGCGCTGTCCGTAGACCAGCGCTTCACAATGATAGTCCGGAACGCCCGATCCCATCGGTATCGTAAATTTCACAAATTGTTGGCCATTTTTGTCAAACGGCTTGATCCGGGTGGCGTGGAGCGAGGACGTCGCTGCCCCGGTATCGACCTTTGCGTGGAGGTTTTTTACGCCAAATCCAGGTAAATCAATAAGTTCGCACCAGCCTATTTCACAAGGTTCTTTAAGCTTGGTGCGAAGCCGCTTCACCTTTGGAGTTATTGTATGCGCCATCGACCATGATCTGGCCGATGGCGCCTATTTGCGCAAGAAAATTTTGTATCAGGTGACACCATATGCAAGCATGGCGTCGGCGACTTTTTTGAAGCCTGCGATATTGGCGCCCTTCACATAGTCGACATAGCCATCGCCCTGATCGCCATATTCGACACATTTGCCGTGAATACCTTTCATCAGATCGGTGAGCATTTCGCCGAGCCGTTCGTGGTTCCAGCTGATCCGCTCTGCATTCTGGCTCATTTCAAGACCGGAGACCGCAACACCGCCGGCATTGGCCGCCTTGCCGGGACCGTACATGATCTTGGCATCGTGGAAGGCATGGACCCCTTCCAGCGTGGTCGGCATGTTCGCGCCTTCCGATACAGCGATCACGCCATTGGCAACCAGTTCCTTGGCTTCCGCCTCGTTCAGCTCATTCTGGGTCGCGCAGGGCAATGCCAGATCACACTGCACGCTCCAGGGACGCGCGCCTTCGTGATAGGAAGCACCGGTAAAATGATCGGCATATTCGCTGATCCGGCCACGCGTGTGGGTTTTATGGTGTTTGACCCAGTCGATCTTTTCCTGATCAATACCCTCGGGATCGTAGATGAAGCCACCGCTGTCCGATAGCGTCAGAACCTTGCCGCCCTGCTTGGTAATCTGCTCGGCCGCATGGGTTGCGACATTGCCGGACCCGGAGATAACCGCAGTCTTGCCGGCGATCGCGTCATTACGATGCTTGAGCATATTTTCCATGAAATAGACCGCGCCATAGCCGGTCGCTTCGGGGCGCATCTGCGATCCGCCATATTCGATGCCTTTGCCGGTCAGCACGCCTTCCCAGCGGTTGGTAATGCGCTTGTACTGGCCAAACATATAGCCGATCTCGCGTCCGCCCACACCGATATCACCGGCAGGAACATCCGTGTCCGGGCCAATATGGCGGTATAATTCGGTCATGAAGGACTGGCAGAAGCGCATGACTTCGGCGTCCGACTTGCCCTTGGGATTAAAGTTCGCGCCGCCCTTGCCGCCGCCCATCGGCAGTCCGGTCAACGAGTTTTTGAAAGTCTGCTCGAACGCGAGGAATTTCAGCACGCTTTCGGTAACGCTCGGGTGGAAACGGATACCGCCCTTATACGGGCCGATCGCATTGTTATTCTGGATGCGGTAGCCGCGCTGGACACGGACATTGTGATTGTCGTCTTCCCAGCAAACCCGGAATGATATCACCCGGTCGGGTTCCGCCATCCGGCGCAAGATCTGTGCTGTATGATAAGCTTCTTTGTCCTCGATAAAATCGAAAATATCCATCGCGACTTCGTGCACCGCCTGAACAAATTCAGGTTGCCCCGGATTGCGTTTCTTGACGCCCTCCATGAATGTCGGAAAATCTACATGATCGGAAACGGCCATCGTCTTACCCCTCAAATATTGAATGTCTGCACGACCCGTTATTCGCCGCCAGCCTCCTCAAGCCACCAACAAGTATGAAACCATCATAGAACTATTAAACCACCGGCGTAAAGTGTTGAGATCGAGCCGGATTCAGCTCGGATCGTCGGTTTCGCCTACAGCGCTGGCGTCGGTGTCAAATTGCTCGACTGCATCATCCTGCAAACCGGTATCGGTCGCATCCGGGTCACCGAACAACGCCGACAGACGCGCCAGTTGCTCTCCGATCACGCCATCCACAGCAGGAGCGATCTGATCCACCGGGAATTCCATGTAGCCACCGACTTTATAGGTGAACCGGACAACGGTAGCGTCCCCTTGCGGCTGCAATTGCATGGTCAGCGTGCCGATCACAGCTTCGCTCTGCAACGGGCCCAGCGCACCGGACATGCGGAGCATCTTGCCATTATGCGCATAGATAACCCGCATGTGCTGGACGCTGCCGTCCGATGATTTGATATTGTCGTCAGATGTCGTCCGGATCAGCTCGCAAAAACAGCCGCCAGCCTGCGGAACAAGATAGAAATTTTCCGCGTCTCCGGTCCAGCTATGATCGGCATTCCAGTAACGCGACGGCGCGATCAGGGCTTTCCAGACCTCCTCGCTATTTCCCGCTATCTCGACTTGATGCTGTACCGTGAAGCCATTGTCCGCTGCGTTGGTCACTTCCGCCTGAGCGGACGTTACGCTGCAAAGTGCTGCCATTCCGAAAATTGCGTGAAATGCCAGCTTTGCCATGACCATGTCTCCAATGGGGTTTCTCAGAGCGACAGAGCAGCCTCTATCGCATCATTGACTTCCGTCATGCTGCCCATGCCGTTCACCTTGTGCACGATACCGCGCGCTTCATAGATTGGCAGGATCGGTGCGGTCTTCGCGCGATATTCTTTCATGCGCGTGCGCACGGTTTCTTCATTGTCATCGGGACGACGCTTGAATTCGCCTTTGCCGCAGACATCACAGACGCCTTCTTTGGCGGGCTGTTTGAACGTATCATGATAGCCTTCACCGCAACTTCCGCAGGTGAAGCGGCCAACGATGCGCTCGACCAGCGCGTCCTCGTCGACGGCAAGCTCAATCACATGGGAGAGCTTACGGTTTCTCGCCGCCAAAATTTCGTCGAGAGATTCCGCTTGCGCTGCTGTCCGGGGATAGCCGTCAAAGATAACGCCCTTGTCAGGACCGAGTTCATCCAGCTTGTCACCGATAATACCGGAAACCACCTCATCAGGGACCAGTTCGCCGGCATCCATCAGAGCCTTGGCCTTCAAACCGACCTCGGTACCGGCCTTAACCGCTGCCCGGAGCATGTCACCGGTGGACAACTGGACCATGCCATGTTCGTTTTCGAGGCGACCAGCCTGGGTGCCTTTTCCGGCGCCCGGAGGCCCCAACAAAATAATGTCCATGATTATCCCCTGAAAATTATTATGAGTCTGATCAGCCGGGCAACTTAGCGTTTACGCCGACCGCCTTTGAGTTTCGCTTTCTTGAGCAGATCGCCATATTGCAGCGCCAGCAAATGGCTCTGGATTTGGGTCACGGTGTCGACCGTCACATTGACGACGATTAACAGGCTTGTTCCGCCAAGGAAGAAAATCGGAAGATTGGTTTGCGCCATGACATATTCCGGCAGAACGCACACCAGCGCCAGATAGGCTGCACCGACCACGGTAATCCGGGTAAGCACATAATCGAGATAGTCTGCGGTATTCTTGCCCGGACGGATGCCTGGAACAAAGCCACCGTTTTTCTTGAGATTTTCGGCTGTTTCCTCGGGGTTGAAGACAACCGCCGTGTAGAAGAAACAGAAGAAGATAATGCCGGACGCATAGAGCGCCATATAGAGCGGCTGGCCATGCGCCAGATACTGGTTCAGCATGATGACGAAGTCACCAAACATTGTTTCCCCGGCAGTGGCATTACCGGCAAACTGGCTAACCGTCAGCGGCATCAGCAATAGCGAAGAAGCGAAAATTGGCGGGATGACACCTGCCGTATTGACCTTCAGCGGCAAATGGCTGCGATCGGCCTGCATCACGCCATGTTGCGTGGCGCGTTTCGGATATTGGATCAGCACCCGTCGCTGCGCGCGCTCCATGAAACTGATGAACAATACCAGGCCCGCAACCATCACAATCAGACCGACAATCGTCAGCGCGTTGATCGAGCCGGTGCGGCTGCCTTCCATGAGGTTGCCGACGAACGTAGGCATCTGGGCGACAATACCGGCCATGATGATCAGCGAAATACCGTTACCGATACCGCGGCTGGTGATCTGTTCACCCAGCCACATCAGGAATAAGGTACCGCCGACGAGGCTGATAACCGCGCCAACGCGGAACATATAGCCCGGTTCAACGACCGCCTGCAGACCCGATTGGGACGCAAAGCTTTCGAGGCCAACAGCGATGAAATAGCCCTGGACGGCGGTCAGGCCGACCGTACCGTAGCGAGTATATTGATTGAGTTTCTTGCGCCCTGCTTCGCCGTCCTTTTTGACTGCGGCCAGCGTCGGTGACAAAGCTGCCGCCAACTGGACGACAATCGAAGCGGTAATATAGGGCATGACGCCCAACGCGATCAGGCTCATCCGCTCGAGCGAACCGCCGGAAAATGTATTGAAGATATCGAGAACGCCGCCACGGGTCTGATCATAGAGATCAGCCAGAACGACCGGATCAACACCGGGGAGCGGAACGAAGCTGAGCATCCGGAAAATGACCAGCGCTCCGAGCGTAAACCAAATGCGTTTGCGCAATTCGGTAGCTTGTCCGAATTTCGATAGACTTAGATTGGCTGCGACCTGATCGGCTCTTGATGCCATGCTTGACTTCCCTGCCCCAAAGTTAGTTTGCAACGCGCTTCTGCTTAGGCAGAGGCCCATCTCCAACTATTGCGTATTGGTGCAATCTCCGGAGATGAATAGCTGCCTTTGCAACTATGCAACCCGCCCCATATCGGATGTTAATCCATCAAAAACAAGGGGCCAGAAAAAGAGGCGCTGAAATCAGCGCCTCTCGAAGATCAATCTTTCTTTTTCGCGCGGTTCGCGGCTTTTTTCTCGCGAGCTGGCTTGGAAGCAACTGCCTTTTTCTCGCCTTTGGGACGACGTTCGCCACCCGCTGGAAGAATTTCGACTTTGCCGCCGGCCTTTTCAACCGCAGCAACAGCAGCTTTGGAAGCGCCTGCAACGGTGATCGTGATTTTCGCTTTCAATTCGCCTTTGGCGAGCAGACGTACGCCGTCCTTGCCGCCACGAGCCAGACCAGCAGCTTTCAAAGTTGCGTGATCGATCGTGCCTTTGCCGTCGAGGCTTTTGCTGTCGATGAATTTCTGGATCATGCCCAGGTTCACTTCCGCATAGTCGGTTCCGAACGGGTTGTTGAAACCACGCTTTGGAAGACGCATGTGAAGTGGCATCTGGCCGCCTTCGAAGCCCTTGATTGCTACACCGGAACGGGATTTCTGACCTTTTTGGCCACGTCCAGCGGTTTTGCCTTTGCCCGAGCCGATGCCCCGACCGACGCGCATGCGTGATTTGCGTGCGCCGTCATTGTCTCTAAGTTCGTTTAATTTCATGTCTTGTACTCGCTTTCGCTTTTATGCGCACGGAAGTCTCGGGTGTTACCCTTCGAGAACTTCCACCAGATGATGTACTTTGCCGATCATACCGCGGACTTCGGCGGTATCTTCCAGTTCGGAAACACGGTGCATCTTGTTGAGACCGAGACCGATCAGCGTCTTGCGCTGGGATTCCGGACGACGGATCGGAGATCCAATCTGCTTGATTTTAATTTTGGCCATCAAAAATTACTCCGTAACTGCCGCGGCATCTGCTGCCACTTCAGCAGCCGAACCGCCAGCACGTGCAAGCAGGTCGGTCACTTTCTTGCCGCGTCGCTGGGACACGGATTTCGGGCTCGACTGATCTGCCAGTGCGGCAAAAGTTGCGCGGATCATGTTATAAGGATTGGCCGTACCGTTTGACTTGGTCACAACGTCGGAAACGCCGAGACTTTCGAAAACAGCACGCATTGGGCCACCGGCAATAATACCGGTACCAGCTGGTGCCGAACGGACGGTCACGTTGCCCGCGCCAAACTGGCCAGTGCCATCATGGTGCAGGGTCCGGCCTTCACGAAGGGGTACGCGAACCATATTCTTTTTTGCAGCAGCGGTTGCCTTGGTAATGGCTTCCGGCACTTCGCGTGCCTTGCCCTTACCGAAGCCAGCCCGGCCCTTGCCGTCGCCAACCACAACCAGTGCAGCAAAACCAAAGCGCTTACCGCCCTTAACAGTCTTGGAAACGCGGTTGATGTGGACCAATTTCTCGACCAGCTCTTCGCCGCCGTCATTGTTGCCACGACCACCACGATTGTTGTTGCGTCCGCCGCCACGATTGTCGCGACCGCCGCCACGGTTATCACGGTTGCCACCGCCGCCGCCACGGTTTCCACCGCGTGCTGGACGATCGGGAGCGCCACCGGTTTTCGCTTCAGCTGCTACAGCTGCTACCGGCTGATTGCCTTCGCCAGTGGTGCCCGGCTGTGCCGCGCCTTCTGGTGTTGTTTTGTCATCAGCCATATTAAAACTCCAATCCGCCTTCACGTGCTGCGTCGGCCAGAGCCTTCACACGTCCGTGAAACAGGAACCCGCCACGGTCAAAAATTACTTCTTTAACGCCTGCCTTCTTGGCTGCTTCGGCAACGCGTTTGCCGACATCGGCTGCAGCTTTGCTATCCGCACCGGTTTTGACAGATGACGCTTTGTCGATGGTCGAAGCGGAAGCCAGCGTTTTGCCCTCGGCATCGTCGATAACCTGAGCATAGATATGCCGGCTCGTACGATGGACGGACAAACGAGGCTTTGAGAGCCCGCGCTTCCGCAATTTGCTGCGTACGCGTTGCTGGCGCCGTTTGAACTGAGAAATATTCGCCATGGCTTATTTCTTCTTCCCTTCTTTGCGGAAAATATATTCGCCGCGATATTTAATACCCTTGCCTTTATACGGCTCGGGCTTGCGCCAGCGCCGGATTTCAGCAGCGACCTGGCCAACTTGCTGTTTGTCCATGCCGGTGATTTCGATCGTGGTCTGGTCCGGTGTCTTGATCTCGATACCATCAGGGATCGCGAAGTTGACATCATGACTGTAACCGAGCTGCAGGTTCAGGTTTTTCCCCTGAGCTGCCGCACGATAACCAACGCCGTTGATTTCCAGCACCTTGGTGAAGCCGCTGGTAACGCCGTCGACCAAATTCTGAACCAATGTACGCTGCATTCCCCAGAACGCGCGTGCGGTCTTCGATTTATTTGCTGGCTTCACCAGCAAACCACCGTCGCCCAGTTCATAAGTCAGGTCGTCAGACATAGGGGTCGAAAGCTCGCCCTTTGGTCCTTTGACCTTGACCAGGCCATCTTCCATCACGGCAGTGACGCCGTCCGGAATAGTTACTGATTTTTTGCCGATACGGGACATGATTAGAATACCTCAGCCAGTACTTCGCCGCCGACTTTCGCCTGGCGCGCTTCCGCGTCAGACAAAACACCTTTTGGCGTCGATACGATTGTTATGCCCAGACCATTACGCACCCGTGGCAGATCTTCAGATCCGCTATAGACACGACGACCAGGCTTTGAAACGCGGGCCACGTGGCGGATAGCCGGCTCGCCTTCAAAATATTTCAGTTCGATCCGCAAACCGGGGTGCTTGTTGACCTCTTCTTCGCTGTAGCCACGAATATAACCTTCGCGCTGCAACACTTCGAGGACGGCACCACGCAATTTGGACGCAGGTGTTACGACGCTGTCTTTGCGTGCCTGTTGTCCGTTACGGATACGGGTGAGCATGTCACCCAAGGGATCGGTAAAAGCCATATTATCTCTCCCTTACCAGCTTGATTTCGTTACGCCGGGAATCAGACCTTTATTGGCCATGTCTCGCAGCTCGATACGGCACAGGCGGAACTTGCGGTAGTAACCGCGGGGCCGTCCTGTGGTTTCACAGCGGTTGCGCACGCGGGTTGGATTCGCATTGCGCGGTATTTCCGCCATTTTGAGGCGCGCCATCAGACGTTCGGTCTCGTCGAGAGACTGGTCTGCTGCCATAGCCTTCAGTTTCGCATAACGGCCGGCGTATTTCTTCACCATCCGTTTGCGTTTTTCGTTTCTGTTAATGGAACTCAGTTTCGCCATGACTTAAGTTCTCGTCCTTCCGTATAATGAAGCGCTCATGCGGCTTCTTTTTCTTCCGATTGTTCCTCTTTAGGGAACGGGAAACCAAATAATGCCAGAAGCGCACGCGCCTCGTCGTCAGTTTTTGCGGTTGTCGTTACAATCACATCCATGCCGCGGACAACGTCGATATTGTCATAGGCGATTTCAGGGAAAATAATCTGCTCTTTCAGACCCATGGCAAAGTTACCACGACCGTCAAAGCTTTTCGGATTCAGACCTCTGAAATCCCGGATACGAGGCATTGCGACAGTCACCAGACGATCGATAAACTCGTACATACGTTCCCGGCGCAAATTCACTTTGCAACCGATCGGCATGCCTTCACGCAACTTGAACGTCGCGATCGAGTTTTTCGCCTTGGTGATGACGGCCTTCTGACCGGCAATCAACTGCATTTCATTGGCAGCAGTCGCGACTTTTTTCTTGTCCTGACTGCCTTCGCCCACACCCATGTTGATCGTGACCATCGAGATACGAGGCACTTCCATGTGGTTGGAATAGTTAAACTTCTCCTGCATCGCTTTGACGATTTCCTCGTCATATTTCGTGCGCATGCGCGGGATATATTTTTTATCAGCCATCGACCTTCTCCCCGGACTTTACAGCGATACGCTGCATCTTTCCGTCTTCTGTCTTTTCAAATCGGACCCGCGTCGGCTTGCCGTCTTTCGGGTCAGCCAAGGCCACCTTGCTGATGTGCATTGCCGCTTCACGTCGTTCCAGGCCACCCTGAGGGTTTGCCTGGGTCGGTTTGCGGTGGCGAATAGCAATGTTGATGCCCGAAACGATGCACTTGCCATCTTTCGGCATTACTTTGCTGACTTCACCAGACTTGCCCTTGTCCTTGCCGGACAGAACAACAACGGTGTCGCCTTTTTTGATTTTTGCGTTGGCCATGATTAAATTACCTCCGGCGCAAGGCTGATGATTTTCATATGCTTTTTCGCACGCAGTTCACGAACCACGGGGCCAAAAATACGGGTGCCAATAGGCTCCTGGTTGTTGTTCACCAGAACCGCTGCATTGCTGTCGAACCGGATAACCGATCCGTCCGCGCGACGGATGTCCTTCTTGGTACGAACGATCACCGCCCGGTGAACGTCGCCCTTCTTGACCTTGCCACGTGGCGCAGCTTCCTTGATCGACACAACAATGATGTCGCCAACGCCGGCAAAGCGACGCTTCGAGCCGCCCAGCACCTTGATGCACTGCACGCGTTTGGCTCCGCTATTGTCAGCGACCTCCAGGTTCGATTGCATCTGGATCATGGATCCAATTCCTTCTTCATAAACCCGGCGAACCGGGCGTTTCCTACTTCGTCATCCCGAACAAATCCGGGATATTCTAAAATTACTCGGCCGCTGGTTCAGCTGCTGGCTTGACCGGCGCCTTGACCTTTTCGTCTTTCGGATCACTTGCCGTAATCTCGCTGACCGTCGGCGTTGCGACACCGGCTGCTGCACCGACCCGCTCCAGAACTTTCCAGGTCTTCAACTTGGAAATCGGCCGCGTTTCTTCGATGCGCACGGTTTCACCCATGCTGATTTCGTTGTTTTCATCATGCGCATGATATTTTTTCGAGCGCCGGATAATTTTTCCGTAAAGCGGGTGCTTCACCTTGCGTTCGACATTGACGACAACTGTTTTGTCGCCCTTGTCTGACACAACCGTGCCGGTGAGAATACGTTTTGGCATATCGGTTCCTTACGCCTTAGCTTCTGTGGTCGCCGCGTTCGCACGCTCGGCCTGCAAAGTTTTAATCCGGGCGATCGTGCGACGCACTTCCCGCGTCCGGCTTGGTTTTTCGAGCTGGTTGGTCGCAGCCTGGAAACGCAGGTTAAATGCCTCGCGCTTCAGTTCGCCCAGTTCCGTCCCGAGTTGATCGTCGGTTTTGGTCCGCAAATCTTCTGTCTTAATGCTCATCTACCTTAACCTTCCAGATGTGACGTATCGCCGAGGCGGGCCACAACCTTTGTCTTGATCGGGAGCTTCATAGCTGCCCGCTCGAAAGCGATCGCTGCAATCGGTCCAGGAACACCGTCCAGTTCGAACAAAATGCGGCCTGGTTTAACCCGAGCGGCCCAATATTCTACCGAGCCCTTACCCTTACCCTGACGAACTTCGGCAGGTTTCTTGGATACTGGCACATCCGGGAATATCCGGATCCACAAACGTCCCTGACGTTTGATGTGACGCGTGATCGCACGGCGAGCCGCTTCGATCTGGCGCGCGGTAATCCGGTCAGGCTCCATGGCTTTGAGGCCATAGCTACCGAAATTCAGGCTAGAGCCACCTGGCGCTTTTCCTTTAATCCGGCCTTTAAAAGCCTTGCGGAACTTATGTTTCTTGGGTTGCAGCATGATGCTCTACCTATTCCTCAAAAATCAACGTTGGTGCTGCGGACGGACGCCGGAAGTTTGCGCTTCCACATTCAACCGATCCTGAGCCATCGGGTCGTGACCCAATATCTCGCCTTTGAAAATCCAGACCTTGATACCAATAATACCATAAGCGGTCAGCGCTTCATATTCAGCATAATCGATATTGGCGCGCAGCGTATGAAGCGGCACGCGGCCTTCACGGTACCATTCAACGCGCGCGATTTCCGCGCCGCCCAAACGGCCACCACAAACAATTTTAATACCTTCGGCACCGAGACGCAGCGCAGATTGCACAGCGCGCTTCATGGCGCGACGGAAAGCAACGCGGCGGATCAGCTGATCGCCAATGCCCTGTGCTACCAGTTTCGCGTCAACTTCCGGCTTGCGGATTTCGACGATGTTCAAGGAAACGTCGCTGGAAGACATGTCGCTCAATTTGCGACGTAGTTTCTCGATATCCGCGCCTTTTTTGCCGATGATAACACCAGGACGGGCAGCGTAGATAGAGATCCGGCAGTTCTTGGCCGGACGTTCAATCACAACCTTCGAAATCGCTGCCTGTGGCAGTTCCTTGAAGATATATTTGCGCATCTTGATGTCTTCCATCAAGAGATCGCCGTAATTGGAACCTTCCGCATACCAGCGACTGTCCCAGGTCCGGTTGATCTGCAGGCGAAGCCCGATAGGATTACTTTTTTGACCCATGGTTACGCCTCTTCCTCTTCATGCTCACGCACGACGATGCGAACGCGGCTAAATGGCTTGATAATCTTGGCTGAACGACCACGAGCACGCGCTTTCCAGCGTTTCATCGTGATTGACTTGCCGACGCTCGCTTCGTGAACGATCAGTGCGTCAACATCCAGATTGTGATTATTCTCGGCATTGGCGATGGCAGAAGCCAAAACCTTGCTAACGTCCTTGGCCATCGCCTTTTTCGAAAAGGACAATATGTTCAGCGCGTCGCCAGCCTTGTGGCCGCGGATCAACTGAGCAACCAAGTTCAGCTTCTGGGCAGAACCACGAATGGAATTGCCGACAGCCAAAGCTTCATTATCGCCAACGCGGCGGGGTGATGATGCCTTACCCATTATTTCTTGCCTTTTTTGTCAGCGCCATGACCGTAATAGTTACGGGTCGGAGCGAATTCACCAAGCTTGTGGCCGACCATGTCTTCGTTCACCGAAACCGGGATGAATTTCATGCCGTTATAAACGCTGAAAGTCAGGCCCACAAAGTCAGGCAATACAGTAGAACGGCGCGACCAAGTCTTGATCGGTGTACGAACACTGTTTTCCTGCGCGGTTTGCGCTTTTTTCAGCAGGTGGAGGTCAACAAATGGACCTTTTTTGATGGAACGAGCCATGCTTACCTCTTCTTCTTCGCGTGACGCGACCGGATGATCATCTTGTCAGTCGATTTATTGCTACGGGTACGAGCACCCTTGGTTGGCTTGCCCCATGGGGTAACCGGATGACGACCACCGGAAGTCCGGCCTTCACCACCACCATGCGGGTGATCGACTGGGTTTTTCGCAACACCGCGGGTAAGAGGACGACGTCCTTTCCAACGGGTACGGCCTGCCTTGCCGAAGTTCTGGTTCGAATTGTCCGGGTTTGAAACCGCACCAACAGTCGCCATGCAATCAGAGCGAAGGTAGCGTTGCTCGCCGCTCTTGAGGCGAACAATAACCATACCGCGATCACGGCCAACAATCTGGACATAAGCACCGGCGGAACGAGCGATCTGGCCGCCCTTGCCTGGCTTCATTTCGACATTGTGGACGATCGTGCCGACCGGCATTTGCGACAAAAGCATCGCATTGCCAGGCTTCACGTCGGTCTTCTGACCAGCGATCACGCTGTCGCCAACGTCGAGACGCTGTGGTGCAATGATATAGGCCAGTTCGCCGTCTTCATATTTCAGCAGCGCGATAAAGGCGGTGCGGTTGGGATCATATTCGATCCGCTCGACCGTAGCAGCCATATCCCATTTGCGACGCTTGAAATCGATCAGACGATAGCGTTGCTTATGACCACCGGCGATGCCGCGCGATGTGACATGGCCCTTGTTGTTCCGGCCACCGGTCTTGTTCTTGCCTTCGACAAGCTTTTTGACAGGCTTGCCTTTCCAGAGGCCGCTCTTGTCGACCAGGATAAGACCACGCCGGGCGGGGCTTGTCGGTTTATAGGATTTTAATGCCATGTGCCCTTAAACTCCCGTGGTGATGTCAATGGTCTGGCCTTCGGCCAAGGTGACAACAGCCTTCTTGATGTCATTGCGAGTGTAGGGACGACCCTTCCACTTTTTGGTCTTGCCCTTTTGCACCAGCGTGTTGACGTTTTTGACTTTGACATCAAACAACGCCTCGATGGCTGCCTTGATCTGTGGCTTGGTTGCAGTCTTGGCAACTTTGAAAACCACAGCGTTATGTTCGCTGAGCAAGGTTGATTTCTCGGTGATGTGCGGGCCAACAATCACGTCATAATGACGGATATCGACAGCTTCTTTTTTAGCCATTGAAGCGCGCCTCCAGCTTTTCTACCGCTGCGCGCGTCAGCACCAGGGTTTCATGGTTCAAAATGTCATAAACATTGGCGCCGGCAGCTGACATCACGTTGACACGTGGAATGTTGTTGGAAGCTTTCGAAAAAGCCTCGTTCACAACATCACCGTCCATGATCAGTGCTGACTTGCCAAAACCGAGCTTCGCGATATTGGCCAGAAGCGCCTGTGTTTTGGCTTCCTTCAGATCAATATTTTCAAGCACGATCAGGTTTTCATTTTTGACCTTGTCGCTCAGCGCCATTTTCAGACCCAAAGCACGAACTTTCTTGTTCAGCGATGGATTGAAATCACGCTTGCGGGCACCGTGGGCTTTACCACCACCGATGAAGATCGGAGCACGACGATCGCCATGACGAGCTGTACCGCCGCCCTTTTGATTGCCGAATTTCTTACCGGTGCGAGCAACGTCTGAACGTTCGCGGGTCGGACGGGCCGTTCCGCGAGCTTTTTCACGCTGCCAGTTAACAACACGGTGAAGAATATCTGCGCGCGCTTCGATACCGAACACGTCATCATTCAATTCGATGTCGCCTTTGGCTTTCGCGTCGAGGGTTATCACTTTCAATTTCATGGCTTAGCCCTCCTTCCCTGCGTCATCTGCAGCATCAGATTTCTCTGCAACTTCACCAGCTGGCTTTGCCGCCGCCTCCGCTACTTCTGCATGGGTTGGACCAACCGGCGTTTCGATCGCTGCGTCCGCTTCGATCATGCCTGCCGGCGCTTCTTCTGTTGCCGTTTCATCCGCGTTACGGCGCATAGCACCCGGAAATGGAACACCTTCAGGAAGAGCAACTTTCACTGCATCTTTAACGAGAAGCCAGCCGCCCTTGGAACCGGGAACGCTGCCGCGTACAAAGATCAAACCGCGAGCGGCGTCTGTACGGACGATTTCCAGATTTTGCTGGGTGCGATTTTTCGAACCCATGTGACCGGCCATCTTCTTGCCCTTGAACACCTTGCCCGGATCCTGGTTTTGACCAGTAGAACCGTGGGCACGGTGAGAGATAGAAACACCGTGAGTTGCGCGCATACCGCCGAAACCCCAGCGTTTCATCGCACCGGCGAAGCCTTTACCCTGGGTAACACCCTGGATATCGACCATCTGACCGGCAATGAAGTGGTCTGCAGTTACGGTAGCACCGATGGGGAGCAAAGCATCTTCGCTATCGACCCGGAATTCGGCAACACGCGCTTTTGGTTCAACTTCTGCCTTGGCAAAAGCTTCACGCTGCGGCTTATTAACATTTTTCGCTTTACGGGCACCTGCACCAAGCTGGACAGCAAAATAGCCATCACGTTCTTGATTGCGGGCTCCAACAACCTGACATTCTTCCAGGGAAAGAACGGTAACCGGCACATGCCGACCATCTTCCTGAAACAAGCGGGTCATCCCCATTTTCTTCGCGATCACGCCTGTACGCACGATCAATCTCCTTCACAGAGGCCGAACGAACCATTTCGTCCGGCTTG
This sequence comes from uncultured Parasphingorhabdus sp., assembly GCF_963975555.1. Taxonomy (GTDB): domain Bacteria; phylum Pseudomonadota; class Alphaproteobacteria; order Sphingomonadales; family Sphingomonadaceae; genus Parasphingorhabdus. The sequence goes on along the minus strand of NZ_CAXBHH010000007.1, from coordinate 48,770 downwards.
CCAGCCCAAATTGTCATGCGTCACCCCGTCCGGGCTGTATTGTTCCGAAAATTTCGGAACGAGACGGAGGACGCTGCCCGGTTGAAACCGGCGGTATCCTGTCGTTCGTCTGGATCCCCGCCTGGGCGGGCATCGCTAATCAATTGGCTCAGGCCAGTTTGATCTCGACATTTACACCGGCAGCAAGGTCAAGCTTCATCAAAGCATCAACCGTCTGCGGCGTTGGCTGCACGATATCGAGCAACCTTTTATAGGTCCGTACCTCGAACTGCTCGCGGGACTTTTTGTCCACGTGCGGTCCGCGGTTTACGGTAAATTTTTCTATGTGCGTTGGCAAAGGTATCGGCCCACGGATTAGAGCGCCAGTGCGGCGAGCTGTATCAGCGATATCGCCGGTTGCTTGATCAAGAACTCGATGGTCGAATGCCTTCAAGCGAATGCGGATATTCTGCGTTTCCATGTACCTGTTACCAATGTCAAAGAGCCAAAAATAAACCGCCCCGATTTTCTAACGAAAAAGGCCGGAGCGGCGAAAAAAACTAGCTGCCCGAATCACCGATCCGGGCAGCGAGGCGTTCCTATATTACTTTGTTACGCTGCTGACAACCCCTGATCCAACAGTACGTCCGCCTTCGCGAATAGCGAAGCGAAGACCTGGATCCATAGCGATTGGAGCAATCAGTTTAACACCGATCGTAACGTTATCACCTGGCATAACCATTTCGGTGCCCTCAGGAAGGATCACTTCGCCGGTTACGTCCGTCGTACGGAAGTAGAACTGTGGACGATAGTTGGCGAAGAATGGCGTATGACGACCACCTTCGTCTTTCGACAACACGTAAACTTCAGCCGAGAATTCTGTGTGCGGCGTAATCGAGCCTGGCTTGCAAAGAACTTGGCCACGTTCAACCGATTCACGGTCAACGCCACGGATCAAAGCACCAATGTTGTCGCCAGCTTGACCGGAGTCGAGCAGCTTGCGGAACATTTCAACGCCGGTAACGGTGGTCTTCGTGGTATCCTTGATACCGACGATTTCACATTCGTCACCAACATTCACGATACCGGTTTCAACACGGCCGGTAACAACCGTACCGCGACCCGAAATCGAGAACACGTCTTCGATTGGCATCAGGAATGCCTGGTCAACTGGACGCTCTGGCTGTGGAATGGCTTCGTCGACAGCTTTCATCAGTTCAAGAATCTTGTTCTTACCGATTTCGTCGTCGCGACCTTCAAGTGCAGCCAGCGCAGAACCGGAGATCACAGGAATGGCATCGCCATCAAAGTCATAATAGGAAAGCAGTTCGCGGATTTCCATTTCGACCAGCTCAAGAAGCTCTTCATCATCGACCTGGTCGACTTTGTTCATGAAGACAACGAGAGCAGGAACGCCAACCTGACGAGCGAGCAGGATGTGCTCACGGGTCTGTGGCATCGGGCCGTCTGCAGCGTTAACCACGAGAATAGCACCATCCATCTGGGCAGCACCGGTGATCATGTTCTTCACATAGTCAGCGTGGCCTGGGCAATCGACGTGCGCATAGTGGCGAGCTTCGGTTTCATATTCAACGTGAGCCGTTGAAATGGTGATGCCGCGCTCACGCTCTTCAGGCGCTTTGTCGATATTTGCGAAGTCAACGGCAACACCGCCGGTTGATTCAGCAAGCACTTTAGTGATCGCCGCGGTCAACGTCGTTTTACCATGATCAACATGACCGATGGTTCCGATGTTGCAGTGCGGCTTGTTCCGCTCAAACTTCTCTTTAGCCATTTTATTTTACCTCTGATTTTCTATCATCTTGATAGTCTGCGCCGCGCTTTGGCGAGACTCTCTAATTCTGTCAACACCCTTTTACCGGTCCGGGGGATTTCCCGTCGGGCCTGCACAAAAGGAAAGCGCGTTACCTCGAAAAGGAGTGGCGGTTAAGCCATTTTCTCCTTGATCTCTTCTGCCACGTTGCTCGGCACTTCCTCATAGTGAGAGAATTGCATCGAATATTGCGCACGTCCCTGACTGAAGGAACGCAGCTCGTTCACATAACCGAACATGTTGGCAAGCGGCACCATGGCGTCCACAGCCTGGGCGATACCGCGTGTATCCGTACCCTGGATTTGACCACGGCGAGAGTTAAGATCGCCGATCACATCACCAAGATAGTCTTCCGGAGTGATCACTTCAACTTTCATGATCGGTTCAAGCAATTTGATGCCGGATTTCTGAGCCGCTTCGCGCATTGCTGCACGACCGGCGATTTCAAATGCCAGCGCCGAACTATCGACGTCATGATAGGCACCGTCATAGACACGGATGTCGAAATCGATGATCGGGAAGCCGATCAAAGAACCGGTTTCAGCCGTTTCGCGCATGCCTTTTTCAACCGACGGGATATATTCCTTCGGAATATTACCGCCCTTGACTTCATCGCTGAAGGTAATGCCCGATCCACGCTCGCCCGGAGTGACTTCGAACTTGATACGCGCAAACTGACCGGAACCGCCGGACTGCTTTTTATGCGTGTAGTCAATGTCGACAGCCTTGCCGAGGGATTCGCGATAGGCCACCTGCGGCGCACCGACATTGGCTTCCACTTTAAATTCGCGGCGCATACGGTCGACGAGAATGTCGAGGTGAAGCTCGCCCATGCCCTTGATGATCGTCTGGCCCGATTCGTGATCGGTCGAAACACGGAAGCTTGGATCTTCAGCAGCCAGGCGATTCAGGGCAACGCCCATCTTCTCTTGGTCAGCCTTGGTCTTTGGTTCCACCGAAAGCTCGATAACCGGCTCGGGGAATTCCATGCGTTCCAGGATGATCGGCTTGTCGGAATCACAAAGCGTATCGCCGGTGGTGGTTGTTTTCATACCCGCCAGAGCAACGATGTCGCCTGCGAATGCCTCGTCAATGTCCTTACGGTCATTGGAGTGCATTTCGAGGATACGTCCGACTTTTTCTTTCTTGTCCTTGACCGAGTTCAGCACGGTGCCTTTTTCCAGCTTGCCGGAATAGATACGGCAGAAGGTCAGCGTACCCACGAACGGATCGTTCATGACCTTGAAGGCAAGCGCGGAGAATGGCGCCTCATCCGATGATGCGCGGCTGTCTTCGGTTTCGCCGTCGAGCTTGACGCCCTTAATGGCAGGAACGTCGAGCGGGCTTGGCATATAATCGACAATCGCGTCGAGCAAAGGCTGAACGCCCTTGTTCTTGAACGCGGAGCCGCAAAGCACAGGCACGAAGCTCTGGTTCAGCGTACCCTTGCGGATCAGCGCCTTGAGCGTCGCAGCATCAGGCAGGTTGCCTTCGAGATAGGCTTCCATGATGTCATCATCCTGGTCGACAGCAAGCTCGATCAGCTTCTCGCGATATTCAGCCGCTTCGTCGACCATATCCGCAGGAATTTCACCATAAGTATATTCAGCACCGAGATCTTCGTTCTTCCAGGTGATCGAACGCTCGTTCACCAGATCGACGAGACCGACCAGATCGGCTTCGATACCGATAGGAAGATACAGAACAGCAGGCGTTGCGCCCAGACGCTCTACGATCGAATCGACGCAGAATTTGAAGTTGGCGCCGGTGCGGTCGAGCTTGTTGATGAAGCACATCCGTGGCACTTTATATTTATCAGCCTGACGCCATACGGTTTCAGACTGTGGCTCAACGCCGGCAACGCCGTCGAAACAGGCTACCGCGCCATCGAGCACACGCAGCGAACGTTCAACTTCAATGGTGAAGTCAACGTGGCCTGGCGTATCAATGATATTGATCCGGTGCTCTGGACCCTTGCGGTCTTCAGCCTGCCAGAAACAGGTGGTCGCAGCAGAGGTAATGGTAATACCACGCTCTTGCTCTTGCTCCATCCAGTCCATCGTCGCCGCGCCATCATGCACTTCGCCGATTTTATAGGACTTGCCCGTATAGAAAAGAATACGTTCGGTCGTTGTTGTCTTACCAGCGTCAATATGGGCCATAATGCCGATATTGCGATATCGTTCGAGCGGATGGCTGCGTGCCATAGTCTGTACTCCAGTATGTGGGGAACCAAATCAGGCCGCCCTATAGTGAAATGGGCTGAACAATGCCAGCCCCGATTAAATCGAAATCTTGATATAAAGTCCGTCCGTGCCCGGCTTGTCGAAGCGCCTCGATCGAGAATAATTCTCTGGCGAGATATGCCCTTCAACAGGTCCGGGACGAACGGTCTATATTTCTTACTACCAGCGGTAGTGGGCAAATGCGCGGTTGGCTTCAGCCATTTTATGCGCATCTTCCCGTTTTTTCACGGCGTTGCCACGGTTGTTCGACGCGTCGAGGATTTCACCCGACAGGCGTGCAGCCATTGTGGTTTCGCTGCGACCGCGAGCGGCAGAGATCATCCAGCGGATTGCCAGAGCCTGCGCACGTTCGGGACGCACTTCGACGGGAACCTGATAGGTCGCACCACCAACACGGCGGCTGCGAACTTCGATGCCCGGCTTGATATTGTTCAGAGCATCATGAAACAATTGCAAAGGATCTTTCTTCGCTTTGGCTTCAACGCTGTCAAAGGCACCATATACGATGCGCTCTGCGGTGGATTTCTTACCATCCATCATCAGGTTGTTCATGAATTTCGAAAGGATAAGATCCTTGAATTTTGGATCGGGTAAAATGACCCGTTTTTCGGGACGACGACGACGTGACATATATTATAACTCCGAAACTGAAACTATTTAGGACGCTTGGCGCCATATTTCGAACGGCTCTGCTTACGGTCCTTGACACCCTGGGTATCGAGAACGCCGCGCAGTACGTGATAACGCACACCGGGAAGATCGCGAACACGGCCGCCGCGGATCAGGACAACACTATGTTCCTGAAGGTTATGACCTTCACCTGGAATGTAGCTGATGACCTCGCGCTGGTTGGTCAGGCGAACCTTGGCAACTTTACGCAGAGCGGAGTTTGGTTTCTTTGGAGTCGTTGTGTAGACACGGGTGCAAACGCCACGTTTCTGTGGGTTGGCTTCCATGGCTGGCACCTTGGACTTCGTCTTCTGGGGCACCCGCCCTTTACGGACGAGCTGGTTAATCGTTGGCATAAAGTCTTCACCTTATAGTAGAATTGTCCTGCAAAATGCAGGGGTTACTCTCACCGCTCAAAATAGCGGCAAGTGTTTTGCCTATGTAAGTTTTCTGCGGCGTCGAGCGGAGCCCGAAGAAGCGGAAGCGCGGCCCTTAGACGGGATTCGTCGGTTCGTCAATACTGGCTCGGCGGGATGAGGATTAGAAAATTGGGTTATTCGTCTTCTGGAAGCGCGTTCAATTGATCTGCTTCCCATTCCCGATAGGTTTGATTAGTGTTTTCTACTTTCCAAGTAGTCGGGCCTGCAGTCGCACGCCCCTTGATGATAGCACCTGCTGCACTCGTACTACTAAACCCATAGCTATCTGAAAAAACTCGATGGTCACCATTTTCAACCAAAACACCTTGATCGACTAGCTCGTTAAACAGTGCCTGATATCCAGCATGTCCGCCATCAGTGCCTATCCAGTCCAGTCGGGCGCCTGAGCCAGCCTGCACTACAAATTGCTCATCCATCAATACCGCATGAGCGGGGATTCTTAGTTCTGGAACCATTGTCACGAACCTAACCTCAGGCCTTAAAGTCTCTTTAGGCAACTCAAGCGCCGGGAACTTCCTGTTCTCCGAAAAAAAGTCATATCGCAAAGCAGGTAACACCAGATAGATATTTTCTAAGAAATCATCCATGTGTGCACGAGCGGCTTCGCTTAAGGTCCGTTCAGGTGGCGACTGTTCGTTATCCAATTTTATTTTTCGTAACCTGAGCGCGTGGCTTATCAGCTTGCTTTCAAGATATCGAGCATGAGCTTTATTTAGAGGCTCTCCATTGGATGTAATGCAAATAGCTTCTGACCACCAATCTTTTTGAGCAGCATGGTTTTTCAGTCGCTTTTTTACATCATCGGTCTCGCCAATGTATAAAAACGGGCGATCATCTTTCTCCCCTACTAGGAGATAAACGCCCGGCCGCTCAATTTCTGGACGCACCATAGCCTTGGGTAACTGGGTACGATTTATAACCAATACGTGCCCAGTCCATTGAAAAGGAATCGTCGCAGTTTTCATCCCTTGGGGATGCCCATCTACAAAAAACAATTCTATCGACCGACCTTTGGATTTCTCCATCAAATCTTTTCCCCACAGCTGACGGTAGTAAACTATGCATTCAATATTTTTCTCCTGCTATGCCCCTCGATCGCTCGGATCAAGTCAGGAGTTACGTATTGGCTTAGACTATCGCGAACAGCGGATTTCAACTGCGGATAAAGTGCACCTTAATTCTCCACCCTCACCCACTAACCGACAACCGCACCCCCATAGCCCGCAGCACCCCCAGCAAAGTCTCCAGCGTCATATTACCATTCGGCCCCAGCGCCTTGTAGAGCGCCTGCCGCGTGATTTTGCTCTCCGCTGCCACCGCCGTCATGCCCTTGGCACGCGCGACATCGCTCAGCGCGGTGCGGATCAGCGCGGCGTCATTTTCTTCAAAGGCGACTTTCAGATAGGTCGCGATCATTTCCGGGCTGTCGAGATATTCCGCAGCGTCAAATTCTGTTGTCGTGATCGCCATTTAAATATGCCTTTCCATAAACGCCCCTTATGGGGGCTTAGCCTTAAGGGCTATATGTCAACGTCTCTCTTCAATGTTTTTGCCATTGCGATATCGCTTTGCTGCGTTTTCTTCGATCCCCCGCAAAGCAATATGATCAATTCGCCTCTACGCTCGACAAAATAAAGTCGATAGCCGGGACCATAATCAATACGTGCCTCACGAACCCCGTCACCCACCGCTTTCACATCACCAAGATTGCCGAAGCTAAAACGATTGACGCGCATAATTATCCGCGCCCGTGCCTCATGATCCTTCAGCTTCTTGAGCCATTTCGCAAAGGCGTCGGTCTGCCGAATGTTCATGAGCGTAAACTGTAGATGACAATAGCTAATTTGTCAACTTTAGATGACATGCGCCTTCGGAACTGCATGCGCTTTGGTAAATCCGCTCTGAATTCTGGATCAAGTCCGGAATGACGAGTTGGCCGAAACTGTCACAGTGCTTCAAACCGTCAAAGCCACCCAAATCGCCACAAAGAAACTCGCCCCGCCCATCATGACAAAACTGTGCCAGATGGAATAGCGAAAGGGCCGCCCCTTGCGGACATAGAAAATCGTGCCGAGCGAATAAAAGGCTCCGCCCGCCAACATCGCCCATAATGATAATGGCGGCAACTGCTCCATCATCTCGGGCACGCCGATAAGGCCCATCCATCCCAGACCGAGATAGGAAGCCAGCGACCAGCGCGAATCCAGGTTCTTGCCGAATATCTTGTACAGCATCGCGGGAATAGCGAGCGCCCAGACGGTCGTCAGCAGGAAGAGGCTGAACTCCGTACCCGCGAGGACAAAAATCGGGGTAAAAGTTCCGGCGATCGTCAGATAGATCGCCGCATGGTCTATCCGGCGCAGCATCAGCCGCCGGTCATGAAAAGGCGACAAATGGTAGAACATGGACATGACGTGAGAAAATGCCACGCAGGCCACATAGGTTGCGACCGCCGCGACCACAGCCAGACCGTGGCCGACAGCAGCCTGTAAAAGCAAGGCCAGACCGGCCGCCAGAATAAAAATCAATCCTATGCCGTGGACAATAAAATCGGCGCGGCGTTCCTGTCTATCGGGCGTGGGGTACATCAGATCACAATCTTTGGAAGGGGGCATTGGAGACGGGATAAAGGTGACAGCATATTTATCGCCAACAGTCACCCATTAACCAACAGCCGCAACCGGGTGGCGGGATCGAAGACTTCCCCTCCAAACCGGCGGAAATTGCCGCTTCCCAACATATATTTCGCCATTTCGGGCATAATTGCGTTACGCTTTTCCCGCTTTTCGCTGCATTTTTGCACAATTTCGCCCGACCGCTATTTCGACACCACGCACGACAAAGACAATCATCGCGTCGTATCCCCGAGTCGCCGGTAAATTAGCCAGAAATGAGCCTCCAAATCTTCCAATCCGGTATCCCGGATACAGATTTAAAATCTTGCGGGATGGTTGCGATGGCGTCGCGGGCGGGTCGAGGCCAGCGCGGGCTCCGCCGTCACAATTCCGTCGTGCAGCAGTCGCCGAAACGTCATTCAACCAGCGTCAGCCTGTCACGGCTTTGCTGCACTGCACCATCCATTCCAGTGTCGCATATAAAAGGCTGATTCCTTCATGACAAAATTGTCTTCCAACGCTCTCTCCCGTCCCTCGCTGATCGCCCTTGCCGCCGCGCTACTGGCCGTCAGCACCACCCCCGCCCTGGCCCAGACCGGCACCGATGATGTCGCCGAAGAGTCAGACGGCGATGTCATCATCGTCACGGCCCAGAAATTCGAGCAAAAATCGACCGATGTTCCGATCACCATCTCGGCCATTTCCAGCGAGCAGATGGAGCGGCTCGGCGTGTCGGATCTCGACGAATTGTCCAACTATGTGCCCGGCCTGAATATCCAGGAGCAGAGCGCGAATAACCCCGGCATCGTCATCCGCGGCATCACCTCCGACAGCGGATCTTCGCAGCAGGCAGCACGCGTCACGCTTTATTATAACGGTGTCGACATTTCCCGTTCCCGCGGGTCCTACCAGGCAATCTACGACGTAGAGCGGATTGAAGTGGTGAAAGGCCCGCAGGCAACCCTGTTCGGCACGGCTTCCGCGGTCGGCGCGATCAGCATCATTTCGGCCAAGCCGGAAGCCGGCTTTTCGGGGGCACTGACCGCAAGGCTGGGCAATTATGACTCGCGCCTTGTCAGCGGCCACATCAATCTCGGCAACGACGTGATCGCTGCCCGTATCGCCGGCGAATGGAAGCAGCGCGACGGCTATATCGAAAATCTCTCGGATCGGCAGGGCGATCTCTACGCTCAGGATCAGCTCGGCCTGCGTGGTTCGCTGCGCTTCACGCCAAGTGACGCGCTGACCATCGACCTGATCGGCACCTATGACCAGCAACGCAACAGCGGCACGCCGTTTATCTCTGGCAATTTCCCGACTTCAGCCGGTCCCGCAAATATTTTCGGGCCCGCTAATCTGTCGGGTGCGCCCGCCGGGATCTCCGCAACGGTACTGGGCAATGACGAACTGGGTCTGCGCCGCGAGGTCTATGACGGCAATCTGACGGTCAGCTATGATTTCGCCGACGGCTGGAACTTCACCACCGTCAACGGCTATCGCAAGTTCGACAGCCAGGAAGTCTTCGACGCCGATGGCTCCGCCGCCTGGTATCTGGAATTTGAGGAAGATTCGCAGGGCTGGCAGGTCAGCCATGAATCGCGCTTCGCCTATCAGGACGACAATGTCCGCGCGTCATTCGGCTGGAACTATTTTCACGAGGATAATTTCCAGAGCGTGCCCTTTTCGACCGAAGAAGGCACCTTCCTGCAGTGCACCGCAAATCTGATCCCCGGCATGGGCTGCATCGCGGCGGATGGCAGTGTTTCTGCCGCAGGCGCAACGGCGATCCTGACACAGGGTCTGGCGACCGTGCTGCCCTATAGTTCGGTGTTCCAGAATCTTGGCGTAAACGACAGCTATTCGGTGTTCGGCGACGTGCGCTGGACGGTGACGCCAAGGCTGGAGCTGACAGCCGGTGTTCGCGGTTTGATCGAGAAGCGCAAGTCGGGCTATTATTCTGTCGCGCCGAATAGCGTGCTCACCGGTGGGCCGATGATCCCCAGTCAGTCGACCACGAACGGAACCTTGTGGTCGGAGGACAGCTTTGCAGCAGTCCTGCCGCGCCTCAATGCGCTTTATCGCCTGTCCGATGATGTCAACATCTACGCCACCATTTCAAAGGGTCGGCGCTCACCCACCGTCAACCAGACAGCGACCTCGACCAGCCTGATCCCGGAAGAAACCGTCTGGAATTATGAAGGCGGTATCAAAGGTTCGTCCGGCATCTTCTCGGGTTCACTGGGCGTCTATTACCAGAAATATGACAACTTCCAGGTGTCACGTATCGTTTCCGATGCCAATGACCCTTCCGGCCAACCGATCGGTTCGACGGTCATCGAGAGCGCCGGCTCGGCGAGCAATCTCGGCGTCGAAGCCGAGCTTCAGGTAAAGCCGACCAACTGGCTGACCATCTTCGGCAATGTCGGCTGGATCGACGGCGGCATCGACGACAAGCCGGAAAACGGCGTCTATGCGGGCAACCGCTTTCGCTTGCAGCCCGAGTGGCAGGCAGCAGCAGGCTTCACCGTCAACGCCCCAATGGGCAACGGCATGCGACTGTTCGTAACCCCGAGCGTCACCCACCGTAGCCGGATTTTCTTCGAAACCACCAACAACCCGGATATCGCGCAAGCGCCGGTAACATTGGTCAACGTCAAGGGCGGTATCAGTTTTGCCGACGATCGGTACGAATTGGCGGTATTTGCCCGCAACCTGACAGACAAGAACTATCTGCTTGATGCCGGAAACACCGGTGGTGCTTTCGGTTACCCCACGTTCATCCCGGCCGAACCGCGCTTTTATGGCATCCAGGCCAGCGCGAAATTCTAGAATATTAATAGTCCGTTGCCGACGGCCCATCTCCTCTAAATTCGGGTACGGAAAGAGGCGATGGGCTGTCTGGCTTCGGGCCTATCCGGCCAAGGACTTCTCGATGTCCGCCACCGGCGAATTGGTCAGCGTCTTGGCTTGTTCCAGCACAATCTTGTCACTCACTTCCTGATGCAGCAACGGGCGGATTTCGCCCAGCGTGTCGGGGTCTGCTACCAAAATCAGCCGTTCATATCCGCCTTTGTGCGAACGCTCGTATAATTTTTCCGCGATGATCTTGGAGAATGTCGCCTCCATGCTCTCGCGCGGAGATTGCTCGGACGGCGACTTGCCGGAGGGGCCCTGATCGGCGAGATCGCCGGGTGTCCAGTCGCCGTCATGTTCCAGCGAACCGCTTCTTACAAAAAAGGTCTTTGCCTCCCTGCCCGTCGCAACCACTACAAATGTTTCTTCCGGAAAATTAAGTGTGCCCATATTCATGTCCTTTTCTAGGTTCAGACAATCAACGCGTGGCGGGGCGAAAGGTTGCTTTTCGCGGTCAGCGGCAAGGCGAGCAAGACCCGTGTGACGCGGCTGCGGCGGGGCAATTAAACATATCCTGCGAGCAATTCGTTAACCCTATATTTACAAGCGAAGCCTAGTAAAATGGCGTAAATTCGATCAGCCATTATGGGGTGCTCTGAAGACATGGTGTTAACGCCACAAACCGAAAAAAACTGGCGGACATCCTGGCAAACCCCATGGCGGTCGCCAAAGATCCCCGAAGCGATCCGGCCATCTGTCGAGGAAATGCAGCTGCAGCGGGCGCTGACCCACGTGCCGATGATCTATCTTGTCGGTATTTTCAATCTCGTGGCGGTGATGATCCTGTCTGCCCATGAAGGGGTCGAGACAATCTATTACGCCTGGATGGGGCTGTTAGCGGTAGGCGGTCTGGGGCGGATGATCATTTGGATACGCTATCCGAAAAATCCCGAATCAGCAGAGCAAACGCACAAAATACTCAGAAATCTGTCCATCCTTGCGGTTGGTATCGTCTCGTTTCTCAGCATCTGGTCGGTATATATAATTGCGACCGGTATCTTCGCCAACAAGATGTTCGTTCCGATGTCACTGGTATTCGGTTCGACCTGTATCGCCCATTGTCTGGCCTGTTTGAAAAAGGCAGCCGTTACGGTTCTGATTGTCGGCGTCATCCCCTCTGCCGTTGCGATGATATTGATTGGCAGTTTTGATGATGTGATCATGGGGGCTAGCATGATTACGATCGCGCTGCTGATGATCCGGTTCATCATCGATAGTTACAACCAGATCATCTCCGGCCTGATCATGCGGCATACGATCTGGAAACAGGCGCATAGCGATCCCCTGACCGGGCTAGCCAATCGCCGCGCGATGATGAACTATCTTCGCCTCGCCGAACAGAGCTTCGCGAAAGATGGTAACGGCTTTGCACTCGCTCTGATCGACCTCAACCAGTTCAAGCAGGTGAATGACAATCTGGGCCATGATGTCGGTGATCGCCTGCTGGTCGAAGTTGCCGACAGACTGAACCAGAGCAGTATGGCAGAAGAGATTGTCGGTCGTCTGGGCGGAGATGAATTTCTGATCTTCATACCCGACGTGACCGGCCATGATCACGCTCTGGCGAGGGCAACGGCCTATCTCTCCGGCTTTGCCAGACCCGCCCACATCAATGGCCACGTCCTGACCCCGTCGGCCAGCGTCGGCATCGCTGTCCAGTCGCTTGACGGCAAAGGCGCCGAACAACTGCTCAAGGCTGCCGATAGCGCGCTCTATGAAATGAAGCGTGCGGGTAAAGGCGCGGGCAAATTGGCGGCCCCGCCGATCCGCCATATTGGCTGAAGGCGCGAAACTATCGGATCAGGGCCTTATAAGAGAAGCCATCCGGTTGCCGCCCGACTGGCTAGCGATAAATGTCTCTGACTTCACAGCTTGAACACGCGCCGCGCATTTCCCGACAGGAACGCATCTTTCTGGCTTTCGGATAGTGCGAGGGCGTCCAGATGCTTCAGGCACATGGACGGCGACAGCATCGGCCAGTTTGAACCAAACATCACCCGGCTTTGCCCCATACCCTTCATGAAGGTAACGAAATCGGCCGGCAAACGATGAACCGCATAAGCCGATGTATCGACATAGAAATTGGGGAACTTGATGGTCAGGGATATCAACTCGTCAATCCATGGAAAGCCGACATGACCGCCGATAACAACAAGCTCGGGGAAGTCCAGCAGAACGTCCTCCAGATACGGAATGGGACGTCCGGTTTCTGAACGCAGCAACGGCCCGGTATGGCCGATCTGGGTGCAAAATGGTACACCGAGATCGACACAGGCGGCATAGATCGGGTAATAGCGCCGGTCATTGGGCGGCAAGTCCCACAACCAGGGTACCACGCGAACGCCAACAAATTTCTTGCGATCAACCCAGCGGCGAATCTCGCGAACCGCCTGCATGGGGTTAGTCAGGTCTACAGTGGCCAGACCGCGAAACCGGTCCGGCGCGGCATCAATTTGTGCGCTCACCTCTTCATTGCTGATCAGGGAACCCGTCGGCCCATGCCAAGCGGAAAGCAGGCTGATCTCAACATCGGCAGCATCCATTGCAGCCAGCGTCGACGCGACCGAAGGCACCAAAGGCTCATCGGTTTGCCCCGTCCAGCGGAGTAATGTGGCTAACCATGGCGCGGCTGCCATCCGTTCCGTTGTCATTTGTGACCAGACGTCTATTGCACTCATATCCACTCCTGCTTTCTGATAATGCTTCACTAGTGTAGTAATATCGGAAAGCTTTGGTTGTCAAGGGGGACGCCAATATGTCGGCACGCGAACTACGACTCTATTCGCTGTTACAACGTACTGCCCATCGGCTTAAGATCGAAGCCGACAGTGCAATGACGCACGCTGGTGGCCTGACAACTGCTCAGGCCGCAACGATGGCGATCATTGCGAGCGAGGGCCCAGTTCCTCAGCGCTTGATCGCCGAAGCTCTATCTCAACGGGAAAGCGCCATTACCGCAATGGCGGCAAGGCTGCTCAAGGCCGGTTACATCAAGAAAACCCGTTCAACCGACGATGCTCGCATCTGGGAGCTGGAAGCCACAGAGGAAGGACGCGAGGCTTTGGAGCGGATGCGCGAACCGTTTGACCATATCAATGCGGTTCTGGATGACAGCTTTAAGGGTGAAGATATGAAGAGATTGGCCGGGGCGTTGCGAACGCTACTCGACAAACTGGAAAATTAACGCCTCTTTCCTAGGGGCAACCAAATCAGCAACAGTCCAATTATCGCGGGGCCAGCCTGCACCAGCGCGATATCCAAGGATACCCGCCACGCCCCCAATAGGCCCGCAGCGGCCACGAACAACAGAAAAGCAGTCGCGACCTTGCGCTGCCATTCGACGTTGCGGATGAATAGCGACCAGAACAAGCCAGCCGCGAGACAGAGATTATAGACGCCCTGATTGGCGGCCATAGCGGTTGTCGGTTCGAACAGGCTGGCCGGGAGGTCGGGAAAAGTCGCTGGCCCCTGCCCTTGCCACGCAAATATCCCGAACCAGGCTATATAGAGATGCAAGAGAGCGACCAGAACAATCATGATCTTTGCCAGTCTCGACATGTTGCGACTCCCCCAAGCTTGCCCTCGTATAGATTGTAGAATTCCAGGTGGTAAAACGGCAAGCGCAATCTGGGCTAGCCGCGCTCACCGAGCACCTGGTTCTCGACACCGATCCGGTGGCGCAGCAGTACGGCATTGAGGATGGAAAAGACCAGGGCCACCCAAGGCAGGCCGAGCATTAACGGGACAATCGCGATCTCGAGGACCACGACCAGATAATTGGGATGGCTGATATATTTATACGGCCCGCGCTTCACGCGATCGAAATGCGGCGCCGAGATGATCCTTGTCGTCCACCAGCGGCCAATGCTCGCCAGCGTCCACACGCGCAGGACCTGTGTGACGACGAACAGCACCAGCATCGCGGGATGGATGACATGCTGCGGGTCGACGAGCAGCGCGATGACCGCGATCCAGGCGCTGTGGAGAAAGATGAAATAATGATAATGGTCCGCGCCATGTTCCTGTCCGCCTTCGCCGAGCAGACGCTTGGTATTGCGATTGGCGTGGACCAGCTCGCCCAACCGCTGGACGACGATGTAGACCAGCATCCAAGTCACCGGTGTCGGACTGGTCGTAAAAATCGCTCCCAGTTGGTCGGTCATGTTACGCCTTGCGGATCAAGGATGCCGACCGCCGCGGTGAAACCCGGACCCAGCGCAGTGAGCAATATCGGCTTGTCCGGCTTCTCCGCCAGTAGCTTTTCGAGCACGAACAGGACAGTAGGCGAGGACATATTGCCATGCTGGCGGAGGACCTCCCGGGTTGCGGGGATGCCTACAATTTCGGGCGCGAAATAGGCTTCCAGCGCTTCAACCACCCTGCCGCCGCCGGGATGGCAGGCGGGTTCGGCAAGATCGGATTTTTCGAGCCCCTGTGTTTCCAGAAACCCGTCGCAGAAAGGCGCAAAATCCTTTGTCACGAAGCTGGGGATATCGCGGGCCAGCACCAGATCGAAGCCGGTGGTTCCGATATCCCAGCCCATCATGTCGCGGGTGTCGGGCCAGGTCTTCTGGTCAAAGGCACCGAAGCGGGGCGCGCCGGCCGGTCCTGCCTTGCCACTGATCACCGCAGCAGCACAGCCGTCGGCGAACAGGGCCGTTGCAATCATATTCTTCTTGTCGAACTGACTATAGTCATAAGACAGGCTGCACAGTTCCAGCGAGATCATCAAGACATTCTGCCCGCCGCCCGCCGCAGCAAGGTCATTGGCCAGCCGCAACCCGAGCACGCTGCCGGCGCAGCCATAGCCGAAAACCGGAATCGTCTGGGTCGACGGATCGAAACCCATCGCCTCGATCATCCGGCTGGGTATTGAAGGCGTCATCATCCCCGTAGTGGAAATCATGATGATGGCGTCGATATCGGAGGGCCGCAACGCAGCATTGTCCAGCGCTTCCCCGGCCGCCTTGTGCGCTAGCCGCGTGCCAACCTGCCCGTAAATAGCCGCTCGCCCTGTCCAGCTGCGCGGCTCCAGATAATGATCGGCCTCGCAAGCAAGATAGCGTTGCTCGATCCCGCTATTGCCCAAAATCTGCTCCAGCCGTGCGGGTAGCGCCGCTCCTCGCGCCTTGGCCAGCACGGCCAGCACCTCGGCCTGGGTAATCCGGTGATCGGGAACGGCAGTGGCGATGGATTTCAATGCAGACATAGAGAACTTTCAGTGATCATATTGCCCCTGTTACAGCAGATACCGCCTCGAAACACTGAAATCTGGTGCATTGCACCATAGCATGTATGTCCGATGCCCGTGAAATGCCGAGGCAGGAAAATATTACACGCAAAAAAATAGCTGTATTACAGTGACCTCTATCTGGATTTACCGTTTATTGTGCACTGCACCATTTTTCTTGACATCGGCGATCCCATCCCTTATTTGTGCACTGCAACATAGAAGTGAGATAACCGATGGCTGACACGAAAAACGAAACATCCCCTGCTCCGGCGGCGAAAGTAACCGGCTCGCTCTCTGCTGACGCGGCTTATGCTGCAGCAGCCTCCGCGACCAGTATGTCCGACAAACCAGCTTCAGAAGCTGCGATTGCCGAGAAGACCGAAACCCCGAAGCCGGTGGCTACAGCTGCTAAACCGGCAACAGCGGCACAGCCTGCTGCCAAAACAACCGCAGCAACCAAGCCGGTAACAAAGAAGGCTGCTCCAAAGCGTAAAGCCGCTGCAAAGCCCGTTGCCAAAACCACATTGAAAAAAACGACCAAAGGAACCAAGAAGATGGCTACAACCAAAACCACCACAACCAAGCGCGTTGTGAAGAACACCAAAGCGGCCAACACCAAAGCTGCCAACACTGCCAAGAAAACTGCTGACAAGCTCGGCTCCCGCTTCGAAAAGCTGACTGCCGACGCGCAGACACGCGCTAAAGCAGCTGCCGACCGTGCCGTTGCGCTTTCGAAAAATGCTGTTGAATTCAACCGCGAAAATGTTGAAACCCTGCTTGAAAGTGGCAAGATTGCTGCAAAGGGCGCTCAGGAACTCGGCAAGACAAACGTGAAATATACCCGCGAGAATTTTGTTGAAGCCAGCCGTGCCCTGCAAGGTTTGTTTAGCGTAGCGACGCCAAAAGACATGTTTGCAAAGCAAGCTGACTATGTCCGCAGCGGCCTGGACCGGGTGATGGACCAGACTTCGAACAACGCCGACGCCGTCGTCAAGCTCGCTGGCAAAGCTTATCAACCGATTGCTGATCGCGTCAGCGAAATCCGCAAGGAACTGAAAGCAGCTGCATAAACCGCTTTTTCTAGAGATTAAAAAAGGACCGTTCCGTTGGAGCGGTCCTTTTTATTTGCCCTTTGTAAACATCCGCAACGGCAAAAGCTGTGGAAACTATCAATCCCCCACTTGCCCTCGGGGGTAAAAATACCATATCTTGAGACTAATGATGAACCAGCAGATTCTTTCACCCGAACAAAAACCTGACCGGCCAAGCCGCGCCAGCGACCAGCCGGTCATGAGCGACGATCCGGACAAAGGATCAGGCGACGATGGTGATAACACAAATCTCGGCATCGCAACCAAGACCCGGGCCAAGACCAAGAAGCCCAGCCCCTATAAGGTCCTGATCCTCAACGACGATTATACGCCAATGGAATTTGTTGTCCTCGTGTTGAAGCGGTTCTTCAACATGGACATCGACGAAGCAACGCGCGTCATGCTCCATGTTCACCAGAAAGGCGTCGGGGTATGCGGCACGTTCAGCTATGAAGTCGCAGAAACCAAAGTCACGCAAGTGATGGATTTTGCCCGTAAAAACGAGCATCCACTGCAGTGCACGCTCGAGAAAGCCTGATAATAATCAAGGAAATTCCCATGTCCGATATACCTGTCATCACTGTGGACATCGTCTCCGATGTAGTCTGCCCATGGTGTATCATCGGATATAAGAAGCTTGAAAAAGCCATGCAGCGATTCGAAGGCAAAGCCCGTTTTGAACTGGCTTGGCACGCCTTTGAGCTAAACCCTTCCATGCCGCCGGAAGGCCAGGACATCAGCGAGCATATGGCCCAAAAATATGGTGCCACGCCCGAACAAAGCAAAGCCAATAGAGAGCGTCTGCGCAATGCAGGGAGCGAACTGGATTTCGAATTCAGCTATGGTGACAATATGCGGATGGTGAACACATTTGATGCGCATCGTCTGCTCCACTGGGCTGGCGAAACCGGAAAGCAAACGGCCTTGAAACTGGCTTTGTTCAAAGCGCATTTTACCGACGGCAAAAATGTAAACGATCATGAAACCTTGATTTCTGTCGCAGCGTCAGTCGGTCTGGACGAGAAGCGCGCCCGTGATCTGCTAAGCACCAACCTGTTTGCGGAAGAAGTGAGGGCGACGGAAGCCGAGTGGCAAGACAGGTTCATTACCGGCGTACCGGCCTTCATCTTCAACAAGAAATTCATGGTACCGGGTGCTCAGGAAGCAGATGTCTTTGCCAATATTATCGAGAACAAGTTGCTCAAAGAAGCTGCCTGAGCCTCACTTTTTCCTGGGCGGCATCGGAAAGAAGCCGGACGTCTGTTCGATATAGTCGACATAGTCAGGACGGTTCTTTTTAAGGCTTTTTTCCAGCAAAGGTGCTCCGCTCCACTTCATCAGAGTGAAGCTCAGGAACAGCGGGCCGACAATGGCGACCCAGACTGGCCAGCCGGTTTGCGAAGCCACCAGCCAAATCCCCCACCAGGCACAAAAATCGCCGAAATAATTGGGGTGACGGGTATATTTCCAAAGCCCGCTATCAAGCACTTTGCCTTTGCTGGCAGGGTTCGATCGGAACGCTTTGAGTTGCATGTCGCCGATCGTTTCAAAGGCGATACCAACCACCGCGATGACAACGCCGATAATGGCGACAGGACCAACTGAATCAGCGCCAGCTAGCAAAATACCAAGTTGGGCGGGCAGACAGACGATAAAAAGCAGGGGGATTTGCGTCACCCATGCTTTCAACAGCGCCGCTTTCGCGAAACTCATTCCCTGCTTTTCCATCGCCCGGCCCATTATTTTTTTGTACCGCGGGTCGACCCCTTCCTTGCGCCAGCGCAAGAACAAGTGGGTTCCCAGCCGGATCCCCCACAATGCCGTCAGCGCCCAGATTATATAGGCTAACGCCCCCGGATTTTCCGTTTGCAGGAAAGATGCACTCGCCATGATCGCCATGCCATAAGCCCAGAAAGCATCAATGAATGACACGTCCCGGATGCGAATGGATATCAGCCACAAGCACAGCATGATAGCGACCAGCAGAACAAAATTCAGGCCCAAGGCTATCAGTATATTCACTTTGGCTCTCCTGCCTTTGGCTTGCCGCTCGCACTTCCCGGATCGGTCGAGACAATATCACGCATTGCTTTCTCCGGATATTTCGGGGTCACGCTGTGATAAAAATCGCTGAGTATCTTCATGTCGGCTTTATAATCCCCCGAGGGCATGAACGATGGGCCCAAACCTCCTGTCTTCTTCTGATAGTCCATCAGACCGATGATCAACGGGACTTTCGCCTGCAGCGCAATATAATAGAAACCGGTCCGCCATTGCTTGCCGGCACCGCGCGTGCCTTCGGGCGGAATCGTCAACAGGAAATCATCCCGCCGCTCGAATTCCCGGACCATCGCATCAACCATATTGTGGGATTTGAACCGGTCTACCGGAACGCCGCCCAAGCGCCGCATCATGTCGCCCCAGGGCCATTTGAATAAAGTATCTTTGCCTATCCAATAGGAGGAAATCTTGAGCTTGTTGAGCAACCCGAAATAATAAAGGAAATCCCAGTTACTGGTGTGGGGAGCCGCAATGATAACGGCTTTTCTGGGTGGAGGGTTTTCCTGAACCGCAGTCCAGCCGTTGATCGTAAACATGAATACGGAAAAGCGGCGGACAATTTCCGACAACCAGCTCGGTTCAATCTCGTCGTGCACGCATCCTCCCTCTCGCGGGATCAGACGCCGCAATGATTGGAGCAACCATAAATCTATTTTCAAACTGCGCAACGACAGATATCCGCAGCGCATTAATCCGGACGCTATAACGCAATCCTTCTATAAAGCGGTTTTGCTGCCTCGCGAAGAGCCGTTGCAGCCCCTACTTTACATCAGCTTCTTGAACGGGGTGAACGGGTTTACGACTGCGCGCATGCCTTAGCGCCTCATGTACCGGCGAATAAGACCAAGCGGCCTATTCGGCGGCTATTTGTAAAGAAGGATATTTTGCGATGATATGGTTATAGACGGCCGGATGGAGTGATTGTGCGAATTCACAACCGAAATAGTCGCCATCGCGCCAACACACCTTGCTCTCCAGCGCAGCGAATGACGGCAGTTTCAGAAAAATCACCTTTTCACCGGTCAAGCGTGTCAGACAGCGCATCCGGAAGCCGGTGATGGACAGATCCAGAATCATCGCATCAACGCTGCCCAGTCCTGGCTCGCGGACGGAAGCGGATATTTCGACATCGGTTCGTAGTGAGGCGCGGGGATCGCGCCGATTGGATATATTGTTCATTGGACCGCCTTACCGTTCATATTGCCCCCCAATTTCCGAATAAAATGCAGACCCCCGATGGTATATTCCGGTATCGTCACTTCCATGACCAGCAACCGAATGCCTGCAAGCAAAGATTAACAAGAGATGTTTATTCAATCGTTAACAACCAGCGCGGTTTTTTTAGCAAATGACGGAAATTTACCGAATGATATGAGCTCTCTTAGTCCCGGTCACCACAATCGACCTGGCACAAATCTGCTTCTTCGTCCTCGAGCTCAATCTGGATCGTGATGTGATGGATAGAGAATCGCGCTTTCATTTGCCGTTGCACCTCGGCCAGGAAACCTTTTCCGGGGTGGCCATGCGGTAAAACCAAATGGGCGGTCATCGCGGTCTCGCTCGTGCTCATCGGCCATATATGGAGATCATGAACCGCCTCGACCCCTTGCAACGACGCAAGATATCCGAACACTTCTTCGACATCAATATCTCGAGGCACACCCGCTAGCGACATCCGAACGGCTTCGGACAGCAATCCCCATGTACTCCAGAATATCAGACCGACGATCAGCAAGCTGAGCAAAGGATCGATCCAGTTTATTCCGGTAAAATAGATGACAATGCCACCAACCACGACGCCCGCAGAAACGCCGGCATCAGCCATCATATGCAGAAAAGCTCCACGAATATTGATGTCATCCTTCTGCCCGCGAATGAAAAGCATCGCGGTCCCGAAATTGATTATGATGCCAAGTGAAGCGACAATGATGACGGTGGTCGAAGCGACCGCACTAGGAGCACTGAAACGCTCGATCGCTTCCCAGGCGATGGCGCCACAGGCTACGAGCAGAAACAGTCCATTCAGCAAAGCAGCCAGGATGGACGATCCTCCCAGACCGTAAGTAAATTGTTTGCTTGGTGGGCGTTTCGCAAGTTCTGCGCCTGCCCACGCAACGGCCAATCCCAGAACATCCGATAGATTATGACCCGCATCGGCTAGCAGCGCCATTGATCCAGCCAGCAAGCCAAAAGTCACTTCAACGATGATGTAAATTACATTGAGCGCGATGCCCAAGGCGAAAGCGCGACTGAAATTTTTCGGCATATGGCCATGCGGACCATGACGATCATGATGGCTATGGGAAGAATGCCCGTGGCTATGTTGATGACCTGCGGACATTCACGCTCCGACGATGACAATGCAAACTTTAAGCTGCAATTACACGGATTAGTCCAAGCGGTCTATATTTTCCTTCCATATTTTCCGTATGTTATATCATCTAGTGATGAGTTGATGCCGGGATCAATCGACAATCAATCCAATCGCCAGATAGATGATGATTGCAGAACCAAAGCCAAAGATCGTTGCGAGAACGAATATTATCCGCAACAGATTTGCATCCATACCGCTCCAGTTTGCGAGACCTGAACAGACGCCCATGAGCTTGCCGTTCGCTTTGTCGAGTTTCAGTTTGTTTTTCATAGGACGATTACTTCCCTTGTTTGATGAGATGGGTTCCGGCCAATTGCTCGGGCGGGTTTCGCTGCTTTTGTTGTTGCCCGCCATCATACGAGCAATGCTGATGCGTTCTGGAAGGCGGGCATTACGCTGGCACCGATGAACAGGCTTGCCATTGCGATCGCACCGAAAGCGGCGAGAAACGAATTTTGAATATTATAGGACATGATTTATCTTCTCTTTTCTTGAGCTGGGTTAAACAATGATTGAAGCTGCGTGACCGACGGCCGGGCCAACACTTGCGCCAACAAATAGAGCGGCTGAAAACAAGGCGGCTACGGCTGCGGTCAGACTGTTGGAGATATTCGAGAACATTGTGATACCTTTCGATTTGAAACTGCGTTTCGCGTGATTGCGAAGATATCCAATACTTTGCACAGCCCGTGCCAAATTATATATGTCCATATATATCAATGATTTGATCAATCCGACAACCCGACACCGGTACAAAGAAAACCTATAGTTGGTGATATTTCCCATTTTTTGGTTTTCGTGAATGAGAAATGAATGGAGCTTGGGGGCTTCCGAATTTACTTCTCTTTAAATGCGACGAAAGCTAGTGCAATGCTCTGCCATGAACCTGTCCCAGCTTACCTTGCACAACTTCCGCAACTATCCGGAATTGCGTCTGGTGGCAAAACCGGGCTTCATGGTTTTCAGCGGCGAAAATGGTGCCGGAAAAACCAATATCCTGGAAGCCCTGTCCTTGCTTGCACCCGGCCGCGGACTCAGACGAGCCGCGCTTCGAGACATGGCCTGTCAGACGGGAACGGGTAATTTCGCTGTTGCTGCGCAATTGGGCGACATCCAGATCGGGACTGGCACGGATTCAGACGCGCCGGAACGTCGAAAAACACGGATTAATGAAGCCGCTGCCCCGACCAATGATCTGGCAGAATGGCTTTCCATATTGTGGTTGACCCCTGCAATGGATCGCCTGTTCACGGAAGGAGCCGCAGGACGGCGAAATTTTCTTGATCGACTGGTCATGGCGCTAGAGCCCGCCCACGCACGGAATTGCGCCCGCTACGAAGCTGCCCGGCGCGAACGGAACCGGCTGCTTGCGGATGGATATCGGGCAGACAAGGACTGGCTGGAAGGATTGGACGTGCAACTCGCGCAATTCGGTTCGGCCGTCGCAGAAGCGCGCGACCGAATGGTGTCGGCACTCAATGAGAAGCTGGAACAATCAGACAGCCAGATATTTGCCACACCCATTTTGCAAATTGCAGATGATAAGCTGCACACGGAGCAGCAGCTCCATCAAATGCTGCAACAGAACCGATCTGCGGATCGGGCGGCGGGCCGGACGTTACGCGGGCCACATCGCGCCGACCTCACCGTATTTCATGCAGCGAAGCAGCAGCCAGCCGAAAAATGCTCAACCGGCGAACAGAAAGCGTTGCTGTTCTCCATCATCCTGGCGCACGCGGATTTGATTGCCGATCGACGTCAGAGCCGACCCATCCTGCTGCTTGATGAAGTGGCGGCCCATCTCGATCCACAGCGCCGGGCAGCCCTATTTGACAAACTGGCGGAAAGAGGCGGGCAGGTCTGGCTTACCGGTACAGAACCGGCGTTGTTCAAAGACATTCCGGACAGTGCATCGCATTTTGAAGTGTCAAACGGAGCCATTAAAGAGCGATAAATGGCTGACCAGCTACATCATCGTTTACCGATAATTAACCATATTCTTTAGCGTAGATTTTGCGACCGGCGGTTATGCTGCTCCGGATGAACGCAACGCCCCTGACAAATTCTGCCACTCTGCTTCGAAATGCGATCATTCCGATCCTTTTGGTATTGCAGGCAATTTTAGTGCCTACCCCGGTCAAGGCCAACGACTATCTGCAGTGCGTCCCTTTCGCCAGAGAACTGAGCGGTATCCAGATTTACGGCGACGCGCACAGTTGGTGGGACCAAGCGGCGGGCGTTTATCAACGGGGCTCACAACCGATCGAAGGTGCGGTGCTATCGCTGCCCGGTTATGGCTCAATGCAGCTGGGTCATGTCGCGGTGGTTCACAAAATTGTCGATAGCCGCAATATATTGATCAGCCATGCCAACTGGTCCCCGATCGACGGACGGCGCGGGCAAATCGAACGTCGTGTCGCCGCTAGAGACGTGTCGGCGAACAATGACTGGAGCCTGGTCCGGATCTGGTATGCCCCCATAGACAAGCTTGGCACTACCGCCTTTCCGGTCAACGGGTTCATTTATCCCAAGAATCCGGCCAAGCAAAATGGCCGGCAATGGGCCTCCGCTAAACCGGCACCCCGGAGCCAGGCGCCGAATCGAACACTTTTTGACCGTCGCCTGAAGGCAGAACTTTCCCAGTCCGCGGAAGCGGAACGCCCCGATAATGTCGGCCAGGTCGACTTGATCGGAGAATTGCTGGACAGAGTCGGAAGCTGAGGCCAGATTGAAGCATGATGCTTCGACCGGAACCTCTCGCATGACCACAGATCCCTCTACCTGTCTGGTGATTCTCGCCGGCGGACAGTCGACCCGGATGGGCACCGACAAGGCGGTCATCACACTCCGCGGACGACGGATGGTCGATATTCTAATCGACAGATTTGCCGGCAAGGCCGATCATCTCTTTCTGTCCGCTTCACAAGATTACGGCACCGGTCTTCCCCTGGTCAGCGACAACCCGGACTTCCCCGGCGGACCGGTCGGCGGCATTTTTTCGCTGGCGGAGAGGTTGCCGGAGGTACAGCCCGGCCTTTCCGGGTTTGCGACCGTTCCGGTGGATGCGCCTCGTGCACCGGCCGATCTGGTCGAACGCCTCTCGGCCAGCGGAGTCTGCGCGGTGGCTCAGGATGGACAACGCATTCATCCGACCTTTGCCTATTGGCGCTGCGATATCATCAACCGCATCAGCGCCACCCATGATCTCGGCGAGCGGGCACCGTCCTTACAGTGGCTGGCCCGGCAATCAGCAGCGCAATCTGTGACCTGGTCCGACGAGACGCTGTTCATGAATATCAACCGCCCGGAGGATCTGGCGGCGGCGGAACATGACAAAACAGCCGGCGCTTGAGGGAAGCACCGGCTGTCTTTAATTCGGCACTCAGGCTTGTTCAGCGTGACCGTTAGCGATTGCCAATTAGTCGAGACGACGGATTTCCGTTTTGGTCAGGCTGGTCATCAGCTTGCCTTCGTTGTTCGAAAGCGTCGAAGCTTCGATCCGCCGCACTTTACCTTTGTAGATTACCAGAAGATCACCGGCATCGGTAACGCGGTTCACTTTGGCGACGCTCGACCCAGTGGCGTCATAAAGCCGGTCGTTGCGTTCCGCTTCGGCAGCGGATGCAGCAGGAACGGTGAAGGACAGCGCGGTTGCTGCAAGGATCAGGGAAGAAATTTTACGCATGGTTTATTCCAATGTTTTTGAGAATGATGATCAAACTATGCCCCGCCCAAGATAAGTTGCAATATGAAATGTTGCACTTGCGAATTCATTTTTTGCAATTGACCATAAAAGCGCTGAAAAAAGGGAGGAGGACACATTGTCTTCCGGCCGTTACCCGGCGATCCCTTAGCTAATTTACTAGCCCGACAAAATTCCATCGATCCATGATCAACAGGCTTTCGTCTTTCCGACTCTTCCTGCCATCATTCAAAGCCGATGAATCATAGTCCGGCACGGTGCCTGAAACTTTACACGGTAGCCCATTTATATTTTCCGTAACCTTTGCCCCAAGTCCGCATGTTTCCTGCATTTGTGGGTCGCGAGTACGACGGACAGTGTAAACTTCCAAATGCCCCGGGAAATTGGCGCGCCAGTAATGTGCACGCGAGCAAAATGATATTGTGCCTATCCAGATTATCAAAGAGCCTGCCCCCTAACTTTCTTGGGGCCGGTGACAAAGATAAGCGATTGGGATGGGTGTAGGAAAGGGCATTTCGAAGGGTTGATCGGACATATTTACGATCGGAATCGCTACATCCAGAGCGACAGCGCGGCAGAAAGATCGCCGTCACTCGCCAGCCTATAAAAAGGATGCCCCGAAACATCGGAGCACCCTCTTATATCGACTATATGCAACAGGCTCAGCTAAAGGCCGGCTCCAACGGACGCGGGGCTTCCATTTCGCGATCCATCTTTCTGCGCGCCTCGCCTACGGAGGCTTTCATTTCGGTCAGCTTCCGATCAAGCAGACGTGCCCGCCTTTGGCGCTTCTCGCGAGTTAAAAACGGGTTTTGCGGGGTCGGCATAGCGTCGACATTTGTCGTAAAATATCCTTCCGGCCGGGACAGGTCTGCTTCGCCCAGATAAGGCCTAGGCGCTGCGGCAACTCTCCGCTCGCCAATGGGGCTACCGTCTCTGCCAAGCGGCACGTCAAGTTCCGGCAGGTTCGCGACAAAATTCGCGAACGCGACCTTAGTACTAACGTTGCTCTCGACGGTCTGCGCTGTGACCTGCTCACTATCCACCTTTGGCATGATCGGGTCTCTGCGCAACTCTGGCATGATCGCCTCGTTCATCTCGGCAGGAAAGGGATCCCTGCCATGAACTTCGACTTCGTTAATTTCGACAGCTGCCTGCCCCTTGCTCTTACGGCGGCGGCCAACGGCATAAGCACCGGCTCCACCAACACCAAGCAAGGCAGCCAGTGCGGCGAGCAAGCCCCAGTCGGCATTGCTCTCACCGGCACCGGCGGTCGTGTCGGGTGATGCAGCGACTTCCGGCGGTGCAGTTCCTACATTCGGGATCGCCGCAACCGGAGCACCCGCGCCAATCGCCAGATCGGGTGAAAACCCGGCAACCGGATCAGTAGCTGGTTCCGGAGGGGCCGCTGCGGTGCTGGTGGCAGCGCTATTTGCCGGGCGATTGGTTGGGCTGGCCGACGCCTTGACCGCGGGCTTGGCAATCGCTGCTGTCGCATCTGCTGCTGCAGCCTTGCGAGCCTGCTGCTCGCTCTGGATCTGCGCAAGCGCTTCGGGCGCCACCGTCTTCGCATCGAATCCCCCCTTTTGGGCAAGATCATCGGCCCGGTCTGCATTCACGGGTGGAGTCGCATCCACCTTGGCCGCAGGAGAACCGCCAGCCGGGGGCAGTGCCACGGTCGGGGCCATCGTTGCTGATGGTGCAGGCGCAGGCTGCGGGGTGGCGACAGTTGGGGCCGGCGCGGGTGCCGTCATATCCGGTGTTGCCACGCTCTGTGCATGGGCAGGTGCGGCAGCCAAGCCGACCGAAATCGCCAACATGCTTATCATGGACAGGTGGCCAGCGGATTTAACCGCAAAGCCGCTATCGACGGGTGCATTTATATTATTGGTCATCTCATTTCTCCTAATGTGTCGAGCAATCAACGAATGCCCGCGCCTTTAGGGTCCCCTGTCAGGGCCGATATGAGTAAAAACGGAGATGAACGGAGTTTATGAATGCTCTATTCACATAGCATTCAGCGAAATGGCCCGCTCGTTAAACTGGGGTTCATCCAATTAGTGTCGATTTAGTTGACGAGTGGATTATTACACGGTCGATAGTGAAGGCCGCTCGACGGGTGCGGCAATCGCCGCACCCTTGCCATATTCACTCCCACCAATGCGGAGCGCGTTTTCTAGATCCTGTCTCAACCTCGTTCATCGTCAACGGATCGTACATGCGACCGTTGAGCATCACGCGGTTGATCTTGTCGCTGTTGC
Source organism: uncultured Parasphingorhabdus sp. (assembly GCF_963975555.1). Classification (GTDB taxonomy): domain Bacteria; phylum Pseudomonadota; class Alphaproteobacteria; order Sphingomonadales; family Sphingomonadaceae; genus Parasphingorhabdus. The sequence continues at coordinate 21,351 of NZ_CAXBHH010000007.1, read as the reverse complement.
GGATGTCGGCCGTAGGATCGGCATCGAGCACCAGCATATCCGCCAGCTTGCCAACTTCCAGCGAACCGATATCGGCGTCCATGCCGAGGGACTTTGCGGATTCAATGGTCCCCGCAGCAAGCGCCTCAACCGGGTTCATCCCACCCCGGACAAAAGACCAGAGCTCCCAGTGGCTGCCAATTCCGGTCTGTTGGCCATGCGCGCCGATCGAGACTTTTACCCCTGCATCCGCAAGCTTCTTCGCTTCGCGGGCATTGTCATCATCGACAAAGTTGCTTTCCGGCGCTTTTGTGCGGCGAACCGTATCAGCAGCGAGGATTTTCGGTGGCGTGTGGACCAACAGCGGGTTTTCCCAGACATTCGTCGCTTGCCGCCAATAGGGATCACCGGCGAGACCGCCATAGCTGACCACCAATGTCGGAGTATAATTGGTCTGCGACTGCGAAAACATCTGCACGACATCGTCGTAGAATATCTCCAGCGGGATATTATGTTCCAGAGTCGAATTGCCGTCGGCTACAAGCGTCATGTCCATGCCGAACAGCGAACCGCCCTCGGCAACCACCAGCATATTTTCCTGCCGTGCTGCCTCGACCACCTGCTGCCGTTGTTCGCGGCGGGGCTGGTTGTAGTTTTTAACGCTGCTGCCGCCCTGCGCCTTCAGCCTGCGGACATGGGCCAGCGCATCATCGAGATTGTTGATCTCTGCATAAACGTTGGCGGCCTTCGCGCCATAGACGATCTCGCCGGTCGAGAATATCCGGGGCCCCAGGATCATGCCTGCACGCTGCATCTCGCTGGCCACAAATATTTCGCTGGCACGGCTAGATGGATCATGGAGAGTGGTCGTGCCGAGGGCAAGATTCTGCAACAACGACCAGTTTTGCTGCGGTACGATCTCGTCGCTGCCTTGCGGGCCGTGCGCATGCGCGTCAATCAGGCCGGGAATGATCGTCTTGCCTGTGACGTCGACCAGTATGGCGCCGGCCGGAATGCTTACCTCTGCGCGCGGGCCGACAGCAACGATCCGGTTGCCGCGTATGACGACCACACCGTCATCGATAATGCCGCCGTTGCTCTCCACCATCGTGACGAGCCGTGCACCGGCAAGGGCAACGGTCTGCGATGGCTTCTCTGCCGCGATTTGCCGTTCGAGCGACACGCCGCTTGTCTGCGCCTGATATTTTGGCGCGTCCTTCGATTTTGGCTTGTTGGAGAACAGCCTGTCGGTTTGCTCCGAATAGACCGTCGGCCCGACACTCCAGTGAAGCTGCCGGCCACCGTTGGACCAATGGATATAGTCGGCACCGCTGCTACTAACACGGGTCACCGGAAGCGACTTGCTCGTCGGGCTAACGTCAACCGCCTGCGTTCCAGGCATCAGCGGCATGACATAGGCTTCATAGCTCTGGCGGAAGGCAACATATTGTCCGTCGGGCGATACGATATAATCGTTGGTCATCTCGCCAGACGCGTGTGTGCGTTTCGCTTCGCCATTGAGGTTGGTGCTGATCAGGACACGCTTGTCCCCGTCTCTGTCGACCATGAACAGACGGTCGCTTGCTTGACCATATTGCGGGCGGGCTGCGCCCTTCAATACCCGCACCGGCGCTCCGCCTGACGCAGAGACCTGGTACACTCCGTCTTCTACCGACCATTTGGGCGAAGTCAGATAACCGCCGCCCTGCATTTCAAATGCGATGGTTTTACCATCGGGAGAAAATTGCGGCCGGGTATAATGACCGGGACGATTGGTGATCGTACGCGCAGATCCGCCACCGGCACCAACCGTCTTGATCTGCCCCAGCTGCGCATCGGTCCAGCCAACAAATACGATCGAACGACCGTCGCGCGACCATGACGGGAACAGCTCCAGCTCGGCACCGGCATTGGTAAGCCGCTTGGCAGAACCGCCACCCATCGGCTTGACATAAAGCTTGCCGAGGCTTTCAAAAACGACCTGCCGGCCATCGGGCGATACTGCAGCGAAACGCGGCATTTTGGCGGCAAAGCTGTCCGGCGCAACAGCAATTTTGGGATGCGGCGCGTTGGCAACGCCACGGGTGTCACTGACCTGAAACGGAATGACGGACGACGCACTGCCGTCAGCGGCTACCCGGCGGATCTTCCCGCGGGCCCAGAAGACGATTTCCTTGCTGTCGGGCGTCCAGTCCATGTTCGGATAGACCCCCGTAACCGCCCAGGTTTCCTGAACGTCCTGATCGAGATCATCATAGACTTTGCGTTCATTCCCCGATTCCAGATCCTTCACATAGAGTTTGGACTTGGTCGTCTCCCTGCGGACAAAGGCAATCTTCTTGCCATCCGGCGACGGGTTCGGGCGAACCGATCCGCCGAGGCCGGAAACGGCAGTGGTTATTTCGCCGGTTTCGAGGTCATATTTTTCGATATTGAACAGGTCACTATTGCTGTCCTGCGCATAGATGAATGTGCCGCCCGGTGTGACATTCTTGGTATAATAGATCGATTTGCCATCGGCCGCATATATCGGCTCACCCAGTTCCTTCTGATGTTTCTCGCCAGGTTTCTCGACAAGTTCGACTCCGCCACCGCCAGAAACATGATATATCCAGATTGCGCCGGTACCGAGCGAGCGCGATGTAGTGAAATGTTTTTTCGCTACCACATAGCGACCATCGGGGCTCCAGCTAGGCTGGTTGAGCAGGCGGAATTCTTCCTTCGTGATCTGGCTTTTATCGCTTCCGTCACGGTTCATGATCCAGATATTGTCGCCGCCGCCACGGTCGGAGGTGAAGGCAATTCTTTTTCCATCAGGCGAAAATCGTGGCTGCACTTCCCAGGCAAGACCTTCCGCAACTCGCACAGGATTGCCGCCAGCAATCGGCATCGTGTAGATGTCACCGAGCAGAGCAAAAGCTATGCTTTTTCCGTCCGGGCTGACGTCGACATCAATCCAGCTGCCTTCATCTACATTTATCGGGACCTGTTTGATCGTTGCTCCTTTGGGGGCATTGACGTCCCATTTATCCTTTGCCGGTTCTCCCGCGCCCTCTTGGGCTTGCGCCGCCCCCGAAAAAAGCAACGCCGCGATGACCGAAACCAGACGATATTTCATAACAATCCCCGAACCATATTATTGTATCCAAAGCTTATTCCGATTTTCTGCCGGAAAGAACAAGAAACAATCGCACAAGATTATGCGCGATGACCAAAATGGCCGTGATAGCATTCCACCACCTGGGCCAAAGTAGACAATGCCAACGTTGCGGGATCGCGAGATGAGGGGATTAGGCCGATCGGCGCGACCATCCGTGCAAATTCCTGTCCTGTAACGCCAATGTCCTCGAGATGTTTTTGTCGCACCGCATGGGTTTTATGGCTGCCCATCGCCCCGATATAAAAAGCGGGAGAGGATAAAGCCTGTTTCATTAATCGCGCTTCCCAGTCGTGATCGTGAAAATAGAATATACACGCGGTCCAGGGATCAGGATCGAGCAGCGGCGTCGCATCCGGCGTCTTCAGCAGCTCGGCGGTGCTGGCAAAATTGCGAACGTTATCGATCACACCCGGATCCGGCGACAAGACATCGCAATCTATGCCATAGCTGACCGATAGCCGCACGAGACTTTCTACCGATGGCCCGTGTCCCAATATGACGACCCTCGCGGCAGGAAGATGATGGACCAGGAATTCCGTACCAGCGCGCTCCACCGCAACCTTGTTTGCTATCTGCGCCATGCAGCGAATATCTGTACTTTCGCTATCGAGAATGATCGTAAACGGCTCGCGACTTTCAATCCGGTCAAAAATATCGCTGATAACCGCGTCACTCAAAATCGGAGTAAAAAGCAGGTCGATACCACCGCCGCATGGCAACCGGATATCGAGATAGGGAGAGCCTGCGCCAAGTCTGATTTCCCGGGGCTTCCCGCTGTTGATCACATCGAGCGCTTCGGAAACCACCGCCGCCTCGACGCAACCTCCGGAGAAAGAGCCCGAGAATGACCCGTCTTCTGCAACCGCCATATGCGCGCCGGGATTTCGCGTCGACGCGCCGGTGACAGCAGTCAGCGTAACTAGAGCCGTTTTCAGCCCGGTTTCCGCGGCTGATTTCAGGAAACGGAAGATCGGTAGAATATTGTTCAAAGATAATGGTCCCGCCAGTCACCCCAATGCAGATAACGGACCTATCCATGCATTAAACAGGCAAACGGGGCAATCGCCTTGGGAACAGAGGCATATTTTTCAGCTGGCCAAAGCAACGACGCGATCGACCATAGCTTCCCATAGCCTCCCGGATACATATTCTCACCAATTGACGAGCGGCCCCTGCGTCAAATCACAGCAGCCATTTCCGATGCCTGTTTGATCGCCGCCTTGGCGTCCAGTTCGCGGGCTTCAAACGCGCCACCGATCAGATCGGCGGTCAGATTAAGCGCGGCGAGACCGTCATATAGATCCCGTTTCGGAAGCTGGCCGGCGCAGAGAATGACAGTATCCACATCCAGAAGAATGGGATTGTTGTCCACCGTGATATGCAGACCCGCATCATCGACCCTGTCGTAGCGCGCGCCGTTTATCATGTTGATGCCACGCCGTGCCAGCGACAGGCGATGGGTCCAGCCCGTCGTCTTGCCGAGTCCGGAGCCGACTCTGCTATCCTTGCGCTGGATCATTGTAATCTCGCGGGCGGAACGGGCCACGACCGGTTCAACGCCAGTCACCCCGCCACGGGGATGGTTGTCAAAATCGACGCCCCATTCCTTGGCAAAGATATCGCGGTCGACTGCAGCCGAAGGCCCCGAGTGGCTGATCAATGCACAGATATCAAAACCGATCCCGCCAGCGCCGATTACGGCTACCTTGTCACCAACCGGCTTCTTTCCGGTGATAACATCGATATAGCTTACCACCTTGGCGTGATCGATACCCTCGATTTCCGGCGTTCTGGGTATGATGCCGGTTGCGATGATAATATCATCAAAGGCTTCCGCCTGCAGCTGCGCCGGGCTGGCATAGGTGTTGAGCCGCAAATCGACTCCCAGCACCTCGAGCATCCGGGCAAAATAGCGCAGGGTTTCATAAAATTCTTCTTTGCCCGGAATCTTTTTCGCCAGATTGAACTGGCCGCCGACTTCAGAAGACGCTTCGAACAACACAACGTTATGACCGCGTTCGGCAGCGACTGTCGCGTATGCGAGACCCGCAGGTCCGGCGCCGATAACAGCGATGCGTTTCGGTGTTGACGCAGGCAAATAGTTGAGCATCGTCTCGTGACAGGCTCTGGGATTGACCAGACAGGACGTCAGCTTCCCGGAGAAAGTATGGTCAAGACAAGCCTGGTTGCAGGCAATACATGTGTTGATTTCATCCTCGCGCCCTTCAATCGCCTTGCGCATGAAGGCGCTGTCGGCGAGCATCGGGCGGGCCATGGACACTAGATCGGCATCCCCGCGTGCCAATACTTCTTCTGCGACATCCGGCATATTGATCCGGTTGGAGGTAATCACCGGAACATTGAGTTGCTTGCGCAACCGCCCGGTAACCGAAGTGAATGCGGCGCGCGGAACCATGGTGGCAATCGTCGGGACGGCGCTTTCGTGCCAGGTGAAGTGGGTGGAGACGATGTTTACACCGGCCTTTTCCAATGCTTTGCCGAGAGTGACGACCTCGTCCCAGCTCATTCCGCCTTCCAGCATGTCCATCGCCGCGATGCGGAAGATCAATATGAAATCCTCGCCGACCGCCGCGCGGGTCCGCTCTACAATTTCGACGGCAAATCTTATGCGGTTTTCATAGCTTCCGCCATATTCATCTTCCCGCAAATTGGTTTTCTCGACCAGAAAGGTGGAAATGAGATAGCCGGCTGAGCCGATGATTTCGACCCCGTCATAGCCTGCCTTTTTTGCCATCACCGCGCATTGCACATGATCTTCTATCTGCTTTTCGATTCCTGCCTTGTCCAGTTCATTCGGGACATATCGGCCAATCCGCGATTTCACCGCCGAAGGTGCCACGCAATCCGGATTATGCGCGAGCGGGCCGGAGTGCAGTATCTGCATACAGATTTTAACATCCGGACTGGCTTGGTGGACAGCGTCGGTCACCAACCGGTGCTTCCCCGCTTCCTCGTCACTGGACATCGTGGCACCGCCGTGTGACGATTCCCGATTGGGCGCAATCCCGCCGGTAATGATCATACCGATATCGTTGGCAGCCCGTTCCGCGAAATAAGCGGCCATCCGTTCAAAACCACCCTCGATTTCCTCGAGACCGGTATGCATCGAACCCATTATCGCGCGGTTCTTAATGGTGGTGAAGCCCAGATCGAGCGGCTTTAACAGCTTTGGATAGTTCATACCCCTCTCCTAGGGTCAATAAGCAAAAGTCCCAATATATAAAAATGCTAGCCAGGCTCGATATCCTTGCCGCGTCGCCAATAACGCAGCCCTCAATATTCAGTCCGATGATCATCACAGCCACCAAAACCCGGCCCGGCATCCAGAATTCTCTTATATCTGCTATGGATTATGCTAGGTGACGGTCCGTAAGAATGCGACAATCTAACCAGATAATTTAACGACACGCTACAGTGCGGACCCGGGAGAGTGAGACATGCAAAAATATCTACAACATTATATCAACGGACAATGGGTTGATTCTATTGGCGGCACTTTGCATTCGGTCATCAACCCGGCGACCGAAGAAGCCTGTACAGAGATTACACTCGGCACCGAAGCCGATGTCGATGCGGCGGTAGCGGCGGCGAGAACCGCGTTTGAAACCTATAGCCAGACAAGCCGCGAGGATCGTCTCGCGCTGCTTGGCCGGATTGTCGAAGAATATAAAAAGCGGATCCCGGATATCGCGCGTTCGCTGGCAGAAGAAATGGGCGCTCCGCTTAGCCTCGGCGCAGCGGCACAAGCGCCTGCTGGCCTCGGTGGATTCATGGGAACGATTGCGGCACTGGAAGAATTCCAGTTTTCCCAACGACAGGGCGACAATACCATCGTCTACGAACCTATGGGTGTCATCGGCATGATCACGCCATGGAACTGGCCCCTGAACCAGATTGTATTGAAGGTGGCCCCTGCCCTTGCTGGCGGCAGCACCATGGTGCTGAAACCATCGGAAGAATGTCCAGGCAATGCGGCTATTCTCGCCGAGATCATGGATGCAGCAGGCGTGCCCGCTGGCGTTTTCAATCTTGTTCTGGGTGACGGCCCGACCGTCGGCGCGCGCATCGCAGCACATCCCGATATCGATATGGTAAGCTTCACTGGTTCAACCCGCGCCGGCATATTGGTCGCCAAGGCAGCAGCGGATACCGTCAAGCGTGTGCATCAGGAACTGGGCGGCAAATCGCCCAATCTTGTTTTACCCGGAGCGGACCTCGCTACGGTATTGCCACCGACGGTCGCGGGCGTTCTGATCAACACGGGACAGAGCTGCATCGCACCGACCAAGGTGCTGGTCCACAGCAGCCAGGCTGACGCTGCGACCAAAATGATCAGCGACATATTCGCCGGGCAAGAAGTCGGCGATCCGCTGCAGGAAGGCGGACATCTTGGACCTGTTGTGAACAAGGCACAATATGACAAAATCCAGGACCTGATCCAGTCCGCGATCGATGAAGGCGCAACGCTGGAAACCGGCGGAACCGGCCTGCCGACCAATGTAAACCGCGGCTATTATATAAAACCAACCGTATTTAGCGCCGTGAACTCTAGCATGCGGATTGCCAAAGAAGAGATTTTCGGTCCTGTTATCACCGTCATGTCTTATGATGATATCGATGCTGCGGTCAAAACCGCGAATGATACAGAATATGGCCTGTCCGCGGTTATTTCAGGCGACCCAGCCGAAGCGGCAAAAGTCGCCCCGCGGTTGCGCGCCGGAATGGTGGCGGTCAACAATTGGGCTCCCTCTCCGGGCGCTCCTTTCGGCGGCTACAAACAGTCCGGCAATGGTCGCGAAGGCGGTGCCTACGGAATTAAAGACTTTATGGAAATGAAATCGATTAGCGGCATTCCCGGCTGAATCGATACTGCGATCCAGTGATCGGTCGGAAATCGCAGCGGATGGGCCTGCGTCTCCGATCGATCATGGGCGTGCTTGCGGTTTGAAAACCGCGTAGGAAGCCGCATTCCACAAAACAGCCATCTCCGGGCTAACCGGCAACGGCCGCGACATAGCGCCTCTAACCTGACTTTCAGTTTTATGCCGGCGGGAGATTATCCTGCTCGCCCGGCTTTGCTCTCAGACGGCGAAAAGATTCCGGATAGTCGGAAAAACTTTGGTTAAATTTGCTGGAAATGAACTAAATTGGTTCCCTGCGTTATTATATCGTATAATCTGACGATTGTTGAACGCCATTTCCAAAAAGCCAGTGAAAGCTGTTTATGCCCACCCGTAGCCAAATCAGAAATTTCATCTTGAATGAATATAGAGATCGCCAGCTAAGCGACGCCAGGCTGGAGGAGCGAGGTGCATTGCAGCTGAGCGGCGACGCTTTTCACGCGCTGGCCGACACGATGCCGCAGATGGTCTGGTCGACTTTGCCCGACGGTGACCATGACTATTATAATGCCCGCTGGTATGAATTCACCGGCGCGCCCGCCGGTTCAACCGATGGTGAGGGATGGGCTGACATGTTCCATCCAGAGGACCAGTCAGAAGCCTGGAAAAGATGGAATCACAGCCTGACAAGCGGCGAACCCTATGAGGTCGAATATCGGCTCCGTCATCACACCGGCCAATATCGCTGGGTGCTGGGGCGCGCTCTCCCGATTCTCGGACCCGATCAAAAAATTCAGCGCTGGATCGGCACCTGCACGGATATTGAAGATGCTAAACAGGCTGCGAGCCAGAACGAGATACTGAGCCAGGAACTCAGCCATCGAATCAAGAATATTTTCGCGATAATCTCCGGCTTGATCAGCATGACTGCGCGCGGCGACGAGAATTTCCGCGAGCCCGCGGAAACGCTAAAGGGCCGCATTGCCGCCTTAGGCAGGGCCCATGAATATGTCCGCCCGCATAATGATAAAACGCAGGTCAAGATCGGCAAAGTCACAATTCGGCATTTGCTGTCCGAGATATTTGCATCTTACCCGGCATTCTCCGAAGACAGACTGTCGATTTCCGGCGGCGATATCGAGGTGACCGACCGCGCCGCAACGCCGGTTGCGCTGGTTTTTCACGAGCTGGCTACCAATTCGATGAAATATGGCGCGCTCTCTTCCGATGAGGGGCATGTGGATCTGGTGATCGCGCGCGATGGCGAGATGATCACATTCAAATGGTCGGAAAGTGGCGGACCTGCCATTCCGGCTCCGCCTGCCCATTCCGGATTTGGATCAAAACTCGTCGAAATGTCGGTTACCCAGCAATTGGGCGGGTCGATCGAAAGACATTGGTTGTCGGCGGGATTGCAAATTAATATGGCAGTTCAGGCCTCTCGCATGACCGGAAGCTAGCCGGGCTTAATTGAAGCGCTTCATCCTCGGTGGCGGCTCGACTTCGTCACCATTGTTCGAGACATCTACCAGATAATTCAGAACATCTTTCAGCACATCGATCTCGACCGGCTTGGTAACCGCACCAAGCGTTCCCTCGATGCCGTCTCCCAGTTGCTTGGGATTGGCAGTGACAAAAACCACCTTCACGCCGAATTCATTGGCCAGACGCGACCCGATGACCGGACCGGTAGGACCATCGCTCAGATTGACGTCGACGAGCGCGATTTCAGGCTTTTTCGCGACCAGTTCGATCGCAGAAGCTGTGTCATCTGCTACGCCGATACAATCATATCCCAGATTGCCGACAATCTGTTCCATTTCCATGGCGATGAGAAATTCGTCTTCGACGATCATGATCTGATGGTTCATTGAAATAGCCTGTTTTAGTCCGTTTGCTTTCCTAACGCAGCAAGCCTGCGACTGGTTCCCTCCAATAGGCTGAGATTTTCGATATCCGGAGCTGGAAGACGGTGAAGCGTAACGCATACAGTCTGAACCCCAGTAAGCCCCACAGTTATCAGCGAGGCTTGAATGCTTTGGAAATCTTGGGCCAAGTTGGTGGCCTAAGTAGGATTTGAACTGAAGACCTTGAGGTTATGAGACGGATAGCTGTAGAGTTATAACACTTATATTTATACGCTTTTATCCAACATTCCGGATAAGGTGCTAGAAAGTGCGTTAGCAAGCTCGCTAGTTTAGGCGGAACAGTTGTTCTTTGTGTTAGGTTGCTAACGCAAAAACTTTGAGATGCCAGGAAACCAGAAGCTTTTTCAATTTTCCCGTATCACAGCAAGATAAGCTTAGACGGCATAGCTCGAGACGTTCACCATTATGTATACAATTCGCCAAATGCGGCGTTTATATATGACCGGATTTGCCGTTTGCGGACTGTCTGCGTTTCGCCGCCTTGAAAAAACAAGCTGCCATTTAGATGTTGGCCAGGTTGATGGACATGTGGGGTGTCTCGCCCGGATTAGAGGAACGATTGCCATATTCTGAAAGTTGCGATCCACTATCCATCGATATCGTCTTCCAACGAAAATCGTGAAATATCGCAATTCCCCGACACCGTGACTTATCCAACGCTAGACAGCTCCAAAGATAACGAGCAGTGAGAGTTCATTCATGACCGCCCGACTTATCCCCCTCAGCGCCCTTTTGCTCGGCTCCCTGTTTCTGCTGATTGCAGGCGGGATAAACGGCCTGATTTTGCCGATACGCGGGTTGAACGAGGGCTTTAGCGCGTTTTCATTGGGCTTGCTTGGAACCGGTTGGGCGGCGGGATATGTGCTCGGGTGCATCTACACGCCGCTATTGGTAGCCGGGGTCGGTCATATCCGAGTGTTCGGAACGCTCGCTGCGACCGCTGCGATTGTCATATTATTATCGTCGATGTTCCCTAATCCATGGGCATGGATCCCGTTAAGAGCTGTCTCGGGCTTCTGTTTTGCAGGGGCGGCAATGATCGTTGAAAGCTGGTTGAACGAAGAAGTCGATTCATCGATCCGCGGTCAGGTTTTCGGAACTTATACGATGATCAATCTGGTGGGTTCAACCGGTGGACAATTGGTTTTAATTGGCGCCGATGTTTCCACGCCGTGGTTCTTCATGCTGGCCGCCATTTTCTATTGTCTGGCGCTGATCCCGACAGCGATCAGTTCCAACCGCGCGCCTGCGCCGCTGTTCGAGGTCAAACTCAACATTCCGCAGCTGTGGCGCAATTCGCCCGTCGCTGTGTTTGCCGTACTGATGATCGGCATTTCCAATGGTACATTTGGGGCGTTAGCGCCGGTTTACGCAGACAGAATAGGCCTGGACCTGACGACCATCGTTCTTTTTAGCAGCTTGCCTATTCTCGCAGGGGCCGCTGCCCAAATTCCGGTGGGCAAGGCGTCGGATCGGTTTGATCGCCGAAAAGTCCTTGTTCTTCTGGCTGTGGTTGCCCTCGCTGCGAATAGCAGTTTTCTTTTCATGCAGCCGGATACGGCATTGATGAATATCCTGATTGGTTCTGCACTCGGCGCTGCGATTTTTGCGATGTATCCGATCGTGGTGGCGCATGCTAACGACCACGCCGCTCCGGGCCAATATATCCGCACCAGTGGCGGGCTTTTGATGTTGTTCGGGATTGGCTCGATCATTGGTCCGTTTATTGGCGGCCTCGCTATCATGCTCTTTGGACCAATGGGCTTGTTCGGGACCATTTTCGGCGCACATTTGTTGATGGCGCTTTTCTCCCTCTGGCGAATGGGGCAGCGGGCACAAGTCGACGCAGACGATAAAGCGAGTTTTCAGAATGTTCCGTTGGCGCGAAATACCACGCCCGAAACAGAGGTGCTTGCTGATCGGCAGAATCAGGTTTGAGTTGCGACAAGACTACGGTCCCCACAATAGGGTAAGGGCCGGATGAATGCCCATGCTCTAAATGTGTGATATTTTTACCCGATTTATCCGCAATAGCTGGCTTTTACGTCCGATATGGATGGCCGCGCCCTGCCGGGACCAAAAAATATACTACTTCCTACGTCGTCACAAAGAATCAATTAAATCAGCCATTTAAGAGGAACAAAATTCAGCCTCCGGTGATTTCATCATGTGCATATTTAATGCTACGGTTCACAAAACCCGAATAATCGCTATAGGAGGCTTCAATATTGAAGGCCAATATCGCAGGGGGCTTTATTTTTTTGGCTTTGCAATGGGTTCGATAGGTTTGACCAGTCGGACGTGTTTTTCCCTTAAATTGTAACGAAAAAACACCAGAGGTTTATTTGATCTATTTGAAAACGGGCGCATCGCTCGCGGTTATCGCGGCGCTGGGCTGTGCATCGGCACAAGCTCAGGAAACAGTAAATACAACACCGAAACGGGGCGTGCAGGAAATAGTCGTTACGGCTACCAAACGCACTGCGGATTTGCAGGATGTTCCGGTCGCGGTTCAGGCCCTGGGCTCTGAAACGCTCGACCAATTGGGCGTCACGGTTTTTGACGATTATCTGCAGCAATTACCCGGCGTAACCGCTGGCGGCGGCGGGCCTGGACAAAGCACGATTTATATTCGCGGCCTTGCATCGACCACTCCCAATCTGACAACTGCCGGGGTTGCCGGTCTTGCACCCAATGTCGCACTTTATCTTGACGAGCAGCCGGTTTCACAGCCGGGCCGCAATCTGGACGTCTACGCAGCCGATCTTGAGCGCGTGGAAGTATTGTCCGGTCCGCAAGGCACATTGTTCGGCGCCAGCTCGCAAGCGGGTACCGTACGCCTGATCACAAACAAGCCGGTTCTGGGGCAGTTGCAGGCGAAAGTTAAGTCTGGCCTCGCTTTCACGAAAAGCGGTGATCCGAGCTACAACATCGAAGCAATGATCAACCTCCCGGTTACCGATCGCTTCGCCATTCGCGCCGTTGGCTATTTTGACAATAAGGGCGGCTATATCGACAATGTCGCCGGGACACGCAGCACAGTCGACAGCGCGCGTTTTCGCGCTGCCGGAACCGTGCGCGACAATGGCGTCCCTGTGAGCGCATCTCGCGACGGTTTGCAATCGGGCGCCGATTTGAGCGGTGTCAATTTCCTTCTGGCTGACAACTCGGCGCTGGCGGAAAAGAACTTTAACGATACGCAATATCTCGGGTTCCGGGTTAGCGGTAAATACGAGTTTTCAAACGACTGGAGCCTGACCGTCGCCCATGCCCGCCAGGGACTGGATTCCGATGGTGTCTTCTTTGAAGACCCCAGTCTTGGCGATTTGCAGATCGAACGTTTTGAACAGGATGAGATCAAGGATGATTTCAGCAACACCAGCTGGACTCTTGAAGGGCGGATTGGCGCACTGGAACTGGTTTATACCGGTGCCTATACCAAGCGTGAAACCAGCCAGCGGGTAGATTATTCGGACTATCTGTTTGTCGGACAATATCTACCTTATTATATCTGTGACGGCTCGGTTTCCTATCCGGGAGGTGCTCCATCGGGCACATGTCAGGCACCAAATCTGCTGGTCAATTCTCGCACAGAAACCGAAGTGATGACGCATGAACTGCGTTTCAATACTCCGGAAGACTATCCGTTGCGCCTGACCGCCGGCGGTTTCTACAGCGATCTGGAATTGTCGGAACGTAACGATTTCACCTATCCCGGCAGCACGGCGATTGATCTGTTTGGCGGTTCTTTTCCGGCCAATTTTTCACAACCCGGCGTGTTTAACACCGATAGCGGTGCTTATCCGGCAGGCGTAATCTTCCGCAATGATGTGCGTCGTACCGACACGCAATTCGGGATATTCGGTGAGGCCACCTATGATATCTCCGATCAATTCGCGATCACCCTGGGTGCTCGATATTATGATGTGGAAGTCGATCTGGAAGGCAGCGCGAACTCGTCTTTCTGTAATTCAAGCGGCGTTGACGAAAATGCCTTCGGCACGAACATCAGCGATCTCTATGATGGCGACGGCAGCTTTACCTTTATAGGCAGTTGCAACGATGCATTGCGGCAGACGTTCACTCAGGGCCAGACGGTAGCGGAAATTCAGGCCGCGGGATTGAGCCCGGCACAAGCGCAGCAAGTGTTCAACTCGCTGAGCGCACCGGACAAGGCAAAGACCGACGGCTTTATCTTCAAGGCCAATCTGACCTGGACACCGACCGAAGACTTGCTGTTCTATGCAACCTATTCGGAAGGTTTCCGTCCGGGCCTGTTGAACCGGCCCGGCGGAGCGCAAAGTCCGGGTGGATTTACCGTTCCCTTCGCGTTGGAAACCGATGACGTAACCAATTACGAGTTTGGCTGGAAAACTTCGCTCTTTGACAATCAGTTGCGGTTCAATGGTAGTGCCTTTTTTGTGGATGTGCAGAATTTGCAAACCACGATTTTTGACACGAGCATCACCAATCTGTTTTTCTCGGACAATGCAGCCAATGCAGAAATAAAGGGCATTGAAGCAGATCTTACAATCGCCCCTTATTCTCTGAGTGGCTTAACGGTGAGCGCGGCATTCTCTATTCTCGATACCGAGATTACCGACGTTCTTACGCCAACGGATGATGTGGTTGCCGGACGCAGTCTCGCTTATGCGCCGAGTTTTCAAGGCAATATACGGGCGCGCTACGAATGGAGTGCCTTTGGCAATTGGACAGCCCATGTTCAGCCGCAGGTCACCTATTCGGCATCTTCGGCAACCGATATTATCGAGATCAACCGGATAACATTGGATAGCTGGACAACATACGGCTTGTCCGCGGGTCTCAGCGATGACACGTGGTCATTGGAGATATTCGGTGACAATTTGACGGACGAACGCGCTGAAATCAGCGGCAATTTTGTCTATGATCGCGAGCGTATTACGGTCAACCGTCCGCTAACTGTCGGCGCGCGGGTTTCGTTCTCATATTGAGAAAAATAAAATCCAGGGAAAGCCGGCCAATGGGTCGGCTTTCCCTTCCATTGAAGGATAGCAAGACGCGCGCGCATGACTGAAACCGGTCTTGATATAGAAGGACAGCTAAAACAGGCGCGCGCTCATATGTATGAGGGGCGTTTTGACGCTGCGTTGCAATGTGCAGCGACGATTTTGCAGCATGATGGAAAGAATATCGACGGGCTGTATATAAAAGCTGTTTGTGAACGTTATCTCGGGCATACTGATAACGCGCTCATGGGCGTCGAGTTGCTGAAAAGCCTTTCACCTGATTTTGGCCGTGCGTATCAAGAAGAAGGCCATATTTTCAAAGCCAAGGGCGACGATGAAAGCGCGCTGGCTGCCTATCGTCGGGCTTGCCAGTGCAATCCGTCGCTACAGGCTAGCTGGAACGCACAGGCCGACATATTCGATCGCCGGGGCCAACGCGATGCGGCAAGGGATGCCCGTGGACAAGCACAGCGCATAGCTGCCATGCCAAAGCCATTGGTCGCGGTGTCACACCTCCTTTACGAAGGCAAACTTGTCAAAGCGGAGAATGCCTGCCGCCATTTCCTGCAAAACAATCCCCATAATATCGAAGCGATGCGTTTGCTGGCGGATATCGGCTCGCGTCTGGGCATATTGGAAGACGCCGATTTCCTGCTCGAAAGCGCGCTGGAATTCGAGCCGGACAATATCCAGGTCCGGATTGATTATATCCAGATACTTCGCAAGCGTCAGAAATTCTCCGAAGCCCTGAAACAAAGCGAAATATTATATCAGCGCGACCCCGAAAATGCGATTTTCCAATCATTATTCGCGATCGAATCCATGCAGACAGGCGACTATGATCGCGCACTGGATCTGTTTGAAAAGGTCTTGCTACAGCTTCCCGATGATCCGGTCACATTGACCTCCAAAGGACACGCGCTGAAGACTTGTGGCCGTCATGACGAGGCTGTCCGGTCCTACCAGAAAGCGTTCCAATCAGATCCTGGCTATGGCGATGCCTATTACGGCCTCGCAAATCTCAAGACCTACCGCTTCAGCGATGAAGAACTCGCCCTGATGGAATTACAGGCACAGGGCAATCGTCTCAGCTATCAAAACCGGATCCATATCTGCTTTGCGCTCGGCAAGGCATATGAAGACCGCAAGGAATATGACACGTCCTTTGGCTATTATGATCGCGGCAACGAACTGAAGCGCGTGCAGTCGCGCTACGATGCAGATCAGATGACCGTGGAACTGCAGGCGCAGATAACGGTCTGCACGCCGGCTTTGTTTGAAAAGCAAGCGGGTAAAGGCCATGACGCACCCGATCCGATTTTCATTTTGGGCCTGCCGCGTGCCGGCTCGACGTTGCTGGAACAGATACTCGCATCGCATAGCCAGATTGACGGGACGCTGGAATTGCCAAACATATTGTCACTGGCGCATCGGCTGCGGAGAGGTAAGCAGGCGCGCAATGACTCGCTATATCCTGAAGTTCTGCATGATCTGGATGCCAGCCAATTGCGCGATATGGGTCGGGACTTCATCGACAGCACCCGCATCCACCGGCAGGGCGCACCGTATTTCATCGATAAGATGCCAAATAATTTTCGGCATATAGGGCTGATCAAACTCATACTTCCCAAGGCGAAAATCATTGATGCACGGCGAGAACCGATGGCTTGCTGCTTTTCCGGTTTCAAGCAGCTGTTCGCCGAAGGGCAGGAATTCACCTACGGCCTGGACGAAATAGGCCGCTATTACCGCGACTATGTGCAGTTGATGGCGCATTGGGACACGGTGTTACCCGGCGCAGTGCTGCGCGTGCAGCATGAAGATGTGCTCGACGACCTCGAAGGGCAGGTCAACCGGATGCTGGATTATCTGGGCCTTCCGTTCGAACAGGGCTGCATCGATTTTCACCAGACGGAACGGGCCGTTCGCACGGCTAGTTCTGAACAGGTACGCCAACCAATCACCAAAGCGAGCGTCGATCTATGGCGCCATTATCAACCGCATTTACAGCCGCTGAAAGATGCGTTGGAAAACACAGCAATGGAGCCTCAACAGTGAGCGGAACCGAGACAGCAGCGACGAACGGAATCGATAATGATTATGAGACCGATTATGAAGCGGGTCAGGACAATGTGAATACGTTCGGGCTGGAGATGCACAATCCGGTCTTCTTTATCAGCGCCTTCCTGATTATCACGTTCGTACTCCTGTCTTTGATATACCCGCACATCTCTCAAAAGGGGCTCGAGACAACCAAAGCCTGGACTTTGCAATATTTTGACTGGTTCTTTGTCATTGCGACCAACTTCGTTTTGTTTTTCTGTGTTGCCATCGCTATCTCGCCTTTGGGCAAAATTCGGCTGGGAGGGACGGATGCCAAGCCGGAGTTCGGTATGGCTTCCTGGATTGCGATGTTGTTTTCGGCCGGTGTCGGAATTGGCATGCTGTTCTATGGCGCCGCCGAGCCAATGGCCTATTATACCGATTGGGGCGGAACACCGTTGAACGTCGAAGCACTGACGCCTGAAGCCGAACGTCTGGCGCTTGGTGCCACGGTTTTCCATTGGGGCCTGACCCCCTGGGCAGTCTACGCCGTAATCGGTCTGGCGCTAGCCTTTTTCTCCTTCAACAAAGGGCTGCCGCTTACCATCCGTTCCGCTTTCTATCCGATATTGGGTGAAAGAATATGGGGATGGCCCGGACATTTCATCGACATTCTTGCCGTGATTGCGACTCTGTTCGGTTTGGCGACATCATTGGGTTTCGGCGCGCAGCAAGCAGCGACAGGCATCTCCTTTCTATTCGGGGTCGAGGCAAGTTTGACATCTCAGCTATTGCTGATCGTCGTCATTTCCGGCCTTGCTATCATTTCGGTGATGCGAGGCATGGACGGCGGCATAAAATTGCTGAGCAACATAAATATGGTTCTCGCCGCATTGCTTCTGGCATTTGTTTTTATCGCAGGACCGACGATGGCGATTTTCAGAGGCTTTGGCACGGCGGTCACAAGCTATGTCGAATATGCTATTCCACTGAGCGACTGGAACGACCGGGCAGACAAGATCTGGTATCACGGCTGGACGATATTTTACTGGGCGTGGTGGATAAGCTGGTCGCCCTTTGTCGGCATGTTCATCGCGCGCATTTCCAAAGGCCGCACAATCCGTCAATTTTTAACCGTGGTACTTGTAGTGCCGCTGATCGTTGCCATCATATGGTTTACGACATTCGGTGTTACGGCAATAGAGCAGGTCAAGGAAGGCGTAGGCCAATTGCCTGACGGTATAAACGAAGTACCGCTTGTGCTATTCCAGATGCTCGAGAATATGCCATTTCCCTTTATCGCGTCGTGCCTAGCGATTATTTTGTTGATCGTATTTTTTGTGACCTCATCGGATTCCGGTTCGCTGGTCATTGATGCGATTACCGCTGGTGGAAGAACCGATGCACCCGTGTCTCAACGTATTTTCTGGGCGGTATTGCAAGGTCTGGTAGCAGCGGCACTATTGGTCGGTGGCGGTGCGGCTGCACTAGGGACGCTCCAGGCCGGAACGATCGCAAGCGGCCTGCCGTTCACAGTCGTATTGCTCGTTTGTTGTTACAGTCTGTTCAAGGGCCTGATGTCAGAATATCAGCTGTTGCAGGCTGGCAAGCTCGCCGATTGATGACAAACACTTCCACTCGTCCATAGAGAACGCTGCAATCAGAAAAGTCTGGTGCCGACCGGAACCTCTATATCGGGTTTGAACAGGACCACATGACCGGACGAATCCGGGAAACCCAGTGTGAGAACCTCGGACATGAATTTGCCGATCTGCCGAGGAGCAAAATTGACGACCGCAGCAACTTGCCGATCCAGCAGTTCCTCGAGCCGATAATTTTCCGTGATTTGCGCAGATGACCGCTTTGTTCCAATGACCGGGCCGAAATCAATCAACAATTTATAAGCCGGCTTTCTGGCCTCTGGAAATGGTTTCGCCTCGATAATCCGTCCTACGCGAATATCCACATAAAGAAATTGGTCGAAGTTGATCTGCTCGCAGGCGGGCGCGTCAGGGTCGTGGTTTACATGCATACCGTATTTTTAGCACCATGCTTACGCTACGCCAGCAGTTTTTAAGCTTGTTGCAATTCTTCGCGAAACGGGATGTGCTTATCATATTTGCATCAGACCAAAAGGTAAGATGGAAACATATTTCCTCCATCCAGTAATATTTCCTTTTGCTCCCGTTGCAGACATCAAGCGCCTTCCCGGTGGACATCCTCAAAAGCTTAAATATTACTACTCATGACGGGAGACCCAAGCCCGCTCTTGAACCACTGACCAAGCGGCTGGTTCAGAGCAGGAAAAAACAGCGTGTAATAATGACATGCTCCCGGTCAGAGGCACATTGTCCGCTTATAGGATCAGCGGCTGGCAGCAATTACGCCCGAAACTCGGCGCATTTCGGACCGACGGCAATTCGGCCGTTTGCGGGCTGTCTGCATTTAGTCTGCAACGCCGACAAAGCGGACCATGGGGCTCGCGTTTGAGAAACGTCCGCCTACGCCCCAACACCGGCCGCTCTTCTTTGCGAAAGTTGCAATACCGAACCACTATTGTAGCGCCGCTGCTATGGCCCCTTATTCCCGATATGCGCAGAATCACAGTAGTTTGAGACTGTGTCCACTTTCCGGCCTCATGGCAGATGGTCGTCTAGAAGCAGCAAAGCCTCCAAAAACTGGCATGAACCCTATGCGGAGTTCCGATCAGAAACCCATCTGACGAGAAGCTAGATCTCGCATAATTTCTTCGGATCCGCCGCCAATCGCCATAACTCTAACTTCACGATAAATCCTTTCAACACGGTGACCGCGGATGAAGCCAGCACCGCCCAGAATTTGCATAGCCTCGCGCGCACAAAACTCCATCGTTTCGGTTGCCTGGACTTTCAGCATCGCCAGTTCCGCAATCGGACTTTCGCCGCTCATGACACGCCACGCGCAATTGTCGAGAAACGCAGTGGTAGCCCACACCCGTTGAGCCATGCTGGCCATTTTGTGGCGGATCACTTGATGATCTGCCAGGCGTTTGCCGAACGTCTGGCGTTCTTGCGCCCAGGCTGCAGCATCTTCTATACAGGCCCGGGCATAGGCGGTCGCTTGCGCTGCCATGCCGAGCCGCTCACTATTGAAGTTCGCCATGATACCGTAGAAACCTTGGTTCTCTTGACCGATCAAGGCGTCAGCGGGTACAAATACATCATCAAAGTGGATCGTTGCAGTATCGCTGCTCCACCAGCCCATTTTTGGCAATTCCGTCCGGCTAACGCCCTCGCTTTCGAGGTCGACGAGCATAAGTGAAATGCCGGCCATTCCATCCGCGCCGGTTCGCACTGCCGTTGTCATCCATTTCGAGGTCATCCCGCCAGTAATGAAAGTCTTGGACCCGTTGATCCGCCAGCCATTGCCATCACGCACCGCTTTGGTTTTGAGCTTCGCCACATCGGAGCCGCCAGATGGTTCGGTGATACCTAGACTAATCTGCTTCTCACCTGAAAGAACCCGCGGAACGATTTCCTGCTGCATCGTCTTGCTTCCCAGTCTCATCACTGGAGGCAATCCGATACCGTGGATCATCAAAGCCGCAGCGATACCGCCGGCCCCAACGCGAGAAAGTTCCTCGCTGGTAATGATCGCGTGGAATGCATCCGTTTCGTCACCCGCGCCGCCAAGTGCTTCGGGATAATTCATCCCCAGCAAGCCGGCTTCGGCAGCCTTGGGGTAAAGGTCGCGCGGAATGCGACCGGCGCGCTCCCATTCGTCAACGTAGGGCATAATCTCCCGGTCGACAAAATTGCGGACACTATCACGCCACAACGAATGACTGTCGTCCATCCAGGGACAAGGGGGACGAAGACCATCGAATGTTATGTCACTGTTTTTTTTCATCGGGCTATTGGCTATCTTTCAGTTAGATCAAAGGCGGGAGGAACCATTGGCCGTTAAGTATTTTCTCGTCAGGCCATTAAATTCTGAGCAGTGTCTTGAAATTCCCCTTGGGCGCAGGCACCCAGTTGACATTCGCAATTTCCGGCTTGCTGTTCGACAGGTAGAAGTCGAGGCTTCCCTCTGCATTATAATTCAGTTCACAATTGCTCCCCAGAGAATAGCGGTTCTGCTCGTTGGCTTCAAGATAACCCTCCTCATCGTAGTTGGTCACAGACCAAAAGGCAGATGTTGGGGGTAGATCATTCGGCTCAGAATGAATCTTGTAGACATTGTGACCCTGTAATGGATTCAGATTTTCATCAAGCTGCGGCACGCCGTAAACAGCGTCTTAAACCAGATTTGCACCTACTGACATTGATGGTTCTGCGCGCTGGGTTTTCAAGAAAGTAGCGGGTTCAGGATCGTCGAACGTGAACGCTAAAGCAGCTTTTCGCCAAACGAAC
>NZ_CAXBHH010000006.1:0-143458 GCF_963975555.1 uncultured Parasphingorhabdus sp. | reverse complement strand
CCCCTCCGTCAGTCCTCCGGACTGCCACCTCCCCGTTGCTGAGCAACAGGGAGGAAAATATTAGCTTGACCTCAACTTAGCTTGAGATTGTACGAATCGCAAGCATGGAGAATTGGCGGGCTCAAAAGGCCGCAGAAAAAGGCGAAAAACATGCTTCCAATTCTTCCAATATAGTGATGCCAATATTGCGAGGAAGTGAGCATATGAAACTCAATCAGGTCACCGTCGGATGCGTCGATTATGACCGGTCAGCAGCATTTTACCGCCAGCTCGGCCTCACTCAAATCGTCGACTCCCCGCCCCGCTATGCCCGGTTCGAAACACCGACCGGCGAAACTTTCTCGATCCATGCGGTGGAGAAGACCGGAGCTCAAACAACCATGATCTACTTCGAATGTGACGATCTCGACGAAGTCATCGCGGATCTGCAATCCGAAGGCATCACCTTCGACACAGGGCCCACTGACCAGAGCTGGGGCTGGCGCGAAGCCCGGCTGCGCGATCCGGCGGGCAACCCGATCTGCCTGTTCTACGGCGGCAGCAACCGCCGCTTCCCGCCCTGGCGGATCGACAATTTAACCACGGAGAAAGGAAATGAAAAATGAACAACGGAAAACTCGAGCACGTCAACATCACGGTCAGCGACCCGCAACGCAGCGCCGACCTCCTCCGCGATCTTTTTGGCTGGCATATCCGGTGGGAGGGGCCATCAATGTTGGGTGGCCACACGATCCACGTCGGCACGGATGATCAGTATATCGCACTCTACACCAATCCGGATGTGCAGGCCGCCGACCCGACGTTCAACAAGGGCGAACCGCTGAACCATATCGGCGTGACCGTCGATGATCTGGATGCGGTGGAGGCGAAGGTTGTGGCCGCCGGTCTCGAGCCCTTCAACCATGGCGACTACGAGCCCGGCCGGCGCTTCTATTTCTTCGACTGGAACGGGATAGAGTGGGAAGTGGTAAGCTACGCCTAGCCCCTGCTGGAAAAAGAAAGCGCCCCTCTCCTTGCAGGGAGAGGGGCGCTTTTTTTCTACAAAGTGCAAAGAGGCCCGAGGTCCTGAAACCGGTTCAGGATGACGGTCTCAATGCAGCGTGTTTCTAGAGACTAGGATTGACCAGCACCTTCTCGCCGGTGGCTTTCTTCTCGTAGCCCTTGGCGATTTCGGGGTCGATCATGTCCATCAGGCTGATCTCGCTCGAATAGTCGCTGTGGAATATGCCGTTGCGCTCTTCGACGGTATACATGCGCATTTCCATCATCCGGTCGCGGCCGACTTTTTCGAGATGCGGGGTCAGCAACCAGCCGGCAACGCCCCAGTAAAGGCCGAGACCGCCGCCGAGGATGGTTTCGCCGGTGTCGAGACGGCCATAGATATAGACCTGCTTGTTGACGGTGGAGCCGTAAACGCTAAATTCCGCGCCGCGCACTGCCGCTGCTTTTTCCATCGCGGTCAGGATATAGCTGGCCATCTTGCCGCCGCCGATGGCGTCAAAGCCCAGCGTCGCTTCGGTTTCAGCCAGCGCCGCAATCAACTGCTCCATGAAATCACTCTTGGTGCTGTCGATGACATGGGTCAGGCCGATGTCGGTGAGGATTTTCTTCTGGGCGTCGGAGCGCACGATCGCGACCAGCGGGATATTATCCTTGAGGCACAGCTTGGCCAGCATCTGGCCGAGATTGGAAGCGGCAGCGGTGTGAACCAGTCCGGTATGGCCTTCCGCATGCATCGTGTTGATGAACCCCTGTGCGGTCATCGGATTGACGAACAGAGAAGCGCCTTCCTTGGCTGCTGCGCCTTCGGGGAGTGGAACGCACGCTGCGGCTGGCATCACGCGATGGGTGCGATACATTTCGCCGCCGACGATCGTGACGGTCTTGCCCATCAACGCCTGCGCCGCATCGGATGATCCGGCTGCAACAACGGTACCAGCACCTTCGTTACCGGCAGCCAGTTTCTTGCCCGCGCGGCCTTTGAAGAAAGGCTGCATCGCCGGTTCCACATCGGCAACCAGCGCCGGGTGACCGTCGACGGTTTCGCTACGCGCCGTGTCCATGCTGGCAGCAGCGGTCAACAGACCGAGATCCGACGGATTGATCGGCACCGCTTCCATTTGGACGACGACTTCATGCTCTTTCGGTTCGGGCACAGCATAAGGCTCGATCGAAAGGATCGACTTGCCGTCCTCGGTGACGGTGGTGAACAGTTGCTTTGCGTCGGGAAACTGGCTCATTAGAAATTCCTCTCTCTTGTGTTTCTGGAAATTTTTGGTGGCGGTGAGCGCCCCCAATTTTGCGGTAATCCCGAAAAATTCGGTCACCCTTTTATCGATAATCTGTTTGGCAGCCTTAACCTCGTCATTCAGACCTCGTGAATCAACCCATCGGGTACATGATTTCCCGACTGATCTTGTAAATCCTTTTCATCATCTCGTCGCTGAGCACCAGATCGGCAGCGGCAAAAATCTCGGGAAGTTGGTCGGTGTGGGTTGCGCCAACAATGGTCGAAGCGACAAAATCATGCTGTTTCGACCAGGCGGTGGCCAGCGTCACCGGCGCAACGCCCAGTTCGTCGGCAATTGCCATGAAACGCTTGGTCGATTCCTCGGACTTCGGATTCACGAACCGTTCCGCCATTTTCGCCTGACGCCCACCCATTTTTAGATAGGACGAGAAACGCGCACCGTCCGGCGTCGCGCCATCATTATATTTGCCCGAGAGGGCCCCGCCAGCGAGCGGCGAATAAGGGATCAGGCTGACCCCTTCCTGACGACAGACCTGCGCCAGTTCATCCTCGAACCGGCGATTGTTCATGCTGAAATTATTCTGGATCGTGCAATAGCGGGTGACACCCAGCCGCTCCGAAGCCTCGAGCGATTTCATCAGGCCCCAGCTGGTTTCATTGGAGCAGCCGATGGTGCGGATCTTACCCTTGCGAATTTCCTCGTCGAGCACTTCCATTGTTTCGTCATAGGCGGTGCCATGATCGGGCCAGTGGGTCTGGTAGAGATCGATATAGTCGGTCTGGAGCCGCTTGAGGCTTTCATCGAGCGCCTTGACGATATTGTGGCGATCCATCGCGGTCATGCCGGCACGTTGCGAAGATTCTATCCAGCCATGGCTGGGACCGGATACTTTGGTCGCGATGATCAGGCTGTCGCGATCCTTGCCCTTCATCCAGCGGCCGACAATATTCTCGGTCTCGCCTGCCCATTCCGGTTTTGGTGGCACCGGATAATTTTCCGCCGTGTCGAAAAAGTTGATCCCGGCTTCGACTGATTCGTCCATGATCCTGTGTGACATGGCTTCGTCGGCAGCGCTGCCAAAGGTCATAGTCCCCATGCAGATTTCGGATACATATATCGGGCTTCGGCCCAGGCGGCGCTTTTTCATGAAAACATCTCCGGCAAATCTGACGTTGGCTTAACTGTACAGTTAAGTAGCATAACCGCCATGGGTTGCGAAACGCAATCCAATTTCGCTGATAACTAGCCAGCCTGCCCGAGAACCAGACAGGCAAGAAACATCAGCAGGCCAGCAAAGCGATTGGAACGGAATTTGGCAAGCGCATCATCTCCATCACCGCTTTTCAGGGTCGCAACCTGCCAAAAGAGATGCAGTCCGACGGGGACAAGCGCCACGAGACCAAGCCATTGGGGGCGCAGCATCCAGAATGCAGCCGCCCAGCTCCCGAGTGCGGCCAGATAGAAAAGCAGCACACCGGACCGCACATTATCTCCGAGCCGCAACGCGCTCGACCGTATCCCGACCATGGCGTCGTCTTCTTTATCCTGCAGCGCGTAAATTGTGTCATAGCCGATCACCAGGAATATTGATCCGAGATAGAGCAGCACCATCGCCCAGTGGAATTGCGGTGCAATCGCCAGCCATCCGACCAGCGCGCCCCAGCTGAACACAAGTCCAAGCCATGCCTGCGGCCACCAGGTGATGCGTTTCATAAATGGATAGGCTGCGACCAGAGCGAGACTGCCCAGCGCCACCAGCTTGGCCGTGCCATTGATCTGGAGCCAGACCAGCAGCCCGATCAGACACAATATGCCGAGCCATATCCACGCGGCTTTCAGCGACGTGACACCGCTGGCCAATGGCCGCGAGCGGGTCCGCTCCACCTGGCGATCGAGATCACGATCGACGATATCATTATAGACACAGCCCGCGCCGCGCATTGCGATCGAACCGACCAGCAGCCAGAGGAGCAGGTCCCAGCGCTCGATCGCACCGCCGGCAAGCGCCACGCCCCAGGCGCAGGGCCAGAACAATAACCACCAGCCGATCGGGCGGTCAAAACGGGCAAGCAGGGCAAAGGGCCGGGCTGCAACGGGCAGCAGGCCGACAATGCCCTTATGTTCGGAATCGGGGACGATCTGGTTGGATTGGTCAGACATGACAGCTGCTTATCGTCAATTCTATAACTCGTCATCCTGAACTTCTCTAACTCGTCACCCTGAGCTTCTCTAACTCGTCATCCTGAACTTGTTTCAGGACCTCAGCCGGACATGTGCATTCTTCCGAAAGAGAGGCTGAAATAAATTCAGCATGACGAAAATAAAACCTGCCGCTAAACAGCATCAATGCCAGCCACACCCGCTTATCCCCCGCACAGCGCCCCGCGTCTCTACGTTGATATCGAAATATCCGATGGCGCAGAAATCCGGCTGGACGGCAGCCATGCCCATTATCTGTTGAAAGTGATGCGGATCAAGCAAGGCGACCCGCTAAAATTATTCGACAACCGCACCGGTGAATATCTTGCCCATGTCACCGCTCTCGGCAAACGCGACCTGATCCTGATGGTTGATGGCAAGACACGGGAACGGGAGGCGGTTCCCGATCTCTGGCTGTGCACCGCGCCGATCAAGAAAGACCGCTTCAACTGGATCGTCGAAAAAGCGACTGAACTCGGCGTCGACAGGATCATGCCGGTACAGACCGAACGCACCCAGAGTCATAATATCAAGACGGAGAAGCTGCACGCCCATATGATCGAGGCAGCGGAACAATGCGAACGCACAGCTCTTCCCGCTCTTGATCCGCTGGTAAAACTGGCCGACATGCTGCAACAATGGCCCGCCGAACGCCATCTGTTCTTTGCCGACGAACGCATCCATCAAAGCGGTGAAGGCAGCTTCCGCAAGGCCCTGGTCGCCCATGACGGCCCGGCGGCTATCCTGATCGGCCCCGAAGGCGGCTTCTCCGACAACGAAAATGAATTGATCCGCGCCCTGCCCCAGGCGGTGCCGGTATCGCTTGGCCCGAGAATATTGCGCGCTGACACCGCTGCCATAGCGGCGATCAGCCTCTGGATGGCAGGACGCGGTGACTGGAATCCCGCCTAGACGTCGATATTCATGATCGGCATCAGCAAACCAAACATCCTGAAATCCTTGTAAAACCCAATCATCCTGTCCGCTTGGTTAACCAATAATTAGCCCATTTTGGATAAAGGAAATCCATGATTTTTGGGAAATCTATCGGGGGCCAGAGCCGATTACAAATCCGCACATTTATGTGGGGTTTGCTTTGCCTGTGCGCGATTACACTCTTTCCTGCGGGACAGGCAGAGGCCCAGACCGTGAATATATATTCCAATGTCGGCACCGTCGCGATCCCGGACAATGCCTGCCCGACAACGGTCAACCGGACCTTCACCGTCGGCACCAGCTATGTTGTGGGTGACGTCGATATCGGTGTCCTGCTCGATCACACCTACCGGCGCGATCTGGAAGTCACATTGACCTCGCCAGGCGGCACGGTCGTTACTTTGATGGATTATGTCGGTGGAAGCGCGGATAATCTTAACGTCAAATTTGATGATGAAGCCAGTGGCGGAGCCATTGCGTCCCACACCAGCAATGACCCTTTGACTCCCATTTATAACAACACCAAGACACCGCAGAACAGCCTGTCAGCCTTTGACGGCGAGAATGCACTGGGAACTTGGACGCTCGGCATTTGTGACCAGCAGGGCGTCGATGTCGGATCCTTCCGGCAGGCAGACCTGTATATTACCCAGCCACCGCCATTTGCAGATCTTTCCCTGACCAAAACCTTCGGCGCAACATCAGCCAATACGGGAAGATATACTTTATCGGTAACCAACTCGGCGATTTCGGCATTGACCGCCACCGGGGTGACGGTCAGCGACAGCCTGCCCGCTGGTGTCAGCCTGACAGGCACATCCGGCACCGGGACATATAGTGGCGGAATCTGGTCCTTGGGGACCGCGATCGCGCCGGGCCAGACGATCACGATCGAACTGAATGTGAACATCACGGCAACCTCCGGCACGATCACCAATAATGCGCAAATTCGCACCTCATCCGCTTATGATCCGGACTCAACCCCCAACAACGGGGTTACCAGCGAAGATGATTATGCCAGCGTCAGCTTCGCTGCAGGCGGGCGCATAGCCGGCTACGTGCCCTCGCTCACCTCGATATGCCCCATATCCAACCAGCTGGATTTCAGCTGGGATTCGCCGACGACCTGGTCGCCTGGAGGTTCGCTGGCGCACAGCTATAGCGTCACCGGCCTGGGCGATATCAGCTTTGGCGTAACGCAACCTCCGAACGGATTTACCAACAGCACCCCGGAAATCACGACCTCTAACAGCGGCGGCGGAGCATCGGGCACGCGGGCGCTCTATTTATACATGAATAACGGCAACGAGACACATTCCGGGACGGTCATCCTCACCTTGCCGACCGCAGTGCCGGGCCTTCAATTCTCCATGTTTGATATTGATTATGCTGCCAACCAGTTCACCGACAAGGTCACGGTGACCGGCACATATAACGGCGCCACCGTCCTGCCGACATTATCGAACAATACCGCCAATTATATAAGCGGCAATTCGATTATCGGCGACGGCGCGTCCGGCGCAACCGACCCGTTCGGCAATGCGGTCGTGACCTTCACCTCACCGGTCGACTCGGTTTCCATAACCTATGGCAACCATCTGCCGACCACCCCGACTGCATCGGGCAATCAGGCGATGTCGATCCATGATTTCAAATTCTGTCGTCCGACGACCAGCCTGAGCGTCACCAAGATCAGTTCGATCATCAGCGATCCGGTCAGCGGCACGACCAATCCCAAGCGTATTCCGGGCGCCATCGTCCAATATTGTATCCTGATCAGCAACAGCGGATCAGCGAGGGCGGATGCGATTTCCGCTACAGACAATCTGTCCGGTCCATTTACCTACACTGCGGGATCGATGAGGAGCGGCGGCAATTGCGGCTCTGCGGCTACGGTGGAAGATGACAATGCAACAGGTGGTGATGAAAGCGATCCCTATGGTGCATCGATTGCCGGCTCAACCATCACGGCGACGGCAGCGACATTGGGGCCGGCGAGCAGCTTTGCCCTGACTTTTCAGGTTACGGTAAACTAACCGGCGCGTTTCAAGCGCACCAATATTTCATCCAGGGATGACAGGAAGCGGGAGCGATCCGCTTTGCTGAACGGCGGCGGGCCACCGATATTCTCTGTTCCCATACCAGCGCGCAAATCGGCCATGATCGCCCGTGTCGCTACCGCTGCTCCGATGGAATCAGCAGTGAACGGCTTGCCATTGGATCCGACCACCGCAGCACCGGCCTTCACACAGCGATCAGCCAGCAATATGTCTGATGTAACCACGATAGTGTGAGCGCTGGTGCGTTCCGCAATATAGTCATCGGCGGCATCGAAGGCATCGCTGACCACCACGCGGCTGACCAGCGGGTGAGCCGGCACCCGGAACGGGCTGTTGCTGACAATCACCACCGCGACTTGATGACGGTCCGCCACCCGGTAAATTTCATCCTTTACCGGGCAGGCGTCCGCATCAACCAATATTTGAATGGCGGTGGTCATGGTTTAGTTCAGTCGGCTTTGGGTCCGCGAGGTTTCGAGCCTTCAAAAGGGCGTTTGCCGCGATGCGGCTTCTTGTCGCCACCGCCGAAATTACCGCCGGAACCGGATTTGCGATCGCCGTTAAAGTCGGTTTTCTTTTTGAAACCGCCGCCGAATTCGCGCTTTGGTCCGCCGCCGTCAGAGCCGCCTTCACCTTCCGGCTTGCGCTTCTGGTAAGGCTTGCCGCCGCCACCCGGTTTGTCACCGAATTTTTTGTCGCCAAACTTCTTGTCACCAAACTTGTTCTTGCCGAACTGCTTGCCGCCATGTTTTTTGCTGGCGTTGCTGTAATCGCGTTGGCCGCCACCACTGTCGCCGCGTCCGCCCTTGCGGTTGCGCTTGGCTTCATCGCGTGGTTTGCCTTCAAACTGGGTGATCACGATATCATCGGTATCATCCCCGCCGGATTCTCTCTTTTCAGCGATAGCAGCGGTAAATTTGTCGACCACCCGACGCGGGATTTCGAACAATGTGTCGTCACCGTTGATCCGGATCGCGCCGATTTCATTCTTGGTGATATGACCACGGCGGCACAATACCGGTAACAGCCAGCGAGCGTCAGCGCGCTGATTATGACCGACGTTCATCTTGAACCAGACCGTATCTTCAAATCCGGGACGCGGACCGCCTGGCGCAGCTTGCGACTGCGCGCCACGATCGAGCATCTGTTCCGGAGCAGGCATTTTCGCGCGATGCGATTGTACCAGCATGGCCGCGATTTCTTCCGGCGTTTTTTCTGCCATCAGACGCTTCGCCAATGCCAAATCATCTTCGTCAATCTCGACCGGCTGCAACAATGTTTCGATCAGCCGCTCGGCATCATTCTTGCGAATGTCCGCGCGTGTCGGTGCATCTTTCCATTCCGCGTTGATCTTCGCGCCGCGCAGCATGGATTCCACCCGCTTGCGTCGCTGATAAGGCACGATGATAACCGCCGTACCCTTTTTGCCGGCACGACCCGTACGACCGGACCGATGCTGCAAAGTCTCGGCATCGCGTGGCATGTCGACATGCACAACAAGGCTCAAGGTCGGCAGATCGAGGCCACGAGCGGCGACATCGGTTGCAACACAGACGCGTGCGCGCTTGCTGCGCAAGGCTTGCATCGCCTGGTTGCGTTCGCTCTGGGTATGTTCACCCGACAGCGCCACAGCACTGAAGCCGCGATCGACCAGACTGGCGTGCAGACGACGAACCGCTTCGCGGGTGCCACAGAACAGCATTGCCGATTCTGCTTCATGGAAACGCAGCAGATTGACCACCGCGTTTTCGGTGTCGGCAGGAGCGACGGTGATTGCCTGATAGGCGATATCGCCGTGGCCACGGTCTTCGCCGACGGTGGAAATGCGCAGCGCATCATTCTGATAGCGTTTGGCAAGATTGATGATCGGTTTCGGAATGGTCGCCGAGAACATCAATGTCCGGCGTTGCTCACCGGTAGCATCGAGAATTTCTTCAAGATCTTCGCGGAAACCCATGTCGAGCATTTCGTCCGCTTCATCGAGAACCGCTGCACGCAGATTTTTGAGGTCGAGCGCTCCGCGTTCCAGGTGATCGCGCAAACGGCCAGGCGTTCCAACGATGACATGCGCGCCGCGGCGCAGCTGACGCCGTTCCTTGGAAGCATCCATGCCGCCAACGCAGGTCGCGATCTGCGCGCCTGCTGGCTGATAGAGCCATGTCAGTTCGCGACTCACTTGCAGCGCAAGCTCGCGGGTCGGTGCGATGACCAAAGCCAATGGTTCGACCAGAAACGGGAAACGACCGTTGTCATCGAGCAATTGTGGTGCCATCGCCAGACCGAAGGCTACGGTCTTGCCGGAGCCGGTCTGGGCGGATACGATAAGGTCGCGGCCATCCGCTTCTGGTTCAAGCACAGCGGCCTGAACCGGCGTAGGCTTGTCATATTCGTGCGCCGCAAGCGCCTCAGCGAGAAGCGGTGATAATTTCGTGAAAGGCATAATGTTCTAATTCCGTGGCAAATGTGAAAGCCGCGCGGAACTGCCAGTCGCCTGCGGTTTATGAAGAATATGTTGTTATTAAACGGTCTGCACTGGGGATCATATTGCCTTGCCGGCAGCATGGCCACTCGCCCAAGCCCATTGAAAATTATAGCCACCGAGCCAGCCGGTGACATCAACAGCTTCCCCAATAGCATAAAAACCGGGTACTTGCCTAGCTTCCATATTTTTGGACGAAAGTTCGGCTGTACTAATGCCGCCAGCCGTCACTTCTGCCTTGGCAAAACCCTCGGTTCCATTGGGCATGAAGCGCCAATGGGAAAGACGGCGCGCCGCTTCATCCAGCTTCTTGTCGGTCAAATTGCCCAGTTCGCCTTCCAAGGCGATCCGCTCGATTAGCGTCTCGGTCAAGCGGGTGGGCAAATGGGCATTGATCGCCTTTTTCAGTGAAAGCCGGGGGAGTTGCTTCTTCACCTCGGACAGCCAATCACCGGCCAGATCGGGCAGAAAATCAATCTCGACCGATTCGCCATGCTGCCAATAAGATGAAATCTGCAGAATAGCAGGCCCTGACAAGCCTTTGTGGGTGAACAGCGCAGCTTCCCGAAAGGCCGTTTTCCCGCATTTCGCGATCACCGGTGCCGACACGCCGGACAGCTCACGGAACAGGGTTTCTTCTCCGCCCAGGGTCAGCGGCACCAGCGCCGGGCGCGGTTCGACTATTTTCAAACCGAATTGCCGCGCCAGATCATAAGCGAACCCGGTCGCCCCCATTTTCGGGATCGACGGGCCGCCGGTTGCAACCACGAGGGACGGCGCAAAAGCCGTCTCTCCGCCATATTCGACGCGATAGCGACCCTCGCCATGGCCGATATCGGTTATCGTCTTGCCCAGCGACAGGCTGACGGTATCGGCCGGGCATTCGTCCATCAGCATCGCGACAATCTGCCTGGCGGAACCGTCACAGAAGAGCTGTCCCAGTGTCTTTTCGTGCCAGTCGATGCCGTAGCGATCAACCAGCGCGATAAAATCGGCAGCGGTGTAGCGACTCAGCGCCGATTTCGCGAAATGCCTGTTCTGCGACAGATAGCGATCGGGCGCAGTGCCGCTATTGGTGAAATTGCAACGGCCACCACCGGAAATCAGGATTTTCTTGCCCGGCTCGTCGGCATGATCGATCAGAAGAACCTTCCGACCGCGCTGGCCGGCCACAGCGGCACACATCAGGCCAGCACCGCCAGCGCCGAGGATTATCGCATCATAATGGGTAGGGACTTTGCGCATGGATTATCGAAAACTCTCTAATATCAGCAGATTCGCGATTGCCGTCTGCGAAGGGTATTCGGCTATCGCCGGGGTGAACTAGGGCCAAGTTTCCCAAATTATCTTGGTTTGAAAATCAGCTTGTCCCGCGAGCAACCGCTCAAGCGAAGCCGAGACTGCGCAACGGCGCGTTTAACAGCGATATCGATTATTGGCAACGGCTGGCAGGCGCGCGAATTACTGTGTTGTTCCTGTGCCCCCGCTGTCCATTATGATCACTCGCGCACTCCGCCAGATCCGGACAGATTGCGCTCCGCTCGCCCGGCGATCCATCACCCTGTCGCAACCTTTTAAAGATGCCCGCGTTTTCAAACCAAGTGCAACTAAAAGTCGATGGAGCCAAAAATGATCAGCAGCCTCGCTTACGCCATCATCTTGATGGGATGTTCGGATGACATGACCCTTTGCAAGGAAATGGTAAGGCACGAGCGCGTCTTCGCTACGCTGCAAGAATGCGAGAGAACAGAGGCCATGGTACTGCAATCCGAAGTGGCGCGGGAAATTGATTATCCCGTCGTAGCGACCAAATGCGCTGCAGGCGCAAAGAAATTTGCCCGGAAAGGCGCGACAGATATTGACGGATAATGGTGATCTCGTCAGCGGAGAAGCTAGGATAACGCCCGCAACCGAACTGCCCGTCAGCCAGCAAATGCCGACCAAAAGACAGCTCTCGACAGCCATTTTTCTTTTGTCGCTCGGCCTGTTTCTGGCTTTGCCATTCGTTCTGTCCGCCGGCGCAGTTTTTTTCAGGCCGTTATTCGCCGCGATGGTCATCATGCTGATGTTGTTGCCGTTAACCGGCGGATTGACGAAGCTGGGACTACCGAACGCGATTGCCGCCTTTCTTTCCGTCCTGACGTTTCTTTTATTTCTGGCTTTCGGATTTCTGCTTATCCTGCAGCCGGCTCTGGAACTAGCAGAGCGGTTTCCCGATATCACGAATATCTTGCAGGAACGGCTCGTTGATATGCGCCAGTTCACCGCTTCAGTATCGCAAATGGGCACAGAATTCTCTTCGACAATCGGTGAGACCAAAGGACGCGAAGTGGTCCTCGCAAGCCCCACTGTCATGGAAGAAGCGGCCTATGCCACACCGGCAGTGCTCCTCGAACTTCTGCTGGTCCTCCTGCTGGTATATTTCATGCTCGAATCCCGCTTGCGGTTGAAGCGAATCATATTGTCAAAACGGTCTACTCTAGCCACCTCATTAAAAGCGGCCCGGGCCGGGCGGAGCATTACCGGAGACCTGTCCCACTATATCGGGGCCGTCACTACGATCAATATAGCCGTCGGGATCATAGTCGCCTTTGGCGCATGGGCACTGGATATAGAATCGCCTCTGATGTGGGGTGGTCTGGCTGCCATATTGAACTTCATTCCCTATCTCGGGCCCATGCTGATGGCGGTGCTTCTATTCGGCTTCGGCGCAGCATCGACCGGCGATCTAGGAGGGGGACTGGTCCCCACAGCGGCCTATATCAGCCTGCAGGTGATCGAAGCGAATTTGATCACGCCGTCGATTCTGGGTCGACGCTTCTCGATGAACCCGGTCGTGATCCTGCTGGCCATCAGCTATTTTACCTGGATATGGGGATTGGGTGGAGCCTTGATTGCGGTCCCCTTGCTGATTGTGGGCAAAGCATTGCTCACTCAAACGGGAAGTCCGAATATTATCGGCTTCATTCTCGGAGAGCCGCTGTTCGATGCTCCGGCAGATAATCAGGGCGAATCACGCGGTCGTCAAAACGACCAGAACTAGCTTGACGCTTTTTCTCATCGTTGGAACATTGCGCACATCTGGTGGAACCCGCCCGCGTCGAAAAATATCCGACTACCCCAGCTCAGTCTTGGGCATTGGTTAGCGCAGACGTTTTTTCGCAAACGCTCTGCCGGAGCCGATTTCCAAACAATATTTTGCGGGAGAAGGAAATCGGTCTGCCAACCGTAGCTCGCGAAGCGAGCGAAGGTTGGTGGAGCCTAGCGGGATCGAACCGCTGACCTCTTCGCTGCCAGCGAAGCGCTCTCCCAGCTGAGCTAAGGCCCCATTTGAAGAGCGCCTTTAATCCAGACGCCCTTCAGAAAGCAAATCAAAAATTAGGTATCGTCAGGCTCGTCGTCGCCTTTGCCTTTGCTGACACCCAGATCATCGTCACCGCCCAGATCAACTTCATTGTCCGGAGATGGCTCATCATCATCGATGTTGACGTCCAAATCGTCGTCGTCAACCGAATCTTCTTCTTTCTTCACGGCCTTCTTGGGCGCTTCAAAAGGCATAGGCTGTTTGGATTTCAGCACAGCTTCCGGCACAAAGCTTTCCCCGCATTCGACGCAAGTCGCAGGGTCTTCCTTGCCGAGATCGTAAAAGCGCGTTCCACATTTCGGGCATGTGCGTTTTGTGCCCCATTCCGGTTTAACCATGGCTGGTGTCCAAATCCTGTCTAAATCAATTCGTTGATAGGTAAGTCCGCTATACGGCGATTCAAGTTTTATCTAAATCAGCCGCGAAATCCGGCGCGCCTTGCCATAGCTTTGCTGCGCTGTCAAAAGCCGTTTGATATTCCTGCACGAATCATTTGTGCGTTCCGCTAACAAAGCTCTGACATGACCAGCAACACTCCACAGCCAGTAACGTTCAAACCGTCTGGCCCGCTCACCGGTAAAATTTCCGTTCCCGGAGACAAATCCATATCACACCGAGCGTTGATATTATCGGCGCTTGCCGTCGGCAAGAGCCGGATCACCGGACTGCTCGAAGGCGAGGATGTCCTCGCAACTGCCGACGCATTGCGGGCGATGGGGGCAAGAATCGAAAAAGCCGGTGACGTCTGGACCGTATATGGTGTCGGCGTCGGCGGCCTGATGCAGCCGGACAATGCGATCGAGATGGGCAACAGCGGCACGTCCACGCGGTTGCTTATGGGTCTGGTCGCGTCACACGGGATCAGCGCTACATTCATCGGCGATGCTAGTCTGACAAAACGGCCGATGGGCCGGGTGATCGATCCACTCTCGGAAATGGGCGCCGATATTCAGGCGCGCGAGACTTCGGACCATAAATCCTGCCTGCCGCTGACGGTGAGAGGCCTGTGCCCTGCATTACCGATCGAATATCGCCTGCCGGTCGCCTCTGCGCAGGTCAAATCGGCGATTCTGCTCGCCGGTCTCAACACCCCCGGTATTACGCGCATCATCGAGCCCGTTCTCACCCGCGATCATAGCGAAACCATGCTCAAGGGTTTTGGCGCGGAAATCAGCGTCGAAACAGACGCCGAGGGTTGCCGGATCATTTCGCTGACCGGCGAAGCGGAACTGCAGCCGCAAAAAATCAAGGTACCGGGCGATCCGTCATCCGCCGCTTTTCTGGTGATTGCAGCATTGATCGTGCCCGGGTCCGACATCATTATCGAGAATGTTGGCATCAATCCCACCCGTGCGGGGCTGTTCGAAGTCTTGCAGAAAATGGGCGGGGACATCAGCTTCAAGAAAAAGCGGACGGTCGGCGGCGAACCGGTTGCGGACATATATGTCAAACATAGCGCGCTTACCGGCATAGACGTTCCAGCCAATATTGCGCCTAGTATGATCGATGAATTTCCTGCCCTGTTCATTGCCGCGGCTATGGCCAGCGGTGCAACCACGACCTGCGGACTGCACGAATTGCGGGTCAAGGAATCCGACCGGCTGTCGCAAATGGCGAAAGGTCTTGAACTGCTCGGCGTAAAGCTGACCGAGAAGGAAGACGGCATGGTGATCGAAGGCAACGGCGGAAAGCAGCTATCCGGCGGACGAGCCAAGCCAGTGATCGAAACCGCGCTGGACCACCGTATCGCCATGAGTTTTGCAGTGGCCGGCCTGGTGACAAAATCCGGGCTTGCTATTGATGACATCACGCCAGTGCAAACCAGCTTTCCCGGGTTCCAGGACCTGATAACGACGCTCGTGTCCAAATGATTGACGGATTTACCGCCAATGCGATCGGAATTTGCGGCAGTATTCTGGTGGTTTTTGCCTATGGCTATAATGTCTATGCCGACGCGGTGAACGCATTCATCTATAACGGCGCCAACCTGCTCGGCGCTCTGTTGCTCACTATCTCTCTCATGGTGTATTTCAATCTGGCATCATTTCTGCTTGAAATGGTCTGGATCACCATTGCCGTCGGCGGCCTTTGGAAGGCCTATCGAAAACGGGCGAGTCAGGGCTCATGATCATCGCTGTCGATGGCCCGACCGCGTCCGGCAAAGGAACGATCTCCAAGCAATTGGCGAAACATTTCGCCCTGCCCTTCCTCGATACCGGCTTGCTCTATCGTGCGGTCGGCTGGACGCTCCGGGAACAGGGCGGCAATGCCGACGTTGCCGCCGACGCGCTGGCCGCCTGTGTGTTTGATGCTGCGTTGCTGGACAATCCGGGATTGCGCAGTGAAACGGTTGGCGGGCTGGCCAGCCGGGTCTCGGTTCATCCGGAGGTAAGACGGGCACTCGACAAACGGCAAAAGGATTTCGCCTACCAGCCCGCCGGTGCCGTACTGGATGGCCGTGATATCGGAACCGTCATCGCGCCGGATGCCGACGTAAAACTATTTGTCACAGCTTCATCCGAGGCGCGCGCGGTGCGGCGTTTCGAGGAAATGAAACGACGCGGCGAGCCAGTCAATTTCGATGATATTCTCGCCGACATTCTAAAGCGTGACGAACGCGACCAGAATCGCGCGTCAGCACCGCTCAAGCCCGCCGAAGATGCAGACTTGCTTGATACCACCAATTTGACTATAGACGCCGCCATTCAGCAGGCGATTGCCTTGGTGAATGCGAAGATGAGCGGCCGGCGCGATAGCGATCCGGCATAGCAGACAAATGATGTGCAAGACGGGTTGGCAAAAACCGCCCCGGCTTTAGCGCAGCTTTTTTGTATTTGCACTTTTCCTTGCATACACCAGATATTGGCAGTTTTCTGATGGATGCGGCGGTCGCATGAGGTGATCGCGGCAATTTTGGTCCAAGACCGGCGGAACCAACCGCCTGGCCAGAAAAATTGACTATCAAGG
Organism: uncultured Parasphingorhabdus sp.; assembly: GCF_963975555.1. Classification (GTDB taxonomy): domain Bacteria; phylum Pseudomonadota; class Alphaproteobacteria; order Sphingomonadales; family Sphingomonadaceae; genus Parasphingorhabdus. The sequence goes on along the minus strand of NZ_CAXBHH010000006.1, from coordinate 127,201 downwards.
AATAAACCATATGGCCTCAACGGCATTTCCAACCCGCGACGATTTCGCGGCAATGTTAAACGAATCACTCGGTGGCGAAGACCAAGGCTTTGAAGGCCGCGTCGTCAAAGGCACCGTAACCGGCATCGAAAACGACATGGCTGTCATCGATGTAGGATTGAAATCAGAAGGCCGTGTAGCGCTGCGCGAATTCGCCGCTCCCGGTCAAAAAGCCAACATCTCTGTCGGTGACGAAGTCGAAGTCTATGTCGACCGCATCGAAAATGTGAATGGCGAAGCCATGCTGTCCCGCGATCGCGCCCGCCGCGAAGCAAGCTGGGACAAGCTTGAAAAAGAATATGACGAAGGCAATCGCGTCGAAGGCGTTATCTTCGGCCGCGTCAAAGGCGGGTTCACGGTCGATCTTGATGGCGCTGTAGCCTTCCTGCCCGGCAGCCAGGTCGACGTCCGCCCCGTGCGCGACGTAACCCCGTTGATGGACATCACCCAGCCTTTCCAGATTCTCAAGATGGATCGCAAGCGCGGCAACATCGTTGTTTCGCGTCGCGCCATTCTTGAAGAAACCCGCGCTGAACAGCGTTCGGGTCTCATCGAGTCCCTGGCTGAAGGTCAGGTTACCGAAGGCGTCGTCAAGAATATCACCGATTATGGTGCGTTCGTTGATCTCGGCGGCATTGACGGTCTGCTCCATGTTACCGATCTCAGCTACAAGCGGGTCAATCACCCGAACGAGATGATCAACATCGGCGACACGCTGAAAGTCCAGATCATCAAGATCAACAAAGACACCCAGCGTATCTCGCTTGGCATGAAACAGCTCGAAAGCGATCCTTGGGATAGCGCAACCGAGAAATATGCGGTTGGCACGAAGCTCAACGGTTCGGTTACGAACATCACCGAATATGGTGCTTTCGTCGAACTGGAACCAGGCATCGAAGGCCTTGTCCACGTTTCCGAAATGAGCTGGACCAAGAAGAACGTCCACCCGGGCAAGATCGTTTCCACTTCGCAAGAAGTCGAAGTTATCGTTCTCGAAGTCGATACCGAAAAGCGTCGCATTTCGCTTGGCCTCAAACAGGCTCAGTCCAACCCTTGGACCGACTTTGCGGATACCCACCCAGTGGGCAGCACCGTTGAAGGCGAAGTCAAGAACGCTACCGAATTCGGTCTGTTTATCGGCCTTGAAGGCGACGTCGACGGCATGGTTCACATGTCAGACATCGCTTGGGGCATTTCCGGCGAAGACGCGCTCAACCTCCACCATAAGGGTGAGCAGGTAAAAGCCATCGTTCTCGACATCGACATCGACAAAGAACGTATTTCGCTTGGCATGAAGCAGCTTGAAAAAGGTGCACCTGCCATGGGCGGCGCTGATACCGGCGGTCTCAAAAAGGGCTCGGTGGCAACGGTTACCGTGCTGGAAGTACGCGATGGCGGCCTAGAAGTCCAAATGGGCGACGACGGCGCAACCGGCTTCATCAAGCGCAACGATCTTGGCCGCGACCGCGACGAACAACGTCCCGACCGCTTCCAGGTTGGCCAGAAGCTCGATGCCATGATCACCGGCTTCGACCGTTCGAAGAAACCGAACTTCTCGATCAAGGCGCATCAGCTGGCAGAAGAAAAGCAGGCTGTGGAACAATTCGGTTCAACCGATTCCGGTGCAAGCCTCGGCGATATCCTTGGCGAAGCGCTGAAGAAGAAAGAAGAATAGTTTCTTCAACCGCATGACGGAATGAGAAAAAAGCCCGCCCCTTAATCGGGGTGGGCTTTTTCATTGCCAGCTCCGATTTTGGGGCAAATATTACACTTCTCCCAAAACCATTGAAAACAGACATGATTTCTGGCATCTATGGGATGTAAATAACATCAGACTTGAAGATTCTTGGAGTCTTTGATGCATGAATTTTCGGGATTTCCCGAAAATCGGAAAGGTGCACCGATGATACGTTCTGAACTATTAGAAAAACTCGCCGAAGAAAATCCGGAATTGAAGCCGGATGAAATCGAAAAAATCGTCGACCTGTTTTTCAATCAAATCAGCCAGAAACTGGCCGAAGGCGGTCGTGTCGAACTCCGTGGCTTTGGTGCTTTCTCGACGCGCCAGCGGAAACCGCGCACCGGTCGCAATCCGCGCACAGGCGAATCCGTAGAGGTTCCTGCCAAGAGAGTGCCCTATTTCAAGCCCGGCAAAGAAATTCGCGAGCAGTTGAACAAGGACTAATCGCAACAATTTCAAATATTATTTGCCTATCCACTTGACCCCGCGCCCGCAATAATGCTTGTCGCTAGGCTCCAGCGAAAGTTGGACCTACCGGTGCGGACGTGGCGAAATGGTAGACGCAGCAGACTTAAAATCTGCTATCCGAAATGGGTGTGCGGGTTCGAGTCCCGCCGTCCGCACCAGTTTTAAACTATCCGGATATTGTTAGCCCCTTGGCGTCGCGCGATATATTCTACGGATCGCCGCCCCCCTATAACATCACCATATCAACCGGTTGATCCAGCAGTATCCGGCCAGCCAGTTCGAACACCGCCGGCGCGGTCGCGATATGCTGCGTGGCTACATGGGCGTCACGGAAACGGCGTTGCAGGCTGTTACTCGAATAGACGGCGCCACCGCCACCCAATGTATAGGCGGTCTTGCAGACTTCGGCGGAGATTTCGGTGGCATGGGCACAGGCAAGGCGCAGATTGGCCCGGCCTTTTGCGGAGATTTCACCGGCCCCCTGTGCTTCTGCCCAGCATCCACCTATCGCATTGTCCAGGTAGCCAAAGGCACCGCCCAGCGAAGCCGTCGCCCGCGCCAGTTCGGCCTGCACGGTGGCTCGCTGCGCCATCGACCGCCCGCCACCCGGGGTCTTCTTGTTGATCGCGATATTGCTTATTTCTTCCAGCGCCGCCCGGGCATTCCCCAGCGCCACCGACGACACGCCCAGCGCCAGCAGGCCAAAGAGCGGGAATTTGTATAAAGCACCCGGATCACGCGGCTGGTCGCCGACGAAGGACACACTGCGATCTTTTGGGACCATCAAATTTTCGACCGAAAAGTCTCCGGAACCTGTCCCCTTCAAGCCCGCAACATGCCAGCTGTCGATGAATGACACGTCCTTCGCCGGGAAGAACAGCATCCGGTGATAAGGCGCGCCATTGTCGAATTTCTGCAGCACGCCATCCTTGAAGATCATCGCGCCGCCGCCAAGCCAGGAGCAATTGGCCGAGCCGGAACCCCATTGCCATTGGCCGCTGAGCAGATAATGGTCACCCTGGTCTTCGGCCTTGCCCATAGGCGCAAACACCCCTCCGGTCACGACATCGTCAGCACCGAATATTTCACTCGCCGCCGTTTCCGCCATATAGGCAGCGCCCAGAGTCGAGGTTACCGCGATCATCACACACCAGCCGGCACTGGCATCCGCTTCGGCAACCGTCGCGACGATTTTCAGAAAGTCGAGCGGCTCCAGTTCCAGCCCGCCGAGCGATGCCGGTTTGGATAGATTGAAGGCGCCCGCAGCAGCGAGCTTGGCAGCGAGATCGGCCGGCAACCGCCGCGCGGCTTCGGTTTCCTCTGCTCGCGCCGCAATTTCGGGGAGCAGAGCCAGAATTCTGGGGCCGACCTCTCCGATGGTGGAAATATCATATTGCAAACCGGTCATGCCGTAATTCTCCTCTGCGAAGGAGACAGCATAAGAGTTCCGCTTTGTCGAGCCAGCAAAAACATCTAGACGAGTGACATGCGCAATCTCGCCCTCTTTTCCATAATATTGATGCTGCTATCCTGCGCCAGCGAACCGGCAATCGACACAATACCGGGCCCAACGCAAATTGTCCGATTGTCCGATTCGGAGATCAAGGGACTCGATCCACAAAAAGTCTCTGATCTGTCTTCGCTCCGCGTCGCCGCCGACCAGTTCGAGGGTCTGACCCGTCTGGATGCCAAAGGGAATGCGGAGCCGGGACTGGCCAGCGAATGGCAAATCTCGCCCGATGGGCTGACCTGGACTTTTGCCTTGCGGCAAAATTTGCGATTTTCCGATGGCATAGATTTTGACGCGACGCTTTTTCCAGCCCTGTTTCAGCGCCTCCGCGCCCCTGAAACAGCGGCAGCCGCCAAGGCCTTGTTCGGGAATATCGTGGCAGTAGCGGCGCCCGACCCGAATCGGCTTATCGTGACCCTCGCCTCCCCCGATCCGTCGCTGCCGGCACTGCTGGCCCATCCGGCGATGGCAGCCCTGCCCCTCCACCGGATCCGCGATGCTGGCGACAAATGGACTTCTGACCGGCCGATGATTGCCAGCGGCCCGTATCAATTGATCGAATGGAAATTGAACGACCATGCGCGGCTGGAACGCAATCCCGCGTGGTATGACGGGACAGCACCCACTGCGACCATCATCTGGAAGCCGATGGACGACAGTCTTTCGGCGATGCGCCTGTTCCTTTCGGATGGTGCGGATATTGCCGCCGACTATCCGGCAAGCCGTCATCAATGGCTCAAGGAGAACCATCCTACCGCCGCCCATAGCGTGCCCTATCTCGGCAGCTATTATTTCGCCTTCAACACCCGCGCGCCTCCCTTTGATGACCGCAGGGTACGCAGAGCCCTGTCGATGGCGGTCGAACGCGAGTGGATCGCCGACAAGGTGATCGGGATCGGCAATATCCCGGCATGGGGATTGCTGCCGCCGGGACTGGCCGGTCCGGCAGCGACAAGACCCGAATGGGCAAACTGGCCGCGTAAAAAGCGGCTGCAGGAGGCGAGCGCTTTGCTCGACGCCGCCGGCTTTGGCTCGGACAATCCGCTGCGTTTCGAAATCCGCTTCAACAGCTCCGCCGAGCACCGCCGCGTATCGGTGGCTATGGCAGCAATGTGGAAACCGCTGGGCGTCGAAGCCAGCCTGTTCAACAGCGAAGCTGCGCTGCATTTCGCCGCGCTCCGCCAACATGATTTCGCTCTATCCCGGTCGGGCTGGATTGCCGACCTGCCGACACCGGAAAACTTCCTGCTGGTTCACCAGCAGGCCAATGGCGGCGGCAATTATTCGGGCTATGACAATCCGGTCTATGACCGTATTTTGGCACAGGCAATCGCCGAACCGGACACTCGCCAACGCCAAAAACTGATGCGCGATGCGGAAGCGATCCTGATCGCCGACATGCCGATCCTGCCGCTCTATTTTTACGTCACGCGCAGTCTGGTGGCACCGCGCATCGCGGGATGGGAAGATAATATTTCCAATGTGCATCCCAGCCGCACTCTGCTTATAAGGCCATGATGAATTTCCGGTCGACATTCTGGCTGAACAGCCTGCTGGCACTAGTTGCTATTCCCTTGCTCGCTGCCTGCAGCTTTGCCGAGGACGAGGATCAGGTGAGAGTCACCGTGATCGAGGACGGCTCGACACACATTAATCCGGTCGGGACCCGGCTGACCTTCGCCTCGTCGACGATGCGCGCAGCGATGGCCAAAGGCCTCGTCGGACTTGACCAGGAAGGCCGGGTTGTCCCCGCACTTGCCGCCCGATGGATCGTTTCCGAAGATGGCCTCAGCTATATTTTCCGTCTGTTCGATGCGAAATGGGATGATGGCAGACAGATAACCGCCGAACGGGTCGCCCGTCTGCTTCGCTCCCGTTTTTCCGAACTTCGCAAAAGCCGTTTGCAATATGACGTCTCGGTCGTCGACGAAGTCGTGTCGATGACCGGCCGGGTGATCGAGATCCGTCTGGACGCACCGCATCCCAATTTCCTTCAGCTGCTCGCCCAACCGGAAATGGGGCTGTTCCGGGCAGGTCATGGCGCCGGACCGATGCGGCTGCTTAGCGAAGAGGATGGCATCAAGCTCAATCGCTTTGATGAACCCTCGCAGGAAGACGAGGAAGAAGAAGCGGAACAGGAAGATGACCGCTGGGTGTCCTTGCGCAGCGAAACCGCAGCCGCAGCCATAGCCCGCTATCGGGCCGGCGGCGTTCAGGTCGTCCTGAACGGGAAATATCACCATCTGCCGCTAGTCGACGCAGCGGACATCAGCAGCAGCGACCTGAGGCTCGATCCGGTCGCCGGCCTGTTCGGACTAAGGTTCATTCGCGCCGAAGGCTTCTGGGCGGTCCCGGGCAACCGCGAAATACTGGCAATGGCGATCAACCGTCCGGCGTTGCTGACCTCCTTTCCCGGTGTCAGTGCCTGGCAGAGCCGGCTCAAGATCATCCCCGAGGCGCTTGATGTCGAAGGGATCAACACTTATCCGGACTGGGCCAGCATGACGATGGAGGCACGAACGGCCTTCGCCAGAAACCATGTGACTCGATGGAAAGCTTCGGAAGGACGAATAACCCCGCTCACCATCGCTCTGTCTGATGCAGCGGGCGCCGATATCCTGTTCAAGCGTATCCAGTCGGATCTTAGAAGAGTAGGACTGGACGCAAGAAGAGTCGGCCTAGGCAAAAATGCCGATGTCGAGCTGATGGACGAGATTGCCCCCTATGATAGCGCGCAATGGTTTTTGAAACAGCTGACCTGCACCCAGACCCCGGTCTGCCTGAACGACGCTGATGCAAAAATTGCCGAAGCCGATGCAGCGACCAATCTGCAGATCAAGGCCCGACTCTATGCCGAGATTGAGAAAATTCTGGTCGAACATTATAATTTCATTCCGATCGCGGTTCCGATCCGCTGGTCGCTTGCCAAACAGGGTCAGCGTGGCTTTTCCGTCAATTCCCGCGGATGGCATCCATTGAACACACTGGTCGGCATCCCTATATCCTGACTGTGTTGGTAGTATATGACAGGGAGGCCCCATGGCCATTTCCGAAGAACAGTTAAAGCGTCTCGCCGAACAATTGCCCGACGTCAGCCGAGATCCGCAATCCGTACGCAACCGCGTCGAGGCGATGGAGAAAGTGCTGGAACGGGCCTTCGTGATTCCGGGCACCAATCGTCCCATCGGCGTGGATTCCATCGTCGGCCTGATTCCGGTGGTCGGTGATATCGTCACCGCGCTCATGGGTGCCTATATCGTCTGGGAAGCCCGCAATCTTGGTATGTCCAAGCTACAACTGACCCGTATGGCGGCCAATGTCGGTATCGATACTGCGCTCGGCGCGATCCCCTTTGCTGGCGACGTGTTCGACTTTTTCTGGCGCTCGAACAGCAAGAATCTGAAGATCATCCGCAAGCATCTCGACAAACATCATCCCGGGACACGGACGATTGAAGGTTAGGCGGTGCTCTGCACCCGATGCACTACCCCCCACGCCAAATCTTGATCGGCATATCGTCCTTCGCCGCCCGCATATAGGCCGGACAACGCTGCGGTCGGAAACTCCTGCCAAGGCAGAGCTTCACCTCCTGCAACCAGCCACGCGCATTCACCTTTAACCGCAGCATATCGGGCTGGAGCCCTTCGTTCGCCGCCGCGAAGGCGTTGCGAAATTGCCCCACGGTGAGCGGCTTGCGCGACAACCGGTCCATGTCCGGAAAGCGCACGGCATCGAACATGATCCGTGATACCCGGAAATAGGTTTCCGGACGCTTGGTCATGCAGGTCCCGTGCTTCGCCCATTCATGCGCCATCATCTTCGTGGTCGGCATCATGCAGAAATTGCGCTTTATAACCGCGGGCGGCAGCGCCTTGGTCGGCGCGCAATATTGCGGATAGGCTGGTCCCTGCGTGTCGGGCCATAGGCCATGGAGAATGAAGGCAAAGCTTCCGTCGTCCCCGCTACACTGCGTCTTGTCGCGGCGGCTGTCCTTGCGGTTGCGGCAATATTCCGGCGACCAGCTGAGCGCCAGCGTATAGGCAGTGACAGGTTTAATGCGGCGGGGTTCGGAGGCTGGTTTACGCTCGGCGGGCGCGCTGAGGCCCGATGGTGGGCGACATTGGTAGGACTGGGCGTTGGCGGATGTTGAGGCCATAGCCAACAACAGGCACAAAGCCACGGGTCGCCCCAGCGAAGGCTGGGGCCTAGACCACCGTTCAAGGAGCCCAGACGATTGGCCTAGATCCCAGCCTTCGCCGGGATGACGATTTCTAAACCGGCGCAAAATCCAGCCCGATGTCTGCTGCCGGCGCGCTTTGCGTGAGCCTTCCCACCGAGATATAATCAACCCCGGTCTCCGCTTTTTCGCGGATCGTCTCCAGCGTCACGCCGCCACTCGCCTCTACCGGCACGCGACCACCGATCAGAGTCACCGCGCCGCGCAGAGTCGCCGGTTCCATATTGTCGAGCAGCAAATTGGTGGCTCCCGCCGCCAGTGCCGGTTCGATCTGGTCGATACGATCGACTTCGCAAATGATCTTTTCGACGCCTGCTTCCTTGGCGCGCCGGACCGCTTCATCAACCGATCCGGCGACCGCAACATGATTGTCCTTGATCATGGCTGCGTCCCACAGGCCCATGCGGTGGTTCTGCGCGCCGCCCATCCGCGTCGCATATTTCTCCAGCACCCGCAGGCCCGGTATCGTCTTGCGGGTGTCGAGCAGGATGCAGCCGGTCCCCTCGATCCGCCGGACATAATCATTGGTCATGGTCGCGATACCGGTAAGATGCTGCACCGTGTTGAGCGCGCTGCGCTCCGCGGTCAGCATCGCCCGGCCCTTGCCCTTCAGCCGCATGATATCGGTGCCGGCCGCAACCGCCTCACCTTCAGCCACAAGGACTTCAATCTCCACATCCGGGTCCAGATAGCGGAAAAAGGCTTCCGCAATCGGCAGCCCGGCGATCACCGCATCAACGCGGCTGTCCATGACACCGGAGAATATGGCATCGGCCGGAATGACCGCCTCGGAGGTCACATCCTTCCCCCCTTCACCAAGCGGCCCGCCAAGATCTTCGGCGAGCGTGGATTGCAAAAAGGCGGTAAGATCGAAGCGGTTCAGGGTAAAGGTCAAATCACTTACCCCTTATGCGCCAGATCAGTTGGCCCCAAATCGCCTTGCCCGACCGTCGCGCTCGCCATTTCCATCATCCGGTCGATCGACTTGCGCGCTTGCAAGCGCAGGTTCTCGTCCATCTCGATGCGCGGTTCGAGGTCACGCAGAGCTACATAGAGTTTCTCCATCGTGTTGAGCGCCATATAGGGGCAGATATTGCAGTTGCAGTTGCCGTCCGCGCCGGGGGCGCCGATGAAATTCTTTTCCGGCACCGCTTTTTCCATCTGGTGGATGATATGCGGTTCGGTGGCGATGATGATCGTGTCGCCTTCGAATTCCTTGGCATATTTCAGGATCGCGCTGGTCGATCCGACCATGTCCGCGTGATCGAGAATATAGGCGGGGCATTCGGGATGCGCGGCCACCGGTGCACCGGGATGCTGGGTCTGCAGCTTGAGCAACTCGGTCTCGCTAAACGCTTCGTGGACGATGCAGACGCCGGGCCAGAGCAGCATGTCGCGACCGGTTTTCTTGGCGATATAACCGCCGAGATGCTTGTCCGGACCAAAGATGATCTTCTGGTCGAGTGGAATCTGCGACAGGATATGTTCGGCCGATGAACTGGTGACGATGATGTCCGACAGCGCCTTCACCTCGGCCGAGCAATTGATATAGGTCAGCGCGATATGGTCGGGATGTTCGTCGCGAAAGGCCTTGAACTTGTCCGGCGGACAGCTGTCTTCGAGGCTGCAACCCGCATCCATGTCCGGCAACACGACGATCTTGTCCGGCGACAGGATTTTCGCGGTTTCGGCCATGAATTTCACGCCGCAGAAGGCGATGACATCGGCATCGGTTTCCGCCGCCATTTTGGACAGTTCGAGACTGTCACCGACAAAGTCGGCGATATCCTGAATTTCCGGTTTCTGGTAATAATGGGCGAGGATGATTGCGTTGCGCTCCTTGCGCAGCTTGTTGATTTCCTCAACAATATCCACTCCGGCCAAGCTGCCGCCAATTCCATCACGTGCGTCCATTATATTATTCCTCTGTCCTGCGTACCCCCTCCATATAGGAAACGAATAACCATTTGTCTCGTGCCGAACGCCCGAGTCGCGGTAAAATCATCTTCACGTTGGCCAAGAAGCAGTGATGAGAATATCTTTACACTAACCAGCACCCCCAATCGATTCCGCAATCCGCTGAAACGGAGGAAACAGGGACAAGCCGGTCGTTACCACATGGGCCGCCGTCACTATGGCACCAGTTGCCAGCGTCGCGGGATGGATATGGCCGATGATTTTTTGGTCGTGCCTCGCCAGCACGACGACAAAGACCAGCTGGCATAGCAGAATGAGCCACTCGCCCCAGTCTCCCAGCAAAGGCATGGGCAACAGGCGACCAAATGCCGGTTCCAGGGCAATGAGAGTGGCACCGATCATGATCCGGCGATGCCATTGGGTTTGCCGACGCAACATGATTGCCCAGACAACCATGGCGGCAAAAACCAGCATTTCCACGAGCACGAGCGCCAGAAAATAGGAACCGTTGAAAAACGGCGGAAAGCGCTGCAGCTGAACCGCCATATATCCCGTGTAGAGACCGGTGACACATATTATCAGAGCGAGCCCGCCGCCCAGCCAGCCGATCTTGCGGTGCAGAGCCGTCTTACCGCGCTGGATCAGGATATTTTGCGCCACTATCAACCCCAGCCAGCCCAGCATCAGGATTCCGTGCAGATGCACCCATCTCGGCACCGCCTGAAAATTCACCATTCCGCGCATTGAAAATTGCGCGAAACCAAAAATGATAACCGCCGCTAGAATGATGGAAAACCGGACAAAAAATCGTTGATCAAGCGCATATTCCATGGCCCGGTTCATCGTCCGATTATTAATATTCTGCTCCGCTCCCACGTTTCCACCTCCCTCGAAGTTTCTCCTAAAGCAGATATAATCCCATTCTAACGGGTTGGGAATATAGTTTGGGCGACCCGTAAATGTCGTTTGCAGATATTTGCGCTCAGTGGCTGATGCGGAATTTCATGATCCGGCCGGTCACTTTCTGCTCCGCATCCATGCCACCCAATATATAATATTCCTGCCCCGCCTTCGCGAGACCGCGGTGGTCCATGCTCGCTTCGGCCAGCCTCCCCAGTTCGATCCATTTGTCGGATTTCAGATCATAAGCAAAAAAGCCGCCGGATGGTTTGGCCGGTACACCGTCATAGCCGATGCCGTCATAATTATAGGGATTGTCACCACCACCGGCGAAAATGATCCGCTGACCAGCCTCGTCGCCAATCGCCGCCATCCGGTATTTTGCTACACCGGCATGAGTGTCGACACCGCGCCAGCTGATCTGTGTCGGGTTTTTCGGATCGATATCGCCGCGCCAGGTCAGCTTGGCAGCGACAAATTTGCGTTTGCCGTCGGCGAAGATCGATGCGACCCCGTCGGTGACGATGATGCTGTCGCCCGCGATCCCGCCGCTATGACCGAAGACCGGCGTACCGGGAAAGGGCGTGGCCTCGGTCCAAGCGCCGGTCTGCGTATCGAACATCTGCACGACGCTGACATTGCCTTCGTCATGCCAGCCGGAGATCAGATAGATGAAGCGGTCCTGATAGGGCACTGCCAGCATATCATCGACCGGGGTCGGCATATCGGCCTTTTGCTCATAGCTGCCGGTAGCGGGATCGAATGCGAAGACTTCCGGCGTGGAAAGCTCATCACCATTTGCAGCAACGCTATAACCACCAAAAATATAGATTTTCCCCGCTACGGTCACGGCCGCGCTGGCCAGTCGCCCTTCCGGCACCGGCACGGACGCGATTGTCTTGCACGACTGGGTAGCAATCACGCAGGCAAAAGCGGCGTTGCTGGTATCTTTCCAGGTCTTGCCCGCCTTCAGACCGTTGAAACTATACAAGGTCGGGCCTTCCGGACCATCGGCGACGGCCACCGCATTATTGCTGATCGGTTCCGGCAAGGCAAAGTCGGCGGTTTGCGAGAGCGGTTCCGGCTGCGGGCTCTGTTCACAGCCTGACAACGTCAAAACGGTCAGCAGCATTGCTGCCGCAGTGGTAATCTGCATTTTCATTGCGCCTCATCCCTCTTCGTCTGCTGCTCCGCCAATATGTCCCCGATCGGCCGCGAATAATCCCATCTTTCCTTGTAGCGGCTGCGTTCATAAGGGAAAAAGGCATCTATCTTTGCTTCCACGCCCGCCGCTTGCAACGGCACGACGAAATTGTGCCGCACCGCCCGCCGAGCGGCTTCCCGGGCCAGACGAACCTGCACCGGATTTTGCGCCTGCATTGCCAGTTCCGCGACGCCCTTTTTGCGATTGGCCTGATCAAGGACATTTTCCGCATCGGTCAAAGCCATCAATATGCCGCCGTCATCATAGGTCTGGATCTGTTCGATGTGGACCTCTGGCCGGGCAATTTCTATCCCTGGAATCTCGACATAGAGCGTATTGTCGCGAGCATCCCAACGGACATCCTCAGCGCCAAGCTTGGCCAGGTCCAGTTCGTAACGCACCGTGCCCGGCATGATCAAAGTCTTGCGTGCCGACAGGCCGAGTTTGGTCAGCGTGGTGGTCACCGTGGCATTATAGCTCGCCGAGAAAACCGTCAGCCGGTTCTGTTCCTGCATATTGGTCAGGCTGGCGTTGGCAATCGACACCGGGTCGGGGCTGATACTGCTTTCGACGCGGGAGAAGAGCAACCAGGCCAGAACGCCGAGCAGAATCAGCACCCCGCCGATTATGACAAAAGGGAGCCACAAGCGGGAAGGCCGGGAATTCATCCCGCCATCGCCCAGACTTCGCCCGATTGCGTCACGCGTCCCTTGTTCCGGAGATCGATCAAATGGGCACGCACCGATTGCCCCGCCGCACCGTTCAGACGCGGATCAAGGCCCTTGTACATCTGCGGGACCATTTCGGTGATCGCGGCAGGTGCTTTTTCCAGCAGCTTCAATATCTGCCGTTCGCGCTGCTTGCGATGGCCCATCATCCCGCGCACCAGCTGCCGTGTATTCGTCACTTTCTTGCCATGGGCGGGATAATAGACCTTGTCCTCGCGCTCATAAAGCTTCTGCAGGCTCGCCATATAGTCGGCCATATCGCCGTCGGGAGGAACAATCACGCTGGTCGACCAGGCCATGACATGATCGCCGGTAAACATCGCGCCGGATTCCTGCACCGCGAGGCAGAGATGGTTGGACGTATGTCCCGGCGTCGCCACCGCTTCGATGGTCCAGCCATCACCGGATATAGTCTCGCCATCGCCGAGCACCCGGTCCGGCTTATATTCCTTGTCAAAACTCTCGTCGGCGCGCGGTCCGTCATCGTCGAGCACCAGCGGCGCGCAACCAATGATCGGCGCGCCGGTGCGTGCAGAAAGCGGCGCAGCGGCAGGGCTGTGGTCACGATGGGTGTGGGTGCACATGATCGCGCTGATTCTGGCGTCGCCAACAGCGGCGATTATCGCATCAATATGTTCGTCAATCGCTGGCCCCGGATCAATGATCGCCCGGTCCGACTTGTTACCGACAATATAGGTTTGCGTCCCGGTATAGGTATAGGGACTGGGATTGCCGGCGAGCACACGCGCGACAAGTGGCTCCATCTGTTCGCACAGGCCGGTCGGAAAATTCGAGGGGTCAAAGTCCATCGGTCTGATGTGGCATATCCCGCCCATAAAACAACCATGAAAAAAGGCGGTCCGCAAAACGAACCGCCCTTATGCCCCCTTCAAAACAGCTTAACCCGCTTATGTCAGTGAGAGTTGAGCCTGCAGCACGGCAATGCTGCGATCGATTTCCTTGATTTTTTTCGCGCGATCAAACTTGCTATCTTTACATTTTACGGCATCGGCCCGCTCTTTTTTCAGCCCTTGCAGCGCTGCGTCGAGTATCGCCGTCTTATCGATCTTGACTTCAAATCCGCCGCAACCGGCAACCACGGCCCAAGCCTGTCCGGAGAGGTCGCTTTCGCCGCCCATGGCGATCTGCCTGTTCATCGCAACGCAATCGGGACCGTTGACCTTGCCGCTGTGAGCAACGGCTCTATTCCGGCCAGAATCGGAAGTAGCGTTCGATGTGACGCTGGAAGTGGCATTGGATATGGATTTTTGAACGGTATAGAATATCGAAGATATGCGAGCGGCTGACGCGGATTCCGCTACCGCATCGCGTTGCGCTTCCCGCGCCTCCCGCTGCGCCTCTCTCGCTTCTGCCATAGCCTCACGCCTGGCTTCCCGGGCTTCCTGCAAAGCCTCGCGAACTTCCTGGTCCGCTTCCCGCAGCTCTTGGTTCATCTCTCTTTGGGCCTGGGCCAGTTCCCGTTCGACCTCGCGCATGGTCGATCCCATGTGCTCGCTATCCAGTCCGCTTTCGCGGAGCGCCTTGTCAGCCTCAAGCCGCGATTTTTCGGCTTCAGCAACCATTTGACGAACTTCTTTATCGCTCAGCTTCTTGTTCGTGCGCAGGATGATCGTTCTGCCATCATGTTTTATCTTGTGCACATAATCTTTCGACAGATCGCCGCTTTTGCGCCCGTTCAGCATCGTGATATTGATTGTATCGCCGTCGTCAGCAGTGGTTGTTGGAGCCAAAGGCGCTATCGGGGCAACGGGTGCCAGAGGCGCCGCAGGGGCGGATGGAGCCACCGGCGGAAATGGCGCGTTCGGTGCCGATATATTTGCAACGTCGTCCGCGACCGCCTCGGCATAGGTCACGGTTGCCGTCAGCGGCAAGGTGATGACCGTGCCGACCCCAACCAAAGCGAATCCCAGTCGGCGACGGAGAGCGGATTTTTCCGATTGTCCCAACATTTTGAGACGGCCCTTGATCTTGTCTTTCTGGTTCAGCGGACTGGCAAGCCCCAGCCGGTGGCCCGAAGCCGATTTGGCGATAGTCCGTCCGTAAACAGCACGGACGTCACGACCGCTCTGCTCAAGGATCCGCGCGTCGCAGGCGGTCTCCTGATCCTGCCGAAAATAAATCCATGCGAACCACGCAACCGGACTGAACCAGTGCAGGGACAATATCGTCAGCCCGACAAAATTGGCCGCGAGATCCCCCGACTCATGGTGGGCAATTTCGTGCGCCAGTGCCAGTTCCCGCTCCCGCGGCGCATAATCGCGAAAGAAATTGGTCGGAACCGCGATATATTTTTCAAACACGCCGAAAGCCAGAGGACCTCCAACAGCTGCGGTTTCAAGGATCTTGATAGTTCCGTGGCGACCGATCAACCGGCCATCAGCGACGATATCTTCCCGGAATTGCAGATAGGCGGCGAGCTTGCTGATGAACAGCAGACCCGCTCCACCGAGCCAGAGGATGATGGCAATCATCGTCCAGTCAAGTGACGCCAGCGCGCCCAGGCTAGTCGCTTGCGGCGGGACCGCAGCAACCAGACCAGATCCGTCCATCGCAGGCATGAGCGTGGCTGCAGGCTCGACCTCTGCCGGTGCCTGAAGGGTAAGTGTTGGCATGAACAAGCGCGCCAGCGGCAATATCCAGAGCAGATAGGCGATGCGCGCGCCAAAGAAATGACTGACCGGTTTGCGGATCATCAATATCAGCACCATCAACAGGGTCATCGAGAACATGGTATCCCAGATCCATTGGTTCAATTCGCCGCTCATTTTTTCAACTCCCTCAAAAGCTCCTCGATTTCGCGGATGTCATCAGCGCTCAGTTCATCGGCCTCGGCCAGATGGGCAACCAATGGCATGACTTTTCCCCCGAAAAGCCGATCCACAAAATTCCGTGATACGCCGGTGAGATAATCATCCCGTTCCACCAGCGGAGAATAAAGAAAACGACGACCATCGCGCTCGGTGCCGACGACCGCTTTTGCGGCCAGCCGGGACAACAGGGTCTTGACCGTCTGAAGAGACCAGTCCTTCTCCTGGACCACCTGGTCCGCCACTTCTGTAGCGGTCAGGGGAGCACGTTTCCAAAGAACTTCCATCACCGCATGTTCGGCATCGCTAATGCGTTCAGCCATGATTATCGGGACTCCCTTGAATATCGTCAGTGACTACATGTGTAGTTTCAATGATTACAGTTGTAAACACTCAATTGAACATTCGATGTCGTTGGTGGATGGGCAGCGGCCGTTTGTCGAAAAGCCGCGCGTTGTCGAATTATCTTACAAGTTTACAAATGTTAACAGCAATTAAACCATACAAGTCATTAGAATATATGGACTTTATAAAACTGGCACAAGGGATGCAACGTATCGGGTGTACATGACTTTTCACACCCACATCTCCTTTCAGGAGGTACGAATGAGGGGGATGGCGTACTGGTCTCCGCCGTCCCCTCTCGTTTCACAGTTTAGACAGACACTACCCAAAATAAAACGGCTCGATCCTCCTAGATCGAGCCGTTTTTCATTTCTTCGACTGTGGGTGCGGCAGAAAAGCGTTTAGGCTTCAGCTGGTGCAACCTTTTTCTCGGCCATCAATTCGCCAAGCTCGCCGGCTTCATACATTTCCATCATGATATCGCTGCCACCGACAAATTCGCCTTTGACATAAAGCTGCGGGATCGTCGGCCAATCCGAATATTCCTTTATTCCCTGCCGCACTTCCATGTCCTGAAGGACATCGAAAGAATCGAACCCGACTCCCAGATGCTCAAGAATGGCAATCGCACGGCTTGAGAATCCGCATTGCGGGAAAAGCGGCGTGCCTTTCATGAACAGCACCACGTCATTGCTGTTCACCACAGCGTCAATTTTTGCTTTTACATCGCTCATATATATTCTCCTAGTCGGGAACCGCGGTGGTGAGTTGCAACGCATGCAGTTCACCGCCCATTTTTCCCTTTAGTGCCGCGTAAACCGCCTGATGCTGTTTCACACGGTTCATCCCCGCAAACGCAGCAGCAGTCACTTTTGCGGCATAATGATCGCCATCACCGGCCAGATCGGTAATTTCAACCGAAGCGTCCGGAAAGGCAGCCAAGATCATGGCCTCGATATCTGCGCTTGCCATGGGCATCTGCCTAACTGGCTTCTTCGATAAACTGACGCCGGGCTTCGACCATCTTGTCGGTCAGGGCCGTACGAATCGCCGAATCGTCGATCTCGATACCGGCCGACGTCAAATCACCAAGCAATTTGCGGATGACATCTTCGTCGCCTGCTTCTTCAAAATCAGCCGCTACGACCTCTTTCGCATAAGCAGCCGTTTCTTCGGGCGTCAGCGCCATTTTCTCGGCAGCCCATTGGCCCAGCAGACGATTACGCCGCGCGGTAACTCTGAATTCCATCTCTTCGTCACGTGCAAATTTCGTTTCGAACGCACGTTCGCGATCTTTAAAGTCTGTCATGGCTTTTCCTTGATCAATGCTATCATAAAAATAGGCATCACCGATGCTTCCTACAAGTGCGCGCGGGCAATCAATCGGCGACTTTGACTACCAATTTACCGATGGCGCCACGATCTGCCATTTTCTGGATGGCCTGACCTGCATTTTCAAAGGCAAATATCTCTGACACGCGCGGCTGGATGAGACCCTGGTCCCAGAGCTTGAACAACCGGTCGATATGCGCCCGGTTTCCCTCTGGATCGCGCGCCGCATAAGCACCCCAGAACACACCGCAAACATCACAGGATTTGAGCAGGGTCAGATTGAGTGGCAGTTTCGCGATACCAGCCGGGAAACCGACCACCAGAAAACGGCCTTCCCAGGCAATCGAGCGTACCGCCGGTTCGCTATAATCACCACCGACCGCATCATAAATAACGTCAGCGCCGCCCGGGCCAACCGCTGCCTTGAACTGCGCGGCCAAAGCCTTGGATTGATCCTTGTCGAACGGAGCGCGGCCATAGACGACGGTTTCGTCAGCACCGGCCGATTTCGCAAAAGCAGCCTTTTCTTCAGAAGATACCGCTGCAACAACGCGCGCGCCAAAAGCTTTGCCCAGTTCGACGGCCGCGATACCCACGCCACCGGAAGCACCGAGCACCAGAAGGGTTTCACCTTCCTTGATATGACCGCGATCGACGAGAGCGTGGATCGACGTGCCGTAGGTCAGGATCAGCGCCGACGCGTCTTCAAAGCTGACGCTATCGGGAATTTTGAATACGGCATTCTGGTCGACAACAACCTTCTCGACCAGACCGCCATGGCCAGTGGTCGAAGCGACCCGGTCACCGATTTTCAAATCGGTCACGCCTTCGCCGACCGCCGCAATCACACCGGACACTTCTCCGCCTGGCGCAAATGGCCGCTGCGGCTTGAACTGGTACATGTCCTGAATGATCAGCACGTCAGGATAGTTGATCGAGCAGGCTTTGACATCGATAAGGACCTGGCCCTTGCCGGCAACGGGATCGGCGACGTCCAGCATCTCCAGTGTATCCGGTCCGCCCACTTTGGTTGACATCAAAGCCTTCATTTTACTTCCTCTCTGGAATATTGTTCGGATCCTATGCCGCTATGGGTATCAGCCACGGCTGTGCAGAATCACTATTTTTCTCGTGCCGCTCTATGGCATCGGACTTTGCCAATGTCAGGTCAATTTCGTCGAGCCCTTCAACAAGGCACTGATGCCGGAACGGATCCATCTCGAAAGCAAACCGGTCCTGGAACGGCGTGGTAATGCTCATGCTTTCCATATCGATGGTGATCGGATCGGTCTTGGCGACCTCCATCAACCGGTCGACAGCAGCCTGTGGCACTGCAATGGCAAGCAATCCGTTTTTAAAGGCATTGCCCGAAAAAATATCGGAAAAGCTTGGTGCGATGACCGCAGTGATCCCCAAATCAGCCAGGGCCCAGGCCGCATGCTCGCGGCTCGATCCGCAGCCGAAATTATCGCCGGCAATCAATATTGTGGCACCGGCATATTCCGGATCGTCAAAAATATTGCCCTCCTGCGCGCGGATCGCTTCGAATGCGCCCTCGCCCAGCCCTTCGCGCGATATGGTTTTCAGCCATTTCGCCGGGATGATGACGTCGGTATCGACATTTTTCTGGCCGAAGGGAATAGCACGACCTTCTACGCGGTTAATCGGTTTCATCTCTATTCTTCTTCACTATTGTCGACAAGATCATCGCTGTCATCGTCATCATAATCCGGCTCATTTTCATATTTCGGCAGCGGCTTGTCGTTGACTGGTTTGAATTCATTATGCTTCTTCATCTGATGCCGTCCGGCGTACATCAGAGCCGCCGCAACCGCAGCCGATCCGATCGCGGCGCCGACTTTGGCGCCGGTCGACCATTTCGCTGAATCATCATTCTTGGCGGACGGTTCTACGGACGGTTTGTCATTTTTCTTGTCGTCGCTCATTTCAACCTCTCATCTTGTCAGTTCACGCACGTCGGTGAGCCTGCCCGTTACGGCCGCAGCGGCGGCCATTGCGGGTGACATCAAATGCGTTCTAGCACCAGGCCCCTGCCGTCCAACAAAATTGCGGTTGGAAGTGGATGCACAGCGCTCACCTGCAGGCACCTTGTCGGGGTTCATGCCGAGACAGGCAGAGCAACCCGGTTCGCGCCATTCGAAACCGGCATCGGTGAATATCCGGTCGAGTCCTTCGGCTTCGGCCTGAGCTTTGACCAGCCCCGAACCCGGCACCACGATCGCCCATTTGATATTGTCGGCTTTCTTGCGGCCTTGCAATACCGCAGCCGCAGCCCGGAGATCCTCGATCCGGCTGTTGGTGCAACTGCCGATGAAGATATTCTCGATTGTGACATCGTGCAGCGCCTGCCCAGCTTCCAGCCCCATATAATCCAGAGACTTGCGTGCGGCATCCTGCTTTGACGGATCGGCAAAGCTGTCCGGCGCGGGCACCACGCCATTCACCGGAACGACATCTTCGGGACTGGTGCCCCAGGTCACGGTCGGCGAAACATCGGCAGCATTGATGGTCACGCTTTTGTCAAATTTCGCGCCTTCATCGGTTGGCAGCGTCTTCCAATAAGCCAGCGCCGCGTCCCAGTCCGCTCCCTTGGGCGCCATCGGACGGCCTTTCAGATAGGCGAATGTCTTTTCATCCGGAGCGACCAGGCCAGCGCGCGCGCCGCCTTCGATCGACATATTGGCGACCGTCAAGCGGCCCTCGATCGACATTTGTTCGAACACTTCGCCGCGATATTCGATAACATGACCGGTTCCGCCAGCCGTGCCGATCACCCCGACAATGTGGAGGATCAGGTCTTTCGGGCTGATACCGGGACCGAGCAAGCCATCCACGCGAATTTCCATCGTTTTCGAGCGCGTCAGTTGCAGCGTCTGCGTCGCCAGCACATGCTCGACTTCGCTGGTGCCGATACCGAAGGCGAGAGCGCCCAAGGCGCCATGCGCCGCGGTATGGCTATCGCCGCAAACCAGTGTCGTGCCCGGCAGGGTAAAACCCTGCTCCGGACCAATCACGTGGACAATACCCTGATTGATATCGCTGGCACCAATATATTTGATGCCGAAAGCCGGCGCATTGGCTTCCAGAGCTTCCAGCTGCGCCGCGCTTTGCGGATCGGCGATCGGAATTTTCTGCCCCTTGGCATCAAGCCGCGCGGTGGTCGGCAGATTGTGATCCGGAACCGCCAGAGTCAGGTCCGGCCGACGGACCTTGCGTCCGGCCTTGCGAAGGCCTTCAAAAGCCTGCGGGCTAGTCACTTCGTGGACCAGGTGCCGGTCGATATAGATCAACGCCGTGCCGTCATCGCGCTGGTCAACAACATGGGCGTCCCAGATTTTCTCGTACAGGGTTTTTGGCTGGTTCATAGCTGCTTTCAATATTGTGTCTGACAAGCGTCAGATGGGATCCCAAGCGATGTAGCGACTAACCTCGGGAGATTCCAGCCTTCGCTGAAGCCGCCTATGAGAATATTTACTTCAAAAGCCGTCGGGAAAGGATTATCTCCGCACTATGAGCATTTTTGCGATCCTGACCACTATCATTGCTTCTGTTGTCGCAATGGAATGCATTGCCTGGGGAGCGCATAAATATATCATGCACGGTTTTGGCTGGGCGTGGCACCGCGATCATCACGAACCGCACGACAAGCGCCTGGAAAAAAATGATCTATTCGGCATTGCTGGCGCCGTGATGAGCATCTCCATGTTCATCGTCGGCAGCCCGATGATCATGGGTACGAGGGCATGGGAGCCGGGCACATGGATCGGTCTCGGTATATTATTTTACGGCATCATCTACACTTTGGTCCACGATGGCCTGGTCCATCAGCGTTACTTTAAATACGTCCCCAAGCGTGGCTATGCCAAAAGGCTGGTGCAGGCGCACAAGCTGCACCATGCGACAATTGGCAAGGAAGGCGGGGTGAGTTTCGGCTTTGTGTTTGCTCGCGATCCGGCGAAGCTGAAGGCGGAATTGAAAGTGCAGCGGGAGGCCGGAGTCGCGGTTGTACGGGATGCGGTGGGTTAAATCCGGCTGCCTCTGATCGAGGCCCAGATCGTCAGACCGATACCGATAAAGATGATCATTCCACCGATCAGCAGTCGAGTGGTCAATATTTCATCGAGCAATATCACGCCTCCCATCGCGGCAATCGCTGGCACCGAAAGTTGCGACACGGCTGCGCTGGTGATCGATATCCGCGCCAGTATCTTGTACCAAAGCACATAACCCAGCGCAGAGGTTATACCGCCTGAAATCGCGGCAAGAGCAAAGCCTTGCCAGGTCAGCGCGGACAGATCGACGAAGGGAAGAAGCAGCAACGCCAACAAGCTGGCCCCCACGAAATAGCGAGCCGTGGCCAGCGAAGGGTCGCTCCCGAGCTTGCCGGACCATGTATAAAATCCCCAGGCCACGCCTGCGCTAGCCATCAAGATAGCGCTCGCCAGCGGCGGAGCCGAAGCGCCCGGTGCCATCAGATAGATCAAGCCGCCCAGCGCGATTATTACTCCGGCCAGTTGTCCCTTGGTAGGAACGACGCCCCTGAACAGGCCGATAAGCTGCATGGTAATCTGTCCGGCCGGGAACAGGATCAGCGCCCCTATACCCGCGTCGAGCCGGACATAGGCCCAGGAGAAAGCCGCGGCATAGACAAAGAGCGAAAGCGCGCCAGCCACGTCGCGTTTGCCCGGCATGATCGGCTTGCGCTTCTGCACCGTAAACAGCACGCACAACATCAGCGCACCGGCAACAAGCCGGACGATGGTATAGCCAGCCCAGTCGATTTGCGCCCCGGCCAATGCTGCGCGCACCAGAATCGAATTGCCGGCAAAGGCAAGCAATATGCTGACAAGCAGGAAAACGGTCGTCAGCGACCCGTCAGATTTTCTCACAAATCAGCTGGGCCGCGGCAACAACACCGGTCCGCCCAGTTTCACTGTCTTTTGATAACCCGGCCGTATCACCAGCGCCTCGAAATAGCGGGTACAATTCGGACGGCTGTCGAGTTGCCCCAGAGCGGCCCGTCCTTCGAGCATATAATGCAGGTTGATATCCGCGCCGGTGAATTTGTTCGCGACGAGGAAATCCTTGCCCTCCAGTTCAATCTCCAGATGGTCGAGCAGCTTGTCGACTTCCGCCTGCAGGAACCCGTTCAGGATCTCGGGCAGTCCGCCGAGCATCGGCGCGATGCCGGTGATGATGAAGCTCATGCCCATCGTGCCTTCGGCAAAATGCAGCCATTCGAGATATTTGGCGCGCTCCGGATGATCGGGCGCCACGCCAAGCGCTCCGTCGCTATGCCGCTCGATCAGATATTCGATGATTGCGCCGGATTCGACCATGGTCAAGCCGTCCACGTCCACCGTTGGCGCCTTGGCCAGCCGGTGCGCTTCCGCCAGTTCCGGTGGCGAACGCCGCGTCTTGGGATCGCGATGATAGGTCACCATCTCATAGTCGATGCCGCCCTCTTCACAGAGCCAGATGATGCGGGACGAACGGGAATAGCCGAGATGGTGCAGTTTGATCATTTGGGGCTCCTCATTTATATTTGGGAGCAGATGTGCGGCAAAGCCGTCAAGCGGTCAACAGGACTTTATGCTCCGCACCTGATGCGGAGCATATCGCCGCTATCTAATGCCCGACCACGCCCAGACTTTCGAACGGCTTGTCATTCTCGCTATATTTTTCGACGAGCGTCGCGCTGGCCTGATTGAGGCCGATCAGTTCGACGGACTTGCCTTCATTCTTGAGGCGCTCGACGATCTTGTCGAGCATGCCGGTCGCGCTGATGTCCCAGAAATGCGCGTCATGGACATCGATGATCACGCTGTCGATGCCTTCCTCGTTAAACTCCATCGCCTCGTAAAGCATGTCGACCGAGCCGAAGAAAATCTGGCCGCCAAAGACATAGCGATGGGTGGTGACCTCGACAAAATCCTGAATCGTCACCAATTGACGGACCTTCCAGGCAAAGAATATGCCGGAGAGCAATACGCCGGTCAGCACGCCGATCGACAGATCATGGGTTGCGACAACCATGATCACGGTCGCGATCATGACGAAATTGGATGGCCACGGATGGTGGGTGATTTCGGTAAAGCTTTTCCAGCGGAAGGTGCTGATCGAAACAAAGATCATCACCGCAACCAGCGCCGGCATCGGTATCTGCGCAACCAAGGGCCCAAGGCCGACGATCAGCACCAGCAGCATCACACCCGCGACAAAGGTCGAAAGCCGGCGACGTCCGCCCGATTTGATATTGATCACCGATTGACCGATCATCGCACAGCCGCCCATGCCGCCGATCCAGCCAGTGACAAAATTGGCAATGCCCTGCCCGTAGGTTTCGCGCTTCTTGTCGCTGCGGGTTTCGGTCAGGTCATCGACGATCGAAGCGGTGAGCAGGGATTCGAGCAGTCCGACCGCCGCCATCGCCAGCGCATAAGGCGCGACAATCGCCAGTGTTTCCCAGGTGATCGGAACTTGTGGAATATGCAGCCACGGCAGACTTTCCGGCAGTTCACCCATGTCGCCAACCGTGAAGACATCGGCCTTGAAGGCAATGCTGAGGCCGGCAAGCACAATGATCGCCGCCAGCGGTGAAGGGACCAATGTGGTAATTCGCGGCAGGCCATAGATGATCAGCAGACCACCCGCGATCATCGCGTAGGTCTGCCAGGTAAAGGCTTCACCGGTCATCTGCGGAACCTGCGCCATGAAGATCAGGATCGCCAGGGCGTTGACGAAGCCTGTTATCACCGACCGCGAGACAAAACGCATCAGCAGGTCGAGCCGCAGCAAGGCCGCTATCGCCTGAAATATGCCCATGAGGATTGTAGCAGCAAACAGATATTCAACACCATGATCGCGGACCAGCGGCACCACGAGCACCGCCACCGCAGCGGTCGCCGCGCTGATCATCCCCGGTCGTCCGCCGACCATCGAAATGATCACGGCAATCGAGAAACTGGCATAGAGGCCGACGCGCGGATCAACACCTGCGATAATGGAAAAGCCGATGGCCTCCGGAATCAGCGCCAGTGCAACCACCAGTCCGGCCAGAAACTCGGTCTTGGGATTCGACAGCCAGTCGCGCCGAAAATCACTGTGAATCGCCATGAATCTTCCTTAATTCGAAAATGATAATGCTGCAATGCAACATGAACCGGCGCGCAATGGACTATTGGCCCGAAGCCGTCAAGTTTGGGCCGCTAATCAGCGACCCGGAAATCCGCCGTTACGGTTGCAGCCACTTGCAGTTCCTCTTCGTGACCAATTTCCCGCTGCGTTTCGACCAGCGCCTGACGTTCCCAATCCTGCATCGCCGGATGGGCGATGATATGATCGACCCACGCATGGCCTGCTGATCCGATATCCAGTCCATAAGTCCGCACCCGATAGGCCACCGGCGCGAACATCGCGTCGACGATGGTGAAATCCTTACCGGCCAGCCACGGTCCGCCATATTCATCCAGCCCCTGCGTGAACAACTCGCCGATCCGGTCTATATTGCGTTGCAGGGGCGCTTCAATCTTGTGCAAGCTCGCGCGCACCCCGACATTCATCGTACACAGATCGCGCAACGGCCCGAAGCCCCCATGCATTTCAGCAGACGCACAACGCGCCCATGCCCGCGCGCCTTCATCCTCCGGCCAGCAGCCCGCGTGGCGCTCCGCGAGATATTCCAAGATCGCCAGTGAATCCCAGATGGTGCGACTATCATCTTTCAGACAAGGCACCTGACCATTGGGCGCGAACTCCCGAAAGCGGTCAAAATTATCTTCTTCGAAATAGATAATCTGGTCGGTGAACGGGATGTCGAGCGCCTTCATCAACATCCACGGGCGCAGCGACCAGCTGGAATAGTTGCGATTGGCAGTGATCAGGGTGTAAGTCATATTTCTGTCTTCTTTAGCTGGCAACGCACGGCCTCATTCGAACTGGACCAGAATAAAACCGAATAACAGGAAAATTGACCGATGACACTATCCCGCAGAGACTTTATCCGGTCCGCTCAAACCGTCGGCTTATTCTATGCGTCCGTTTCGATTGCAGGATGCGCTCGCGCCCACAGCGCCAACATCGGCCTCACTCTGGTGCCGGACCCGGCAAGACGTCTCGACCTTCCCAAGGGATTTTCCTATACATTGGTCAGCGAGACTGGCGGGATCATGTCCGACGGCTTTTTCCGTCCCAGCCGGCCCGATGGCATGGCCTGTTTCGCGCATCCCGATAGCGCCGACAAATGCATATTGATGCGCAATCACGAAAACTGGAACAGCGTCCCGCTCGGCAGCCCGTTCGGCAAGGACAATGAACTGCTAGACCGCGTTTCGGACAGCCAGCTTTACGATCGCAAGAAAGACGGCTCGCCCTTTTTCGGTGGTGTGACCAAGCTGGTCTATGACCTGAAGAACAAGCGGATGGAGAAAGATTTTCTGGTACTGACCGGCACCGCGGCCAATTGCGCCGGCGGACCGACCCCGTGGGGAAGCTGGCTCAGCTGCGAAGAGGAAATGCTCACGCCAGAAGAAGGCCCGGGCAAATATCACGGCTTCGTCTTCGAAACCCCTTCCAGCTCCACCGGACTGATCGATGCCATTCCGCTGAAAGCCATGGGCCGCTTCACCCACGAAGCCGCCTCGGTCGATCCGAAAACCGGCATCGTCTACATGACCGAAGATTCCCGAACCGGACTATTCTACCGCTTCATCCCGACCGTACCCGGGCAATTGCAAAAAGGTGGCCGTCTGCAGGCGCTTGCTCTCAAGGGCAAGAAATCCGCCATCACATCCAACTGGCCCGAAGACTGGGGCGGCAACGGGTCGCCACCATTTGAAGTCGGCGATGACCATGTCGCCACATGGATCGATCTCGACGATGTCGAAGCGCCCCAAGGCGATCTGGCCACGCGTGGCCATGCAGCCGGAGCGGCGCAATTCATGCGTGGCGAAGGGCTGGATTACGCCGTGCGTATGGATGGAGAGACCGGGGATTTCTACTTCACCTGTACCGAAGGCGGAGCGGAACGCGTCGGCCAGATATGGCGCTACACACCTGACGACAGCCCTAACGATGCAGCAGCGGCAGGCGGCACTTTGCAGCTATTCTTTGAATCCACCAATGCCGATTCCCTCGACATGTGCGACAATCTGGTGGTCGCTCCGTGGAATGACATCATCCTGTGCGAAGACGGCCGCGGCGACCAATATCTGCGCGCCCTGTCGCCGGACGGTGTCATCTACGACATCGCCCGCAACGCCCATAAGGACAAAAGCGAATTTTGCGGTGCCTGCTTCTCGCCCGACGGCAAGACGATGTTCGTCAATGTGCAGGAACCCGGCTATACGTTTGCGATCACCGGGCCGTGGGAAAGCCTGAAGATTTACGGACACCGGGGCCTGGAAGTTCTCTAGTCCCGCGAAGATCGGACCGGTATAGCGGGAGGGACCCTTAGCCCGCCCCGATCAATTCCCGTCCGATCAGCATCCGGCGGATTTCGTTGGTACCCGCGCCGATGTCGAGCAATTTGGAATCCCGCCAGTAACGCTCGACCGGCCAGTCGGTGGTATAGCCTGCTCCGCCCAGCGCCTGGATAGATTCCTCGGCAACCCGTACGCTATTCTCGCTCGCCAGCATCACCGCGCCCGCCGCATCGAAGCGGGTGGTCTGTCCGGCATCGCAGGATTTGTTGACATTATAGACATAGCTGCGCGCGCTGTTCAGCCGGACATACATGTCGGCGATCTTGCCCTGCATCAACTGGAAGCTGCCGATCGGCTTGCCGAACTGCTTGCGCTCGCGGACATAGGGGATGACCGTGTCGAGACAGGCCTGCATCAAGCCCAGCGGAATCGCGGCGAGCACGGCGCGTTCATAATCGAGACCGGACATCAACACGCCAACGCCGCCGTTGAGCGGTCCCATGACATTTTCCTCCGGCACTTCGCAGTCATCAAACACCAGCTCGGCGGTCGGGCTGCCCTTCATCCCGACCTTCTCGATCTTCTGGCCGATAGAGAAACCCTTCATGCCTTTTTCAATCAGGAAAGCGGTAATCCCGCCGGAACCCGCATCAGGACGGGTCTTGGCATAGACAACAAGCGTATCGGCGCAGGTGCTATTGGTGATCCAGAATTTCGTGCCAGTGAGGACATAGCCGCCCTGCACCGCTTCGGCCTTGAGCTTCATCGAAACCACATCGCTGCCCGCTCCGGCTTCCGACATCGCCAGCGCCCCGACATGTTCGCCGGAGATCAGCTTGGGCAGATATTTGGCCTTCTGTTCCGCACTGGCCCAGCGGCGGATCTGGTTGACGCACAGATTACTGTGCGCGCCGTAGCTGAGGCCGAGAGCGGCGCTGCCGCGACTGACTTCCTCGACCGCGATGGCATGTTCGATATAGCCGAGCCCAAGCCCGCCGTCCGCCTCGTCGACGGTGATTCCGTGCAGGCCAAGATCGCCCATTTGCGTCCAAAGCTCGCGCGGAAACCAGTCTTCGCGATCCATTTTCTGGGCCAGCGGCATGATCTTTTCTTCGGCAAAGCGCCTTGTCGTGTCGCGGATTTGGTCGGCCATTTCGCCGAGCTGGAAATCAAATTGTGGAGTGGCAATCATTACAGGTTCCTCAATAAATTTGCCCCGCTTTAGCAGATTGCAAAGCGGTTTCCAGTGCTTGTGCTTCGGGCTCGATAGCGAGCCCCATTGCGCAGCGGTTTTTCCAATGCCATAGCGCGGCGATGCTCTATAACCTTGCAAAACCCTTCATCTTCGCGCTCGAAGCGGAACGCGCCCACGGCCTGACCATCGCCGGTCTGAAGACTCTGCCGATGGGACCCGCGCCGAAATGCGATTCCGTTCTGGCGACCACAGTGGCGGGTCTCGACTTCGTCAACCCGATCGGCATGGCCCCCGGCTTTGACAAAAATGGCGAAGTGCCCGACGCGTTGATCCGCATGGGCTTTGGCTATGCCGAGGTCGGCACGCTGACTCCGCTGCCGCAGGCGGGCAATCCCAAGCCGCGCATCTTCCGGCTGGTCGAGGACAAGGCGGTAATCAACCGTCTCGGCTTCAACAATCGTGGTCAGGAAAACGCTCTGCCCCGTCTCAAGCGGATGCGCGGGCGGATGGGCCAAGGCGTGCTCGGCATCAATATCGGCGCAAACAAGGACAGCACGGACCGGATTGCCGACTATGTCATCGGCGCGAAAAATATGGCCCCGCTGGCCGATTATCTGACGGTCAATATCAGCTCGCCCAACACGCCCGGCTTGCGCGCGTTGCAGGACAAAGGCGCGCTGGCGGAATTGCTGGCCGCTGTCATGGGCGCTATGGGCAAATCGAAAACCCCGGTATTCCTGAAGGTCGCTCCCGATCTGGAACCAGCAGATATCGACGATATTGTCGACGTTGCCATGAAGCAGAAGATCGCGGCGCTGATCATTTCCAACACCACTATCACTAGGCCCGATCTGAAGTCCGCCAATCAATCCGAAACCGGCGGCCTCTCCGGCGCACCGCTGAAGGACCTCTCCCTGCAAAGGCTGAAGGACTTCCGTAAAGCCAGCGGCGGCAAAATCCCCTTGATCGGCGTCGGCGGCATTACCACCGCAGAAGATGCCTATGAACGCATCCGCGCCGGCGCCTCGCTGGTCCAGCTTTACACCGCGATGATCTACGAAGGCCCGACGATTGCTGCCGCGATGAGCTGCCAGTTGGCCAAACTGGTAAAACGGGACGGTTTCACCAATATCGCAGAGGCTGTCGGCACGGTTTAACGCCTATCGTTCCGCTATTCGCCGGTTCCCACCAGCACAACGCCCTCGCGTCGCGGATCAAATCCGCCATCGACTTCGCCATTGCGGATCATCACCGCATGCACGCCGCTATCTTCGCCCTGGCCCGGTTTGAGATCAATACCGCGCGCCGCAAGACCTTGCAGCACCAGCGGATTGAACTTGTCCAATTCACCACCGATGCCTGCCCCGCGCGCAACCAGATTGGGCAGCGCCAGCGCCTCCTGCATCGACAGGTCCCAGTCGATCGCGCCAACCAGCGACTTTGCCACATAGGCGAGAATGCTGTTGCCGCCGGCCGATCCGATAGCGCCGGCAAATTTGCCGTCGGCGTCAAGCAATATGGTCGGCGTCATGGAAGAACGGGGCCGCTTGCCCGGCGCAACCGCATTCGCTGCAGGACGTCCGTCCGCATCGACCGGATTGAACGAAAAGTCGGTCAGCTGATTGTTGAGAAAGAAACCGTCGACCATGCGGCCGCTGCCGAAGATCGATTCAACCGTTGTGGTTATGGAAACAACATTGCCCTGCGCATCGCGAACGATGAAGTGCGATGTTCCCGCTGGCTCCAATGTCTGATCAGCCGCCGCCTGCACCGCTCCGCGCGGGGTTCCCGCTTCGGGTGGAGAGGCTGCTGCGGTCTCGCCGATCAGGGCAACACGGGAAGCAACATAGGCCGGTTCCAGCAGCCCGCTGACAGGCACCGAAGTGAAGGCAGGATCGCCGACATATTGGTCGCGGTCCGCGTACATCAGTCGGCTGGCTTCGGCGAACAGGAACCAGGCCTGCGGATCATCCGGGCTTCGCGTGGCAATATCGGTATTTTCCAGCATCGACAGCAATTGCAGCAAGCCAACGCCGCTCGATGGCGGTGGCGGTACACAGACAAGATAGACGCGATAGGGATTGCACAAAGCCTCCCGCTTGATCGGCTTGTAGGCGGCAAGATCGGCAATCGTCATACGCCCGCCGAGCGGCGCCGAGCGGGTCTTGTCGACGATTTTCGCCGCTGTCGAACCGCTGTAGAGCGCTTCGGGTCCGTTATTCGCCAGACGCCTCAGGAATTCGGCATATTCCGGATTGGTGATCCGGTCGCCTGTGGTCTTCCTTTTGCCGTCAGGCCCGCCGAAATAGGCGGCAGCGTCCGGCGTATCGAGTTGCGGAAAGGAAAGTCCGAGAAAGCGGCCAAGCCGCGGGCTGATCACAAAGCCCTCCTCCGCGGTACGTTCTGCGGCCGCAAACAGGCTGTTCCAGTCAAGCGCGCCATGTTCCCGATGCACCATTGCCAGCATCCCGACGGCACCCGGCACGCCGGTCGCTCGCCCGCTGGTTACCGCTTGGCGATAGCCGAGCGGCTTTCCATCGGACCCGAGAAACATCGACGGGCTGGCCTGTGCCGGAGCGGTTTCCCTGCCGTCATAAATAGTCAGTTTGCCGGATGCGCCATCCAGATAGGTCAGGAAGGCGCCGCCACCAAGGCCGGAACTTTGCGGCTCGACCAGCGACAACATCGCCTGCACGGCAATAGCCGCATCGATGGCACTGCCGCCCCGTTTCAAAACATCCTGACCCGCTTGGGCTGCAAGCGGATTGGCGGCAATGACGAACGGCTCCTCCTGCTGTGTTGCGGAAGCGGCCGTTGCTGAAACAGAAGCTGGTTCAGATAGCCCGGTCTGGGCACAGGAGGCGGTGAGAAACGCTGCCGCAGCAGCGATAAGACGGGATATTTTCATATGGTAGAAAGCTATAGACCAGGTCGATCAGCGATGTCCATTGGCAGTGGTTGCGTTATCCCCGATCCGGAAAATGGCGACCCTTTTTACCTAAATAATTGCCGCGCGGTTTCAACCGCGCTAGTCCATAAGCAAATGATCAAGGTCCGGTATCAATCCGGAGCATGAGAGAGGAATTGTTGCGTGGGCCAGAAAAAGCCGAAAAACCGTTATCTTGAAATCGATCAATATCAGAATCTGGTGTCGATGTTCTTCGACCGCGCTAGCCAGGGCGGCGATAGGCCGTTTCTGCACGCCAAGATCGACGGCCAGTGGCAGCCGACCAGCTGGGCCGAAGCAGCCCGGCAAGTCGCCGCGCTGGCGAAATCGCTGAAACGCATCGGCCTGAAAAAGGGCGACCGGGTCATGCTGGTGTCGGAAAACCGGCCGGAATGGTGTATCGCCGATCTCGGCATCATGGCCGCCGGCTGCATTACCGTGCCGACCTACACCACCAACACCGCCCCCGATCACCAGCATATCCTCGACAATAGCGGCGCGCATGCGGTGATTGTCTCCGACAGCAAGCTGGCGAAGAATCTGCTGCCGTCGGTGATCAGCTCTTCGGACGCCAATATCATCATCGGCATCTCCGATCTGCGCATCGGCCAGTCCGGCGATTTCGACCTCTATAGCTGGGACAAGCTTGTCCAGGGTAGCGACGCTGATGTTACAGAAGTGACCGAGCAGGTCGCCAGCATCACCCGCGACGAAACCGCCTGCATTATCTACACCAGCGGCACCGGCGGCAAGCCGCGCGGCGTGATGCAGCATCATGGCGCGATCCTGCACAATACCAAGGGGCCCGCAGAGGTTATCGAAACGGACTTTGGCTGGGACGACGAAGTCTTCCTCTCCTTCCTGCCGCTCAGTCACGCCTATGAACATAGCGCCGGCCAGTTTTTCCCGATCGGCCTCGGCGCGCAGATTTTCTATTCCGAAGGTCTCGAGAAGCTAGCCTCGAACATCGAGGAAGTCCGTCCGACGATCATGGTCGTCGTCCCGCGCCTGTTCGAAGTGCTCCGCGCCCGGCTGATCAAGACAGTCGAGAAACAGGGCAAAATGCCCAATTATCTGCTCGGCAAGGCGCTCGCCATCGGCAATCGCGAGGCAGAAGGCAAAGGCCGCAAGCGCGACAAGCTGATGGACCTGTTCCTCGACAAGACCCTGCGCCCCAAGGTACAGCAACGCTTCGGCGGACGGATCAAGGCGATGGTCTCCGGCGGCGCGCCGCTCAACCCAGAAATCGGCACCTTCTTCCAGTCGCTCGGCCTCACTTTGCTGCAAGGCTATGGCCAGACCGAATCCGGCCCGATCATCGCCTGCAACCGCCCGCGCACCGGCCTCAAAATGGACACGGTCGGCCCGCCGATGGTCGACACCGAGGTCAAGATCGCCGCCGATGGTGAAATCCTCGTCCGCGGCGAGCTGGTCATGCACGGCTATTGGCGCAACCAGGCCGAGACCGACAAGGTGCTCAAGGACGGCTGGCTGCACACCGGCGATATCGGCCATATCGACGAAGCCGGACGGGTCGCGATAACCGACCGCAAGAAGGACCTGATCGTCAACGACAAGGGCGACAATATCGCCCCGCAAAAGGTCGAGGGCATGCTCACCATCCAGCCGGAAATCCTGCAGGCGATGATCACCGGCGACAAGAAACCCTATATGGTCGGCCTGATCGTCCCCGACCCCGAATGGGCGCTGGAATGGTCGCGCGAGCAGGATATGCCCTATGATTTCATCGCCCTGCAGGGCAACCCGGCGTTCAAGTCGGCGGTGCGGGAAGCGGTAGACCGGGTCAACAAAGACCTCTCTGTCGTCGAAAAAGTCCGCCGCTTCGAATTCGCCGACGAACCGTTCGCGATCGAAAATGAAGAGCTGACCCCGAGCATGAAGATCCGGCGGCATGTGATCCGGGAAAGATATCAGGAGCGGATGGACGGGTTGTATAAGAAGTAGTGGGGACTTTCCCTCTCCCACAAGGGAGAGGGTTGCGCAGATTTGGCAGCTTGCTGCCTAGTCGAAGCTGGGTGAGGGTTTACTGCACCCTAGTGGCACGGCAACCAACCAGCGGAACACCCTCATCCAACTACGCCTAGCCGCCTTCGCCAAGGCTTCGGCGGCAAGGCTTCTTATCCTTCTCCCTCACGGGAGAAGGGGAACAATCGCTTTGCGGCTTCGTGGCTTCGTGTGAGTCCTATGGGCGCACGGTCACGGCAAACAGCATACGATAGGAACTTTTCCCGCTCGCGACGGTTAAACAGGAAATCCCCCAACACCCCCGCGCCCTGAACAGGATTTTAGACCATCTCCTTCCGGATCATCTTTCTTATCATCCTTCTGGCGCTGGCTCTACGCGGTTACGAATGGATCAGGCATGACTACCGGATGCCGTGGACGCCGCTGTCGCTGGCCGCGCCGATCGGGCCGTTTACCACGAGGAAAATCGACGCACTCGCCGACGATACGCCCTTTTGCCATGCGCTGCTCGAACAAGCCGCCATCGGCTATTCCCCCCTGCCGCCGGTCGATGCCGGTCCGCAATGCGGTTATGACAATGGCGTCGCCCTCAGCCGGGACCAGCCGCAGGCCATCGCCTATAGCCCCGCTGCCCGGACAAGCTGCCCGATGGCGGTCAGTCTGGTCCTCTGGGAAAATCAGATCGTCAAAGCCGCGGCTGCCCGCCATCTCGGCACCACGGTCGAGGAGATCATCACCTATGGCAGCTACAGCTGTCGGCGGATCGGCGGCGGACAGACGGGCAATTACAGCGAACATGCCACGGCCAATGCGATCGACATCGCCGCCTTCCGCCTCGCCGACGGGCGCACGGTTTCGGTTGCCGGTCACTGGGACGCGAATGACGAACGGTCGCGCTTCCTCAAGGAGGTGCGCGACGGCGCCTGCACCCTGTTCGCGACGACCCTGTCCCCGGACTATAACGAGGCGCATGAGGATCATCTGCATTTCGACCAGGCGCGGCGGAGCGGTTCGCAATATTGCCGGTAATATTACGTATCCCGCGCCCGCAAACGAGAAGCTAGAGCGATATCGGGATTAGACCCTATGTTCCTTGACCAATGATCGCTCCTCCGATGATTTTGGAACAGGATCGCTTCCCGCACGTTGGTCTCATAATAGGAAAACAGAAAAAGGATTTCGACATGGTAGACAAGAGCCTGATCAAGGAAAATATGGAAGTCATCGGCGCGGACGGCGTGCACGTCGGTATCGTTGACCATCTCGACAATAGCGGCGAGCGCATCAAGCTCACCAAGAAAGACAGCCCGCAGACGCAAAGCGGAAAAGGCGCTTCGCATCACTTTCTGCCCATTGGCCTGATCGCGGAATTCGAAGGCGACAAGATCCGCCTCTCGGCAACCGGCGAAAATGCTGTGAATATGTTTGAAGAAGATAAATAGGCCGACAGCTCCTATTCCTCACAAGCCCCGACCTCGCTTGGCGCGGTCGGGGCTTTTCTATATGTGCTCGCGTCCGTCATCACTGCTCCCCTACCCGCAACACTAGGTAGCTATACGGATTGGTTCTCTCTCAAAATCTGACGATTGAAGACGGTCAGTCAGTGAACAGGGGAACGTGCCGGTGAACAGCAAGGCAAGCGCAATTGTCGATCGCATCCGCGAGCTTGAAGCGGAACTGGAAATCCAGATCGCCGAGGAACGCCGCCTGATGGGCGAACGGCTCGGCAAAGGCCGCGCACAGCTTGACCGGGATATGGAAAAAATGAACCGGTCTCTGCGTATCGGTGTGGTGCGCTATGTTTCGGAAGCACAGCTATCCGTGATCCTGACCGCGCCATTCATCTACGCCCTGCTGCTTCCCTTTGCCTTTCTCGACCTCTCGGTTTCCATCTATCAATCAGTGTGTTTCCGGGCTTATGGTATCGCCCGGGTCCGGCGGAGCGACTATATCGTCTATGATCGCGGGCGTCTGTCCTATCTCAACGCGATCGAGAAAATCAACTGCACCTATTGCAGCTATGCCAATGGCGTCATCGCCTATGTCCGCGAAGTCTCCGCCCGCACCGAACAATATTGGTGCCCGATCAAGCACGCGCTGAAAGTGCGCGGCACCCATAATCGGCAGCGCCTGTTTGAAGAATATGGCGATGGCACGGAATATCAACAGCGGCTGCTGAAGCATCGTGATGCATTGCCACCGGGCAAGGAGCCGGGCGGGGGGAACCTCAACTAAAAAGCGCTGTCCTACACGGAGGCTGGTCGCATATCATCGCAGCCGATCCTGCCACGGACGCGGGACGGGCTCTTTGACAATCCGGGCAAGAGGCGCCAGCCGTTGTCCGCATGGTTTTGCTGACCGGCATTTGCCGGGGCGCAAAATCAAAGTTTACACTAGGCGCCCGGTCGACAAGCCGGAAAGGCTGGAATTTTGCGCCTTTCCGGCAAAGTTTACGGAAAATAAATCCGCGGTTTTCTGTCCAGTTTGCAGCGGATGCGCTCAGTTAGCATCCTTGGTATAAGGTACAAAATCACCAAAGGCGCAGCTACCCATGGTCATGCCGCTTAGATTGTCGACCAGCTGGACAATTTCGCCCCGGCATAATGCGGCGCTCGAACGGCGATAGACCAGAATGTTGCGATCCGCGTTGTGGCAACCGCCATAGGGTTTGTTGACGTAAATCGTCTTTGCATTACGGCTCGACGAGAAGAGCAGGATGTCGTCGCTGATCACCGTCATATTGCGCTGGTCATTGCGGCCGATGCAGCTTTTTGGCTCGCCCGCAGTCCGCCCCTCGAGGCGCTTGTCGAGCATGATCTGCTGTTTTTCGGTGAGCCGGGGCTTCTCTTCGCTCATCGCCGGTGCCGCTAGCAGCATTGCCGCCGGAATTGTCAAAAGCAATTTTCTCATAGCCTGTCTCCTGTTCCCAGCCCTGTTGGCCACCCATCTAGCATGAAAGCGTCTGAACCGGTGATTAAACAGGCAGACCGGAGTCAGAAATTGTCTTTTGCGGTCCGCCTTGCCCCGAGCTCCGCCGCAGAAGCGGCCCGCATGAACGGATTGGTGGCGCGTTCCTGTCTGATCGTCGTCGGCACCGTGGCCTCGCCCCTCGCCCGCAAGGTCAGAACCTCGGCCATCCGTTCCTTTAGCGCGAGATTGTCCGGTTCGGCGACCAGCGCATATTCGCCGTTGCTCTGGGTATATTCATGGGCGCAATAGATTTTCGTGGCGTCCGGCAGTGCCTCCAGCTTGCGCATATTGTCGTACATCTGCTCCGCCGTACCTTCGAACAACCGCCCGCAGCCCATGGCGAAGAGCGTATCGCCGACGAAAGCGACATTTTCCGACGGAATGTGAAAAGCGATATGGCCGGCGGTGTGGGCAGGCACGTCGATGACATTAGCAGTCACCTCGCCGAGCTTGACGGTGTCGCCTTCCTTCACAAAGCTGTCGAGCGTCGGAATGCGCTCCCGTTCCGCTTCCGGACCGGTGATATGACAGCCGGTCGCTTCCTTGATCGCGGCATTGCCGCCGGTGTGATCGGGGTGCCAGTGGGTGTTCCAGATCTGGGTGATTTTCCAGCCGCGTTTCTCTGCCTCGGCCAGCACCGGCTCCGCCACCGCCGGATCGACAACCATTGTCTCCTGCGAATTGGGTTCGTGGACCAGCCAGACATAATTGTCAGACAATACGGCTATTCTGATAATCTCAAGCATGGCGGGCAAATTACTATGCAAATCCAGTGCTGTCGATGGTTAACCTCAAAATAACGAATTGGCGCTATCCCGGAAAACTTCTGCAGCAGAATTTCTTTAGGGGTGCGTTCATTGCGCTTTATCGTCGCATTTCTGGTCTATATCTGCCTCTGCTCGCCTGCGCATGCAGATGTGCCGATGGCAGACAGATTATGCACGTTGACCAGCGCAAAAAATGTCTCCTTGCCAGCATTGTTAAAGACCAATCCGACTTTCAACTGTTCCGAGACCAAAGAGGCCATCAATGGTCCCCGCGCATGGCTGAGAATGCCTTTTGACGCCGAAACGCTCCCCCCGGGAATGGTCGAAGTCCAGGGGCAGAATAACGGCCTGAGCACGATGCAGGTCCATGCCGTTCTCGACGATGGCGAAATCCTGTCTTCCTCTTTTTCAGAACAGGAAGTGATTGATAGCTGGCGGCCAAAAAATCGCTTCGGGCTTCTCGTTCCGGGGACGGAAAATCCCGGAATCCGCGATCGCATACAGCAGGTCTATGTCACGATCGACGATCCGCAAGCGCTCAACTCGATATCATTTACCAAACTGGCATCCAAGAAAAAATGGGATGACCTGAAACTTCCACTCTCGGTCATGTTTGCAGTTTTGTGCGGCATGGCGATCATGCCGCTCATCTATAATCTCTGCTTCTATGGAGCGTTGCGCTATAGTTTCATGCTCTGGCACAGCCTGATGATCGCAACCACCGTCGCTTACACTTTCAGTTCTTCCGGCCTGATCTTCATCCCCTTCCCCGAAACCAGCCTGACCACCAAGATGCTGCTCAATCACTGGACCCTTGCGGTCGGCTTTGCCGCCAGCGGATTTTTCCTCGTCCGCTTTGTCGAGCAGGGGAAAATTGCCCCCTGGCTCCAGACCGTCATACTGGCGAGCGCAATGCTGCCGGTATTTGTCACGGCGTTCATCATGCCGGTTGATGGTGGCTATAATATCCACGCGCGCGCATGGTATCACGCTTCTTTCATACCGGCCTTTTGCATCGTATTATATACCATGGGCCATGCGCTGCGTCGCGGCAGCAAGGCGATCTGGTTCCAGATCGCCGGCTGGACACCGATCATCGTTTTGGGGCTGGACCGGGTAGCGCGCGGCATGGATTTATACACTGGCTGGGCGATACTCGATTACGGCCTCTATTTCATGCTGGTAATAGAAACCATCGCCCTCGCGCTCGGTGTTGCCAACCGTATTCTCCGCCTGCGACAGCAGAATGAAAGCATATTGCGAAAACAAGTCGAACTAACCCTGCTCGCCGACACGGACGGACTAACCATGATGAACAATCGTCGTGCGTTCGAGCGAGAGTTCGCGCGTAACCTGCACGAGCATCGCTACAGCCACCTTGCGATTATCGACATTGACTTCTTCAAGCGGGTAAATGACCTCTACGGCCATGAAGTCGGTGACGAAGTATTGCGGGTTGTCGGCAAAGAGCTCGATGCAACCCGCCATTTCGCAGCCCGGATCGGCGGTGAGGAATTCACGCTGCTGCTCGAACCCGACAGCCGGGACAACCGCAAGAAATTTCCTGCCAATGCGCTCACCGCAATATGTGAATCCCTGATCAATGCCGTGCACGAACGTGTGCCCGAGATCCAGGAGCCGGTCACATTTTCCGTCGGCGTCGCTTCTATTGCCAAGCGCGCTTCATTGCGCAGCGTGATGGGAACCGCCGACCGGCGTCTCTATGATGCCAAGAACAACGGCCGGAACCAGGTTGTGTGGATCGATATATCCAAGATCAGCCCGTCGATACCGACCGGCAAGGCTTCGATCTAGCGGTCGTCGGGACTTACCACTCGCCGATATTTTCCATACTCGCCCAAGGCTCCTGAACCGGCAGCCGGTCACCCTTTTGCAGCAACTCGACCGAGATATTATCCGGCGAACGCACAAAAGCCATATGGCCATCGCGGGGCGGACGGTTGATGGTCACACCGGCATCCATCAAGGTCTGGCACAAGGCGTAGATATCATCGACAGCATAAGCGAGATGGCCGAAATTGCGGCCACCATCATATTGTTCAGCCGGACTGCCGTCTTCCGATGGCCAGTTATAGGTTAGTTCGACTTCGGCAATATCCTTCTGGCCCGGACCCGCCAGAAAAATCAGGGTGAAACGCCCTTGTTCGCTATCATAGCGGCGGACCTCTTCCAGCCCCAATAGCCCGAAAAAGGCGACCGTTGCTTCCGGATCGCTGACCCTGAGCATGGTGTGCAGATATTTTATGGTCACAGGAATTCTCCATTCATCGCTATTCAGAAACGGTTCATCGCAGATATCGCAATGCCGAACCGGGTCATTTGCAACAGCCTAAGCGGCTTTTGAACTGAGGGAAAGAGTGATGAGCGA
Organism: uncultured Parasphingorhabdus sp.; assembly: GCF_963975555.1. Lineage (GTDB taxonomy): Bacteria > Pseudomonadota > Alphaproteobacteria > Sphingomonadales > Sphingomonadaceae > Parasphingorhabdus. The sequence continues at coordinate 88,255 of NZ_CAXBHH010000006.1, read as the reverse complement.
GAAATTTATCGAGAGCAGAAACAAGGTCTGGCTCGCCAGCGCAGGCCTGCTGACCATTGGTCTTATTACAGGCGGCTATTTGCTGGGTGACGGCCTGCTGCGCGCCAAGATGGCGGATCGCAGCGTCACCGTACGCGGCCTTGCCGAGCGTGACGTCACCGCCGACCTCGCCACCTGGACCATCGCCTACAGCGCCCAGTCCACCGACCTGCAAAGCGCCCAGACAGACATCGACCGCGACACCACTGCGATCACCAGCTTTTTCAAGGAACTCGGCTTCAAGGCCGATGCGCTCAAACCGACCGGCGCTAACGTCAACCAATATAGCAACAACGGCATCCCCCAATATACCATCCGCCAGCGACTCAGCCTGCGCACCGATGATATCGACAAGGCCCAGGCCGCAGTCGCCCGGCAATTCGATCTGGTCCGGCGCGGAGTCGTGCTCGAGGACGGTTCGGGGATGAGCTATACTTTTACCAAGCTTGACGAGATCAAACCGGAAATGGTCGCCGCAGCAACCAAGGACGCGCGCAAGTCCGCCGAACAATTTGCCGAAGACAGCGGCACCGACGTCGGCGGGATCAAATCCGCGACCCAGGGCTATTTCAGCATCGACAGCCGCGACGGCGATGCCGGCGGCTATGGCGTGACCGACACGCCGTACAAGAAAGTGCGCGTGGTCACGACGGTGAATTTCTATCTCGATTAGTAGCAGGAGGCGGCTCGATCCCTGACAGGATCGAGGCCGCCTTTAGCATCGATCCCAGTCCGAGCCGGTTCGACGATGCTTCAGTGATGCGGAATTATTGCTCTGCGCCAGTCAGCATCTGCGCGAGATAACGGGCTGCGGCTTTGGCTGAGCTGCTGTCCGGATCATATTTGACCGCCTGCTCCCAGTTGATCCTCGCGTTCGCGACATCGCCCGCTTCATAGGCGATATTCCCGGCCTCGAGCGCGATGGCCGGATCGCTTGTGACCAGTTTGGCGGCCACAGCAATATCAGACTTGGCTTGGACAAGATCGCCCATCCGCCGCGCCAGCGTCGCCGACAGCAGCCAGCCGAGCGGATCTTCGGGCACAAGTTCGTGGACCAGCGCAAATTGCTGCTTCGCCTCGTCATATTTGTTAAACGCAACAAAGGCGCGCGCCATATCCAGATGCACTTCGCCTTTCAGCAATCCATCAAGATCTTTTTGCTCGAGCGCGGTACCAAAATATTTCAGGGCAAGCTGATGATCGCCGCTGGCCAGCGCCGCGTTGCCGGCCTGTGACCAGAAATTGCCAGCGCGCTCATCGCCCGCTGCCTGTGCTTTCTCTGCTGCCTGGACAAATTCGCCAATCGCCTTTGACCAATTTTCCTGTTCGGCATAAGCGAAGCCAAGGCAATTGCGCGCCAGATAGCCGCCGCCTTCGATCTGCCATTTATTCGCTGTGAGCAGACCGTTGGTCGGATCGTCAGTCACCTGATCAAGACATTGCTCAAATCGAACATCGCCGGGTGTTTTCGCTTTAACCGGGGGCGAATTGACCGGCCCCTCGCGCTTGGCCTCCGACGGGCGGAGCACAGGGTCGATCGGCGAACCATAAGGCGTGGCCGATTGCATCAATAATGGCAGGAGTAGCGACGAAATCATGGATGATATGTCCGTTATTGGCTTCGGTTAAAGAGACCGGCACTCATCCCAGTCGTGACAATATGTCGATCAGCAAGGCAATATCCTTATCCCGGGAAAGGCGGTGATCGCCGTCCTTTACCAGATGGACCTGCACATCATCTGAACGGACCTTCTTCGCGATCTCCAGACTATAGGCCCAAGGCACGTCATCATCTTTCTGCCCGTGAAGCAGCCGCACCGCACCGTCGAATGCGATTTCCTTGTGGAGCAGACGGGCGCTATCGCCCGACTGCCAGAATGTCCGGGTTGTGACATAGGGCTCGTCGGAATATTCGCTTTCTTCCTCCAGCTTGCCCTCACGCAATATCGTCATTTTCTGTTCCTGGGTGAAGCCCCAGTCGGTAAAGTCCGGCGCAGCCGCGATACCGACCAGATTCTTGACCCGCATCGGCCGTGACAACGCAACCAGCAACATCAGCCAGCCGCCCATCGACGAACCGATCAGGGTGATGGAACCCGAGGTCACCTTGTCGATCAGAAACAGCACATCGTCGCGCCAGTCGATCAGGCTCTGGTCCTCGAAATCCCCGCCGCTCGCCCCGCAACCTGAATAGTCGAGGCGCAGCATCGCCCTGCCCTGCTGCTTTGCCCAGGCATCGACGGCCAGCGCCTTGCCGCCTTCCATGTCCGACATATAGCCGGGCAGGAAAACCAGCGTTGTCCCCTGCACACCCGGCTTGGCCGGGGTATAGCAATAAGCGAGCGTTGCACCGCCGGGACGGTCGAGATTCAAGATGTCGTCTTCCATAGATTATTCCGTCTGCCTGTCCCCGCGAAGGCGGCGATCCATCTTCTGCCATATAGTCAGAAAATGTCGGATGAGAAGATGCAGCGGCTAGCCGCTTGCGCAAGAATCAGGAGAGGGTCAACACTCGACTCTCAATTGCGCCGTTCGTCAGCGAGCGACAAGATAGACAATAGCCAGACAAAGAAAGGCGATGACCAGCATGCCGATATTGGATATCAACGGTTGCTTGACCCGGGGTAGCAGCGGCACGAGTTCTGCGGGGAGATCACCCTTGAACCCCAGCTTCCATTTCTGCCGGCTCTTGATGCCGTCCTCGAGACCGAAGACATGGGAATCGCCTTCCGTGCCGCGATAGACCAGATCGCCGAAAAAATAGGCTTCGCTGCGCCAAAGTTGTTCATAAAGTACGAATGTCTTGCCAACAGTTTCCATCCGCACCCGGCGTTTCAGGGCGCTGTCACCATCGACGAGCCAAATGTTTGCAAAATCAGACATTAGGTCGAGCTTAAAACAACATCCGCTCCAGTGCATCACAATTCGTCAGTCGATCAATCGTGCTGGAATATCTCTTCGATTGTCATTTCGAACAGATCGGCAATCTTGAACGCGAGCGGCAGCGACGGATCATATTTACCGGTTTCGATCGCGTTGATGCTTTGCCGGGAAACCGCGAGCCGTTCGGCCAAATCCGCCTGCGACCAGTCGCGTTCGGCGCGGAGAACCTTGAGCCGGTTTTTCATGTGTTGAGCCCGCGAAAACGATAGAAAAAATAGCCAAGACTCCAGCTACCCATCATCACCGATATCAGATCATCGCGTGTAATCGGCGGCAATATGCCGGAACCGATCTCCCAAATCATATTGACCAGCATCGTCGTGATTATCGCAATTACCGCGCCGTTGGCGACCATCTGGAACATATAATCATCAAGATGCTTGCGATCGAGCTTCGCGCCCACCGTCGCTATAGCCGAAAGCGCCACCATGGCTCCGATCAGCAAGGCCAGTTTGGGAAATAGCGGCGGAGGTACAAACTGGCTGACATCGGTTTTCAGCCCGCTCAAAACCGGTAGTCCGATGCTGGCGACTAGCATGAACAGGAACAGCCAGTCGGGCTTGATCCAGTTCCACATGCGGGGCCATAGGCTCTTTCCTGACTGCCTTCCCATAGCGCTCACATCGCCCCCAGCAACAGGACCACCAGCGCCGCCCATATGGCGATATTTTCATTGGGGGTCATCGCCCGACCCGAACAGCGTTTCAACCTCATTATCGTCCTCCATCAAGCTACATAGACATTATGTCATGCTTACTTGACTTAATTGAGCGATTCGGACACGAATGTCAAGCTTCCATGACAATTTGCATATGATACTTGTCATTCAAATCAAACCTCTCCGTGATTTGGTTGACTTGAAACTTCAAAAGTCTAAGTCAAATCCAACCCTTTGATGGCGGGTTTCCCCGCCTTCTCTAGACCCAACTTTGACAAATTTTGAGATGATCTGAGCCCATGACCAAGATGATTAAAATCACCCTTCCCGACGGTAGCACGCGTGAAGTGGCCATGGGCACTACTCCCGCACAGATTGCCGCCGATATCGGGCCCGGCCTTGCCAAAGCCGCGCTCGCGGCAAAGATTGACGGCGAGCTGCGCGATATCATGCGCCCGCTGGAAGAAGATACCGAACTGGCGCTGGTGACCTCGCGCGACGAGGAAGATGCGCTGGAACTGGCACGCCATGACTATGCCCATGTGCTGGCAGAGGCGGTGCAGAACATCTTTCCCGGCACGCAGATCACTTTTGGTCCGTCGACCGATGACGGGTTCTATTATGACTTCGCACCAGCCGGTGACCCGTTTACCGACGAAGACCTGCCGAGAATCGAAGAGGAAATGCAGCGGATCATCGCTGCCGACAAACCGCTGCGCCGGGAAGTCTGGGATCGCAACGACCTGATCGCGCGCTGGCAGAAGGACGGAGAGACGTTCAAGGCCGAATGGGCCGCTGAACTGCCCGACGGCGACGAAATTACGATTTACTGGTCCGGAGACGACTGGATGGACATGTGCCGCGGGCCGCATCTGGCTTCGACCGGCAAGCTTGACCCGAAAGCGTTCAAGCTGATGCGCGTGTCCGGTGCCTATTGGCGCGGCGACCAGCGCAATCCGCAATTATCGCGTATTTACGGCACCGGCTGGCTCAACAAGAAACAGCTGGCCGCGCATCTGCTGCGGCTGGAAGAAGCGGCCAAGCGCGATCACCGCAAACTCGGCCAGGAAATGGATCTATATCATATCCAGTCCGAAGCGCAGGGCAGCATTTTCTGGCATCCCAAAGGCTATGTAATCTGGCAGGCTCTGGAGCAATATATGCGCCGCCGCCAGATTGATGCCGGCTATGAAGAGGTCAAGACGCCGCAGTTGATGGACGTTCGGCAATGGGAGCAATCCGGCCACTGGGGCAAATATAGCGAGAATATGTTCGCTGTTCCGGACGAGGTTCCCGATGCCGAAAGCGACGGCCCGGTCATCACCGGCACCGCCGACATGATGGCGATCAAGCCGATGAACTGCCCTGCCCATGTTCTGGTCTTTCGTCAGGGCATCAAAAGCTACCGCGATCTCCCGATCCGCATGGCCGAGTTCGGCTGCTGCCACCGCAACGAACCGCATGGCGCGCTGCACGGATTGATGCGGGTACGGCAATTCACCCAGGACGACGCGCATATATTCTGCACCAAGGAACAGTTGATCGAGGAAGTCGGCCTGTTCTGTGACATGCTGGACCGTTGCTACCGCGACCTCGGGTTTGAAAATTATGCGATCAAGCTGGCGCTGCGACCCGACAACCGCATTGGCAGCGACGAAATGTGGGACTGGTCGGAACAGTCGTTGCGCGACGCCGTCATTGCGACGGGGCGCGATACCGAAGAATATGGCTGGGAAGAATTGCCGGGCGAAGGCGCATTTTACGCTCCCAAGCTGGAATTCCATCTTACCGACGCGATCGGCCGGACCTGGCAGGTCGGCACGATCCAGACCGACACGATACTACCGGAGCGGCTTGACGCGACTTATGTTGGCGAGGATGGCGAACGGCATCAGCCGATCATGTTGCATCGCGCAATTTTGGGATCCTTCGAACGGTTTATCGGCATTCTCATCGAACATTATGCCGGCAAGCTGCCGCTCTGGCTGGCACCGACCCAGGCTGTCGTCGCGACGATCGTCACCGACGCCAATCCTTATGCCGAACAGGTGGTTGAAAAACTGAAAGCCGCCGGCATCCGGGTCGAAGCCGATCTGCGCAACGAGAAGATCAACTACAAGGTGCGCGAGCATTCAGTCGGGAAAGTCCCTAATATCCTGGTTGTTGGTATGCGCGAAGCGGAAGAAGGCAAGGTTGCTCTGCGCCGGCTTGGCCAGAAGGAGCAGGAGTTTCTGACGCTTGACGAGGTTGTAGCCATGTTGAAGAACGAAGCGTTGCCACCGGACTTGAAATCGGTCTCATAATTACCATATATTAAAGGAAGCTGTGGCATTCACACCACAATATTGATGGCTAATATCTCTTTCGCCATCAAGAAGGCTTTATTCATGTAAACTTTGCGGCTAATGAGCCAGCATAGAAAACCACTCGGGAGTATTTAACATAGCTGCACCACCTCGTCGCCCCACGCCGCCCGTAAAAGGCGGACCGCGCTTCAACGATCTGATCAATTCCGACACCGTAAGGGTCATCGACGACAAGGGCGAAAACCTTGGCGTGATGAACACGAGGGAAGCGATCGAGCGAGCAGCAGAAGTTGGCCTTGACCTGGTCGAGGTTTCTCCGAACGCGCAACCACCGGTTGCAAAATATCTCGACGTCGGCAAATTCAAATATGAGGCCCAGAAAAAGGCCAATGCTGCGCGCAAGACGCAGAAGGTGCAGGACGTCAAGGAAATCAAGATGCGTCCGAATATCGACGATCATGATTATGACGTGAAAATGCGCAATGTGAACAAATTCATCGACAATGGCGACAAGGTCAAAGTGACCCTGCGCTTCCGTGGTCGTGAAATGTCGCATCAACAACTCGGCATGGCATTGCTCGTGCGGGTGCAGAACGACATGAAGGAAACCGCCAAGGTCGAGGCCTATCCGAAACTGGAAGGCCGTCAGATGTTGATGGTGCTCAGCCCTAAATAATGCATAAAGGCCCCCGAAAACGGGGGCCTTTTTTTGATCTGCCGCTGGCCGGCGAGGCGCCTGCCGTTCAGTCTGGCTGGCTGCGCACAATCCATAACATTCCGACACCCACGACCAAGGCCGTGAAAGCAATCATAATTTCAAACTCTTGGTGTACCATTATCGCCCTCCTGCTTCTCAATCCCCGGCGTATGAATAACAATCGAAAGCTAACTAACTGTTAAACTTGATGAGTCGTTCGGGCGAATGTCAGGCGGAGGGTTTTGCGCGATATTGCCGCGGGAAATAGCGCTTCAGATTAGCGACCTTGGGCTTGTCCCAGCGGACGATATAGCCTTGCCGCGGGTTCTTCCGCATGAAATCCTGATGATAAGTCTCGGCCGGGTAAAAGGCTTTAAAAGCTTCTATCCTGGTCACAATCGGACGATTCCAATAGCGCCCCTTGCTAAGCTGCGCGACATAGGCGCGAGCCGCTTTCGCTTGCTTGGCATTCATCGGTACCAGCGCGCCACGATATTGCTTGCCGCGGTCCGGTCCTTGCGCGTTGAACATCGTCGGATCGGCGATCACCGAAAAATAAATCTGCATCAGCTGGCCATAGCTGACCTGGCTGGGGTCATAGACTACCCGTACCGCTTCGGCATGATCGGTCAGGCCAGCACTCACCAGCTTGTAAGATGCGCTGCGTTTGGTGCCGCCATGATAGCCCGATGATGCACTGACAACGCCCTTGGTATGTTCAAAGACGCCCTCGACACCCCAGAAGCAGCCACCCGCAAAAATCGCGACAGCCCGCGTTCCGGTCTCTCCGGCGACAACGCGCGGCATCGGAATGATCGTGGCCTTTTCGGCGGCATGGGCTTCGCCGACGAAGGGCTGCGGCGAAGCCTGATCAACAGGCAGCGCCGTTTGTACACCGGCCCAGACCACACCAAAACAGGCGAGACTGACGCCAAACATGATTGTTCTGGAGAGGAATGGGCCCATCGGAATTAACTGATCAACTGCGATGCAGCGCTAACCGTCGACGACAGATCCTGGCCCATGTCGGAACGCTGCTCTGCGGGTTGCATGAAAAACAACATCAATGCACCAGCGAGAAAGCCGCCGCCGAGGCTATAGGTCAAATCGGACTTGAATATTTTCATCATGGTCTGTTCCTTGGGGTCATCATCTGTTCGAAACGTCCCGCCTGTAGGTTACAGTTGTTAATATAGTTTTCCTTTCCCCGCTGTGAACCTGATCACAAGGTCATATTCAGTTTGCGAGCGGGAAGATTTTCTATCGGAGGGATGTTTTTATTTTAACCTCAGGCGCCGGGCGCGGACATCCGTCCGCTTGGCTATCCTCGCTTACGCTGCGAGCGCGCGGTCGCGCTTGCCTCCGCTGCGCCTCGGTTTGGCGTCCCAACTGTTGGCTGGTTTCTAACCGAGGCGAAGCCGAGGCAAGGCCGACCGGCCGCCGCGCCTTATGGCGCGAAAGCCAAGGGCGCGGATGCGCCCGCCCGGCGCCTGAGGTTAAATTAAAGTAGCGCAGGCCCGCTGGATTCTGGTGCAGGCCTCGATCAATATCTCTTCCGATGTCGCGTAGCTGATCCGGAATGCCGGCGAGAGGCCAAAGGCCCCACCATGCACAGCGGCAACCTGTGCTTCTTCCAGAAAATAGGCGATCAGATCTTCATCCGTGTTGATCACCACGCCCTTGGGTGTTGTTTTGCCCATCAGCTCGCTGGCGTCAGGATAGACATAAAAGGCACCTTCCGGAGTCGGACATTGCAGACCCGGCGTGTCATTGATCATCGACACCACCAGATCGCGGCGTTTCTCGAAAGCGGCGTTGCGCTCGATCAGAAAATCCTGCGGGCCGTTGAGAGCTGCCACCGCTGCCGCCTGTGAAATCGAGCTGGGGTTGGAGGTCGACTGCGACTGCAACTTGGCCATCGCCTTGATCAGCCATTCCGGGCCACCGGCATAACCGATCCGCCAACCGGTCATCGCATAAGCTTTGGAAACGCCGTTGACCGTCAATGTCCGGTCGTAGAGATCGGGACAGACCTGCGCGATCGTGGCGAACGGGAAATCGGCATACCAGATATGTTCGTACATATCGTCGGTCATCACCATCACCTGCTCGTGCGGAGATATGACGGCGCCCAGCGCCTTCAGTTCGTCGGCGCTATAGGCCGCGCCGCTCGGGTTGGATGGCGAGTTCAGGATCAGCCATTTGGTCTTTGGCGTAATCGCCGCTTCCAGCTGTTCCGGCGTGATCTTGTAGCCCTGGTCAGCCCCCGCCGCGATAAACACCGGAGTGCCGCCGGCAAAATTGACGATGTCGGGATAGCTGACCCAGTAAGGCGCGGGGATGATCACCTCGTCGCCTTCTTCGACCGTCGCCACCAGCGCGTTGAACAATGTGTGCTTGCCGCCGCTGTTGGCGGTGATCTGCTTCGTCGTATAGGTCAGGCCGTTGTCGCGCGCGAACTTGTCGACAATCGCCTGTTTCAGCGCCGCGGTGCCGTCGACCACCGTATAATTGGTGTCGCCGTCGCGGATCGCCTGGATCGCCGCTTCCTTGACGAAGTCGGGCGTGTCGAAATCGGGTTCACCGGCCGACAGGCCGATCACGTCAATGCCCTGCGCTTTCAGTTCGGTGACCTTTGCGGTCATCGCCAGCGTGGCAGAAGGTTGGATACGTCCGAGTGCTTTGGAGATCATGGTCATGGGAGGTCCTGTCGCAAGGAATAAGCGTGACTGCCTAATATCATTGCTGCTGCACTGCAACAGGGAGAATGGGTCAGCTGCGCTTTTTCACAAACTCTGCTCGCAGTACGAGACCTTTTATGCCTTCGTGCCTGCAATCAATCTCCTGATCGTCCCCGGTCAGGCGAATCGACTTGATCAATGTCCCGCGTTTCAGCGTCTGTCCCGCACCCTTGACCTTGAGATCCTTGATCAGGGTGACCGCATCGCCATCGGCCAGCACATTGCCCACCGCATCAACAACCTCCGGTCCTGACGATTGCGCCGCAGCATCTTCCGGGCTCAACCATTCGCCCGTTTCTTCGTCATAAACATAATCGCCTGCGCCGTCGCTCATTACAAAGAATCCAATGCTTGTTGCATGTCGGCGATAATATCGTCGATATGTTCGATCCCGACCGATAACCGCACCACATCGGGCCCGGCACCAGCGGCAACCAGTTCATCGCCCGACAATTGGCTATGCGTCGTCGAGGCGGGGTGGATGATCAGCGATCTTGTGTCGCCGATATTGGCGAGATGGCTGAACAGCTTGACCGCTTCGACCAGTTTTCTTCCCGCTTCATAGCCACCCTTCAGACCGAAGGTGAACACCGCGCCGCCCTTGCCGCCGAGATATTTCTGCGCCAGCGCGTGATATTCATTGTCCGGCAAGCCGGCATAAGAGACCCAGCTGACCTCCTCGCGGCCCTGCAGCCACTGCGCCATTTTGAGCGCGTTCTCGCAATGCCGCTCCATACGCAGCGCCAGCGTTTCCATGCCAGTCAATATATAGAATGCGTTCTGCGGCGCCAGTGCCGGCCCCAGATCGCGCAAGGACAAGGCGCGCGCAGCGAGGATAAACGCCATCGGGCCAAAGGCATCGGTGAAAACCTTGCCATGATAAGACGGGTTTGGCTGGTTCAGGAACGCATATTTCGGACTCTTGGTCCAGTCGAACTTGCCGCTGTCGACGATCAGGCCGGCGACGCTATTGCCGTGCCCACCGAGAAATTTGGTGCCACTCTCCACGACAATATCCGCGCCATGTTCGATCGGGCGGCAGAGCATCGGCGAGGCCATCGTATTGTCGACCACCAGCGGGATGCCGGCTGCATGAGCGATATCGGCAATCGCCTCGATATCCTGTACCACGCCGCCGGGATTGGCGAGGCTCTCGATAAACACGCAGCGCGTGTCATCGGTGATCGCGCCCCTGACTTCGTCCATATTGTCGGCGTCGACAAAGGTGACGTTCCAGCCGAATTTCTTGACCGAATGGGCGAGCTGGTTGAGCGAGCCGCCGTAAAGCTTCTTCGCCGCAACAATATGCGCGCCTGGGTCCATCAGCACATGGAAGACGATGATCTGCGCCGCATGGCCCGAAGCCACCGCCAGCGCGCCGACGCCGCCCTCCATCGCCGCAATCTTGCCTTCCAGCGCGCCGTTGGTCGGGTTCATGATCCGCGTGTAAATATTGCCGAACGCATCGAGATTGAACAGATCGGCAGCATGGTCGACATCATCGAAAACATAAGAGGCCGTCTGGTAAATCGGCGTGATCCGCGCGTTGGTCGTCGGATCGGGTTCGGTGCCGGCGTGTACAGCCATGGTCTCGAGATGGGTGGTCATGATGCGTCCTTATTCCAAGAAATATGCAGCGTGCCTAATATCAATGCGCCGTCACCGCAACCAGACTTGTGACGGGATGATACGGGCTGGCGGAATTTTTCCGCCGTTACCAGATTGCCCGCTGCAATAACCGTGATGATTTTCCCGAATGTAGTGAAACTTTATCCGCTCTGCGCGTTGGTCAGATGAAACGGAAAAAGGAAAGATACCATGAGCAACAAAGATATGAACGATACAGTCAACCGCGACGAGATTCGGGAAGAATTCTGGGAGTCGATCGCCGACAGCCCCTTTGTGATGATCGCGCTGGATAGCGGCCGCGAGCATAGCATCCCGATGCGCGCGCAGCTCGACAAGGACGCAAACAGCGCGATCTGGTTCTACACCTCGCGTGACAACCGGCTCGCCAAGGGCGGCCCGGCGATGATGCAATTTGTCTCCAAAGGCCATGATCTTTTCGCCTGCGTCTCCGGCAATCTGACCGAGGAAACCAATGATGCGATTATCGACAAGCACTGGAGCAAGCCGGTCGAGGCATGGTACGAACAGGGCCGTCAGGACCCGAGCCTGCTGATGCTGCGCCTCGATCTCGGTGACGCGGAAATCTGGGAAGCCGATCCCGGTGTAGTTGGCATGTTCAAGATGATGACCGGCATGACTATGAACGGCGACGAAATGGGCGACCATGCCAAGGTGCCGCTCTAGGCGCGGCCACTGCCATCTGAACGCAGTCCACAGGGGCCGCAGAAGAACGGAATAGAGCGGACGCCGGCGTTAGAGTCGGGCATTATCCCGCTTTGCTCCCGCCTTCTGCTGCCCCTGTCTTTCTCGCGTTTTCGCTGCAACAAATGTCCGGCCCGCGCGTTCTTTTGCCATGACGGATATTCTCGCCGGACCCGATACGATTGCTTGGTCAGAGGCGCTGTGGCGACTCGGCGCCGCCACCCTGCTACCGTTTCTGATCGGGCTGGAGCGGTTCATCCGCAGAAAACCGATTGATTTCCGGCCCTTTGTGATCATCTCGGTCGCAGCCTGCGCGCTGGCGATCGGCGCGATGGAGCTGCTCGAATCCACCCGCGATCCACAGAGCGATATCGACCCTAGCCGGGTGTTCGAAGGTGTGATCACCGGCATCGGTTTTCTCGGTGCCGGCGCGATGTTCCGCGAGGGCAGCTTTGTCCAGGGTGCCGGTTCGGCCGCCGCGATCTGGGCAGCGGGCGCGATCGGACTGATCTGCGGCTTCGGGGAAATCTGGCTGGCCGCGATCATCACCGGAATCATCCTGACCGTGTTGATCACCAGCGCACCCTTTACCTCGCACTGGGACCCGGGAGAAGATGAAGAGCGGTCACCGTCCTGAACCAGCCGATCAGAACAACCACCATCAGAAACAGGAGATATATATGCCAGCAAAATCCAAAGCCCAGCAACGCGCCGCCGGAGCGGCTTTGTCCGCCAAGCGCGGCGAGACCAAGGTCGGTGATCTCAAGGGCGCGTCGAAGGACATGTATGACAGCATGAGTGAAAAGGAGCTGGAGGATTTTGCCAGCACCGATCACGACGGCCTGCCCGATAAAGTCGAAGACGACGACTAGCCCCTTCGAGTAGCGGTCGTCGCCCCGCCTGAAGCAGTCATATCCACCACGCACAAAAAAGCCGGGCGAAATCACTTTCGCCCGGCTTCTTGCGTCTAGGACAACGGCCTACCAGTAAGGCGTCACCGTCCAGTAATTATAGACGCTCGACTGATAATCGCGGTCATAGACCCGGTCCGGTTCGTTATTGCCAAAGCGCGGCGCATCCATCAGCTGTTCCTTGGTCACATCGATCCGGTAGCCGCCGAGGTTAGTGTCATAGTCGAGCTTCGACCAGGGAATGCTGTGCTTCTCGTCACCTATGCCAAGGAAGCCGCCAGCGGAAATCACCACATCGGTAACATTGCCGCCACGCTTGTCGATCAGCAGTTTGTCGACCGATCCGATCTTGCCTTCGTCCGGGCCATAGACGGTGGTGCCGTCCACGCGGTCGCTGCCGATTACCATGCCGTTTTGCTCATCCTGTAACATAATTTTATCTCCTCTAGGTTTCAGGGATAGCCCCACGGCGGCCCGTATTCAGGGGGAAGGCCGATGCCATGTGGCTACAGGAAATCTACCAACGACCGCGAAGATCGTTCCGCGGATTTTTCGAAATTTATGATTGTGGAGAAAAGCCGCGGGATGCGACGCCCACTGGCCCCAAATCTCAGCCGACACACGTCCAAAAAATTGAACAGTTGCGCCAAAAGCTGGTTGATGCAATTCCTCAAAATGCCGGTTCCAGCATATCATCCGGCTCCACTTGCCGGAAAACTACTCTATTGAACCAAACGTCCAATTTTGAGGAATGAGCATGATGAATTTGAGGATGACAGGCGCAGGCCTGACTCTGGCGATGGCCCTGATCACCGCCTGCCCCGCATCTGCAACGATATTGGCAGAAAGCAGCTCTGCCACAGCGGTTGCAAAGACCGAACCAGCAGAGCCCTCCTTCATCCCGGCGGATTTCAACGCCCCTACTCTGATCGAGACAGAAGATTTCAAGATCGTGCCACTGGGCCCGGATCTGGTTGATGTAGATTTCGCCGCCTATATGTCCTCCATCGATCATTTGCAGAAGACGTTCACCCGCAGCACCGGCTGGCCGCACAAGGACATCACTGCTGCCGACGCGATGAAGGACATGGAAAGTGAACAGGCCCGGTTTGAAAGCCGCAAATCCTTTGCCTATGCCATACTCACGCCGGACGGCAGCCGCGAGCGTGGCTCCCTCTACGTCCAACCAAGCAATGTGGAAGGCTATGATGCCGTGGTCAAAATGTGGGTGACCAAGGCCGAATATGATGCAGGCTTCGACGCCGAGCTATATCAATGGGCCAGCCGCTGGGTAGCGACAGACTGGCCATTCGAGAAAGTCGCCTATCCCGGACGCGCGATAGACTGGGGCAGTTGGGATACCCTCGTGGCAGCGGGCAAGGCTGAAAAAGCAGCGCCAGCAGAATAAAGCCGCTGAGACCCAAAGCGACTGGACGGACAGGGGCAACGTTGTTTCATAAACCCGAGCGGCACGCCAAGGTGCATGATGGATATCCTCAAATGACCGGTATAGCGGTGGCGGGAGAATGACAGCCTTAAGGTTCCATCCGATCCGTTCGATTGACTGGAAATGGGTGGGTAGCGGACATAATTGATCTGAGCGTATCGCTTACAAAAGCGGGGCGGAAATTATCCCGCCCCGTCATCAATGTTTTATGAGTAGGCGCCTTCCGAATAAGTGAGTTCATAGCTGTGGCTGTAAACTTCAAAAACGATCCCGAACGGATCTTCGACGTAGCACATCCGATATGGCTTCTCGCCGGGATAATATTCTCTGATCGGCATACGCTGTTTACCGCCGGCCGCGACGATCTTTTCCACCAGTCCTTCGACGTCCGGGTCCTGAACACAGAAGTGAAAAGTGCCGTGGCGCTTATGCTCGAGATTGTCTTTTGGGGCGTGGTTCTCAGGAAATTCGAAGATCTCAATGCCAACTCGGTCAGCCGTGGCCAGGTGGGCTATCTTGAGACTTTTCCAATCCGGGCCGAATACATCGGTGCACATCACTCCAATCGGGCTGTCGTCCTCGAATATCTCTGTGGGTTCCATAATCGTATAGAGTCCGAGAACCTCGGTGTAAAATTTCACCGCTGCTTCGAGGTCAGGCACTGACAGGCCAATATGCGAAAAGCTTTTGGGCGATACATTCATTTGGGCGTCCTTTCACTTGTTGATATGCCCTATCTAGTCACTACTCACGCAGGCTTGAAATTATGAATCAAACTCGCTATGATAATTTTATGTTATGACTAGCTTGAATTCTACATGGTTGCGGTCCTTCACCGTGCTCTGCGAAGAAGAGAACTTCACGAAAGCCGCCGCGCGTCTGAACATGACTCAGCCCGGCATGTCACAGCACATTGCAAAATTGGAACATAAGCTGCAATCAAGCCTGATTGATCGGGATGCACCAGGGTTCGTGCTGACGTCCGCGGGACAGAAGACACTAATCATGGCGAAGGCACGATGGCTTGCGGAAAAGGCCTTTCTCGAAAGCCTTAGTGAAGGGGATCCGGATCGGGGCACCGCCAGCGTTGCCTGTTCGGGGAGCTTTGCGATGCTCCTCTACCCGGCATTAACCGCTTGGATGTTAAATGCTCCTGACCTTTCCATAGAGCTGACTGCCGCGCCCAAGCGGGAGGTGATTGAGGGTGTGCTCTCCGGGAAATTCGGCCTGGGGGTGACGACAGATTTCTCAGGTCACCCGCGATTGGATGCCGAACCTCTGGGCACCGAGCATCTCGATTTAATCCTTCCTGTGGAATGGAAAAACAGAACACCGGCATTCGATGATCTCCAGGCCCTTGGCTATATCCACCACCCTGACGGAGCAACCTATGCCGACAGAGTATTGGCCTCCAACTATCGAAGCGAATATGAGGGCATCGACAGACTGCGGATAAAAAGCTTCATAAATCAAATCGGTCAAATACCGGTCCCGGTAGCAAATGGAATAGGCTATACAATATTGCCGCGAAGCGGAGTGCTTGCCTTTCCTGATCGCGAAACTCTGACCACCGCCCGATTGCCGAATTGGAACAAGACGGAACTATTCCTGATCTGGCCGAAGGGACGCAAACCGAGCGCACCAATCGAGAAAATGATTGCAATAATCCGAGAAGAAGCCCGCAAGCTGGACTAGCTTTAAGGCCAGCTTTTGGGGCGATTGCTGAACCTCTCCTTTTGCGCCCCACGCGGACATTGGCTATGATGGTCATTGAATATGCAAAAGGACAGCATGGTGAAAGAAATGCCCGACACGGTTTTGATAAACGCCGGGAAATACATGCTCCGCAAGCTGGAGCCTGACGATAGCGCGGCCTTGTTCCCGACATTTTCGAACGAGGAGGCGTGCCGGTTTCTTTCGCGCCCGCATTTTGACAGCGAAGTCGCGTTGCGCGCCTGGCTCGTCGATCCGGACTGGAATGGCCGCAGCTGGGTCGCGATTGATAAATCCGATAATGCCGTTGTCGGCCGCTTTGTCGCGGTCCCGGCCGGTGATGATCAGGTCACCGAATTGGGATATATCACGGTAACAGAGCGACAGGGCCGGGGAATCGCGCGTACGTGCACCTCCGCACTGATTTCCCATCTGTTCGAACGGGAGAACCATCGCCGTGTTTTCGCGGAAATTGACAGCAAAAATCTGGCTTCGATAGCGCTGGCCGAGCGCCTGGGTTTCACCCGCGAAGCCTGTCTGCGCGAGCATGAGCGCACCCACAACGGACTTTGCGACATGCTGGTCTATGGCCTGCTTCGTCGCGAATGGAGCAGTGACAGTCAATTGCAATGACAGCGCAGGAACGGACCTAGGCAAGTCGCGGATAGGCTATGAAGTTACCGCCTCATTCGCGCAGCGCGAATGCGCGCCAGCTTTTTGGTACGACTGTATCTGATCCTTCATCCATTCTGATGGCACGCAACATTATAGCGCTGGCACCGGCAACGCCCAATTCGCGAGAGAGGATGGCAAGATTGGCAACGTCTCTCTGGCCTGCCAGTCCGGCCTCATCCAGTTCGATCAATTGTTTATACGCGCCGACACGATCTCCCCGCTGCAAAGCTGCGCTTATCAGACTTCGCCGTGCGCTTGCTTCTTCCATCGGGTGCATCGCGCCTGTTTCGATCATCGTCTCGAGCGCAAGCTCACGCGCTTCCCTATCCCCGGCTTCATCGGCGATGCGATACTGCCATTGCGCCGCTTTCAACCGTTCGTCAGAGGTGAATTGCGTTGAACCGGAAATCAGCGCGTAGCCGTCGCCTGCCTCGGTCAATCGGCCTTCCGCATATAATTCCTGCGCGTCTGCCATGATGCAAGCGGCTGTTTTGGAAAGCGACTCATCGTTGCTTACGCAAGCCCGGGATTTTTTGATCCGCCTGAATCCTCCTGCCGGATCCATCCCGCTGCCCGGCGTAAAACCACGCGTTCCGGTAGATGTCGCAATATTTCCATCGACAGATGCCGGCGTGCGGGGGATGCGCGAGCCAAGGACTATTTCGGCCGGGCCGGCTTTATTGCCCGTCACTATAATCACGTCGGATTGCGATGTGGATTCCATGTCTTCGGCAGATGCGCGATCTTCCTCGTTTTCAGCACCGGAGACTGGCGAATCTGCTGCCTTGCTATCCTCTTGTTGAGCATTGGCCGGAACCGTCGCGAGTAACAAAACGATCGTCAAAGCAACCGAAGTCACAGATAGTCCATTTATCACCGGCGCCATAACGTTCTCCAGATAGCTTATGATCCATGCATTCCATGGCATAAAATGCGCAGAAAGGCACTCATGATCGGTGGGTATAGCCACTTTTCTATCGTGAAACGGGACAATGCGAGTTTATTTCTAATTTGGCCTGAATTGGAGGAAAGCGGCCATTGAAAAAGAAAATCTGTTTTACGCCTGAGGGATCGCGCTGGAGGACTGGCAGCTGCCCGCAGAACTTGCACGATGGGCGGCATGGCACTGGTTCCGGGCAATTTTGGTGATGATCGCCTTTGCTGCCAGCATCGTTGCAACAATATGATCGCGCACCCGGACATTTAAGGAACAATAAGTGGACAGTCTTTACGCGATGATATTGGAGCGCTCGACGCGCATATTCACATTCGACCTTGGCCGCTATCTGGTGACGGCTGGCCTTCTTTCATGGATCCTCTGGCTGGCAAAAAGCTGGTCGGACAGCCGGCGGATCCAGACACGCCGCGCCAAAAGCGCCGATTATCGGCGGGAGATATTTTCCTCGCTTAGAACCGTTTGAAGCAGTTACCGAGGCCGCCTTTGTCCCGATATATTTGCTGTTCCTGACCGCGATCGGCCTACCGGTTTACACGCTAGCGATTGCGATTTTCCTGATCCATATGATCATTCGCAACACCATGGGGCATGCCGGTGTCGAGCTGTTTCCCGCGGGTTGGACCAGAGGCCCTTTCCGCTGGATCACGACAACCACCCATCATGACCTGCATCATAGCCACGGCAATGCCAATTTCGGTCTCTATTTCACATGGTGGGACCGGTAGATGGGAACAGAGCATCCGGACTATCTCCAAAGATTTGATCTGGTCGTCGGCAATCAGGGCATAGACGCCTTTGGGGCGCCAAAAACAGCAGAGATAGTTGCCGATAAAAGCGGCTGACCGGGCATGCGGCAGCGGTACGGCGGAGGTTTGCCTTTCCGCTGGTCGGCCGTCATCCCGGCGCAGGCCGGGATCCAGACCAATCAGCGGGGTGCGAAAGCGAGGCGGGTTAGGTCCCAGCCTGCGCTGGGACGAAGATCTTGCTAGCCAGCAAAGGCACCGTCAACGCCCCCCGCCAATCAACCCGACAAACCTGTTCTCGCCCACCCGCAGCCCGCTGATATTCGCGCTGTCACTCTCGATCATCGCCAACCGCTCGCCAGCCTCCATCTCGATCAGATCGAACACCGCCGGATGGACATAGCTCTTGCGGCAGATCGCCGGCGTGTTGCGCAGGGTCGTGGCGGCGGCTTCGCAGGCTTGCTTGATCGTCGGGTTCTCGTCCGAAACGATCGCGTCCAGTGCGGCGACGCTGCCGTGCCAGGTGCGGAACATCTTGGCGCTGAGGCTCTCCATGCCGGACACCGCTTTCAGCCAGTCGTTGACGTCGCCGCTGTCGAGCGGATGCACTTCGCCGTCGCTGCCGACATATTGGAACAATCTTTTGCCGGGCAAATCATCGATCTGCTCCAATATCCTCTGCAGCCGTGTGTCGCGCAGACTGCAACTCACCCGCTTCCCGCCCTTGGCGCGATAGCGCAGGCGCATCAAATCCTCGCCATAGCTGACATTGCCGATATCCAGCGTGGTCGCCCCCTTGCTCATGCGCGAGCTGCCGCCGACCCGGATCGCGGTCCGGTCGATCAGCCGGACCAGCGCCGCAATCGCCACATCCTTGCTCGGCTCATCACCGACCTGCCCGGGCGTGAGCAGCGCGTTCACCTTGCGCCGAATTCGGGGAAGTGTTTGGGCAAATTCCGCCAGCTGGTCGAATTTCTGCCGGTCGCGATAGATGCGCCACTGGTCATGATAGCGATATTGCTTGCGCGTCGCGGCATCGAAACCGGTCGCCTGGATATGGCCATTGGCCTTCGGGCAAATCCACACATCGGTATAAGCGGGCGGTACGCCCAGCTTCCTGATCCGCGCCAGTTCGACGCTGCATTTCAGCGGGCTCTTGTCCGGCAACAAATATTGAAACCCCCGCCCCCGCCGCACCCGCGAGATCCCGGGCTCCTCGTCGCTGCTGTAGACCAGGCTGGGGATGCGGAACTCGGTTCCGTTGTGGCTAAGCTGGATCAAGGCCGTGGTCCTGTGGGGGCCGGTCGGTGTGGGTTAGCGGGTGTTTGGGATTGATTTTCCATGATCGAGAAACTCGAATCGTGGTGATCGGTTCCAGAGGTGATGGTGAATGTTTTATTGGCAGGTTAAGAAGGGATGGAAAGCCGCCGTTCACCCAATGGCGATGACTGGAAGGCCGTCGCGCGAAGCGGGGTGAGCCTGCAGGGCAGTGTCAACGTGGTGCCGGATCTTCCACAACATCCGATGTATTTGATCGACCTCATTCTCTTCGAAGTTTAACGACTCGCCGCCGCGCACTGCCAAGAAGTCATGGAATTCACCATCCGGCAGAGGCGTTCGCCAGATTTCCAAACCCATATTAGTAAAGTCGCTATCTGAGTGCGCGTGCAGCTTGTTTCGGTATGTGAGCAGCTGCTCGTGAAGCCGCCTTTCGTCAGGTCCAAGTTCAAGTTCGGGTACCATATTCCAGTTGAAGGGTGGTGCGACCTGACCGCGCGACTGAACGAAAGGTCGACCGTATGCGACGACCATTGTTGTTTCGTAACAATGGAACTTACGGCTCTCCGCATTGCTATAACTCTTGATCCAATCGCACTCTTCGGTCAAAAAGGTTGCAGCACTCAAGGCATGGCGAAAATCCCTCGCCGACATTGCCAGCCGCATAAGCTGCTGGTGCTCTTTTTCCTCGCGCGTCGATTTCGATTTGCTCATTGATCAAGGCATGCTCGAAATCATCGAATTCAGCAAGGCATCAACATTCATACTCCGATAGCCGCAAATTCGCCTGCCCGCTCCCCGTCAGTTTCTGTTAATTGTCCCTATGTCAAAATCAGACATTGTTAGTGCCCGGCTTGCTGCTGGATCTGGAGATTTCGGGACGTCAGAATTCCATCAACTGCCCGGAAACAGGAACGGAAATTACAGATGATGACAGAAAACTTTAACGACGCCGAACGACGGCAAGTCCCCGGAACCCGAAATCCGCACCGGCTGATTCTCGCGATGGTGGCTGGAGTGTCCCTGACGGGAAATGTGGGAGAAAATTCAACGCAAACAGACCGGGCACATGCTGACCACAGGACGTATGCCAGCGCCCAAATGCAACCGGGTCAAATTTCCGAAGCAGAACGTCGCGCTTTGTTGAGACTCAAAAGAGCGCTCCGGGAGCAGGATGACAGAACCCCGTCAGAGCGATGCGTGGATGACGAAGTTGCACGCATTGATCGGTCGCCCAGCGATCTCGAATGGCGGACGATCGATCTCAAATGCCGCGAGGTCGGCGGACCTTCGGTTGTACCGGATTATTGATGTCGATGAAGTGAGCGGACAATGTCACATTGACTTGGTCAATAGGCAAGATAGGCAGCGGTTTGATGAGAATGAATAACAGCGAGAGTTGCAACAGTCACCGCGATTATCCAAATTCCGACTATGCCAACAGCAAATTGTCATCCCAGCGCAGGCTGGGATCCAAGGCAAACTTCCATCTGCGAACGATGGCCGGGTTAGGCCCCAGCCTGCGCTGGGGTGACGGGGTGGGTTAGTACTGCGGTAATTGTTCGTTGCCTGAAAATCACAATATCACGGACCAGATAAGTCGTGCCAAAACAAAAACCACTGGACCTATCGCTCCCATTATTACCAACACAATCAGGCTCAAAAAGACGAAAATGAAGTTGAACGGTTGATGGTCCAAGATCGCTGCATTAACGAACATTCCCACCAAGAGGGTCAGGAAAATCAGGAAAATAGAGACCGATAATTGCAAATACTCATAACTATGCGCGAACACATGTTGATAACCTAAAAACCCTAAAAACATGAAGCTTAGCAAAAATGGCACGAGCGTGATTGATAGAACCGACAACAGGACAATCTTGCTCACCTTGGCTTGGCGATCACGATAGGTGATTATCGAAACAAGTGCGATTGAAACGGCAATGATTACAATTAGGTAACCCTCGTTTAAAAGAGCGAAATAGTCTTGGATCGGTTCTAGCAACACAGGTTAAGCAACCGCACCCCCAACCAACCCCCGCACACTATTCCCCACAAAAAACCCGCCCGCCAGATCCTCCGTGCGCAGGTCCGCCTCGACCGCCTGCCCGCTCTCAAGCAGTTCCGCTCGCAACACGCCCGGCAACACGCCTCTTGCCAAAGGCGGCGTCAACAACACCCCGTCGCGCTCGACAAAGACATTCCAGATCGCTCCTTCGGTGACGAAACCATCCTTATCGACGAAGATCGGGTGAACGCCCTCGCCTATTTCCTCAACCTCATAGACCCGCCGGTCGCTGGTCTTGTGGTGGAGGCGGAAGTCCGCCTTGTCGGCCTGCATCGGCACCAGTTGGCATGGCACCGGCCCGTCTTGCGGCGCAGGCATCGGCTTTAGCTCGATCGCCAGCGCGCCCGACTGGCCGAGGTGCAGCCGGACCATCGCCGAGGCTTCCTGATGAAAGGTGATCGCCTGGATCGCGTTGCGCGCCGCGTGGCGGTCGAATTCGAACTGCAGGGCGCTGGCGCTGGTCTTCATCCGCTCGAGATGCGCTTCCAGCCGCTTGATGCCGCTGGCGGGATCAAAGGCCATGGTTTCGATCAGGTCGACCTTATGGCCTCCTTCCGCATTGGCATCCACTTTCGCAAACCTCCCCTTGGCGAGGCATTCCCGCCATTCGTCTTCCCCGTCCGAGTCCGCCACTATGCCAGAGCCGAGGCCGATGGAAAGCGTTTCTTTGCCCTCTTGCAGGAAGAAGGTGCGGATCGCGACATTGAAGGCGGCGTCGGAGCGGCCCTTTTCGTCGGGCGCGTCGATCCGGCCGATCGAGCCGCAATAGATGCCGCGCGGGCCGTGGTCGGCGGGGGTGCCTTGGGGCGCGCTTTCCAGCTCGTCGATAATCTCCATCGCGCGGATTTTCGGGGCGCCGGTGATCGAGCCGCAGGGAAAAATCTGCCGGATCACATCGACCGCGTCGAGCCCGTCCTGCAGCTGTGCGGTGACGGTCGAGGTCATCTGGTGGATGGTCGGGTAGCTTTCGATCTGGAACAGCTGTGGCACCTTGACGCTGCCCTGCTCCGCCACCCGCGACAGGTCGTTGCGCAGCAGGTCGACGATCATCAGATTTTCCGCGCGCTGCTTCGGGTCGCTTTGCAGATGGTCTTGCGCCGCTGCGTCTGCTTGCGGATCGGCGACGCGCGCGGCGGTCCCCTTCATCGGCCTGGCGGTGATCCGGCCGTCCTTCAGCGCGAAGAACAGTTCCGGCGAGAAGGAAAGCATCCAGTTGCTGCCATCAAACACCACGCCGCCATAGCCGGCCTGCGCGCGGCCGCGAATTGCGGCATAAAGCGCCAGAGGATGTCCGGAAAAATCCATTTCCGCGCGAAAAGTGAGATTGGCCTGATAGATATCTCCGGCTTCGATATAATTCTGGACCTTTTCGAACGCCGCATCATAAGCCTCGCGGGATATCGAGGGTTCGAGCCGGCCCAGCCACGCGCCGTTGCGGTCGGGCAGTTGTTGGACAAGGTTGTCCTGACCTAACTCGATGTAATCGTTGAATATTCCAAACCAGGCCAGCGGCGCAGGCAGATCCGCCGGAATCTTGCCCCGCAACCGCTCTTCCAGCCCCAGTCCCGCTTCGTAGGACAGATAGCCGGCAACATGCTGCCCCGCCATTCGCGCCCGCGAGACAGCTGCAAAACATGCTTCCAAATCTTCCATTTTATCCGCCCGGATGACCCCCACCGGATCGCGGTAAAGCCGCGCTGGCGCTGCATCACAGGCCCGCACATCGTCGAGCAAAACAAAGGGAGACTTTCCATCGAACATCAACCACCTCTAATTGCTTTTCATAGCGTTCGTCCATAAGCTTGACCAAAGAAAACAGGGAGTGATGAGGATGCGGTTTGGACGGGCTTGGCAGATTGTGGTGGCATCATTGGTCGTCGGCGGCCCCGCGCTTGCCGCGGCAGAGGACATTGCCCCGCAACCCGCCGCTCTGGTCGCCGACCAGATTCCCGCCATTCCGCAGGCTATTGTCGACCAGACCCGCCCCTATATGGAATATCGCACCGCCAGCTTTGTCGACTGGGATCCGAAGAGCCGGGCGATGCTGATTTCCACCCGCTTCGCCGAAACCCGCCAGTTGCACCGCGTCGCCGCGCCGATGGCGCAGCGCGAGCAGCTGACCTTTGCCAGCGAACCCGTCAGCAGCGCCCGCTATGCGCCCGACGGCTCGGCTTTGTTGTTTCAGAAAGACAGCGGCGGCAACGAGATCCACCAGATATTCGCGCTGCAAAACGGCCAGCCGAAATTGCTCACCGACGGCGAGAGCCGCAATAATCTGGGGCCCTGGTCGAGCAGCGGCAAGCTGCTCGCCTTCGGCTCGAACAAGCGCACCGGACTTTATAACGACATCTATCTGATGAACCCGGCCCATCCGGAAAGCGCCCGGATGCTGGTCGCCTCGACCGGAGGCGGCTGGTTCCCGATCGATTTCTCTCCCGATGACAAACAGTTGCTGGTGTTCAACTATGTCTCGGTCACCGACAACCAACTCTATCTGATCGACATCGCACAGGGCAGCCTGCGCAAATTGACCAGCAGCAACGTGCCGGTTTCCTACGAAGGCCTGCAATTCGCCCCGGACGGCCGCCTCTGGGCCGCATCGGATGACGGCAGCGATGTCAAACGGCTCGGCATCGTCAATCTCGAGACATCGCTGTTCGAACCGCTGGTCGACGAGAAAGTCTGGGACATTGCCAATTTCGATATCAGCCAGAATGGCCGCTGGATCGCATTTGAGGTCAATCAGGCGGGTCGTTCGCTGCTGAAATTCTACGATACGCAAAACGGCGATATCCAGGTCGTCGATGCCTTGCCGACCGGGGTGATCAGCGGCGTCAAATTCGCGCCCTGGGGCGAGCTCGGCCTGACCCTGAACAGCAACCGCACCGGCATCGACGCCTATAGCGTCAATCCGGAGACGCTGGCGGTCACCCGCTGGACCAGAAGCGAGACCGGCGGGCTGGATGCTGCCGATAATGTCGCACCGGAACTGGTCGAGATCGAAAGCTTTGACGGCGAGAAAATGTCCGGTTTTCTCTATCGCCCCGACCCCGCGCGGCACAAGGGCAAGCGCCCGTTGATCATCAACATCCACGGCGGGCCGGAGGGTCAGGCGACACCGCGTTTTCTGGGCCGCGACAACCATCTGGTCAACGAGCTCGGCATCGCGATATTCTATCCCAATGTCCGCGGCTCCACCGGCTTTGGTAAAAGATTTGTTTCGCTCGACAATGGCCCGTGGCAGCGGGAGAATAGCGTGCTCGATATCGGCGCATTCCTCGACCATTTGCGCAAGGACCGGCGCATTGACCGCAAACGCATCGCCGTGACCGGCGGTAGCTATGGCGGCTATATGACGCTGGCAGCGATGCTGCGCTACGGCGACAAGTTGAAAGCGGGGCTGGAAATTGTCGGCATTTCGAATTTCGTCACCTTCCTCGAAAACACCCAGGCCTATCGCCGTGATTTGCGGAGGAGCGAATATGGCGACGAGCGCAACCCCGACCAGCGCGCCAAATTGCAGGAAATCAGTCCGCTGATCCGCGCCAGCGAGATCAATATCCCGCTGATGGTGGTCACCGGCGCCAATGATCCGCGCGTCCCGGCAAGCGAAGCCGACCAGATCATCGCCGCCGTCCGCGCCAATGACCGCCCCGCCTGGCATCTGCTGGCCGAAAACGAAGGCCACGGCTTCCGCAAGAAAGCCAATGGCGACTATCAATTCTGGGCGAGCCTGATCTTCTGGCAAAAATATCTGCTGGACAAGGAATAGGTTCGCCCCATTCGGCAATAAGCGCAGCAAAGGAGAATGAAGACGAAACTCGGAGCCTTTTCGATCAGCCTGTCGGTCAAGGATATCGCCCTTTCCAGAGCCTTTTACAAGAAACTCGGCTTTGCCAAATTTGGTGGCAACGAAGACCAGAAATGGCTGATCCTGAAAAATGGCGAGACAATGATCGGCCTGTTCGAGGGCATGTTTCCCAAGAATATGCTGACCTTCAACCCGGGATGGGATCAGGATGGACAGGATCTCGATGATTTCGACGACGTCCGCGATATCCAGAAGTCATTGCTGGCAGCGGGTGTCACACTCGACAGCCAGACCGAAGGCAGCGAAGGCCCAGCCAGCATCATGTTGACCGATCCAGATGGCAACCCGATCCTGATCGACCAGCACCGCTAAGCCATTTTGCGCAAATTCGGGTGATTGCCAATGCTCGCCCGGATCGCATCCAGCGCCGGTTTCCGCATCGCCGATTTTTGATAGGCATAGGCATGGCCCGGCAGCTTGGCGAGCTGACCCGCAATTGCGGTAGCCTGACCGACCACCTTGTCCGGTTCGACCAGCATATCAAGATAGCCGGCCTCGACCGCGCCCTTGGGTTCATAGATGAAAGCCTGGATCATCGCGCGGGTCTGGTGCAACGGACTGAGCCGGTCGCGCGCCAGTTCGACCGCAAATACCGGCAGTGTCATCCCGGTAATCGATTCATTCGCACCCAGTTTGAAGTCGCCGGTCGCACCAATCCGCGTGTCGCAAGCCATCAGCAAAAACACGCCCATGGCAATGGCGTGGCCATTGCAAGCTCCGACAACAGGCATAGGTCCACCATAGAGACGGAGCACCAGCTCAGACGCCCGGTCGAGCAGACGGACGGAATCTTCACGGGTAAAGCCGCCCATCATGCCGAGGTCAAAGCCACCGGAAAAACGGCCCTCCCGGCCGGTAAGGACGATCGCCTTGGCGTCCGCCTCGGCCTTGTCCAGCGCTTTGTTAAGCGCGATCATGAGATCGAAATTGACGGCATTGGCCTTGCCATCGTCCATCGTGATCAAGGCAACATCATTCTGGATATCGACGGAAATGCTCATGGTCGGTCCTTTTCAATACGGATTTAATTGATCGGTTAAGCCTATTGGCAGAATTCGTCAGGTCAACGGAAAAATCCTGTGAGGCAACGATGATAACCGCTCAGAAACTTGCTTCGCCAGACAGGCCGTAGCGGCAATTCGTTCAGGTTAGTTCCCTGATTATTTTTGTCAGACGCGCCACATCGTGCCGATCATGATAAAGTGCGAAGCCAATCCGCAGAACATTACCGCGGACATCGGTCACGACATTCTGCTTGGCCAGCCGGTCATGGAGAGCGGATGCCGCTTCCCCGCGAAAAGCAAGAAAACGCGCATGCTGCTGATCACCAAGCGGATTGAGCAATTCAAAATCTGCCAGAGGATCATCTTCCAGAAACTGAGCCTGCAGAGCCGCGACGTGGTCCGAAATCACAACCGTGGTCAGCCCTTCGCTATCCAGCATATTCTGCACGGCATTAAACCGGTAAAGTCCGGACGGATCGAACGTACTGCCTAGAAACCGCCGTCCGTCCGGCCCATAGCCGACATCTCCGGGCGCCAGGGCGAGATCGTCAAATGCTGCATACCACCCAGTCACAACCGGTCGCTCAGCAAAACCCTGTGGCGCATGGAGGAAACAGGCCCCCTCTCCCGCCATCGCATATTTATAACCACCCCCGAGGTAAAACACCCGATCGGCGATTTGCGACAGATCGGTCTCGATCGCCTTGAAGCCATGATAGCCATCAATGACCACCCAGGGCCCTTCAGGACGCGCCAACGCCGCAAGTTCGTCCAGCGCGGAAATGATCGTGCCGGAATTGAACAGCACATGGCTGGCAAATATCAGATCGAATTCACCGGTCCGGGCAGTCTCTAGCAAGCTATCGGGTGGTTCCGGTTGCAGAACGACCTCCCCCGACTCCACCCAACGGATCATTTGCCGGCGAAAGCTGTGAAACTCGCCATCAGTCGCCAGAACCCTAACCGGCCGCGCCGGAATGGCCGACAATAGGCGCACGATAAAATCATGGGTGTTGGGTGCAAAGCAAAGCGTCGCTGGATCCGGTAGCTTCAGCTCATCAGCAACATGTTGTTGTGCTTCGGACCAGACGGGGCCCATGATCTTGTCCCACTTGTGATCCGCTAAAGCTGCCGCATCCTGCCAAGCAGCCATATGACCGTCATGGCTGGCGTCGGGCCAGAGATGATGGCTGTGCGCGGCGAAGTGGAGCCGCTCCGGATCGGCCGCAAGAGATTTGGAAAACAGATGTTTCCAGCTCATAATTGGGTACGCAGCGACCATAGTTCCGGAAAGGCGCGCTTGCCCACCGTGCTTTGCAGATAGGAAACGCCAGCGGTTCCGCCCGTTCCCATTTTCCCGCCTATGATCCGCTCGACGGTCAACACATGTTTGTGCCGCCAGGTCGCCATTGCATCATCAAGATCGACCAATTTCTCCGCCAGTTGATAGAGCTCCCAATATTTATCGGGATTGCGATAGACTTCCAGAAAAGCCGTCTCGACCTGTTCTGATGGCTGATGTGAAACGGCAAAATCACGATCGAGCAGGTCCGGTGCAATATCAAAACCGGCACGCGCCAGCGCCGCTATCGCATCATCCCAGATACTGGGTTGATCGAGCGCGGCCTGCATCGCCGCCTGCGCCTCTGGGCGATCCTCCTGATATTTCAGAAAGGCCTTGTCCTTGAGGCCAAGCATATATTCCACAGTCCGGAACTGGTCGGACTGGAAGCCGGAACTGGGCCCCAGCACATGACGAAAGCGCGTATAGTCGCTCGGTGTCATGGTCGATAATACATCCCAGCTCAACGTCATCACCGCCTGGATGCGGCTGATCCTCGCCAGCGCCTTATAGGCAGGCACCAGCGCGTCGGCGGCAATTTGCTGTTTGGCAAAGCGCATTTCGCGAATGATCTGCTTGAGCCAGAGTTCCTTGGTCTGGTGAATGATGATGAACAACATCTCGTCGTCCAGATCGGATCGGGGATGCTGCGCGTCGAGCAATGTATCGAGCGCCAGATAGCGCGCGTAGGTCATGGTGGATTTATCGGTCATGCGGAAGTGTAACGCCGCGGAGACTTTATGGGAAGAGCATCGATGTCAAAGGCCAGCCAGCCGGCTTTTGCCAATCGCCCAGCAACGCCCAGAGGCATGTGTTTCATCAATATTTTAGTGAAACCCAAGCTTGGAACAGATCTCTGGAGGCCCGACCCGGAATCGAACCGGGGTGCGCGGATTTGCAATCCGCTGCGTCACCACTCCGCCATCGGGCCGGAGAGAGGGCGCGAATTGCTTCGCTTTGCCGGTAAAGTCAACCCAAACTTGCATCATCCGTTTTTGGCCGTGCATAAAATAAGAAATGGCCTGATTGTCGCGCAAAAGACGCAGTCAGCATAAATTCACCGGATTCCATCTTGGCGCAACTGCCAAGCCCCGCTAGAAGCGACAAAATTCACTCCATAGTGTATTGTATTAATAATACAGGCGTGGCAAGGACGAAAAAACATATTTTGGAAGGATCGACTCTTGGGTCAGGAAAATTTCAAGCAGATGCGCAAAGCCATGGTGGTCAGCCAGTTGCGCACCACTGATGTCAGTGATCCGCGTGTTATCGCGGCCATGAGTCACGTCCCTCGCGAAGATTTTGTGCCCGCTGCACAACGTAGCTTCGCCTATGCGGACCGCGGTGTGCAAGTCGGCGAAGGGCGGGCTTTAAATCCGCCACTCACCACCGGACGGTTGTTGAATGTCGCGCATGTGACAAAGAATGACAATGTCTTGCTGATCGGTGCGGCCACGGGCTATACGGCGGCTGTTCTGACCCAACTCGCCGGTTCGGTGACGGCGATCGAAGCAAATGCCAAACTGGCGGCAACCGCCAAGAAAAATCTGGCGGGCATTGACGGAATTACGATTGAAACGGCCGAACATGCGGACGGCTGGAGCAAATCGGCACCTTATTCCGTAATTGTTATTGATGGTGTGGTGGACCAGATTCCCCAAACCTTGGTCGATCAACTCGCGCCGGACGGGCGAATCGTGGCAGCGGTCATGAATGACGGCGTATCTCGCCTTGCCCTGGGTCGCACGGCTGGGGAGCATGTCGGCTATCAATATTTTGCCGATTGCGGGGGATGTCCCCTGCCCGGTTTTGAAAAAGTAAAAACCTTCACTTTTTGAGGTGTTCGGGAGAGATTTGAGATGAATAGACGTCGCCTTCTTGCTGGAACGGCTATCCTGACGCTGCTGTCTGCACCAGTGCAAGCAGACACGCTGCGCGATGCTCTCGTGGCAGCGTATCAAACCAACCCGACCCTGTCCGGCGCGCGCGCCGCCCAGCGGGCGACCGACGAGACAGTCGCGATCGCCAAAGCAGATGGCCGCCCAAGCGCGACCAGTGATTTCGGTTTTCAGGAAAATTTCCTGCGCAGCGCGAATAGCTTTACCGCACCTCTGCGCCAGTCCACTGCGGGCGGTTCGGTCACTGTGCCGATCTACTCGGGCGGAGCGGTAAAAAATGCCGTCCGCGCCGCCAAGACCAGAGTGGAAGCGGGCCAGCTGGACCTCCGCGCAACCGAGGCGAGTCTTTTTAGCAATGTCGTCGCCACCTATATGGACGTTATCCGCGACACGGCGATCGTCAAACTGAACCGGGCCAATGTCGGCGTCCTCTCGGTCAATCTGGAAGCGACCAGCGACCGCTTCGAAATCGGAGACCTCACCCGGACCGACGTGGCGCAATCGGAATCCCGGCTGGAAGTCGCCAAGGGCGATCTGGAAACCGTGCGCGCGGGGCTGATCCGCAGCAAGGAAAATTACATCGCGCTAGTCGGACACGAACCCGGCGATCTGGAGGCGCCTCCGCCATTGCCAAACCTTCCCGAGACACCGGATCAGGCAGTCGATATTGCGCTAACCTATAATCCGGACCTGCTCGCCGCCAAGGAGCGCACTGCGGCCGCAGAATTTGATATCAAAACGGCCCGGGCATCCAACAAACCCAAGGTGTCGACCTATGTGCAAGGGCGCTATATAAATTACCATGGCACGCTCGGTGGAAATATTGCAGGCACAACTTTCATTCAGGAACAATCTACCGCAGAAGTCGGTATCCAGGCAACCATGCCGATTTACCAGGGTGGCCGACCGGCTGCCCAGATCCGTCAGGCACAAGCGCGCTCTGGCCAGACCTACGAACAGCTGATTGCGGTTGAGCGCGATGTGATTTCACAGACCCGTGCAGCTTATTCCAGCTGGCGCGCATCGGAACGGGTCATCCAGTCTTCGGAGCGCGCCGTGGCCGCTGCCAGCCTGTCGCTGGAGGGAGTGCGGGCGGAAAATTCCGTCGGTAACCGGACCATTTTGGACATACTGAACGCCGAACAGGAATTGCTAAACGCGCAAGTGCAGCTAGTGACGGCGCGGCGCAACAGTTATGTCGCGGGTTTTTCCCTGCTCGCAGCGATGGGCCGGGCGGAAGCGCGGGATCTGGGGCTCGAAGGCGGACCGCTTTATGATCCGAAGGTCAATTACGAGCGGGTCGACGATATGTTCTATGACTATCAAAGCGACCCCAATCCGGAACCGCAGGCGACCAGAACCGTTGACACCCAGGCGCAAAAAGCGGAGATAGAGCCGTTGCCTGAGATACCGGCGCGCCGATAGAATGAATGGCGGCGATCAGTTTCGGCAACAGAGTATAAGTTTGGGGGTTTCGCACATGGCTGAACAAAATAGAGAATCATCGATGGAGGAAATCCTCTCGTCGATCAAACGCATCATTGCCGACGACAAGGCGATTGATGAGGATCGCCCCCAACAACGTCGAAAAACCCCGATGAAACCGGCGCTGCAGGCTGTCCCGGACATAAAGCCGGCAAACGAAGAAGTGCTCGAACTGACCAACGAACTGCCGGAAGGGGGGAGTTCATCCGCACAAGGCGTTTTTGGAGACCGCCGCCAGGAAGAACGGCTGATTGACGACAACAAGCTTGATAGCATGCGCCAATCGCTCTCGGCACTGGTCGAAAAAGGCGCCACAGAACGTCGGATACCACAGCACCAGCCAGGCGGTACGTCGCTGGAAGACCTGACCCGTGAAGTGATGCGACCACTGATCAAACAATGGCTGGACCAGAATCTACCCGACCTCGTCGAAGAATTGGTATCCCGCGAAATCCAGCGATTAAACGACAAATAGGCCTGCGTCGCTAAACTGAATTGCCATGTCAGATAGCCGTGCTAAACCCGTGGCCATGACAAAATTTTTCAAAATATTCACTACGGCCCTGTTCCTGACCGGCGCCATTGTACCAACTCTTGCTTCGGCCAGACCAATGACGGCGGAGGATCTTGCTACGCTGAAACGGATGGGATCGGTCAGTGTTTCTCCCGACGAGAAATGGGCCGCCTATGACGTGACAGAAACGCAGCCCGAAACCTACGAACGGTCAAATGCGCTATATCTCCTGGAAATTGATGCCGCCGATGCCACACCCGTCCGGATTCTCGACGTGGCTGGAAAAAGCGAACATAGCCCGGCTTTCGCGCCGGATGGCAGCCTCTATTATCTCAGCGACGCCAGTGGTTCGGAACAGCTTTGGCATGCAGACATCATTTCTGGGGATAAAGTTGGAAAGCCTGTTCAGGCAAGTGAACTAAAAGCCGATATTGCCGGCTTCAAACTGTCTCAGACCGGCAAACAAATCGCGCTCTGGGGCGAAATCGCCCGAGACTGCCCGACGTTCGGTTGTGAGGAAAGCGGAAACAGGGCCGAGCCCGGACCGGGTACCGGCCGCGAATATGATGAATTGTTCATCCGCCACTGGTCGAGCTGGGAAACGCCGGGCAATTATAGCCGGATATTTGCCTTTGGACTGGAAGACGGAAAGATTACGGGCGAAGGCTCAGCCCTCGACGGCGATCTGATCGGCGACAGTCCTTCCAAACCATTCGGAGGCGGTGAGGAAATTACTTGGGTACCGGGAGAGGACGGTGTCTTCTTCGCGCTCAGAGTTGCGGACCGCAATGAACCAAAATCCACCAATATCGATATTTACGGTGCCAAGGCCGATGGCAATGAAACCGTCAATTTTACGGCCAATAACAAGGCTACGGACACGTTGCCGGCCTTTTCGTCGGACGGGCAATGGCTAGCATGGGCAGCGATGGAGCGTCCCGGTTATGAGGCCGATCGTCTCGTTGTAAAGCTCCGCAAGCAAGGCAGTGATGAAGACGAAGCTATCGCCCTGACCAAGGATTGGGACCGCTCGGTCGGTTCGATCGTCTGGACGCCGGACAATAAATATCTGATCGTGACCGCGCAGGAGGTACTGGATCATCCCGCCTTTGCAGTGGAAGTCGAGACGGGCAAAGTCACGCGCCTGACAGCGGGCGGCAATGTTGGCACAACCATTCCGTTGCAGGATGGGTCTCTGATCTACACGATGAACAGCCTGCAGGCCCCTACCGATCTATATCGCCGTGCAGCGGACGGCACCGTCAGGCAGCTGACCAACATCAACGGCCGTGAGCTAGCCCAGATCGATGCGGTCGATATCAAGCGCTTTGATTTTGCTGGCGCCGACGGCGAACAGGTCTGGGGACAGATTATCAAGCCACAGGGCGCGTCCGGCAAACTGCCGATGGCGTTTCTGGTGCATGGCGGACCACAGGGCAGTTTCGGCAACAGCTGGTCCACCCGTTGGAACCCTAAATTGATGGCGGCCCCCGGCTATGCGGTGGTTACCGTCGATTTCCATGGCTCTATCGGCTACGGTCAAAAATTTACCGACAGCATCAATCTGGACTGGGGCGGCAAGCCACTTGAAGATCTGAAAAAAGGCTATGAGGCGGCACTGAAAACCGACCCGCAGATCGATGGCGAGCGATCCTGCGCTTTGGGCGGCTCTTATGGCGGCTATATGATGAACTGGATTGCCGGCAATTGGCCCGACCGGTTCGACTGTCTGATCACCCATGCCGGTGTCTTTGATTTGCGCGCTATGGCGCTGAGCACAGAAGAACTCTGGTTCGACCAATGGGATCATGGCGGCAACTGGTGGACACGACCCAGTCCGGAAAAATGGAATCCCGTCAACAAGATCGCCAACTGGAAAACACCGACGCTGTTCATCCACGGCGAGAAGGATTTCCGCATCCCTTATACCCAAAGTATCATGCCGTTCACCGTTGCGCAGGAAATGGACATCCCGTCCAAATTGCTGATCTTTCCGGATGAAAACCACTGGGTGCTCAAGGGCAAGAATAGTGTGCAATGGTACCGGGCGGTCTTTAACTGGATGGACAAATGGACTGCGGCGGGCGATCAGGAAGGCGAAGGCGAGTGAGCTTTTTCCCGACCGACGAGCGCGATGGGACGATCATCGTCACGCTGACCAACGGTGAACGCAACACCCTCCATCCGGCTCTGCTGGAGGAAGGAATCGCGGCCTTGCAGGCATTGGCCAAGGACCCTCCAAAAAATGGTATTGTTCTGACTGGTGCCGGTGAACATTTCACCTGCGGCATGGACACGAAAATCGTGGCGACGCTGGACAAAGCGGGCCAGATTCACGCAGCAGCGGCTATCGACGCATTTGCAGCGGCCCTGCATCGCCTGCCCTGTGCGGTGGTGGTCGCGCTTAACGGCAACACTATTGGCGCTGGCGGGATTATGGCTCTTGCAGCGGACTGGATTGTCGCAGCGCAGGGCGATTACAAGATCGGCCTGCCGGAAGCGAAGGCGGGCCTTCCCTTCCCTCCGGTGCCGCAAGCGATCCTTGATCATTGGCTCGACCCCGTTTGGCGGCGGCGCCTATCTCTGTCGTCGCATTTGCTGACTCCGGTAGAAGCTTTGAGCGCGGGGCTGGCTGACGAATTGGTCGAGCCAAGTCAATTGCTGGACCAAGCCGTAGCGTGTGCGCAGGAACTGGCGGCCCAGCCTGCCTTCAAGGCTTGCAAGCGGCAGTTGCGCGCCAAGGCCAATGCCGAAATTGACGCAATATTGGGCTAGCCAGCCGAAACAAACGAACAGATTGCTGCTTTTCCGTTAGTCCTGAGCCTGTCGAAGGGCGCTATATTACTATAGGCGTGGTTCAACAGGCTCACCATTAACGGACAATTGCCTGTTGTTTACGGTGAAAACCAATGCCAAAGGCTGAGCATGACCTTAGATAAAAATTTCGACCCCGCCGCCATTGAAGCGCGCTGGTATGAGCATTGGGAAACCAAGGGCCTTTTCCGTCCGGAGCGCGACGATCGCGAACCGTTTACCATCGTCAATCCACCGCCCAATGTCACCGGCAGCCTGCATATAGGCCATGCTCTGGACAATACATTGCAGGATATAATCATCCGCCACGAGCGGATGAAGGGCAAGGATGCGCTTTGGGTCGTCGGCATGGACCATGCGGGTATTGCCACCCAGATGGTGGTCGAGCGACAGATGAACGAGCGTCAGGAAAAGCGCACCGATTTCACCCGCGAGGAATTTGTCGAGAAAGTGTGGGCGTGGAAAGAGGAAAGCGGCGGCACGATTACCAAGCAGTTGCGCCGTCTCGGCTGTTCGATGGACTGGTCGAACGAACGTTTCACCATGGACGAAGGCATGAACGAGGCCGTGCTAAAGGTCTTTGTCGATCTCTATAATGACGGCCTGATCTACCGCGACAAGCGGCTGGTCAACTGGGACCCGGCTCTGAAAACCGCGATCTCCGACCTGGAAGTCGAGACCACTGACACCAAGGGCCATTTCTGGCATTTCAAATATCCGCTGGCCGACGGCGTGACATTGGATGACGGACGCGACTACATTGAGGTCGCGACCACCCGACCGGAAACGATGCTGGCCGATATGGCGGTTGCCGTGCACCCAAGCGACGAGCGCTACAAAAGCGTAGTCGGCAAGGAAATATTGCAGCCGATAACCGGACGTCGCTTCAAGATCGTAGCCGACGAACATGCCGATCCGGAACTGGGTTCAGGCGCGGTTAAAATCACGCCGGGCCATGATTTTAACGATTTCGAGGTCGGCAAGCGCGCTGGCTTTGCGGCAGGCGAGATGCTCAATATGCTCGATGGCGAAGCCAATGTCTGCCAGACGGCAGACGGACTGGTGCCTGAAGAATATATCGGACTGCACCGGTTCAAGAAAGACGGCGTCAACGGCGCCCGCGAGCTGGTTGTGCAGCGGCTGAAGGAGCTTGGTTTCCTGATCCCGCATGTTTCGAAAAACAAAGATGGCGAAGAGACCGAGCATGATGCCGAACCGCGCACAATCGCGACGCCATTTGGTGATCGCGGCGGTGTGGTGATTGAGCCGTGGCTTACTGACCAATGGTATGTCGATGCGGAGACACTCGCCCAACCCGCGATCAAGGCTGTCCGGGATGGCAGTATCGAGATTGTGCCCAAGACCTGGGAGAAAACCTATTTCAACTGGATGGAGAATATCCAACCGTGGTGTGTCTCGCGGCAGCTTTGGTGGGGACACCAGATTCCCGCCTGGTTTGACGAAAACGGCAAAATTTATGTAGCTATGGATGAAGCCTCAGCACAAGCACAAGCTGGCGTTGGCGTAACACTCACCCGCGACCCCGACGTCCTCGACACATGGTTCTCCTCCGCGCTCTGGCCCTTCGGCACACTCGGGTGGCCGGAACAGACCGATGATCTCAAACGCCACTATCCAAATGATCTGCTGATCTCCGGCTTTGACATTCTGTTCTTCTGGGACGCAAGAATGGCGATGCAGGGCATCAAGATGATGGGTGAAGTGCCGTGGAAGCGGCTCTATCTCCACGGACTAGTCCGTGCCGAAGATGGTTCCAAAATGTCCAAATCGAAGGGCAATGTTGTCGATCCGCTCGGCCTGATCGATCAATATGGCGCCGATGCGCTACGTTTCTTCATGGCGGCGATGGAAAGCCAGGGCCGCGACATCAAGATGGATGACAAGCGGGTCGAGGGCTATCGCAATTTTGCCACCAAGCTGTGGAATGCGTCGCGCTTCTGCGAAGTGAACGGCATTGGTGCAAGCAAGACGCTCGCTGCCCCCGAAGCCGCCCTGCCCGTCAATCGCTGGATCATCAGCGAAGTGGTCGAAACGCAGCGCGCACTCGACAAGGCGCTGACCGACCTGCGCTTCGATGCGGCGGCCAACACCATCTATCACTTCACTTGGGACCGGTTCTGCGACTGGTATCTGGAACTAATCAAGCCAGTTTTACAGGGCGAAGATCCAAGCGCGGCTGATGAAACCCGCATCGTAGCTGGCTGGGTGCTCGACCAGATCATCGTTATGCTTCACCCGTTCATGCCGTTCATAACAGAAGAACTCTGGCACAGCATGGGCGACAGAGAATATGATCTGATCGTAGCCAAATGGCCCGAGCCGAAAGCGGACATCGACAAGGAGGCGAAAGCGGAAGTCGACTGGCTCATTCGTCTCATCTCGGCCACCCGCACGGCAAAAGTCGAACTCAATATTCCGCCCGGAACAAAAATGTCCGCCCATGTTCGCGATGGCGATGATGCTCTGGCAGAGCGTATCGAGCGGCAAAGCTCTGCACTGGACCGCGTTGGCAGGCTGGAAAGCTTTTCCTTTGATGCGGCCCCCGAAGGCGCGACGGCTCAAATCGTGGTGGATGGTGCAACCTATATACTGCCGCTTGCAGGTGCAGTCGACTTCGAGGCAGAAAAAGCCCGTCTGACCAAAGCGCTGGAAGCATCTCAGAAAGAAGCCAAGTCACTAGCCGGACGCCTTGGCAATCCAAATTTCGTAGAAAAGGCCAAACCGGAGGCGGTCGAGAAAGCCCGCGCTGATCTGGCGGAAAAAGAAGCGGAAGCCGAACGATTACAGGAAGCCATCGATCGGCTGGGATGATCCCGCACCGCGCCGCACTAGGAGCGTAATCGATGGCCAAGAATTTGCTACCGGTCATCGATTAACAACTAATGGAAATGGACAAACGGTCCGGTTGGTGTTTACCGGCCCTGCGCTCTCCAGCGCTTGATAACCCGCTGGATGATTTCTTCTTCGCCACCTTGCTCGCGCCATAACTCGGAGAATAGCGGATCTTCCGAAGCCGGACGCCGGTCCTCAGCCAGTGTATCGAGAGAGACGCGGATCGGAATCGCGACGCCTTCACCACAGCAAATCACTTCGCGATTGCGCAAGGCGGGAATGGAGTCGAGAAATCCGCGCGCACCTTCCGGCATAGCCGCTTTCACAAAGGCCTGATCCCGGTCATTGTTGAGGCGCATCGACAGGATTGTACCGCATTGCGAGAGTACACCTTCGGCCAGATCCGACGGACGCTGGGTGATAAGACCCAGAGAAACACCGTATTTACGGCCTTCCTTGGCGATCCGGCTGAGAATATCGCGGACACTGCTTTCCTCGGCAACATCATCATTAGGAATATATCGATGCGCTTCCTCGCAGACCAAAAGCATCGGCCGCTGAGGCTCGTTGCGGGCCCATATA
Organism: uncultured Parasphingorhabdus sp.; assembly: GCF_963975555.1. Classification (GTDB taxonomy): domain Bacteria; phylum Pseudomonadota; class Alphaproteobacteria; order Sphingomonadales; family Sphingomonadaceae; genus Parasphingorhabdus. The sequence goes on along the minus strand of NZ_CAXBHH010000006.1, from coordinate 50,384 downwards.
GCGTAATCGAACACCAGGCGACTGAGCACAGAAACAACAGTAGGTGTGATTTCGGACGGCATTGCCGAGACATCGATAATCGAAATCGGCTTCCCTTCGGACGGCAGTCTGAAAATCTTGGCAAGAAACGCCGCCATTGTGTCGCCAACAAGCATCCCGGAGAACATAAAGCTGTAACGTGGATCGGCCTTGATCTCGTCAATCTTGGATTTTAGCCGCTGATAGGGCGCACTGTTGGTCGCCTTGTCGAGCTTGCCCATCTCATTCTGAAGTATCGCCGTCAGGTCGGACAGCAAATAGGGCACGGGTGAATCCACAGTCAGTTTTGCGATACTCGCGGATGCCTGACTTTTTGCTTTTGCAGCTAGCAGGCATTTCGCGAGAATGTCGCAGTCCATCTGTTTGGCATCGCCTCTCGACTGGACAAACACTTCGCAATGCTCGCGAAAGTTCATCAGCCAGTAAGGCAGGTTCAGGTTGTTCACGTCGAACAATTTGCCGTTTTCCTTGAAGGCGGCAGAATATTCACCGTGCGGATCGATCATGATGATGTGACCTTCGGGAGCGAGATCACAGATTTTATGGAGAATGAGAGCCGCAGAAGTCGACTTACCGGTACCGGTCGATCCCAGAAGCGCGAAATGCTTACCAAGCATGGCATCGACATATAGGGCGCCGCGTATATCGTCCGTGGGATAGACCGTACCGATTTCAACATTAGCGCGGCCATCCGAGGCGTAGACCTGCTTTAGATCTGCCGTAGTCACGGCGTAAACCAGCGACGCCGGCGTTGGATAGCGGGTTACACCCCGCCGAAAATTGTAAATATGCCCGGTCAGCTGTTCTTCGTCACCTTCGCCCAGAAAATCGATGTCGGCGACCACCAGCCCCGACTGCCCTTCATAGAGTCTCTGAGTCCGGATATTGGCCAGCAGCCATGTCTGCCCAACACGAATTTTGACCTGACTGCCCACCTGACCAGCCATTTTGACCGTCGCATCGGGATGATCAAGCAACCTGTTCAGAACGGCACTGTCCATCACAATTTTGGAACCCGATCCCGCGATTTCGATGACTTCGCCAATTTTATGGCCTTCGGTACGCTTCGGAGCGGGAGCGTGGCTACTACGGTCCTGCGTTTCATTACCTGAAACCGGCAGAGGTGCAGATGCGGGGAAATTATGAGAACCCATGTCAGACATAGCGGCTGTTCCTGTGTTACTGGTCAAAACACCGGATTAATAGATCATGGTTAAGGAAGATTTACCGAGCCTAAAGAAAGGTAAATTCGCACGCTTGTGTAGAATAGACGTCACATCTTGCGGAACAGATAACCGGCGGACCATCCTAGAAAAACCGAAATGAACACAGCAATCAAGCCATAAAGAAACCCGTTCTTCTGGGATAAATTGGTGATAAAACGTCCCATGCCGATTTTTTCAATCGTAACCTCTTTGACTTCTGCCGCCTCTACCCGACCGTCGAGAATCAGGAATGTTTCCGCCGTATAATCGCCTACCGGAACACTCGCGGGCAGATTGATCCGCGCCTGATACAAGACGCTGTTGGTGATCTTGACGCTATTGGGCAAATTCTTGAAGAGATTTCCGCGGGCGTTCAGATCCACCAGCCCGTCAACGAAGCGATCCAGTTCACGGCTGTCAATCGCGCCCGCTGGAGAAAGCTGCAAATGATTTAGTCCCAATTCGTAGATATCTGCAGTTTTGCCATCGACAATCTCGTCAATCGGTTTGGACGAAGCAACCGCGTAGAAACCGGGGGCGGAACGGAATTCGCTGCTTGCCGCATTGATCCAGATACCTGCTATCTGCTGTTTCTCACGGACGACAATGGATTCAACCGGCCCCTTGAGAACAACCACGATATCTGCCTGATCGGTATTGCGCGTACCCGCCGGATAGGTGATGGCACCAAAGAGCAGCAATTGTGCACCGTTAAAATCGCCCCTGATACTGATACGATCCTGCGATACTTCCGGAACAAGCACCGGGGTCGCGGCCGCGGTCATGATGGCGATACCGAGGACCGCTAGCAAGCGAGACACAAGAGCGCGCCGCCGCATCACAGGAGCTGCACCGTGTAAATTTCATCGGGCTGAAAGCCCAAACCTAATGCCATGCGTATTGCTACAAGCAGCACCATGGCTGCCAGACTCAGCCGCAAATATTCGGGTCGCATACGCTGCGCGAATTTTGCGCCCAGTTGCGCACCGGTCACGCTGCCAAGCAACAGCAACGAGGCCAGAACGATATCCACCGCTCGCGTCGTCATGCTGTGCATCATCGTCGATGCGATGGTCACGAACAGGATTTGAAACAATGAGGTTCCGACCACCACTTGCGCGCCCATGCCCAGCAGATAGAGCATCGCCGGTACCATGATAAAGCCGCCGCCGACGCCCAGCAACATGGTCAAAATTCCGGTGAGCAGGCCAAGCACGAAAGGCGCGATCGGCGAAATATAAAGGCCGGAGCGATAAAAACGCCAGCGGAATGGCAGATTGGCGACCAAGGGATGATGACGTCTCTTACGCGCAGGCATCGGCTTGCCTGCACGAAGCGCCCTTACGCTTTGCAGGGATTCTTTGAACATCAACCCGCCGATACTCGACAACATTAGGACATATAGTACGTTGATGACCGTATCAATCTGGCCCCAGCTTTGCAAAATCTGGAAAAGTAGCGTTCCGATAACCGTTCCAACCAGACCGCCAGCCACCAATATTCCCCCCATCCGGAAATCAACGCCTTTGCGGCGCATATGGGCGGCGACACCTGAAATACTGGACCCAGTGACCTGAGTGGATGCGGATGCCGCTGCGACCGTCGGCGGTATGCCGTAGAAAATGAGCAGCGGAGTAGTCAGAAACCCGCCGCCGACACCGAACATACCGGACAAAATTCCTACAAGCCCGCCAAGCAGGACTATGACAAACGCATTGACGGAGAGATTCGCGATTGGGAGGTATATGTCCATATTCGAATTGGACTAATCTCTTTTTGTTGCGGGATAAAGGGCGTTGCTGCTTGCAACGTCAGAAATCAATCCGTTTGCGGAAGAGGAACAAAACTCCGCCCAATTAAAATCCAGTTGAAACGGTTATCGCCAAACCATTTTCTGGCCGCGCATTGCCAGCAACACGAACCCGCCAGTCGACGGAGAGGCGCGCGGATGTGGCACCAACAGGAACTCTGATTTCCGCTCGCGGTCCAATATCCAATCGAGTGATCTTACGTTCACCGCCAGCCCAGACGCCTGCTCCAAAATATAATTTCTTTCTTCCGGATCCAGCGACAGGACGTTGCAAGGTAGCAGACCCGTCAAAGAAATAGCTGTCGTATTCACCTAAAACATATCCCGCCTGACCATAGGTCTCGAGCAGAATATTTTCTATGATAGGATCAGGGCCCGTACCACCAGCTATATAAAAAGCTGTTCCCCGATCCCCGCCCGAATCCGCGTCCAGCCGCTTTTCGGCATGGATAGAAAATGGCAAGGCCTGAACCGGCCGCAACCGGACACCAAGAGCGGCTTCCTCTTGGGCCAGCGGCGCCAGCGCGGTGGTCAATCTCCCGTAAACCGCGATTTCGGGGTCCGGCTTGGCCAATATCGGATAGGACAAGATGACACCGGCCTGGCTACCGCCATATTGCCCATTCGATATGATGGAACCTCCCCCTCTCGACTGCGGTTCTCCCCTTGGGGAGACTTGCCTCGCGAAAACCCATGCATAACCTTGAAGTCCATTCCCGCCTTGCTTGGCGGCCAAATTTTGCTCCGGAAGTATATTCGATCCAATCCCTCGCGAAATTCTTGGTGGATGCTTGAGTGATGTGCCGGCTGGAAGCGTGTAACTAACGTCCACTGCTTGCATGCTCGCCAGCAAGAAATATCGTTTAGGAATGGACCGATCCTCGGAGATCTGATCAATCGATCCTTGCGAAAGATAGGATGGGAACAGGAGATCATTTTTTTCGCCATCATTGTCCGGCCTAGCGACCCGCTTCGAAAAATGGGATCCGGTCCAGCGCTGCACACCTGCGTTGTCAGTTTGTGAAACTTCGTAGCGGATTGCCGAATTACCAATCACTGGTTCAATCGAATCTATGACAATATCCGAAGGAATATTCCATGCGATGACGCGTACCATCATCCATATGGATATTATGGTTCCAAACGCACGAAGTGGCGCACCGGCGACCGCTCCAGCCAATGCATCAGCTCCTTTCAGCAATTGAATGATTGGGTCTAAGTTTCTGGATTTCCTCAGTTTTGGGATAAAAATGATGTGTTTTTTCCCAATTCACGGGATGACCGGCAAGCTGGTCGACATAATGACCGATGGCGCGCCAGGCCGCTAGAATATTAATTACATTCGCAACGACCGTTCTCGGTATCGAGATCAACGCTTCCCGAAGGCCATAAAGTGCGAAGACGAAATAGCTTTTCAACAGCAATCGCCACATCAGGAAACCGGCATTAACGAAAAGCAGTGTTTTCAGAGATTCGGAAACGGGCTGGAGTTTGTATAAACCAAATAGTTCGGCGAGAAGCAGTCCACCTGTCAAAATTACCGCCACATAAGCGACAGCAATAACGATAGCCGCCAGACTGGCCTTACGATCACGTAGTCGCATCCAATTCTCTCGCCAGTTACTTTTCCATCCCATTCGATCCCATCCGGACAAGGAGATTCCGGCGATCCACCGGCTTTTCTGACGAATGGCATCTTCAAGCTTTTCAGGAAAAAACTCCTGCGTCGCAACCAACTGTCCATTCCGGTCTCGCAATCGCGCAAAAATGCCCCGAGCTTCTCCTCCCGTGAGATTGAGCCCGAGTTCATAGTCTTCGGTCATGCTTTGCGCGTCGAAAGGCGTCCCTTTTGTCCGCATGGCCAATTTTTGAAGGGCATCCCGTGCGAAAGCGCAGCCCACGCCAGCAGAGGGGATCGAAGCACCCAGCGCTTCGCGCATCACCATTTGCTTGCCATGTAATTCAGCAAATTCGTCGCCATAATGGCCGGCGACCCAACGCGACTTGCTTGCCCGGCGCGGAATGACCGGCAATTGAACCAGTGCGGCCCGTCCGATCAGATATCCGAGAAGCCGTAATTCTTGAGGATGAACAAGGTCCTCGGCATCGTGGAGCACAACCGCCTTAAAATCGCTCTTTTCCTCGATCTCATCCTTACAAAGCGCATCCCACAGATGATTGAGGCAATCCGCCTTCGTAGTCGGCCCGTTTTGTTGACAGATTACGATCCTGATATTCTCCGTTCCAGACGACGCAGCCGCGACCGCAGCAATGGTTGCCGGATCATTTGGGTAACAGCCCACATAAATGCGATATCGGTTTGATCTCCATTGTCGCAAGCATCTCCCTAGCATTGCGCCAATCACCTCAGCCTCTTTCCAGGCCGGTACGAATATAGCCAGTCGGCAATCGGGTGCGGACTGGTCCAGAGTTTCAACGGTTGCCCGTTCGTAACGGGAATAAACGAACAGCCTGCGTTTCAAGCTGCGAAAGATCCACAGTCCATCGAAAGCCAGATCATCAGCCGATCCCAGCAGAAAGCACAGGCTCGCGAAAAGCAGCATTTCCTTTTGAAGAAAGTCCAAAAACGGCAAAAGAATATTGATTACCATAGTTTTGCTCCTTCGGTTCGCAGAAGCGTTGCCGCTGCAGAAAGTGACGACAATGATTAGAAACAAATGTCAGGATCGTGACCCGATACTAGTCGGGATTGATCTCATGATCGGCCATCAGCGGCAAATATTCATAGGATCCGATGGCCAGTGCCAGCAACATCGGATAGGCCCAAAACACAGCTCCAGTGCCAAACGCCCAAGGCGTTATCTGTGGCACAACCATCATCATGGGGTGAATGGTTACTGCAAGCAACTGAAAGGCGGTTGCCCACATTGGCCAGAAGCGATCGGATTTGAACGCAAGATAAACCAGTGCAAACAAGGCGACTATATCAATTGCAAAGATACCCACTTCCACGCTCGTCCAGGACGTTCCAAATATCCTGCTAACAACCAACGTGAGAATCGACCCGATTATCATGATAGCAGCGCCGAAATATTCAGAACGGGAACCGCGATAAATTGCATATCCACAGCAGGTCACAAGAGATATATAGTAGATATAGGCCCATATCGTATTGAAAATCACAGCGGCAAGGCCGCTGTTATCGGCGGTTCAATCGCGTTTTGGACAGATGCGGACACAATAGCTAGGCTGCATGTTCTGCTAAAGTAACAATTTTCCCCTCTTCCCTATTTTGAAGCATCGGTGGTTTCATATCCCCGCTGCCCAGGGCCATGGCTTGCAATCCGATTTGATCCCGCGTTTCCGCCAACCGGTTATGCGTTGCTATCAGCTGTCCTCTCGCCCCGACCAATGCAGAAAGGGTTTCAGCGGCCTGCGATATCGCTTCCTGACCTACCACAGCCGATAAATTTGCATTCGTCCTCGCTACCGGCATATATCCGGCTAAATCTGCCATTTTGCAAATCGCCTGATCAACCGCTTGTTCGGTAGCAAACAGTCTTCTCGCCAAATCCTCTGCAGCATTTTGTCTTTGTTTCAGCATGAATTTCCCTTTCCCCAGAGTCAATATTTCAAACTATTCAAAGTTAACAAATCGAAGGGCGGATGCGCAGGCCTGACTAGAGTGTTGATCACCCTTTTAGCCGGGATAGCGCCTCCAACCCCGCGATAAGGCCACCGAAAGACAATGCGGACCCAATCGCAATCGCCAAAATCCAACCCAATCGCTCCACCGTGCCGAGATTGTTCCTCTCGCCACGATATCGCGGAACAGGAAGTCGCGGGTGCCTGAATTCTGATTTTCCAAATGTCATAATGGCAATATTGCCATCTGCATTTGAAATATCATCTGTGGAACCTGTCCTGTCCCTCACGGTCCTTCCGGTTGACGAGTCCGGTTCCCCGTTTTTTCTCCCCGGCTCAACATCCGGCATTTGATATATCAACGGTTGATATCGGTCGTCTGCCTCGAATGCAGCGAATTTGCGTGCCGCTTCGAAGCGCGACTGCACTTCCAGAATACGGATGGCAGTGCGCAATCTCTGATCCACAGTGTGCGGCGACACGCCCAGTTTCCGTGCGATTTCCTTGGAATTGTGATGCGCCAGCACGAGCCTCAAACAATCCCGCTGTCCGTCGTTCAGTCTTTCCGTCACAGAATTGCTCATACCGGAAGAGACCGATGGAATCGCATGTTCAGAGATTGATAGGGCCTGTATCCAGCGACAAATCCGAAGCACAAAGCTCCCAAAAATTGCCAGAAACGCACTCGCTGCGCCATATCTGCCCCCTTATTGCGGCGGCTGGACCGCCTGATACTCGTCGTTACAATAACAGAAACCTGCCATTCCGTAAAATTCATTCATATTGGACCATGACTACAACCCTGACACAAAACGTCACAAAGTCCTCTGGACTTGTCTGCGCGTACAGGCCATCAACATGAAAAAAATGGAGAGAGCATGAGCGCAACACAGGCAGAGCCCGTGACGAATACCGGGTTGGCATATAGGTCTGGCGGGTATCGGAACTATGTAATAATTTCGTTGATGCTTCTCTACACATTGAACTTCATCGATCGCATATTGATCGGCGTCGTCGCCCAGCCGATCATTGAAGAGTTCAAGTTGCAGGACTGGCAATTTGGCTTGTTATCCGGCTTCGGCTTTGCGCTCATGTATACGGTGATGGGCATCCCGATTGCCCGGCTTGCCGAGCGCATGAACCGCGTCAAGATCATTGCTGCCAGTGTCATCCTGTGGTCGCTTATGACTGCAATGTGCGGGATAGCGGGCAGCTTCATTGCGTTGCTCGTCTTCCGTATCGGCGTCGGCATAGGCGAAGCCGGTCTAACGCCTGCGGCCAATTCGATCATCTCCGACTATTTCCCGCCGCGCAGCCGCGCCCGAGCGATCGCCATCTACACGATGGGCATCACACTGGGCGGCGTCTTGGCCAATGCATTTGGCGGGCCGATCACCGAATTATTTTCCTGGCGCGAGGCATTTTTGGCGCTGGGTGTACCCGGAGTAATTTTCGGCGTGATTTTCCTTTTCACCGTCGAGGAGCCGCCGCGCGGCTATGCTGATCCCCCGACTGCAACCAAACCGAGAAAAATGGGCATTGCGGAGACGGTCAGAGAATTATCCGCCAAGCGCAGCTTCTGGATCAACATGATCGCAGCCGCTCTGGTTGCCTTTGTCGGCTATGGCGTCAGCAATTTCCAAGTCGCCTTTTTTCAGCGCGTCCATGAAATGTCCATCTCGGAAGTGACGCTGCAGATTGCCGTTCCGCTGGGTCTCGCCGCGTCCGTTGGTGCATTTTTTACTGGCTATCTGACCGAGAAGATGAGCGGTCGCTATCCCAACGTGGTCGCCTGGCTGCCGGGTGTCATGCTGATCATTTGCGTGCCGCTCTACTGGATCGGCTTCACCACCGATAGCGTGCCCTTCGCCCTGACAGCCCTGCTCTTCGCCGCCGTCCTTCATTATGGTTATCTCGGTGCCCAATATACTATCTGCCAAGGCGTTGCGAGCCCGCAGTCACGGGCAACCGCCGTTGCCCTGTTCCTGTTCATCGTCAACCTCATTGGCTATGGCTGCGGCCCTCTTGTCATGGGGATAGCGAGCGACATGTTGATGAGCGCCAATCTTGCCAGCTCGCAGTTTGCTGCAGAACTGACCAGTCAGATTTGCAAAGGCAGACCGGAAGACCTGATCGCGACCCTTGGAGCGGCCAAGGCCGGTGCCTGTCTGACGGCAAGCGCGGAAGGACTTCGCTGGTCGATGATCTATATCGTCGGCATATTCTTTATCGCGGGCGGTCTCTATATCTTTGCCTGCAAGACGCTGCAAAAAGACCTTGTTGCAAAGATGAACTGAGACAATATGGCCCGTCCCGAAGCATGGCAGCTGATTGCCGAAAACTATCCCGTGTCTATAGTAACCCAGACGCGTTTTCAGGATATTGATCCGAACCGGCATCTCAACAATGTCGCCTTCGCGTCAATGTTCGAGAATGCGCGGGTCCGGCTGAACCGCGCGCTCCGACCGTGGGGCGACCGACCGAAAAACGAGCGGAGCATGGTCGCGGTCGTGACAATCAACTATCTCCGCGAAGGGCAATATCCCGATGACGTCGAGATCAGCTCGGGCGTCAGCACAATCGGGACATCCAGCTATGTGATCGCACAGGCCATGTTCCAGAACGGTCACTGTATCGCCACCTGCGATTCGATCATCGTCTGTCGCACCGACGGTGAGGGCAAGCCGCTGCGCCCAGAAGTCGTCGCAGAACTGGAGAAGATGCGAACCACCGGTTAGCGCCTTCTCGTCAGTCTTGTCGTTGCACCGAGCCTGTCAAAGTCTCGAGTGGTCCTTCGACAGGCTCAAGACGAACGGTATCAGGCAAATCAGTCCGTAAATTTCGCAGCGCGTTTCTGCATGAACGCCATAACGGCCTCGACCTGATTGGGCGTGCGGCTGACCTTGTCCTGACCGATCGATTCCATCATCAATATTTCGTCTTCGTTCATATCGGGCAGCTTGTTGATCAGATCTTTGGCGATCTGAACCGCTTGTGGATGCTTGCTCGCGATCTCGGTCGCAATTTCCATCGCTTTGGCGTGCGGATCATCCGACAAATGGGTGACGAAACCCAGTTCCTTGCCTTCCTCGCCGGTAAATATCCGATTGGTATAGGTGAGTTCGCGCAGGATATCGTCGCGCACAAAACTGCGCCAGGTGGTGAAGCTTCCCATGTCCGGGATCAGACCCCAGCGCATTTCCATGATCGACATTTTTGCGTCCGGTGCGACCACGCGGATGTCGGCAGCGCTGGCAAATTGCAGACCACCACCGATGCACGGACCGTGGATCGCGGCGATAACCGGTGCCTTCAACTTCCGCCAGAGCAATACGATATGCTGATATTTATTGGCATTACCAAAGGTGCGATCGGTCAGGGTGTTAGCGAGTGGTGACTTGTCGCCATCGTTATTCTCTTCTGATGCGGATGCGGCCGATGCGGCAAAACTGCCCATATCGAGACCGGCGCAAAAGGCCTTGCCCTCGCCCGACAGGACGATAGCTCTTATACCTTCCATCGCTGCCAGCTTTTCACCGGCTTCGACAATCGCATCGATCTGCTCGGCGTCGAGCGCGTTCATCTTGTCCGGCCGGTTGAAGCGGACATCGGCGATATGATCTTTGACGGTAATGGTGACGCGATCTGACATGACAAGGCTCCGGTTTGCTGGATTCGATAAAATTTTATGAACCTTGTTTAATCGCCCAGTTAACCAGCGGCAACTGGTCATTGCCAAAATACATTCTTTCACCCTCGCCAAAAGGCACGAATATGCTGGGCGAGCCATAGGCACCGCGGGCGATCGCCTCTTCGGTATTGGCGCGCAGCCGGTCCTTGATCACTTGTTCCTGCGTCCGCGCGGCCAGAGTGGCGCCGTCCAGCCCGACCTCGTTTGCAATCGCGATCAACACTTCCGGATCGTCCAGATTGCGCTGATCACCATAATAAGCGTGGAATGCAGCGGTCGCGAATTTGTGCAGTGCCGCCTGATCATCCTCCAGCGCACAACATAACCGCATCGCATGAACCGACTTGACCGGGTGATGTTCACTTGGAAAATTCATCGGCAGACCGGCGAGCTTTGCCCAGTCCTTTAGCACGCGGAAACTGTGGACGAATTTGCGATTGTCCGGATTTTCCCGCGCAGCGTACACATCCTGATTCACCGCATTAAACACGCCGCCAACGAGGAACGGTTTCCAGATGATTGCCGCGCCATTGTCTTTGATGATCGGCTGGATATTATGGAAGGCGAGACACGTCCATGGAGAGGAGAGATCGAAGTAAAAATCTACTGTGGTCATATTCGGTCCTTTTTTACCTCACCCGCTTAAGGGGAGTGGCTATTTCCTATTCCTCCAACCCGAACAAGGTCTTGCGCGTCTGCGCGTCGTCCTGCGGGTTGCGATTGATCTTGTCCCGGCCAACAGCCATCCCGCGCCGCAGACCTTCGCGCTGCTTGAGCGTCTCGTACCAGCGCTTCACATGAGCAAAATCACCGAGATCTATTTCCTGGCGCTTGTAAGTCTGCACCCAGGGAAAGCAGGACATGTCGGCGATGCTATAATCTTCACCGGCGAGATAGTCATGGTCAGCCAGCCGCCGGTCCATCACACCAAACAAGCGGAGCACCTCCTTGCGATAGCGTTCGGTGGCATATTCAATCCGATCTGGTGCGTAGAGTTTGAAATGGCCATGCTGACCCATCATCGGGCCCAGCCCGCCCATCTGCCACATCAGCCATTCCGTCGCCGCAATCTGCCCACGCAGATCGTGCGGCAAAAATTCCTCCGCTTTGTCCGCCAGATAAAGCAGGATCGCACCGGTCTCGAATATACTAACCGGTTCTCCGCCATCCGCAGGATCATGATCGACGATCGCCGGGATCCGGTTGTTCGGGCTGATCGCGAGAAACTCCGGCTCGAACTGTTCGCCGGCCCCGATGTTCACCCATTTGATATTATAATCGAGCCCACTCTCCTCGAGCATGACCGATATCTTCCAGCCATTGGGTGTGGGAGCAAAATATAAATCAATCATAAGCGCGAACCATCCCCAATGAACTTTACAAACTTTACAGTGTTATGTTTTCAAATTCCCGATGGTGCAATCGACCGCACCGGCGGGGTCAAAACTGCATATTTCGGGTCATTAAACATCATGATGCAGCGTGGCACAAAAGCCGTCCCGTAGGACAGCAAAATATGACAATATTCCCCTCTACAGAGGCGAGCATCAAAGCAACTCGGTCAACGAGCATTGACTGATATTTCCACAATGGTCGAAATACAGTTGACGGATGACCGTTATTTTTATATTTCCATGATTATCGAATCAATGGAGTCGCACATGGAACCCGATCAGGCTGTCAGCGCCTTGGCGTCGCTCGCCCAGGAGCATAGACTCTCAATATTCCGCCTGCTGGTGCAGGCGGGCAAAGATGGTCTTGCTGCCGGTGCGATAGCCGAGACGCTTGGCGTTCCGCCCAGTTCCCTGTCTTTCCATCTCGCCCATCTGACACGCTCCGGTCTGATCAGTCAGGAACGCCAATCCCGTACCCTGATCTACCGGGCGGACTATGCGGCGATGAATCAGCTCGTCGCCTATCTGCTCGAAAATTGCTGTGCTGGTAACGCCTGCGCGGTGGACCTTCTCGTTTCACAAGGAGCCTGCAAATGAAAAGAATGCATATTCATCTCTCCGTCGAAAATATCGACAAGTCGGTCGCTTTCTATACCAGCCTGTTCGGCGCGGAGCCTACGGTCCTGAAAGACGATTACGCGAAATGGATGCTCGATGACCCACGCGTCAATTTTGCTATGTCCAGCCACGAAGGCGCAAATCGCGGCGTCGAGCATATCGGTATCCAGTCCGAAAATGCCGAAGAACTGGCCGAGGTTTATAGCCGGATCAACCAGGCCGGCGGCGCAATATTTGACGAAGGCGCAACCACCTGCTGCTACGCGCAATCGGAGAAAAACTGGACTGCGGATCCCGATGGCGTGGCCTGGGAAGCCTTTCTGACCAACGGCGAAGTGACCGATTATGGCAATCGCGTCGATCTTGGCCAGCTCGCCTCCGGCAATGCCGCCGACGGGGCTTGCTGCACACCAGAAATGAAGCCGCAACCCGCGGCCTCTTCCTCTTGCTGCGGATAAATATATGACCGGCAAGACTTATAACGTGCTGTTCCTCTGCACGGGAAATTCGGCGCGCTCTATATTGGGTGAGGCATTGCTAAACCGCGATGGCGCAGGTCGCTTCCACGCCTATAGCGCAGGCAGCTTTCCCAAAGGAGAGGTCCACCCCATGGCCCTTGAAATTCTCGATCATCTGGATTTTGAGACCAGTGGCTTGCGATCCAAAAGCTGGGAGGAATTTTCTGCACCGGACGCCCCCCGGATGGATTTTATCATAACCGTCTGTGACAATGCGGCTGGCGAAGCCTGTCCTATATGGCCGGGCCATCCAGTGACTGCCCATTGGGGCATTGAAGACCCGGCCGCTGTCGAAGGCGATGGCCAGCGCGAGGCGTTTCTGACGGCCTTGCGCTATATGCGGAACCGGATCAGCCTGCTGCTCAACCTGCCGATCGACGCACTGGACGAACTCAGCCTGAAGACCCGCCTGGCAGCAATCGGCGCCGACGAAACCGCAAGGGAACGGAAAATATAATGGGACTTTTCGAACGCTGGCTTTCGTTATGGGTTGGCCTGGCCATCGTGGCTGGTCTGCTGCTCGGCAATATCGCGCCCGGGTTATTCAGCCTGATCGCGGGCCTTGAATATGCCTCGGTCAATCTCGTCGTCGCCGTGCTGATCTGGGCGATGATCTATCCGATGATGGTCGCGGTCGATTTCGGCAGTCTGCGGGACATTGGCAGCAGGCCCAAGGGGCTGATCATCACCGTCATTGTCAACTGGATGATCAAGCCGTTCACGATGGCCGCGCTTGCTGTGCTGTTCTTCGATTATATCTATAGCGGGATCATATCCGGCGAAGACGCGCAGCAATATATTGCCGGCCTGATCCTGCTCGGCGCAGCCCCCTGCACTGCAATGGTGTTTGTCTGGTCGCAAATGACCAAAGGCGATGCCGCCTATACATTGGTGCAGGTATCAGTGAACGACCTGATCATGATCGTCGCCTTTGCCCCGATTGTCGCGTTGCTGCTTGGCGTAACCGATATCGCCATTCCGTGGCAGACTCTGCTTCTCTCCGTACTGCTTTACGTGGTCGTGCCGTTGGTTGCCGGGGCCATCACCCGGCGCATGGTCATCTCCAGTCATGACAATGATGTTGCGGCGGTGGATCAGTTCACCGCGCGGCTCAAACCCGCATCAATCATAGGCCTGCTGGCGACGGTCGTGTTGCTATTTGCATTTCAGGCGCAAACTATCTTGGAGCAGCCGGTGTTGATCGTGCTGATCGCTGTCCCGATCATCCTGCAGTCCTACGGAATATTCGCAGTTGCCTATGCAGCGGCATGGGCATGGAAAGTGCCGCATAATATCGCAGCGCCCTGCGCACTGATCGGGACTTCCAACTTCTTCGAACTGGCGGTTGCGGTCGCTATCGGCCTGTTCGGCCTGTCCAGCGGCGCGGCATTGGCAACGGTGGTCGGCGTGCTGGTTGAAGTGCCGGTCATGCTCTCATTGGTTGCGATAGCAAACAGGACGAAGAAAGGTTTCGCCGATTAAAAACAAGGTAGAGCGGGTTGTTCAGTCCGCTACGTCTGGCAGAACCTTATAGTCGATCGGCTTGAAACTCCCGCCGTTGGATGCATAAGCCGAGCAGGCCGTCAGGCCGATCACAAGATCCATCTCTGCCTGCAAGCGGATGACATCGCCGGTCTTGCTCGTTGGCGGGAGGACTTCCAGCTTTCCGCTTGCCTGATCGACCGGCACGTTCATGAACACATTAAACGCGCAGGGAATATCATCCGGTTCAACACCATAAGGAGCGAGCGCTTCTGCCAGATTGCCGAAACATCCGCGATGGACCGGCTTGTCAGGGTAGAAATGTTTGAACGTATCTTCGCTGCAGGGTGTCAGCAGGAAGTCGTGCGAGCCCACCGTATCATGTACAATCCTGAGCATCGGGTTAGAGCGGTTCGACCAAAGCTGGTTGCCTTCGCTCAGTCGAATGGTTTCCTCATAATCAAAGGTCCGGCCGTTCGACAAAACTTCCCTGACATCATCGGCATTATAGGCAAGCAGGTCGGAAACCTGCCCGCCGTCCGGATCGATCACCTCGAGGAACTGGCCTTTCAGCAACCGGAATGCTGCGCCCGAACGTGGCGGGATACGCGTCACATTCATGTCGTTCGCCGATCCTGAAACGGGCATTGCCAGTCATCATCAACCTGCCGGCCGCTATATTGGCGGGCTTCGCTGGACTCACCATGTTTTGCCAGCATCGGATTTATGTCCCCCGCCAGCTTCCTGTCACGATCGAGGATAGTGTCGCGCATCTTTTCATAGCGACCTTCTTCCCGCAAGCGCTCGAACTGGTCGTGAAGATTGAAGATCAAAGTCGGCTGTGAAAAGCGGCGGGCCGGCCTGGAGGAATGGGGGTGCAGGCCAATCACGAAAAATGCCTCCCCGCCAAAGCTGAGCGAAAAATGGGGGTCCTTGGGGTCAGCACTGACCCGTTCGTCATAGGACTGACCCAGCCACGCGTCCTTGTCGGCTATCGACTGGATTCTTTCCCACATCAATTTTTCAAATTCGACTTCCGACAGATTCTCCGGCCCTTCGAATATGACGGCCAGACTGCGGAAACCTTCGTCGCACTCGCGATACTCGCGGGCCCAGGCGAGCAGTTCGCGATGGATTGTCAAATCGTCCCAACTGCTGTCGATCCGGTGGGCAACCACGGTTTTAAGATTGTCACGGGCCAAGGCTGATTTGGCGCCGACACAAGGGAATTCCGGCTGCGAAATCATCGCACCGATCGTGTCCTGCAGCTCTTCGAGGCGCCTGACCTTATAGTCTTTATCTAACAGGTTTGAATGGTTCATGCCGATCCTTACGCTTAAAAAACGGAAGCGTTCCGTCCCGTCTCCATAGCAGCAAAAATCGCTCCGTCAGTTTCGTTTCATACCGGCGCGATTATCAGCGGGTAAAATATCGAGCGCGAACTCCCCACTTCAACAACATCGCTTCCCCACGGTTTAAAAGCCCGCTAATAGGCGCGGATGACCGCAGAAAAAGCAAAGCTCATCATCCGCATGGCGGAACTGGAAGATGCCAGGAAAATCTCGACCCTGTCGCGCAAGGTGTACGGCAAAGGCGAAGGCTACACCGCCGAGGAAGTGCGCGGCCAGATCAATAATTTCGCCGATGGCCAGCTGGTCGCGGAATATGAGGGCAAAATTGTCGGCCATTGCGCGACATTCCAGATCTCCGAGAAAACCGCCCGCGCGGCGCATAGCTGGTCGGAAATCACCGGCGGCGGCTTTGCTGCGCGGCACGATCCGAACGGCGAGATTCTCTATGGCATGGAAGTCAGTGTCGATCCGGATTACCGGCGACTGCGCATCGGGCTGCGCTTCTACAAGGTCCGGCGCGAGCTCTGCCAGCATCTCGGACTGAAAGGGATCATCTTCGGCGGGCGGCTGCCCGGCTATGCCCGGCGCAAGCGCAAATATCCCGATCCGGCCGATTATCTCGCTGCCGTGGTAGACAAGCAGTTCCGCGACCCGGTGATCAATTTCCAGCTCAATCAGGGCTTTGTGCCGCTCGGGATACTGAAAGACTATATGCCGACAGACAAGCCGTCTGGCGGCAACGCCGTGCATATGTTTTGGGAAAATCCGCTGGCAGTCGAAGCAAAGCTTGTGACTCAAAGCCCGCATGATCGTCTGCCCCAATCAGTGCGGGTGGCAACAGTGCAGTTCCAGATGCGCAAGATTGCCTCGCAGACCGAATTTGAAGAGCAGGTCGAATATTTTGTCGATGTCGCAGCCGATTATGGTGCGGACTTTGTAACCTTCCCGGAATTGTTCACGCTGCAATTGCTGTCGCTTGAAGGCGAAAAACTGGACCCGGCGCAGGCGATCGAGAAAATCGCCGAATATACCGAACGGTTCAAGGAAGTGATGGAGAAGCTGGCGGTTTCCTATCATATCAACATCATCGGCGGTTCCCATCCAACGCGGATGGAAAATGGCGATATTCGCAACATATCCTATGTCTTCCTGCGCAATGGCGCGATTTACACCCAGGACAAGCTGCACCCGACACCGAGCGAAGTCCGCTGGTGGAATATCAAGGGCGGCTTTGGCGCCGAGGCCATTCCGACCGATTGCGGACCGATCGGGGTGATGATCTGCTATGACAGCGAATTCCCGGAAATGGCGCGCCATCTGGTCGATCAGGGCGCGATGATCCTGTTCGTTCCATTCTGCACCGATGAACGGCGCGGCTATCTAAGGGTGCGTTATTGCTGCCAAGCCCGCGCGGTCGAAAACCAGTGTTATGTCGTGATGTCCGGCGTGGTCGGCAACCTGCCCAATGTCGAGAATATGGACATCCACTATGCCGAAAGCGCGATATTGACACCATCCGACTTCCCGTTCGCGCGGGACGGCGTGGCAGCAGACACAGCGCCCAACACCGAAACCATCGCGATTGCCGATCTGTCGATGACAAGCCTGCTCACCAGCCGCCAATCCGGCGCTGTGCAGAATTTGAAAGACCGCCGCTTCGATCTCTATCGGGTACTCTGGAAAGGCTAGGCGTTACGCTGAATGGCGTCTCATCGGACGCCATTCAGTTACCGCGAGCCCGTCAACCTTTGCTCAGGAACTTCTTGATGCTCCGCGCTGCCTGCCGGATGCGCTGTTCATTCTCGACCAGCGCCAGCCGGATAAAGCCCTCGCCTTCGTCGCCAAAACCGGTGCCCGGCGCTACGGCCACGCCAGCCTCCGCGATCAGCCGTTTGGAGAACTCCATTGAACCTAGATGTTTGAACTGTTCCGGGATCGGAGCCCAGGCGAACATGCTCGCTTCGGGTGGCGGGATGTCCCAGCCGGCACGGCCGAAGCTTTCGACCATGATATCCCGGCGCTTTTTATAAAGCGCACGATTTTCGGCAATGATGTCCTGCGGGCCGTTGAGCGCTGCCGTCGCTGCGACCTGGATCGGCGTGAAGGCACCATAATCGAGATAGGACTTTACCCGCGTCAGAGCACCGATCAGCTTTTGGTTGCCGACCGCAAAGCCCATGCGCCAGCCGGGCATGGAGTATGTTTTGGACATGCTGGTGAATTCGACCACGCAATCCTTCGCCCCTTTAATCTGGAGCATTGATGGCGTCGGCGTGTCGCCGAAATAAATCTCGGCATAAGCCAGATCACTGATTACCCAGAGCTTGTGCTCGCGCGCGAAATCGACGACTTTCTGGTAAAAATCGAGATCGGCAACATAAGCGGTCGGATTGCTCGGATAGCCCATTACCAGCACCGAAGGTTTCGGCACGGTATAGCTCATCGCATATTCCAGCCGGGTGAAGAAATCCGGTCCCGGTGCAGCGGGAATCGAGCGGATTGCCGCGCCCGCGATGATGAAGCCGAATGTATGGATAGGATAAGACGGATTGGGCGCGAGTACGACATCGCCCGGCGCAGTGATTGCCTGCGCGAGATTGGCCAGCCCTTCTTTGGAGCCGAGTGTCACGATGACTTCGCTCTCGGGATCAAGATCGACGTCAAAACGGCGTTTGTAATATTTCGCCTGCGCCAGCCGTAGCCCCTTGATGCCCTTCGATGCCGAATAGCGATGCGCGCTAGGATCATTGGCGGTTTCGCAAAGCTTGTCGATCACATGCTTCGCCGGCATGCCGTCAGGATTGCCCATGCCGAGATCGATAATATCCTCGCCCCGCGCTCGCGCCTCGGCCTTCATCGCGTTCACTTCAGCGAAGACATAAGGCGGCAAGCGTTTGATGCGGTAAAATTCTTCGGACATTATTTTGATCGATTCATTGCTCAAGTTTCATGGAACCGCTGCTTTGCGCAACTTTTATGTGATTGTCGAGGAATTCTGTGCCTTTACGCGGACAGGAGACCATCTCGTGCGACTGGCATTGCTCTTGATGAAAATCAAAGCAAAAACCCAAGACCTAACCATGCTGCTTCCCCCCGGTTATCCAGGCGCTTTTTTAAAACGGACCTCTACCGGGGAATATTTAAACCAATCTATTCGTCCCCCGCAAAACAGTTTGCGTCTGGCTCCCCGCGAGTGCGATCGACTTCGTCCGGATCGTATCTAGAAATTGCCACGTCGACATGGCCTTCTCGGGCGTCAGGGTAACGGTCATATAGCCGCGATGCGCAGTATCGGTCCATTTCAACTGATGATTGGCCTTGATAACCTCTGTAGCCACCACAGCAGGATTGACACCCTTGGTATAGGCTTCAAAACCCGGTGAGCTAACACTATGCCCAGCAAATTCAACGCCTGCAACACCGTCCTTTGTCTCCAAATCGAACGCCCAGGCATTGTGGCTATCACCCGACAGTACGATTAAATCGGCGTCTGCCTGCTGGGCCATCGAAAGCGACCGCTCGCGTGCTTTCGGATAGCCGTCCCAGCTGTCAAAGTTAATCGGCAATCCAAGCTTCGCCGCCATTGTGCCCACTGCCAAACGTTGCTTTGCAAAGTCGGGAGCATCATCGGAGACCCAGTTGGTCGCCTCCTGCGGCAACTTGACCTCACCCATCACGCATTGCTGTGACCAGACCTGCCATTTGGTGCCGGAAGCTTTTGATTTGCGCATCGCCGCGTTCAGCCAGGCCGCCTGCTCTTTCCCAATCATTTCGCGTGCCGGATCCTGCCAGGCGTCATCGCGGAAGGTCTCGAGCGCCTTCTGGATATCCTGCTGTCCTTTCAGCGCGGCCCCGAGATCGAGCTGTTCGCTGCGGGCGGTGATCCGACTCTCAGTGACAAATAATGTTGCCAGATCGCCAATCTGATAATCACTCCAGCGAGGACTGCCATATTCCTTGTCGCTGACCGGCATCCATTCCCGATAGACCTGTTCCGCGATACGTTTGCGCGTTTCCCAATCGCCCTCGCTGGCGTCGTGATTTTGTGCGCCGTCTTTATAGGTATCGTTGGTGAACTCATGATCGTCCCACATCGCGATCATCGGAAGTACCTGATGAATGCGTTGCAGGTCTGGGTCCTTGCGATAGGCCGCATAGCGCAGACGATAATCCGCCAAATGGACCATCTCCGTCAATGGATCGTGTTGCCGCCCGGCCACCGCCTCTTTTTCGGAAGGATAGGTCCCGACCGGATATTCATAAAGATAGTCACCGGTATGCACGATGAGGTCGAGTTCACTATTCTGGGCCGCGTGGGCATAGGCGTTGAAATAGCCGAAGGGCAGATTGGAACAGCCGACTACGCCGATGGTGAATTTGCGGGTTGGGCCCTCCGGCAGCGTACGGGTACGGCCAGTCACGGATTTTGAGCCATCGGGGCCGATGAAGCGATAAAAATACCAGCTGTCCGGGTCGAGACCCTGCACCGTGATCTTGGCGATATGGTCGCGATCGGCCAGCGCCTTCACTTCGCCCACCATTTTGGCGTTCGAGAAATCGGAGCTCGCGGATATTTCTGCGGCAAGCTTGCTATCAGCGCTCCCGACGTAGCGTGTCCATAGCAGAACAGACCCTTGTGAAGGCTCGCCGCTAGCAACGCCATGGGTAAAACCCTTACCACCAATCATGGCTGCCGACGCCGGCATGCTAAGCGCACCGAGCCCAAATGTTCCCAGCGCCATCAATTGGCGGCGATCAATATTCATGGTCATAATTTTATCCCAAAACACCCAGAGCAAGCAAAATAGCGAAGAATAAAGTCAGGCTGATGACGGTAAACACCAATAGCGCGATCAACCGGAAAACAGCTTCTACCCTGCCAAGCCCATATGCATGGCGCAGCTGCCGGTACATGTGGAATAGTGGGTAGAATATTATCAGCGAGGTCCATATTAGCTCTGGCACCCCGACGGCGGCCAATAGCGCGCAGGTGATGAACAGCAGCGACATGAAGCTAATCGAATAGGTGGCAAAAACCGCATGATCGTAAAAATGAAAACCGCGCCGGCCAATTAAAGTCAACCAGACCAGGGGCAGTGAAATCGGTATTAATAACCAAGCAAATTTATAGCTATTGGCTTTCAGTTTATAGAGCAGCAGCTCGGGATTGGCCTTTATCTCCTCAAACGCATTGCGGAGCCATTTGTCAGCCCCTGACGATCCGGTGCTGACGCTGCTACCCTCGGTAAGCGCGTTGCCTTCCTTGATATCTTCCAGCCCTGTTTCAATCTGGTCGAGTTCATCTGCAGTAAAATTGCCTATCTCGGTGTCACCGTCGCTCAAACTTACACCGGGATAAGGCGTGTCCTCTCCGGTCAGACTGGACATCATGTTGCGACTTTTTTTGAGGCCGAGAATTTCCTGCTCGAGCTTGGCTTTATCCTCTCCCGTTGCTTGCGACAATTGCGTAGCTTTGGCACTAATCTCCTGATCCAGCCGTCCGAGCGGTTTAACACCTGCTGCGCTGGCCTCTTCATTCGCTACAACAATATCATCGCTGGCAAACGGAGCGCCCAAAAAGGAAAACACAGCAAACATCATAAACACTGAAAACAGGAATAGCGCCATCGGCGAAATGAATTTTGCGCGCTCCCCGTGCACATAGCGCCAGGTCAGGTCGCCCGGGTTCCACGCCAAAAGCGGCAGTGTGCGCCAGATTTTTCCTTCAAAATGCAGGACACCATGCAATATATCGTGCCAGAAAGCACTGATCGACCGATGGACATGCGCCGCCTGCCCGCAATTACAGCAATAGCGGCTGGCCACAGGCGCACCGCAGTTGAGGCAATTTGAACCTCCGTCATCCGCTGATCCAGCGCTGTGTCCATCCAATGCTTTGGCTAACAGACCGCCTTCCACAGCGGCTCCCGTTGCTTCCAGTTCCTTCGACATAACATGCAGTTTGGCCTATTCGATTGATAAGGCAAGCAGCTTTTTGCAATGCATTCGATGGCGTCGGGGATCGTTCGTGCCTGGACCATTTTCGGAGCAATGCCGAACGGACGGATTCTAGCGTCCGTCAAAAAATATGTGCAATTACCTAGGCCATTGACGCAATAAATCTATATTGGGCTTGTTATGTCAAACTCAAACGCACTTTTGGTGGCCTTGCGCCAGATTAACCGGGCAATCGATTTACAGTCGAAGAAGCTGGAGAAAGAAACCGGACAGACGACGCCACAGCTTCTACTCTTGAAGGCGTTGCAAAAAGACGGTCGGGCGAAGCCGTCGGTCATCGCGAAAACGGTGCATTTGTCTCATGCAACGGTAACCTCAATTGTCGATCGCCTGGAAAAATCGGCGATGGTCACCCGCGAAAAAAGCGAGGATGACCGACGCTCGGTGGAGATAGTTTTGACCGGGAAAGGTCGGGAATGTATCGAAAATGCGCCGGAATTGCTGCAGGAAGACTTTTTGCTTTCATTGTCACAACTGGAATCATGGGAACAGAATCTGCTGATCTCGTCGGTCCAGCGCATCGCTGTGATGATGGATGCGAACAAGCTCGAATCCGCCCCCATTCTTGAGGTCGGCGAAATCTAGCTTTGAGGCGTAACTTCGGTCATCACTTCATCTGCCGGCAAATCCCATGTCAGGTGCCGGTCATCCAATACGATCATATTCTTGTCGGTAATCAGCGTGCCGAGGGTTTTATAACCCAGTAGCTGCAAAGCCGTCATCGTAGGGTTCCGCGCCAGGGCCATGGTTTCATCAGACGAAAAATTGGTCAGGCCTCTCGCCAGCTCGTTGCCGGCTTCATTATATATATGGATGACATCGCCTTTGACATAAGGCCCCTGGATCGAGAGCACATCTTCCCGGCCAATATTCCGTCGGCCCAATTTGAACGCTTCGGCGGTCGCCTCGGTTACCACAATGCTCCCCGCCATCTGCAGACGATCTGATAGCCAGTTCGCCCAGGCAGATTCCGGCCTTTCATTGGCAAGAATTCTTGTATGCCGTCTTTCGTCATTCAACACGGACGTGACCGGATGCTCATATTCTCCATGGGCAATCCGCGTATCGCAGCCGGAGTTTTGCGCCATATGGGCCGCCTGTATCTTCGTCAGCATCCCGCCGCTCCCCAGGCTGCTTACGCCTTCGGTCACCGCCAGATAGGGCGAGACATCGGTAACTTCCTCTACCAGCTTGGCGCCGGGCTCGGACGGGTCTTTGTCATACAGGCCATCAACCTGCGTCAGGATGATCAGCTCGTCCGCCTGCAGCATTTGCGCAATTTTCGCAGACAGCCGGTCGTTGTCACCAACCCGGATTTCTTCGGTAGTGATTGTGTCATTTTCGTTGATGATCGGCATGATATTGGCGTCGAGCAGCCGATCGACCGTATTCTTGGTATTCAGGAACCGTTTACGATCCTCCAGATCGCGCAATGTCACCAGCACCTGCGCAATTTCAAAACTATATTCGTGGGCAACCTGCTTATAAGCATTGAGCAACAGCGGCATACCGCAAGCCGCTGCGGCCTGCTTGTCCCGCAGACCAGCCGTCTCGGGCCGCTCGCCGATCATATTCATACCAAGCGCGACGGAGCCGGACGAGCATAATATGACTTTCGCTCCGCCTTCCCGTAACCGGGCGATGTCTTCCAGCAGATTATGCATGAAAGCCCAGCGTGGCGTGAGCCGCTCTTCGTTAGCAAGCAGGCTTGAGCCGACTTTCACAACGATCGTTTTACCTTGTACCATTTGACCTGATGCCCTTATTACTCTTCGATGGAGGTAGGGATTGAACCTATCCTGTGCAATAATTTAGTGATCGAAACATCTGATTTTGCATGAAAGCTATGATAAACAACCATTTGTTGATATGCCTATTTTGAATACTAAGCACATCACTCAACCTCATTAACACTAACAGCAAGAGATTAATTTGACAAAAATATTGCTCCTCGGGTGCGGAAACATGGGCGGTGCGCTGCTGAAGGCATGGGCCGCCAACACCGATCATGAATTTACCGTTGCGGACCCGGCCAAGCCGGAACTGCCAGAAGGTGTAACACAGGTTGGCTCTGTCGAAGAGCTGGGCGAGCAAATGTTTGACTATCTGATCGTCGCGCTGAAGCCGCAGCTGATTGATGACGTGCTTCCCGCCTATCTGGCCCGGTTAAGTCCTTCGGGCGTTATAAGTTCGATAGCGGCCGGATATTCTGCCGAAAAATTGGCAGCCCATGCACCGGGTCGGTCCGTCATCCGGATCATGCCCAACCTGCCTGCGATGATCGGCAAGGGTGTGAGTGGTCTCTATGCGCATGGGCAAGTGCCCGTAACAGCATCCAGCTGCATAGAAGAGCTTGCCTTATGTTCGGGCGAAATCGTCTGGGTGGACAATGAAGACATGCTTGATCGGCTGACGGCGGTTGCCGGCAGCGGGCCGGGATATGTTTTCGAAATGCTGCGCGCCTATGTCGAAGCGGCAGAAGAGCTGGGTTTCAGCGAAGAAGACGCCAAAAGCCTGGTTCTCGGAACCGTTAGCGGGACACTGGAACTGGCTCGGCAATCAGACCTGTCGCTTGAGACATTGCGCACGAATGTAACCAGTAAGGGTGGCACCACTGCAGCGGGCCTCGATGCGCTGAACGGTAACGGTGAATATTCCGGATTGATCC
Organism: uncultured Parasphingorhabdus sp.; assembly: GCF_963975555.1. Lineage (GTDB taxonomy): Bacteria > Pseudomonadota > Alphaproteobacteria > Sphingomonadales > Sphingomonadaceae > Parasphingorhabdus. The sequence continues at coordinate 25,983 of NZ_CAXBHH010000006.1, read as the reverse complement.
GCAACACGCTGCAGGCGGCTTACCAGCGCGCAACCGAACTCCGATAGACACCGTAAAGACCGACAATTCGTAGCTTTGGACGACTCGCGTGTTTAGTGGGCGATTGGTCCAAGCTACGAATTTACGATATGCGCACATGCTGGTTCAACCTGCCAGGGCACGCGGTGATCGCTTATCCTCAAGGTCTTTCTCGGACTGGATAACCCGACAGTCTTGAATCTGCTACGACGGCCGGGGCATCGCCAAGCAACCTGTGCTCTTCGTTAGCCATGCCTGACGATTTAGAAATTCCCGATACTCAACTTTAGTCCACAATTATGTCCTATCAATCAGAATTGGATGGACAGATAAGCAGGCAATGAAGCTAAAATTATTTCACAAATTATTCCTGTTGGTCGCCGTCACCGGGCTGATCGCTTCTTTGGCGATGGCAACGGTCATGGCATGGAATCTCAGCCGCGGCTTCGCCGATTATCTGGACGCGCGGGATGCTGAAACGCTGGAGGCATATGTTGGCCTTATTTCTCAAGAGCTTGCAGAACAAGGCGGCATTGAAGCTTTGGAAGCAGGCCAGATCACGCTGAAAAGCGTACACGGAGACATGGTTCGAGAAGGGCTAATTCCCAGCAGGACATCTACTTTGGGACCAGAAGGTCGTCCGCCACGCCGGCCAGATAAACGATTTCCTGACGAAGGACCGGGCCAACGGCGACCGCCTCCTCGAGGAATTGAACCGCCCAATTTCCTCGCACCCCGATTGCTGCTGTTCGATGCAAGCGGAGAGAAAATAGCAGGCCCGCCGCCGCCGCAGAAAGACGGCCCAAAAATGATGGCACGAGCGATCACGCTAAACGGTGAAAATATCGGCACGGCAAAGATCATTCCGCATGGACCGACACCCGGCGGGGTTGATGCCAGGTTTCTGCGCAGTCAATATGTCAACGCAGCGCTGCTGGTGGTTGCATTGATGGTTTTCGCAGCGCTGGCGGCATGGGGTTTTGCCCGCGCCGGCACCCGGCGACTGGCTAATATGGAAAGCGCGACGAAAGAAATCGCCAATGGCAATTTCAATGTCCGGGCCGACTCCGCAGGCACAGACGAGGTCTCAACCATGGGCGAGAATATCAACCTGATGGCGGAGAGCCTTGCGCGGTCCGATCAGGCAAGGCGGGGCTGGCTGGCCGAAATAGGGCATGAACTGAGGACGCCGCTTACCGTCTTGAGGGGAGAGCTGGATGCGCTGAAGGATGGCATCAGGCCGCTCGACCAGTCCGCAATCACCTCTTTGCAGGAAGAGACCGGGCGGCTTGGCGAGTTGATCGAAGATCTGCACTTCATGGCTGTCTCCGATCTCTCGGATGCTCCGAGCACATTTGGCCCCTATGCTGCAGTGAAGCTGATTGAAGACGTGACCGAGAGATTCAGGCCGCTGCTGCTGAAAGCCGGATTGAACATGAGAGTGAATTTGGGCCACCAGACCTCGCTGCCGGTCATCTGGGACGGCAAGCGGATCGAGCATCTGCTGGGCAACCTGCTGACCAATGCACTGCGCTATACCGATGCGCCCGGAATGATCCAAATCGACTTGAAAAGAGCCGGTGATTTCGTCACCATTTCAGTAGCGGATAGCGCCCCGGGAGTGCCAGCAGGCGCCATATCTCGTCTATTTGAGCCGCTTTTTCGAATTGACGAAGCGCGGGACCGCACATCCGGCGGCAGTGGGCTCGGACTAGCTGTATGCAAGACGATTGCCGAAGCACACGGCGGCGGAATTTCCGCCAGAATTTCAAATTTGGGGGGACTATTGATCGAATTAAACTTGCCATTGGAGGCCCCCCAGCCATGATTAAAGACCGCACTATTTTCATCGTCGAAGATGATCAGAAGATCGCCGCAATCCTGTCAGATTATTTTACCAGTGCCGGTCATCAGCCACAGATATTTCCCGATGGTCGCTCGGTTGTTTCGTCGGTTCGATCCTGTCCCCCGAGCGCGATTATTTTGGACCTGATGCTCCCTGCATCCGATGGCATGACCATTTGCCGGGAACTGCGCAAATTCAGTGCGGTACCAATATTGATGCTGACCGCCCGGACCGACGAAGTAGACAAGCTGAAAGGCTTGACCGACGGGGCGGACGATTATGTCACAAAACCGTTTAGCGCGCGGGAGGTGGTAACCCGGGCAAACACTCTTATCCGCCGATATGAAGGCCGCGTGACGACCGATCCTGCTGCCAGCAAATATTTGGTCGATGATGCCGGGAAACGCATCGCCTGGCGCGGAACCTGGCTCAAATTGTCGGCATCCGAATATAATATATTATCAACGATGATACAGCATGCGGGTCGGGTTTTTTCACGCGATCAATTGCTCGACAAGATTGGTGAGCAGTCTCTGGAATCAGGCGATCGGGCAATTGATAGCCATATCAAGAATATCCGCCGGAAGATGGCAAGCGTCGACCCTGAAACAAGCTGCATTGCCTCCGTTTATGGTGCTGGCTATCGTTTTGACGACGACTAACTGATCGTCAGGGCGAAAAGCATCATTCTCCGTTGGGACTGGGCGGAGGCCCGTCTGCACCTGGCGGCGGCCCGCCCCCGCCCGGTGGGCCACGCCTGACAGACGCATCACAGCTTTCCCCAATGCCCTCGAAAGAGCATCCCTGCTGGGCAGTCAAGCAGCTGAGTATCTGGTTCGATCCCGCTGCGCCCGCGTGATAATGATAACCATATTCTGCCGTGCTGTGCCCCTGGCAACTATCAAGCTTAGCGGGCATTTCACCATTGCCAAGTTTATGCGTGAGGATCTTGTAGCCGTCCATCGCCAGCCCGATCACCGGCGCGTCGCGCTTGTCAGTGGCCTTTGACGATTTGTCGACAAGACAATCGGTTACGGCGTGATAATGATAGCCGACATGCAGATTGACATGACCACCACAATCATCAAACGGGGCAAGCGTATGCGCGTCGAGAATGGCGTCTACGGGTGCCGGACCATCCAGCCAGATGCCATTGATGGCAACGCCCGCTCCTCCCTGCGTCCGGGAACTGGATTTTGATGCAAGCGGTCTGACAGGAATGACGTAAGTCATACTGCTTCCGGCGGGCATATATTCCATCTGACACTCGACACAGTGATTCTGATATTTTTCGTCCACATCCGGCCGAGCGGCAGCCGCACATTTTTCCTTACTGTCCGTGACGTTGATCTTGCCGGTAGTGGGATCGAACATCTGCCACTCGTCATCTTGATAAAAATCGCTCAGATTCTGCAAAAATTTCCCGTCAGCGTCATATATTTTTCCTCCTTCCAGCCAGATTCCCGATTTTTCCTTACCATCGCTGATATTGCGCGGGCACCAGGGTCCGGGCGTATAATCACCGGGCGTCGGTTTCACTGTGATGGAAAAGCAGGTGGTTTTGGCCCCTTCGGACAAGGTACACTCGACGAGAGATGGAGTACCGATAATATTGGCCTGTTCGAAAAATGTTGCAGCCTCCTGCAAGTAATTTTCGCGCTCGGCGGGAGAAAGCGTCTCGAGATCGACCGAGGAAATATCGGTCGGTGCGACAGGATTGCCACCGCACGATGCGAGCAGCAGCGACATCGATAATAGCAGCGTTCTCTTGATCATTTTGTGCCCCTGTATTTCAACGGTTTCGATTGGCGCTTCCCGATTGCGCCAACCGCTAATTCACACCAATTCCGTCTGGCGTAAAAACAATATCATGCCAGCAGCCAGTGCGACGATTGATGCCAGCTTCGGTATATAACGGGTCCAATCGCCCGCACCGACCTTGCGGAAAGCGAGAATGATCAGCAACACCCCGGCGAGAAAAACAAACTGGCCAATCTCGATCCCTATGTTGAATCCAGCCAGCGTGGCTACAAGACTGCTCGTGCCCGAGAGCATCGCACCAATCGCGGAAGCAAAGCCAAATCCGTGGATCAGTCCACAAGCGAATACGATGGATATTCTTCCCCAGCCAATATTGGCGCGATCATTGGGGCCGTATTTTAGGTTAAGTGCGGCCATCAACACGATACTGGCGGCGATAGCCGGTTCTACAATGGTTGCAGGTATCGAGAATATCTCGAGTGCGGAAAGCGTCAGCGTAATACTATGTGCGATGGTAAAGCTCGTCACGACACCCAGCCAGTAACGCCAGCCGGCCCCGGCAATGATGACTGTGAGCAGAAACAGCAGATGGTCCAAGCTACCCAATATATGTTCAATGCCAAGCCGGACAAAATCACCAAACACCGCTAATGGCCCTCTGAAAAATTCATGCTGGCCGTTGCTTGCAGAGAGCATTGCAACTTCCTGATCCACACCCAGAGTGGCGCGCATCGTCATCTGTTCTTCGCCATCACCGGTCCCGAAGAGATCGGTTTTGATTTTCGGATTCTGCGGAGGCTCGTCGAATTGAACCCGGTGTAATATCACCACATAATCACTGTCCAACAAATCGCCGTCGGTTTGCGGCGGGACAACCCAGGCCATCAGCCCTTTGCCAGACTTTCCAGCATTTGTGACTTTAAACCGGTCGGTGAATTGCCGCTCGATATCTTTGCTGTGCTGTTGGATTTCCTGTGCGGACAACAGCCCGTTCCGATCATCGTCGACATCTACCAATGCGGAGACGGGGACGGAAACGACGAAATTGGCGCTGTCGTCGACGATTTTCATTGTCGCGTTCTGTTTCGGCAGCAAATGCGCCTGAGCGGTCCCTGCAAAAGCCAGCAGCCATAGCGCCAGCAGCAAACGGATCATCGTTTACCCTGTCCCCGCGGCGGACGCTTGCCGTCTCCCCTGCCTCGTCTCTCGCCGCCTTCGCCGCCTTGCGGTTCACGACGGACCGTTGGCTGGCTATCGGTGGAACCCTTTACGCAGCGCTGGACGAACGGAAAACTGTCGGTCGCATAATAGTGATATATACCTTCGGGAAATTCAGGTGTGACGTCAAACCGGCCGTTGCATTCGTCGAGATCACCCAGACCGGCGACATATTCATAATCCTGGGTAAAGGCCCCCATCGGGATGGTCACCGTGCTCGGGCGTCCGGCATCTGCTGCGGGCTTGAGGCGATAGCTGGACTTCATCGGCCGTAGCGCGCTGGTCATGAACTTCGCGAGATCATGACCATATCGCGCATAGATCGGGAATCCGTCTGCCGCCCAGCCGATCAACTCCATCGATTTTCCGGCTTGCGCCTGTGCAGACAGCATCGCTTCGGGGATACCATGATAATGATATTTACCGCCGGGCTGTACGTGGGCATGATTATTGTCTGTGCCAAAGTCGAATATCGATTGGCCCAATGCCTCGATACTCCATTCGCCTTCACGCCCCCTGCACGCCTGTGCATCGGTCGCGCTATCAGGACAACGCTCTGCTGTGCCGGGATCAAAGGGAATACCATTGAGCGCAAATCCGGAATCCTTGACCCGCACACCGCTCCCGGTCCGCGCAACCGGATCCGCTGCAACAGCATAGCTGAACGATTGCACTGTAATGCTGTTAGGGTTTCCCGGGTTGGGGAATTTGCCAATTGCATGATCGGGGATACCATTTGAAACCAACAGTCGCTGGCCTCGCTCGCAGGACCATTTGGCTTCGCTCTTCAAACCGATTTGCGGGTTCAAGACATCGGTTTGCGCGCTGCAAAGCACTCCGAACGTTTGGGCCCGGGTTGACTCGATCGGTGCACCTAGATTGACCTGCCCCTGCGGAGGACGGTTGCCTGGACCGATAGCCCCGCCCGAGGGCCGGCAGGCGAGGGGCCGGCCGGCTGGTGCAAAGCAACTGCCTGTGACCTGATTGCCGCCAGGGCCTTCTGCGGAGCATGGATCGTCAGCCTGCTTGGCCGTACAAGCCTTTAGCATCGCCTCGGTAGGTTGCTGACCATCGCCGGGCGGTCCGCGTTCCGGTCCACGCTGCGCATTTATTTGCGTCGCACCGAAAATGGCCAGCACAGTCGCTGCGCCGAAAACCGCTGTGCCAAGCGCTGCCTGCCTATTCCTTGTCATTGACCGCCGCGCTCCGCTCCGCCCGCAGGCTTGCCTGCGGGGTGACACGCCAATGGCCGACCAGCCGGTGCAAAACAGCTGCCGGCGACGGCCTTCCCATCCGGACCTTCCGCAGAGCAGGCATCATCGGCCTTCTTTGCGGTACAGGCCTTTAGCATCGCCTCGGTCGGCTTTTTACCGCCACCCGGAGGTCCGCGATCGGAGCCTCCCTGCGCGTTTATCTGCGTCGCTCCGAAAAGGGCGAGCGCGGCCGCTGCGCCAATACATGCTGTACCGAAGACGGTCCGGTTTACGTGTTTCATATTAGCTGATATTCCCTTTCAGACAGCGGCTCATGTAAGGATAGCTGTCGGTTGCCATATAATAATAGATGCCGTCCGGAAACTCCGGTGTCACGCCGGTGCGCCCATTGCAGTCATCAAGGTCGCCGGAGCCGGCCGAATAGGTCCAGTCGGACAGGAACGCGCCAAGCGGAACAAGGCTGGTCGACGGTCGGCCAGAATCGGCGACCGTATCCTTGATATAACTTCCGGTGCAGACTTTCAGCGCACTCGTGGAATCCGTTGCAGTGGAATAACAATAACGTCCGTAAACCGGATAACCGTCACCCGCCCAGCCGATCAGCACCATTTTCTTGTTGCTGTCGGAGGCGCCGGCATTGGTGAGTATGCCTTCGGGCATCCCGTGATAATGATATTCACCGGTGGGTTGGACATGAGCGTTGTTCACATCTTCACCAAAATCGAACGTGTCCTGGCCGAGCGCTTCAACACGCCATTGGTCAGTGCCATTTGCAAGATTGCAGTCGGAAGCTGCTGACATCGTACTGGGGCAGGTCCCGGCTGTGCCCGGATCAAATTTGACGCTATTGCGTGCATAGACTGCTGCACCGCCCGGCCCGCCGATCGCGGTATTCGTGGTGCCCATAGTCGGGGTCAATGTCATTGAACCACTGACCGTCTGGGCAGAAATTGTATTGGGATTACCGGTATTGGGAAAAGTACCAACAGCATGGTCCGGCAGACCATTGCCGGTAAGGCTGCGGTTTGTGCCGTCACATGACCAACTCCAGGTCGCGGTCAGCATCCCGGCGCTGCTATAATTTCCCATATAGCTCCCGCTATAGGGACAATCGACATCCTCGGTGGTAACGTCGCTGGATGTGGGAGTGGGCGTTGGTGTCGGCGTAGAGGTTGAGCTGTCGGGCAGCGTTATCGTCGTGTCGGTGCCACTATCATCACCGCCGCAACCACCGAGCGCGAGTATCGCCAGACTGGTTGTTAAAAACAGGGGAAGTTTTCTTTCAAGGGCGCTCAGCATTTTCGTGCCTCCATATAAAATCTGGACTGGACACGGATTAGATCATCAATGTGGAGGGAATATGGATGACTGGCGCATCCCGCTAAGCATCAGACATGACGCTTGCCAAGTTCAGGGACAATGCCCGAGCCTAATTGCCGCTATTGGAACGCTCGTCAAACCACTGGCGCATGATCGCCGACTGACAGCCGCTAAAACCATATGTTCCGACCACTGAACAACTATTAGGGCGTCCTGGCCGTGCGGCCTCGTCATGGGACGCGACCGCCGAACTCCAGCTCTGTTCACCGACGTCTTCTTCTGCGGTTTCGCGAAGTTCCTTGGGGATACGGTAACGTTCTGATTCGGGTCGTTGGGCACAAACGACAATTTCGTCGCCCTCTGCCTCCGGGCATTTGTCTTCCCCATAGGTTACGAGAACTGAAAAACGTTCGGGCGTATCAACTTCGGTCGGAACTTCAGCACTCGCGCTTGCGCACAAGAAACAACTGACCAGTCCGGTCACGGCGGTCTTTACAATCTTGGTTGTTACCATGGATTTGACCTTTCTATTGATCGTCGTTTCAGGCGGGCATTGCCGGTTCGGAATGGAGCACAGATATTCTTCTGAATGTTTAGGCCGGCTGAACACCGAACCCCTATAATCGAACGAATATACAAAGCTGAATAATGGTGCCGCCGCATTAGCCTTTGGGGGAGGGACTGGTTTTGGCCATGGCAGCGGCACCTGCACCGCAAGCTAGCGAGGGAGCATTAGCTTTTTCTGCGGTGTAACCGGGAATTTCAAATACTTAACCTGATAGGCAATGATCCTTAAATTTCATCAGTATCGACGGTATCAACACCGTCAGCATTCGCGACCGACTTGAGTGCGAGGGACGCCGCCAAGACCGGGTTCGCAGCAGAAGGAAAATCACTTTTCCGTGCTGCCTGATATGACAATTAGAGCGGGATTGTGGATAGAATAAGGATGTAATGTTTAAAAATGCTGACACGGAGTAAATTCATGTCCGCAGCCGTTGGACATCCCAAGATCGTTTTATCACGAGTGCCAAAATATCCCCCATTTTGGACCTCGAGTACCAGACGATAGTCTCGATCTTGGGATGCCCTCCCTGCGCGCCAAAGCGGCTATCAGGATTGATTATTTCGAATATGAAAGCCTATCGCTGCACCCGGCCCGAACCGTCACCGCTCATCAATTTCTCGACTTCGCTGACGCTAACCCGGTTGAAATCGCCGAGAATCGAATGTTTCAGACAACTGCCTGCAACCGCGAATTCGAGCGACTGCTGCCGGTCATCATAAGCGTTGAGACCATAGATCAGTGCCGAGGCGAAGCTGTCACCACCACCAACGCGGTCGACAATGTCGGTGATTTCATAGTGCCGGGACAGCATGAAGCCCTTGTCCCGCGTCCGCAGGCAAGCCGACCAGCCGTTGCGATCTGCGCTGTGACTTTCGCGCAAAGTAATCGCGATCGTCGACATATCGGGATAGAGTTCGAGAACCTTTTCGGAGAGTGCTTCGTATTTCGCGGTATCGAGTTCGCCGGTTTCGACATCGACATCAACGCTGATGCCCAATGACTTCTGGCAGTCTTCTTCATTGGCGATGCCGACATCAACATATTTGACGAGCTCGCTCATGACTTCAGGCGCGGTCTTGCCATATTTCCAGAGCTTTCCGCGAAAGTTGAAATCGCATGACACCGTGACGCCAGCCTTTTTAGCGGCCTTCACGCATTCTATGCTCAGATCAGCTGCTGACTGGCTGAGCGCGGGCGTGATGCCGGTGATGTGGAGCCATTTGACGCCCGTAAAAATCTTTTGCCAGTCGAAATCACCGGGACCGCATTCACAGATGGAGGAATGGGCACGATCATAGACCACTTTGGACGGGCGCTGATTGGCACCGGCTTCGAGATAATAGATACCGACACGATCGCCAGAGCGACGGATCAGTGAAGTATCGACACCAAAACGCCGCAACTCGCCAATCGCCGATGCACCGATATCATTGTCGGGCAATGCGGTGACGAATCCGGCGGACAGGCCGTAATTGCTGAGCGCAACCGCGACATTGGCTTCGCCACCCCCAAAAGTGGCTTCAAAACTGGGTGACTGGAAAAAACGTTCATGGCCAGGCGTCTTCAGACGCAGCATGATTTCACCAAATGACAAAAAGTCCGTCATGATAATTCCTTATGGTCTTGCGGCGCTTGCGAGCGCTATGGCTTCGCGCGCCAGATTTGTGATGGCGTCATAATCGCCTGCATCGATCGCTGCTTTCGGGGTCATCCAGCTGCCTCCGCAGGCGATGACCGACGGCAAGGCAAGAAACTCGCCGAGATTATCCGCCGAGACACCGCCGGTTGGCATGAAGCGCATTTTGCGGAACACCGACGAAAGCGCCTTTAACATAGGCACCCCGCCGGCGAGCTTTGCAGGAAAGAATTTTACCGTTTCGAGACCAAGGCAATGCGCTCGCTGTACTTCACCAGCGGTCATCGTTCCTGGAAAAACCGGAAGATCATTTTCCTGACAGAAATGCACAACCGCATCGACCAGACCGGGACATACGATGAACTGCGCACCCCGGGCCGCTGCGGCCTTGGCATCGTCGACGGTTAAAATCGTCCCTGCCCCGACCACAACGCCATCGGTTTCGGCAATGATCGCGGCCATGCAATCCAGCGCGGCATCGGTTCTCAAAACGACTTCTATGACATCCAGCCCGCCCGCTTGCAGCGCCTTGGCCGTTTTGACGGCTATGGCGGGATCATCGGCCTCAATCAACGGCACGACCGGCGCGGCGCGGAATTTCGATTCCAGGATTTGCGCCATTGTTTTGCTCATATTCTATTCTTTCTCTTGAACCTGTCGCGCTTACGAGAACAGCAGGCCACCATTAATATCGATGTTCGTGCCGGTGATGAAGGATGCTTCATCCGACGCCAGATACGCAACCGCATCAGCAGTCTCTTCTGCACGACCCTGACGGCGGAGCGGGGTTGAATTGGCGACATTTTCACGCACCGCATCTTTGGTGAACTTGTCGTGGAACGTCGTCGCGATCATCCCGGGGCAGAGCGAATTGACCCGAATGCCTTTTGGTCCCAGTTCCTTGGCCAAACCGCGCGTGAAGGACATTACTGCACCCTTTGACGTCGCATAGGCCATCGCGCCCGGTCCGCCGCCATCACGACCGGCTTGAGAAGCCAGATTCACGATCGCGCCACCTTCGGGCATATAGGGTACCGCCGCTTTGCTGACCATGAAGGTCGAGGTTGCGTTGAGCTGCATGACATGGTTGAAAAATTCCTCGTCCATTTCGTCCAGCGACTTGCGCGCAACCAGTCCACCAGTGACATTGACCAGAATATCAATCTTGTCGCCAAAGGCTTCCCGCGATGCGCCGATCAATTTATCGACATCTGCCTGTTTGGTAACATCGGCCTGAACCAGAATGGCTTTGCCGCCAGCAGCTTCAATCTCAGCGACCGTTTCATCGCCCGCGTCTTTGTTGTTGCAATAGTTGACCACAACATTGGCACCCTCTGCTGCCAATTTCACGGAAATGGCGCGGCCGATGTCGCGGCTTCCGCCGGTTACGATTGCTGTTTTGCCTTTGAATTTTGTCATGATTATTCCTGTTTATTTATGGGGAAGGTTAAAAGTAAAATGCTTCATGCAGTTTTTGGTTTGAGTGGTTTGATGTCGGTGCAGAAGACGAACACGGACAATACGGTGAGAATGGCCAGACCGGCACCAACCACGAAGGCCGGTGTATAGCTGTTGACCGTGATGACCGGGATGAGGAAGTTCAGCCCGACAACCGCTAGCTTGGCTGCTGTCCCGGCAAAGCCTGCGAGCGAAGCGACCGATTTCCCGTCGTAGAAATCGCTCGGCAAAGTCTGGATATTGCCAACCGCCGTCTGGAAGCCAAAGAGGATCGCCGCCATCAGCAGAACCGCGACCAGCGGCGTTGCCGCTTGGGTGGTCATCAACAGCGACACAAGCATGATCAATCCGCCAAGGCTGATGACCGTCTTGCGAGTCTTGTTGACCGTCCAGCCCGCCTTGATCCGGTTTTGCGCGAGCAGCCCGCCGAACCATGCGCCGAACATCGCGCCAACATAAGGAACCCATGCATATTTGGCGATTTCTTCGACGCCAAAACCGTAGGTCTCAAAGAGATATAACGGAAGCCAGCCGACAAACAGCCACCAGATAGGGTCGAGAAAGAAGGATGCCATGATTACGCCCCAGCTTTCCTTGCGCGACAATATTTCGCCTGAACTCGGCGCATAGTCCGCAACTTCGTTGGTCTCGGCGTTTTTTTGTCCGGTAAGAATATATTCGCGTTCTGCAGCGGAAAGCCATGGATGGGCTTCCGGTCCGGACTTGTAGATGATCAGCCACGGCACCAGCCATAGGAAACCGAGCGCACCTACCGCGATAAAGGTTGCCTGCCACGTTCCCAGAAAGACGAATAATATGCCGATGATCGGGGCGGAGATTATCCCGCCAATGGCCGCGCCCGAATTAAAGATACCCTGAGCCAGCGCGCGTTCGTTGATCGGGAACCATTCGGCATTCGCTTTGGTCGCGCCTGGCCAGTTCCCTGCCTCGGACAAACCGAGGAAACCGCGAAAGATTGCGAAGCTTGTCAGGCCCGTTGCGACTGCATGCAACATGGTTGCAGCCGACCAGACGACAATGGAAAGCACAAAGCCAAGCCGGGTACCAATCCAGTCGAATATTTTTCCGAACAGCGTCTGACCAAATGCATAGGCAAAAGTGAAGACATTCAAGATAATCGCATAGTCGGTTTTGGTCAGGCCAAGATCTTCAGAAATCTCCGGCCACAAAAACCCGAGTGCTCCACGATCAATATAGTTGATGATCGTCGCCACAGCGACGAGGCTGACAATCGCCCAGCGAAATTTTCCAATTTTCAAAGCCCCACTCATGATTTCTCTCCCGAAACTAGAAAGTCCTGACGCGCCGGACTAAAGCTGTCGATCAGGCTGCCTGCTTCGAGGCAGGTCACGCCGTGCGGAACATTAGGTTGGATGTAGACGCTATCGCCGGGCCCGACTTTCCGTTCTTCGCCATCGACATGGGCCAGGAATAGACCGCTTTCGATATAGGTTGTCTGGCTGTGAAAATGATCGTGGATATCGCCGGCGGAACCGCTTTCAAACCACAGTCGGCAATTCATGATATCGGGGCCATAGCTGAGCATCTGCCGCTTTATGCCACCGCCCAGATCTTCAGTTTCCACGTCGGCGGAGTGAACAAAGGCACCGCTTTGTCCAGCTTTGGCATCAACCTTGTTCAATTGCCCGTCCCCCCTGATTTTATCTGGGCCGCATAACCCTTCCAGCTGATTTTCTTCCCGCCAACGGTTGCGCTGTGGCTTTTGCGGGAATCGGTGTCGTAGGAAATTGCAAATAACAATCGGGTTCCGGCAAGCGTTTCAATCGACACTATGTCTTTGCCGTTGTCCGTTTCCAGCCGCAGCGATTTTATCTGGCTGTCACTTGCAGTCGTCTGCTCTGCCGCACCGTCATAAAGGCCATGCGATTCCAGCAGGCTGGCGAAAACGGTATTTTGTGCGCCGTTGATGCGCTGGATCAACATCGGTTCACGACGCAGGTTGAAATTGGGATCGTTGGCACCGATCTCGGCGAGAATGGATTCCGCACCTTCCTGCGCGACATAGCGATAGGTATAGAAACGTCCGTCAAGCAGCCATGTCAGGAACGCATTGTCGCCCTGCGGCTTTCCGGCAGCATCGACCCAAATATGCTGGTAACCGTTTTCGGCTCCGAGAACCGGACGGCTGACAATGTTGGACTGGCTATCAAAGCCGACCCGCATGATATGCCCCTGATAATGCAAAGGGAGATCATATTGATGTGGCGCGTCCGATTTCACGCGCATGATGTCGAGCGCGACGGGTGCCGACAATCCGTCAACCGCCAACAGCGCCATCGTTCTGGTAAAGCTCGTACCGGGATAGGCACCGCTCATCGATGCAGAACTGATCTGGCTGCCGTCGGCATCGGAATAGAATAGCTGTTTGGGCGCCATCGTATCCGCAACTTTGACATTGCCGTCAAAATGGCTCTTCTCGTCAACGACCAGCGTATTGTGAGCGACGGACTGCTTTGCCCAACTCTCGTTCTCCGGCAAATACCGACCGCCTTCTTTGGCCTCAATATTCAGGAAACGCGCTGCGCCATAATCGGTGATGATCTCGTTGCCATTGTCATAATATTGCCAGCTGAGCTTATCGAAATGGCCATGGCCCATCCCTTGCGAGCTGTTTTTGGCAACCAGCGCCTGATCTTTCGGTCCGCTGCCGTTCCGCAATATCGCAACCGCACCCAGATCGCCGTCGGGACCATCGCGCAGCAATAGCGATCGGAAGGGGAAAGGCGTCGCCTTCCCGGCCGCCAGATCACGTGCTACCTTCTCGCCATTTTTGGTGAGGACGGTACGCCCCTGCCCTTCGGCTATCGAAAGAAGCGCTGGATCACCGGTTTTGGCATAGGCAATTGCAACGCCGTGATAGAGTTCGGCGGTATTGAGGCTCTTGTCCTTCATCGCATCGTTGAACGGGAAGAAATAGCCGCCATAAGTTAACTGAATCGTCGTCCGAAGCGCCTTCAGCAATATGCCGTCGCGATGCTCGAATATTTTCCGGGCCGGATCATTTTCCTCGATCGCGCCGGCAAAGATCATGAAGGGCATCAAGGCAAAGCGCTGATAATAGGGGCCTTCGGCATAATAGCCGTCGGGAGAGAAGAGTAGATCGGTCTGCCGCAAAAAGCCGGTCTTGCCGTCCTTGGCCGAACCCAGCAAAGCGCGATCCACCATATCCCGGTCGCCCAGCACATAACCGGTCATGCCGACCCCCGCCGTTGCCCAGGTCGCATGATTATGGATGAGATTGAAGGTTCTTTCCGAATCCACCGAAAGAAAATGCCCCGCACGACGAAAAACATCGTCGTCAATCCGTTTGCGGTCGGTTTCATTGAGACCGGCGCGGATCAGTTCATAGCCCTGAATGCTGTAGACCTGCCACATGGCATCATTCAGCACCTGCCAGAAAATACGTCCGGTATTCTGATTGGCCTTCGCCGGATGGTCACCCAGCGTCGGATACAGGTCGGCGTATGCCAGCAGAACATCGCGAACATAATCGGCATATTTCTGCTCGCCGGTAATCCGGTAGAGCTGCCCGCCCTCATAGATCGCCTTGTAATTGCGCTTATGCTGTTCGTGTGTATAGCCGCCGCCCGGGTCCTTGGGTGTGGGTACAACCACGCCTGCTTCCATCATCGACTCTACAAATTTCGTCGAGCGCTCGACCTCTGCGGCAAATAACGGAGCGCTATTCGTCCGGATATCTGAGGTCGCTGCGGCCAAACCGGTCAGGGAGGTGTGACCATGATCAGCCGCAGCGACAGGAGATGCCAAACCCAAAGAGCTTAAAAAGAGAAGCGACCCTCTCATTTGGATTTCGCATCGGTAAAGATATTGGCGCTCAAATCAATGCGCGGCGCGCCCGGCCACTCCAGTTCTTCGACAATTGGTGCAGGCGTTGAAATAAATTCATTGTCCGTCACCGTGACCTCGGGCGTTCCCACTGTCTGGACGATTTTTAGCGGCGCAGAATTCATGAATTTGTTGTGCGACAAATTCCCGACCTGAACTCCATGCAATTCGAGTGACGCGCCAGATGCGTTGCTCGGATCTTTACCGACATTCTCAATCGTCACACCCGTCAGCTTGAAATGAGGACCGAAAGTGCTTTCATCTCTGCCACCACGATAGATATTGGCAACCTTGCCCTGGACATTGCTGAATGTGCTGTCCGTAATATCGACATATTCTACGTTATACTGACCATAATCCTCGGTCTCGGCGGCCGCCTGTACGACCGTGCCGGATATATTGCTGAATGTACTGTTCCTGATGTCCACGCGGTCGGCCACAGTGCTTTTTCCAAGCGTGATCACGTTGAACGACTTATTCACGACCAAGTCCCGGACCGTCACATGGTCAAGTTCGATGACAAAATTCGATTGAATCGGATAGCTCGTGGTGCGGATGACTGAATTGCCCACCGAATCCGGCGCCAGATTGCCGCTAATCGTGAGATTGGCGAGCCGCAAATTCCCGCCTTGTTTTATTTCTACAAGAGAAGGGCGCGTGAAAGAGATCACCGCTTTCGCGCCGCCTGTCTTTTCTGCTGG
This sequence comes from uncultured Parasphingorhabdus sp., assembly GCF_963975555.1. Taxonomy (GTDB): domain Bacteria; phylum Pseudomonadota; class Alphaproteobacteria; order Sphingomonadales; family Sphingomonadaceae; genus Parasphingorhabdus. Next base: position 10,355 of record NZ_CAXBHH010000006.1, on the reverse strand, counting down.
ACCGACGATGGAAATAGACTTGTCCAGCGCGATCCCCTTGTTGACGACATAAGTGCCCGACCCAAGCTGTAGCGTGTCGCCGGCTTCCGCCTGTGCATAGGCCGCCACCAGACTATCCTCCCCGGACGAAACGAAAATAGTCTTGCCGCTGCCAAATGGCCCTTCGTTCCGCGGCTTGGGATACCAGGACACACCAACTTCATCGATCGTCACTGGACTCAGATCTTTTGCAATACCGACATTTTGCGATGCCGGGTCATCAGGATAGAGCAATCCGTTGGAGTGGCGAGTCATGCCGACAGACTTGGCATTCACACCGCTTATCGGCTTTCCAACCGTACCCTTGATCAGCAAATTGTCAGAGAATGCGATCCCCGAAATATCATCATCATCGATGCTGACAAATTCACCATCGCCAGACCCGCCGATTATATTGGCCCTGAAGCTGCTGTTGATCGGAGGCGCGGACCGCTCTTCATCCGCCCCGCCAGCAAGCGTAATCCGCTTGCTGTCGACGATGGTATTGCGTTCGATGACTGCACCATCGACCTGAACATAGCGATTGACCGGCGAATTGGGCACGCCGTTCATCACGGTCAGCGCACTGGAGAAGCCCGTTCCGGACAGACCTTCCATATAATTGTTCCGGACGATTTGCTTGCGGTTTATCACCCGGATTCCGCCGGTGTGATCCTTACCGCCACCGAAAAACACGTTATTTTCGACCAGGTTTCCGTCACCGTGACGCAGCGTCAATGTACCACTGGAGTGGTAAAAAACATTCCCGCGATAAATATTGCCACCCGATTTGGAAGAAATGATTTCCACTTCGCCATCACAGCGATCGAAATAGTTGTTTTCGACCAACGTCTTGGAGTCGAACATCGAATAATGGCTGGTTCCGATACGAAGCGTCTCGCCACCATTAGAGCCCAGCACCGGCCGCGGACCAAAATAATTATGATCAATCTGGTGGCCGTTTTCACGGCTTTCCTCGCTGTCGAGCCGCACCGCAAAGGTTACCCCCTTGTTGGTCTTGCCAGAGAGATGATTATGATCGAACCGGTTGTTCTTGCCGTACATCCCGACCCAATAGTCAGACTCATAGCGATCGGGCTTGCTAAAACCATCGATAACCACCTCTGTTACCCGGCTGTTTCGGGCGACATCATCTTTCGATCGGCGGAATGAAATGACTTCGCCTGTGGGGCTGTACCCGTTCAGGAAAACCAGCCCTGTGACCAAAATATATTCGCCGCCAATCCGCAGATTGGATTGGCCGGTAATTACAACCTTTCCCGGGTCCTGGGAGATCAGCGTGATGGGCTTTGCCTTGGTTCCCTTGCCGGAAATTTTGATTTCAAAATCATGCCATCTGCCGTTGGCGAGGATGATGACGTCGCCCGCCACCAGCTTTTTCTCGGCGGTCACAAATTCCGCTTGGTTCTTGACAAAATATTGCTCTGCCTGCGCAGGCGTAGCCGCTGAAGCAACGCATATAATAGCAAGGCTAAGACCTAACCGCATTTTCCAACATCCTCACTTTTATCGTTATATTATCTGGCTATCAGGAGCGTCCAATAGAGTCAACCAATGTATATTACCAAATATAAATTCTTGTAATACCAATTGGTATGACAATAATGCGTTGCAAGAGCAATATTCACGCTGCCTGCGCGGGAACAAGAAAGCGCTCCCGGCTTTCCAATGCCCGCTGCTGCAATTCTTCCAGCTCCTGCTTTTCAGTCGCTTCGAGCATGGCGGCGAGCAACCGGCTAAAATGGGCGCGCATGGCATTCCGCGTTGCGACGGGATCATGTGCCCGCAAACCGTCGAGAATAGCGCGATGTTCCCTTGCTCGATCACCGGAATCGGATTGGCGTATCAACTCATGGAGTGGCTCAAGTTCGGGCACTTGGTCGCGCATACGCCAAAGCGCTTCTATCGTGTAAATGATGGCCGCGTTATCCGATGCTCTGGTGATCAGCGAATGAAATTGAAGATCCGCCTCGGCACCGAGGATGTCGTCGAAGGACGCCGTTTGGCTGATCAACTCCTCGAGTTTGTTCAAATCCTCATCGGTAATATTGATCGCGGCGAGCGCAGCAGCCTCTGACTCAAACAAAAGCCGAGCCTCGGTCATTTCAAAGGCATTAAATGCGGGGAGTTGCTGAACGTCATCTGGTTGGCTTTCCGCAACGTAAACACCGGAACTGGTCTTGATAACGAGCCGCCCGATCGCCTGAAGCGCGATTTCTGCGTCTCGAATGGTTACTCGACTGACGCCTAGGCGCTCCGCCAGTTCTCTTTCACTCGGCAGACGCGTTCCCGCCGGAAAACTGCCATTTTTGATTAGATCGGTTATGCGTTCTACCACTGTATGGAAAAGTCGTTTTTCGACCATTTTATCAATCCCATAATTTCGCTACACTCGACTGTCACATGATCGCCGTTGTCGTTGACCCGTAAAAAGAACATGATTCCAAATAAGACCTCAATTGAGAATTATTGGCGCGACAAGATTATGCTCTCGTCGCGCCGCCCATAGTTGGAGCCTCTAGAATTTCGCCCGCACGCCCGCAAAATAACGCGGTCCATAAACAAGATTTTGGGACAGATCGCCGACTGTCGGCCGGAAATCGGTCCTTGTCTCGCCGAAGAGGTTGAGACCTTCGAGCGTGAACCGAATATTATTGTTCAATTTGTAAGAGATACGCGCCTCGAACACGCCCGCGGCATCTGTATAACGAAGACGGCTGCCTGAATCACCGACGAACGACTGATAGTAACGGCTACGATATTTATACACCCCCTGAAGGTCGAAGCCGCCAATCTGATAGTAAAGTTGTGCCGACAATACGTGCTTCGACAGGCCAAAAATATTCGCCGGCGGGATCAGTGCTTCACTGGTAACGATGGATCCGTCGGCCTGAACTTCGCCAACGGCACCCAACAGACCATCCTGGGTTTCAAAATTGGAACTTGCGTAATTGTAGCTAAGCTTGAACCCGAGGCCATCAAGCGGCGCCGGAAGATAGCTCAACCGATGGGCCGCCGTCAGCTCGAAACCGTAGATCGTACTTGCATCACTGCTTGTTTGCTCGGTTGTAACCAAAGCTTGAAGCTGCTGACCGTCAACTTCGAATGTTTCAAACTGGCCAACAGGTTCAAATCCGCCATTGAAACTTTTGTAATAAACGCCCCCGGCAAGGATCGTATCCTTGTTGGGATACCATTCCAGCGCGGCATCGAAATTCCAGGACAGCAATGGCGATAAAAAGGGGTTGCCGCTGGCCGATGCAGAGCCAATAATCTCTGAAATCGATGTTGCATCCGTATCGTTCGTTGCACTGAAAGTCCGGCCGTAGCCCAGACTGGATGGGTCGGGCCGGGAGAGCGCACGGAACACAGCAAATCTTGCCTGCATATCCGGTCTGACGTCCGCAACCAGGTTCAAGCTTGGTAGATATTCCGTATAAGAACTGCTCGCGCTTATGGGGACGAGTGGCTGACTATCGTCCTGGGCAAGACTAAACCCTCCACCTACCAGCGGCGTGGCCGTCAATGCACCTCTGAAGCCGTTCGAAAGCACTTTGGTTCTTACCGCACGCAATCCCAGATTGCCGCGAATGGGCAGCGCACCTAAGTCTCCTTCAAAATTGGCCTGAAGATAGCCGGCCCAGCTCTTCTCGTTCACGTCATTATTCGCGATCGCATCAAAATTGCCGTCGGGATAAATAGGGACGCCGTTGTCGTCGAAAGCGATCCCCTTCGGATCATTCGCTTCCAGCGTTTGCGCAAGACACAGCGCGTCGAACGACGCATAGCTGTTGGTCGTACTGATGACGTTGCCGGCCGCATCCACATTGGTAATCAGCGGATTACCCCCGGATACCGACGACAGGAAGTTCGTTTCCGGAAAAGCCGTGCGACAGGCCTGATTCGCTATCGATAGGGCAGCGTTACTATATACTACTTCCGTTCGGCTGGTCCCGACCACCCCACCCGGAACGCTCTGATATTTAAGCTCCTGAAAGCGAACTCCACCTTGAACCGAGGTTACGAAACCTTCCATTTCATATTCAAAATCTCCACGCGCGCCAAATATGCTATTGTAGCGATCCTGCGAAAGCGAATAGCGCGTTCGCGCATTGTCGCTGAACAGGTCATAATTGTTCACGTCGAATTGCCGCACTATTGTATTGAAGGTTTGCGAGCCATTTTGGCCGATCAGATAGGCGGTTTCAATACGGTTGTTCGAGGTGGTTCCATCGCTTTCCCGTGATTGCGGATATTGTCCCCCTACACCAAAAATATCTGTCCGGTTCTGGATTCGCATGCGAACCTGGGTAGATTGCTCGGTCCGCTGCGTCTGCGAATAGGAGAAATCTCCGGATAATTTCAGTCGGTCCGTCGCCTGCACGTCAATCGACAGCCCGCCTCCGTAATATTTTTCGGAACGTTCCGCATATTCACTATTGGTCTCGATATTTGTCTCGCCGGTGAATTGACGCAGAGCGCCATTCTCGCCGACAATTAACGGATAGTCCAATGCATTGGAGTCACCCAGGCCGTCGATACGACGCCCTTCGGAAAAAACCAGATCGTTGCGATTTTCCCGGAAAAGGCGGTTCGAATATTGGAAATCCATATTGATGTCGACATCGGGCGAGGGCTTTATCTGCACTGCCGCAAATAACGAATCGCGCGTATCGTCGGTTATATTCTGACGATAGGTATAGCTGTTGCGCGCGACAACGAAGGGCTCCGTTCCGGCAGTATCCGGCCTAGGCGTGTCACAATTGTTATCGTCAAAGACGCCAACGGTCGTGCTGGCTGGAACATTGCGACAATAATTCGCGGTATCGCTGACCCGGGCCTCCTGCTCGGGGTTGGTTGATTCACTGCGAGAATAACCAAGGGATATACCAACTTCCCCGTCGCCGACGTTAAACTGGTCAATATAGCTGACGGTACCGCGATAGCCGAAATCCTGAAAACGCTGGTCTTTGGCGATATCAAAATTCTGGGGATTATAGTTCAATTTGAACTCGCCCTGGATCTGTCGCTTGCCATAATCGACCGGCCTGATCGTATCGAGCGAAATCTGCCCGGCTACGCCGCCTTCAATCATGCTCGCCGACTGGCTTTTATAGATCGCCACCTTGTTGAAAAGCTCGGACGGGAACATGCTGAAGTTCACCGAACGGTCGCCGCTGCCATTCGCAGCCGAGCGGTCATTGATGACGGTCGATCCCAGGAACGGCCCGAGACCACGGATAGAGATTTCAGTTGCACCGCCCTGTTCACGGTGGGAGGCTGCGCCGGTCAAAGTCTCAAGCGCTTCACCAATGGACAACGCTGGGAGATCACCAATCTCGTCGGCCGAAAGCGCATCCACAATCTCGGTCTCTACTCTTTTGGTTTCAATCGAGTCCTGCATGGTTGCGCGGATGCCGCTAACGACAATGGCATTACCATCTTCAGTGACATTGTCATTACGGGCCGCCTGATCTTGCGCCAACGCCGGTAAAGCCGTTAACGTCAAAGCCGTGCTGGCCAGTAACATTGCTGAAAATTTCGTGCGCGACGGTCCTCCGAGGACCACCTTCTTTTCCCGATTCATAGCATACTCTCCCATAAGTATTGCACCCAGAATCCTGCCAATTTTGATTGGCTAAGATCATGAAGATGATGCGAGACCGAGCAGCAGTTTGGCTACGGTGACCGCATGTTCAGTTTAAATTTTTAAAGAATAAAATGGTTCGTCGACCGGAGCTGAAGAAGCCGACTTTGCTACATAAGATTATAAAGAAGAGCCCCGAAAATTTTTCCCAGTGTTCCTTACATAGTGGTTGCAAGGACCGCCTATCAGGAGTCGAAAATCCAGTCAACCAATTTTCGTCACCAAAGAGTGACTTAATTCATACCAATTGGTAGTACAGACATCGGGGAAAATTTGGGCTTAGTTTAATTTGGCCGGAGTCAGAAACCGTTGCCGGCTTTCCGAAGCGCGTTGATGCACCTCGGCCAGCGCCTGCTTCTCAGTCGCATCGAGCATGGCCTCGATCAATCGATTGAAATGCTCGCGCATTGCATTTCTGGCAGCGTCGGAATCACGCGCCAGCAAAGCATCGCAAATTTCCTGATGTTCTTTGGCGCGGTAAGACGCATCTGTCTCGCAGACCGATTCATAGGTGGCCTTAACATCAGGCAATTCCTCCCTCATTCGCCAGAGGGACTCAATGGTATAGACGATCGCCGCGTTGCCCGATGCCTTGGCAATCAGCACATGAAATTGCTGATCGGCATCTGTAGAAATGGCTTCGTCGGGGGAAGCCATCTGGTCGATCAGCTCCTCCAGTTTCAGCAATTGCTCATCCGAGATATTACGGGCCGCCAGCGCAGCTGCTTCCGATTCAAACAAGGAGCGCGCTTCTGTCAGTTCAAACGCACTGACTTCCGGAAGGAGGGCGTCGTTACCGGGCTGCTCTTCGCAAACATAGACGCCGGATCCCGTCTTGATTTCAATGCGTCCGATGGCCTGGAGCGCAATTTCCGCTTCCCTTATCGTCACCCGGCTCACGCCAAAGCGCTCCGCGAGCTCGCGCTCACCGGGCAGCCGCGTACCTGTTGGGAAAACACCGTCTTTTATAAGACCACTAATCTGCTCGGCCACAGAATGGAAAAGCCGCTTTTCAACCATATTCCAACCCATCCTATTGAATTACTATGCTTATCGCCAAACTCTCTTACCGCAGGTCTATACCAATTTCTAGTCGTACTATTAACTTGGTCCAATCCGGGAATATCGGCGCAGCGGGTTCAAGCTCCCACTGCGCCAACCCCCTGTTGGAGCCTAGAATTTAAACTTCACGCCAGCGAAATAGCGAGGTCCATATACTTGCGCCGCACCGAAGTCTTCCAACGTCCCGCGAGAATTGATCCGCGGTTCGTTAAAAAGGTTGATGCCTTCGATAGTGAATTTGATATTTTTCGTCAGCTCGTATGAAATGCGTGCTTCGAATACGCCCGTATCCTGCACATAGCGGACACGACCAGGAGTGGCGATAAACTGCTGAAAGTAGCTGCTACGATATTTGTAGACGCCCTGGAAATCAAAACCGCCGATTTGATAGTAGAGCTGCGCGGAAAGAACATGCTTTGATAATCCGAAGATTTCCGCTGGCGGGATAAGCGCTTCAACGGCCTGAAGCGTTCCATCCAACTGTACACTGCTAAACGCACCGAGCGTGTCATCCTGAAATTCAAAATTCGAGCTCGCAAAATTGTAGCTCAGCTTGAACCCAAGACCATCCAGTGGTTTCGGCAAATAGCTGAAACGATGCGCCACCGTTGCTTCAAAGCCGAAGATCGTGCTATTTTTCCCGGTAGTGTTGGACGTGCTCACCACGGTACTAATCGGCTGACCATCGACGATGAAGGTTTCGGTCACGCCCAGAGTATCAAAGCCGCCATTGAAACTTTTATAATATACGCCACCGGCAAGAATCGTATCCGCATCCGGATACCATTCCAATGCGGCATCAAAATTCCACGATAGCAGCGGTTGAGTGTTTGGATTTCCGTTCGCGGTAACCACGCCCAGCGCTTCGATCACCGACGTGGCATCATCATCATTATTGGCGGCGGCGAAAGACCGTCCATAGCCCAAGCTTGATGGATCAGGGCGGGATAAAGCCCTGAATATTGCAAAACGGGCCTGTATCTTGGGCGCGACATCCGCCACGAAGTTGAAGCTCGGCAAAAATTCTGTGTAACTGTTATTCACCGTGTCCGAGACGAAATTGGCCTGATCTTCCGATAGCGTGACCACACCAGTGACAGGATCCACATTCGACGTCAGCGTGGTGCGAAGGCCAATGGAATTGACCTTGGTTTTAACGACACGAAGACCCAAATTACCGCGAACCGGGACCGCTCCAAAATCTCCATTGAAATTGGCCTGGATATATCCCGCCCAGGTCTTCTCGCCGACATTGGTATTTTGTACCGAATCAGAATTTCCGTCGGGATAGACCGGGACACCATTCTCGTCGAAAGTGATGCCTTGTGGATCCAGGCCCTCCATTGTCTGGGCCAGACAAAGCGCATCGAACGTAGCAAATGTATTCGTAGTGCTGATAACATTCCCACTGGCATCGACGTTGGTTATCAGAGGATTGCCGCCCGATACCGAATCCAGAAATCCACTTTCGGGGAATGCCGTACGGCAAGCCTGATTGGCCGCAGCCAGAGCTGTATCACTATAGGTCACTTCAACACGATTAGGACCGGAAGCGCCCGGAACATCGCGATATTCCAGTTCCTGGTAACGAATACCGCCCTGGATTGATGACAAAAGGCCATCCATTTCATATTCGAAATCACCACGCGCAGCGAAGATGCTATTGGTTCGCTTCTGTTCAAGGTCATATCGCGTCCGTGCGTTGTCCTGGAACAAGTCATAATTGTTGACGTCAAAATTCTGCACGAACAGATTGAAAATTTCGGAGCCATTCTGACGGACCAAATAGGCGGTTTCGACCTTATCGTTTTGATTACTTCCATCGCTTTCGACGGCCAGGTCATAAAGTCCACCATTGCCATCGAAATCTTCCTGGTTTTCGATACGCATGCGGACTTGAACCGCTTCCTCAACCCGCTTCGTTTCCGAATATGAAAAATCGGTCGACAATTTCAGACGGTCTGTCGCCTGGACATCGATCGCCAAACCACCGCCGTAATAGTCTTCGTTGCGCTCAAGATATTCACTATTTGTCTCGACGCGGGTTTCATTGGTGAACTGCTGCAGCTCCCCGTTGGGGCCGACGATCAAGTCAAACGGCAGGTGATTTATATCACCGACGCCATCAACGCGGCGCCCTTCGGCGAAGTTGAGATCGTTGCGACGTTCCTTAAATAGTCGCTTGGAATATTGAAAATCCATATTGATATCGACATCGGGAGTCGGCTTGATCTGGACAGCGCCAAAAAAGGAATCACGCACATCATCGGTAATATTCTGACGATAAGCATAGCTGTTCCGGCCGATGACAAAATCTTCCGTCCCTGCGGTATCTGGCCGGGTCGAATTGCAATTGCCATCATCGAAAACACCGCTGCTAGTGTCTGTGGGGTCATTCTTACAATAGTTCAACGTGTTGCTGACATTGGCTTCCTGCTCGGGATTGCTCGTCACGTTGCGCGAATAGCCAAGGGAAATGCCGACTTCGCCGTCACCAACGTTGAATTGATCAATATAGCTGAGGGTTCCGCGATAGCCGAATTTCCGAAAGCGTTGGTCGGAATCGATATCCAGATTATCCGGGTTCATGTTGATCTTGAAATCACCCTGGATACGGCGTTTGCCATAATCGATTGGTCGCACTGTTTCGAGCGTGATCTGCCCGGCAACACCGCCTTCGATCAAGCTTGCCGATTGGGTTTTATAAATCCCGACCTTGTTGAACAACTCGGATGGAAACTGGCTGAAATTGACCGAGCGATCGCCACTGCCGTTTGACGCTGAACGGCCATTGATCACCGTCGACCCAAGATACGGCCCGAGACCACGAATGGAAATCTCTGATGCCCCGCCCTGCTCGCGGTGGGAAGCGGCTCCGGTTAGCGTCTCCAGCGCTTCACCAATAGACAAAGCCGGAAGCTCGCCAATTTCGTCGGCGGAAAGTGCGTCCACGATCTCGGTAGAATCTCGTTTGGTTTCGATTGAATCCTGAATGGTTGCCCGGATACCGGTCACAATGATGGCAGTGTCGTCTGGAGCAGCCGCCTCGACTTGCGCGATGGCTGGCGTTGCCACCAGCGCCATCGCTGTACTGCCCAAAAGTAATGCTGAGAAGCGCCTGTTCGCCGAAACACCGCGCACAGTTCTGCTTGCCTTTTCCATTCGATCTTCTCCCCTATGTTTAAGCTATTGTTTTGCTTATTGGGGATAAGATGGACGATGGCCGACCTTATTGTCAACCATTAAAGTATACCAATTATAATATTGATGTCATACCGTTAGCGTAAGTTTGGTTATAACAATGGTTTACCAATACTTTAGTCATACCGGACGCCCAATAAAAATGGCGCAGCGGGTTCAAGCTCCCGCTGCGCCAAATCCCTTTTCAGGGTCCTGCAAAACCGGCGATTGTCAGCCGATTAATTCAAAAACATCTACCGTGGTACAATACGCCACATGCAAGAGCCTCGCTCCGGCTATCGAGCTAAAACGCTGGAGTTTTCCGGCAATCACCTGAGCTAGATGATCGCGATAGTCGGTGCGACTTTTCCCTAGAACTTGATGCTTGCACCAAAGGTGAGCCTGCGGTCAGGCAAGCCCTGGAAAC
>NZ_CAXBHH010000005.1:0-189931 GCF_963975555.1 uncultured Parasphingorhabdus sp. | reverse complement strand
AGGAACATCTTGCCGGAACCAAACAGGTCGCCGACGACATTCATGCCGTCCATCAAGGGGCCTTCAATCACTTCGATCGGGCGGCCGTCGCGCGCTTTGACCGCTAGCCGCATTTCCTCGGTGTCTTCGATGATATGGGCGTCGATGCCCTTGACCAGCGCATGTTCCAGTCGCTTGTTCACCTCATAGCCACGCCATTCCGCCGCTGCCTTTTCGGCGACTTCATCGGTGCCGCGGAATTTCTCGGCAAGTGTGATCAGCCGGTCGGTCGCGTCGTCACGCCGGTCGAATATGACATCTTCGCAAAGCTCGCGCAGTTCAGGGTCGATGTCGTCATAAATATCCAGCTGGCCAGCGTTGACGATCGCCATGTCCATGCCCGCGGGAATGGCGTGGTAGAGAAAGACGCTGTGCATCGCCTTGCGAACCGGTTCATTGCCACGGAAGCTGAACGACAGGTTGGAAAGGCCGCCGGAGATATGGACATGCGGGCAGCGTTTCTTGATCTCGCGTGTCGCCTCGATAAAATCGAGCCCGTAGCGGCGATGCTCGTCAATCCCGGTGGCGATTGCAAAGACATTGGGATCGAAGATAATATCTTCCGGCGGGAAGCCGATGCCGGTGAGCAGCTTATAGGCGCGCTCGCAAATTTCGATCTTCCGCTCTTTGGTGTCGGCCTGTCCGGTTTCATCAAAGGCCATGACCACGACGGCAGCGCCATAAGCCATGCATTTGCGCGCATGTTTGAGGAATTCTTCCTCGCCTTCTTTCATCGAGATCGAGTTGACGATCGGTTTGCCGGATACGCATTTCAGCCCCGCCTCGATCACCGACCATTTGCTGCTGTCGATCATCACCGGCACGCGCGCGATATCGGGTTCGGCGGAGATCAGCTTGAGAAAGGTCGTCATCGCGTGGTGCGCGTCGAGCAGACCCTCGTCCATATTGATATCAATTATCTGCGCGCCGTTCTCGACCTGCTGGCGAGCGACCTCGACCGCGGCTTCATAGTCATCGTTGAGGACGAGCTTCTTGAAACGCGCAGAGCCAGTGACATTGGTGCGTTCGCCGATATTGACGAAATTCGTGGAAGAGGATTGGTTCATAATTCGTAATGTCATCCGTTGGTCTCGACCGGAGCCGAGAGGCAATTAATAGTCTCGGTCATGGCGGGAGCGCCACGAACGTGATTACGCTCGGCTCATGCCGCCATATTGAACGGTTCCAGCCCGGAAAGGCGGGTGTGGACAGAGATCGTCGGTATCTTGCGCGGTTCCTGGTCCGCCACGGCTTCGGCAATGGCGGCAATATGGTCCGGCGTGGTGCCACAGCAACCGCCGACGATATTGACCAGACCGTCTTTCAGCCAGTCACCGATTAACTCGGCGGTCTCCTGCGGCATTTCGTCATATTCGCCAAGATCATTGGGCAGGCCCGCGTTGGGATAGGCCATGATCAGCGCGTTTGCCTCTTTCGACAGCATCGCCAGATGCGGCCTGAGCTGGTCTGCTCCGAAAGAACAGTTGAGCCCGATGGTCAGCGGCTTCAAATGGCGCACGGCGTGCCAGAAAGCCTCGACCGTATGGCCGGACAGATTGCGACCGGACAGGTCCGTCAGGGTCATCGATATCATCAGCGGCACATCGCGGCCGCTTGCTTCTGCAGCTTCCATCGCCGCCATGCCTGCGCATTTGGCGTTGAGCGTATCAAAGATCGTTTCGATCAACAGAAAATCGACTCCACCGTCGATCAGGGCATCGCATTGCGCCCGGTAAACGCCTTTCAGATAATCATATTCAATTTCGCGGAAACCCGGGTCGTTGACGTCGGGTGACAGCGACAGGGTCTTGTTGGTCGGTCCGACGGACCCGGCGACAAAGCGCGGGCGGCCATCCCTGGCTTCGGCCTTGTCGCAGGCCGCACGGGCGATTTCTGCCGACTTGACGTTCAGATCGCGGACCAGATGCTCGCAGCCATAATCGGCCTGGCTGATCTCGGTAGAGCTGAACGTATTGGTTTCGATAATGTCGGCGCCCGCTTCGAGATAGGACGTATGAATGGCTTCGATGATATCCGGCCGGGTCAGGCTGAGCAGATCATTATTGCCCTTCTGGTCATCGGTCAGGTCGAGACTGCCGCGATAATCCTCTTCGCCGAGCCGGTAATTCTGGATCGCGGTGCCATAGCCGCCATCAAATACCAATATCCGCTCGGCGGCGAGTTTCTGCAATTGTTCGCGGGCGCTGGTCATGCCGCTTTCTCCTGTTGCGCGCTGCCGGGTCGCTTGCCGAGCAAGTGACAAATGGCGTAGCTGAGTTCTGCCCGGTTGAGCGTGTAAAAATGGAATTGGCGAACGCCTCCGGCATATAGCTTGCGGCAGAGTTCCGCTGCCACGGTCGCTGCGATCAATTGCCGGGCGGATGGATGGTCATCCAGTCCTTCGAACAGGTCGTTCATCCATGGCGGGATTTCTGCTCCGCACATACCGGCAAATTTGCGCGTCTGGGCGACATTGGATACCGGCAATATGCCGGGCACCAGCTCTGCGTCGATACCGGCTGCCGCCGCTGCATCGCGAAACCGGAAAAAAGCCTCTGCGGTAAAGAAGAACTGGGTGATCGCCCGGGTCGCGCCTGCATCGAGCTTGCGTTTCAGATTATCGAGATCACTTTGCGGGCAATCGGCTTCCGGATGGGTCTCGGGATAGGCGGCGACCGATATTTCGAACGGCGCGATGTCGCTCAGGCCCTTTACCAGTTCTGCAGCGCTGGCATAGCCTTGCGGATGCGGTTCGAAAGCCTGGCCCTCTGACGGTGGATCGCCGCGCAAAGCGACAATATGGCGGACGCCTGCATCCCAATAGGATTTTGCAACCTCGGCTATTTCGTCTTTGCTTGCGCCGACGCAGGTGAGATGCGCTGCAGCCGGGATATTGGTTTCTTTGGCGATCCTGGCGACCGTAGCATGGGTGCGTTCGCGCGTGGTGCCGCCGGCTCCATAAGTGACCGAAACAAATCGCGGATTGAGCGGCTCGAGCGTGACGACGCTATCCCACAGGGTTTTTTCCATTTTTTCCGATTTGGGCGGGAAAAATTCGAAGGAGACATCCGCGTCTCCGCTTAGTCCAGCGAACAGCGGCACATCCAGAGCCCGTTTGGCTTCTTCTAGTTCGTTTAGCCCCATTGGCCGTGTTGTCTTGCTCATGCTGTTGCTCTTTTCAAATTTTCAGACTGGGAGGCCGTTTTGTCGGCGTCGGGATGCAGGCTCGTTATGGCCGGCTTTCTGGCGACCCAGATTTTTACCGTCAGTTCGCCGCCATCGAGGGTTCTGGTTTGCACCAGCTCGAGCTTTGACGCGATGAGCCAGCGTTTCATGCTGTCATCGCTAAAGCCCAGACGCGCGTGCGCATGTTCGGTGCGCAAATCTTCCCGGTCATGGGCGGCAAAGTCTGCAATCAGGACGAAACCGTTGGATTTCAATACGCGCGACACTTCGACAAGCACCGCTTCGGGATGCTGGGCATAATGCAGGACCTGATGGAGGATGACACTATCGACCGCGCAACTTTCCACCGGCAGCTGGTTGAAATCGCCCTGTTTCAACTCCGTTTTCTGGACCAGAGCCGACCCGGTGACGGCTTCGCTCTCGAGCAATTTCGCTCGGGCCAGGCGCAACATCTCCGGACTTTTGTCGAGCGCGATGATCGATCGGGCTGACGGTCCGAACAGTTCGACCATCCGCCCCGTTCCAGTCCCGATATCCAGCATCTTGCCGAGCTGTGCATCCTTCAGCAAGGCGAGCATCGCCCGCTCGACTTCTGCTTCGGGCAGATGCAGCGAGCGGATCGCATCCCATTCTTCGGCATGCGCGGAAAAATAGCGTTCCGCCATCTCGGCGCGGGCTTTGCGGACCAATGAAAGCTGCGCCTGATCCTGCATCGCTTGTTCCGACTTGGCCACCTTGTCCGAACGGAAAATGCGGCCCAATATCTCCAACTCGGATGCGGGGCCGGGTTTCAGAAAAACCCAGCTTCCTTCCTTACGCCGTTCTGCCAGCCCGGCTTCATCCAATATTCTGATGTGACGTGAAATCCGCGGCTGGCTCTGGTCCAGTATCTGCGCGAGTTCACCGACAGCCAGTTCCATTTTTTGTAGCAACAGCACGATTCGCAACCGCGTAGGGTCGGCAAGTGCCCTGAAAATGTTTAAGATATGTTCCATGCTGGAATGCTATATAAAGAAATCTTTATATCTGGTCAATCGACTTGATTTTCCGCGTTTAATATTTGTCCGGGATCGCGATAACAGTAGAATTTACAGGTCATGAAAATGCCACAAAGAGGTTCTTCATTGCGTTCGTTCGGTCAAATCGCTAGAAACTTCAACCGTAGGACATTGGAGGTAGAACGCCTCTCGCCCTGCTTGGTTTTTTGAGGAATATAACAAAGGTTTACCCCAATGAAAAAAGTTACAACATCAATCGTTTTGGCCGCTGCACTTGGCCTGGCTGCATGCTCCGGCGCAGACAATGCTGAAACCGGTGTAGAAGAAACAGTAGAAGGCACGGACGCAACTGCTGAAGAAGCTGCTGATGATGCAATGGATGCCGCTGAAGGCGCAACCGACGCAATGGGCGAAGCTGCTGCAGACGCAACTGCTGAAGCCGGTGCTGCTGCTGATGCCGCTGGTGAAGCTGCTGTAGCTGCCGGTGCTGCTGCTGACGCTGCCGGTACCGCTGCTAAAGACGCTGCAAATGCTGCAGTCGACAAAGCTGCCGATGCTGCGAAAAAATCAGTCAACTAAGCTTTAATAAATTTCAGGAAAAGGGCTGCCTCAGGGCGGCCCTTTTTTTTGTCTTTGGCCTTGTCCGGATTGGCTTTATGGAGACGGCATGAAAAACATAGTCAGCATCGTGATATTGACCGGACTGGCTGCTTGCGGTCCGGCCCAAAATGATCCCGGCCCCGGTGGCGTCACCATCGGCGAGGCAAAAGCACTGGATGAAGCGGCAGAAATGCTCGACGAGCGCAATAGTCCGCCTGAATCGATTGAAAAAACGGCGACGGCCGTCCCAGCGCCGCCCGCCGAAAGCGAATAGCAATCAGCCGGGGTGGTAGCGCGCTACGGCCCGGGTTACCGACTGCATCAGGCGCATCCGTTCGGGAATGGATGCGGTCGTATCGCCCAGCATCACAACCACGGCATAGCGGGTGCCATCCGGCGCCGTCATGATGCCGATATCATTATATCCGGTTGCGACTGGACCAAGAACCTGTCCGGTGCCGGTTTTGTGCAAAAATTCCCAACCAGCAGGGACGCCTGCCTTCAGCCGGTTCGGCCCGCTTCTCGTGCGTTTCAATATAGATTGCAGCAAATTGGTCGAATTCTCCGACAGCAGTTTGCCACGGGCCAATTTGTCCAATGCGCGAACGATCGCTTGCGGACTTGCTCCATCGACCGGATCGGCGAGATAGGCGTCGAGCGACTGGCGCCGTTGCTCGACCGGTATTTTGGCCCGGGCTGCATAGAATGTGCGCCCGTAGGACAGGTTCTGCCTCCATTCCATTCCGGCAATGCCGCTCTGCAACAAGCGTTCACCGGGGCCGAAGCGGATTTTCCCCAGATCGTTTTTTGCGATGAACTTGCGCACGGCTTCCGGCCCGCCTGCATGATTAAGCAGAGCGTCATTCGCCGTATTGTCGCTGCTCGCGAGCGCTTGCTCAAGCAAGGTGTAGACAGACTTTACGACGGCACCGTTCTTCTCCACTTCCGCCGCCATCGGCTGGTGGAATACCGTCAAATCTTCTTTGCCGATCCGGATGGAATCGGACAGGGAGGCGCGGCCCTGATCGATCTTGTCGAGCAGCGTCAGAGCGACCCAGAGCTTGGAAACGCTCTGCTGCGGGAAATATTGATCCATCCGGTGGCCGATTTCCCAATCACCGTCGATCCGTTTGACTGCAATCCCGGTCGTGCCGGGAAAGCTCCGCCAAAGATCGGCGATTTCACGGACCAGCGCGGGATCGGGGCGGTCACGCGACGCAGTGGCGCGCGGCGTTTCCGTTGGCGCAGGATTTTGATATGTCGGAGGCGGGGTGTTGTTCCGTTGGACCGTTGGCCGGTCGGGAGCGGACACGCATGCGGCCAGTACGGTGGTTAGCAGCAATGTAAAAATATACCGAAACTGGGTCATATGCACTGCCGATCATCTGATATTGGAAAACTCATCGCTCCTCCTAGCTACGTGGCTCTGTCTTAACAGAGTCATAACCGCGAATTGCGATGAATGATTCTTGTCCTGCGACAGAATGCTGAAGTAGGGCCGGAAATCAGCCCGAATGCGAAAAAGGCGGAGCTATTTCTTGATTCCGAAATTGAGACGGCGGGTAACGCTATAGTCGAGCGTATTCACGACAAAGTAGGATATGGTCCAGCGCAGCCGGTTCAGAAAAGACCGGCGCGATTTGTGCAGTTCCGGTGTGATCGCCTCTGTCTGTTCGTGTATGATGTCGATCACGCTGCGTGCATGACTGGCAAATTCGGCATCTTCGATCCGCAACATCATCTCGACATTGATATACAGGCTGCGCAAATCGAAATTTGCGGAGCCGATATAGACCGCATCGTCGACAACCACCAATTTGGTGTGGAGTCGCTTGGGTTGATATTCGAAAAGACGGGCATGACGCTTCAGCAGATATCCGTACAATAATCTGCTGGCACCGATCGTCGCCGCATTATCGGTTTTCCCGGGCAAGATGATCCGGCTCTCCCCGCCCCGCTTCGATATTCTGCCAATGCGGCGCAAAAGACCTTGTCCCGGCGAGAAATAGGCGGAGACCAGGTCAAGCCTGCTGCCATTCTCGAGATCTTTCTTGATCGCCCACGCCCAGCGGCTCAGGCGGTTGCTCGGTCCGCCGAGTAGCCAGCGAAACTGGCCGTCGCCGGCCTTCCAGTGCCGGACCATTTTTTGCAGCGAACGTATGTTGCCATTGTCGCGATAGACCCAGTCGGACAACAGCCGGTAATAGTTGGCGAGATTGGCAACTTCGGGCCCTTCGATTTCGAGGCCGAGGTCTTCCCAGCTATCGCTGACGGGGAGGCTGTCCCCGTCTTGCCGGGCCATGTTAAAATAGGCGTCGGCAATGTTGAATCCGCCGATCAGTGCACAGCAATCATCGGCGATGATCATTTTCTGGTGATTGCGGACAAAATAGCTGGTCGAAAAGCGCGGGCTGAAAATCTTGAATTTCCCGCCCGCTTCGATCAGCGGATCGAAAAAGCTCCGCGACGCGCCGTTTGAACCAAAGCTGTCGACCATCATCTCCACGGCCAGGCCGCGCTGGCAGGCGGCGACCAATATGTCGAGAATTCTGCGACCAGTGCGGTCATCCTCGAACATGTAGAAGAAAAGCTTGAGGCTTTTCTCCGCGCCTTCGAGCATGTCCACCAGCGCGGCGAGACGTTCCGGGGCCGCGCGGACAAGTCGCAAGCGATTCTCGCCGACGTCAAGCCATCGTGGCGGATCGGATGGCAATATCGGGTTGTTGGCGGTGGCGCTTTCCATGGTTGGGAGGCATAGATTATCACCGGCGTACCGACAAACCATTAGATTGTTTGTGATTGTTCGCAGCATACCGGATTTGTTGACAAATCCAGCCGATATCCCTAGATGCAGGCTTCTTTTCCAATATTTTGCAGAATCAGGAGCGGCTTATGGCTCGCGTTACCGTTGAAGATTGCGTCGATAAAGTAACAAACCGGTTTGATCTGGTGTTGTTCGCTGCCCAGCGCGCACGTGAGATTTCAGGCGGCGAAGAGCTGACTGTTGACCGCGATCGTGATAAAAACCCAGTTGTGGCGCTGCGCGAAATCGCAGAAGAAACCGTCAAGCCGAAGGATCTGGAAGAAAGCCTGATCCAGTCGCTGCAGAAGGTTCTCATCGATGATGATGATACACCGGATGAAATCGGTTCGATCAGCCAGTCGGCAGAAGCGCTTCGCTTGACCGCCGCTGCACCACCACGCAGTGCCGGTGTTTCCGGAGACTATGGTCGCCGGTAAGCAAGCCGCGTCACCGCGCTAGACTATTCGAGACAAAAGAAAAGGCCGCCGGAAATATTCCGGGCGGCCTTTTCTTATTCTATCATCGGCTTGAGCTATCGGCAGAAACCGGACTAGGCGCCTTGTGGCTTTGGATCGCCAAACGGTCCTTTTTTCTTCCGTCCCGCCTTCGGGATGCTCGCGCCGGCCGACGGTACAGCAGCCGGTTTGACGACCTCACCATTCGGGCGTGCCAGCTTGCCGGTTTCGACCAGCTCGTCGATATCTTCGCCAGACAGCGTTTCATATTCTAGCAACGCATTGGCGAGGGCATGGAGCTGCTTCTCGTTCGTGGTCAGAACATGCTTCGCCCGGTCATAGCTGTCGTCGATCAGCTTGCGGATTTCCAGATCGATCTTCTTCGCGGTTTCGTCCGACATATGGACGCGCTGGGATTGCGAGTAGCCGAGGAAGGTTTCACCCTGTTCCTCTTCATATTGCAATGGCCCCATCAGGTCGGACATGCCCCACTGGGTGACCATGTCGCGCGCCAGCTTGGTGGCATATTGAATGTCACCGGAAGCGCCGGAGGAGACTTTGTCATAGCCGAAGATGATTTCCTCGGCGACGCGGCCGCCCATCGACACGGCCAGATTGGCGTGCATCTTGTCGCGATGGTAGCTGTAATTGTCGCGTTCCGGCAGGCGCATGACCATACCAAGCGCACGGCCACGGGGGATGATTGTCGCCTTGTGGATCGGATCAGAAGCCGGTTCGTGCACGGAGACCAGAGCGTGGCCGGCTTCGTGATAGGCGGTCATTCTCTTTTCATCTTCGGTCATCACCATCGACTTGCGTTCGGTGCCCATCATGACCTTGTCCTTGGCATCCTCGAACTCGCTCATCGCGACCATCCGTTTGCCACGGCGAGCAGCCATCAGGGCAGCCTCATTGACCAGGTTGGCCAGATCGGCACCGGAGAAACCAGGCGTTCCGCGTGCAATAGTGCGCGGGTCGACGTCCGGTGCCAGCGGCACTTTCTTCATATGCACGGCAAGGATCTTTTCGCGTCCTTCGATATCGGGACGAGGCACGACAACCTGACGGTCAAAGCGACCGGGACGCAGCAGAGCGGGATCGAGCACGTCGGGACGGTTGGTCGCGGCGATGATGATGATACCTTCATTCGCCTCGAAGCCGTCCATTTCGACCAGCAACTGGTTCAATGTCTGCTCGCGTTCGTCATTGCCATTGCCAAGTCCGGCGCCACGATGGCGACCGACCGCATCGATTTCATCGATGAAGACGATGCATGGTGCGTTTTTCTTCGCCTGCTCGAACATGTCACGGACACGGCTGGCACCGACACCGACAAACATTTCGACAAAATCGGAACCGGAGATGGAGAAAAACGGTACGCCTGCTTCGCCTGCAATAGCACGGGCCAGCAGGGTTTTACCGGTACCAGGCGAACCGACCAGCAGCGCGCCCTTGGGAATCTGGCCGCCAAGCTTGGCAAAGCGTCCGGGATTCTTCAGAAATTCGACAATTTCTTCCAGTTCTTCGCGGGCTTCATCGATGCCGGCGACGTCCTGAAAGGTTACCTTGCCCTGTTTTTCGGTCAGAAGCTTCGCCTTGGACTTGCCAAAACCCATGGCTCCGGAGCCGCTGCCCTTTTGCATCTGCCGCAGCACGAAAAAGGCGATGCCGAGGATCAGAATGAAGGGCAGGGACTGGACCAGAATGATCTGCCAGATGCTCGCCTGTTCCTGAGCCTTGCCGCTATATTCCACGCCCTTTTCATCAAGCAGCGTCACCAGAGACGGATCGTTGCCGACCGGTGTGGTCGAGAATTTGTCGCCATTGGTGAGTTCGCCGGTGATCTGGTCCGGCGCGATGGCAACGCTTTTGACGCTGCCTTCTTCTACTTTATTGCGGAAGGAGGAATAGCTGATCCCGGTACCTGCATCGCTCGCGGCACCTGCACCAAACATCGAAACGGTGAGCAGAAGCGCTATGATGACGCCAGCCCAGATGAACATGCTCTTCATCCACGGGTTTTCTTTCGGATCCTGTTCGTCATTCATTGCGCATCTTGTCCTGTAATCATTGTTGTCGCGGATGATGGGCATCAAACGCAATATTCTCATTCCCCTAAAGATAGTCCTTTTCCCGAGGATGACAATATGAACGCCAATGTTTTTACCGATCAGTGTAATCGGAGCCGGACGGGCAAGCGTCGGAGAATTCAGCTATTCCGGCGCTGCGGAGCGGTCTGGAAAGTCCAATTCTCTCCACCGCGGCATAAAATATTGCCAAGTGTGACGGTTTCACCGCGTTCCAGAGCGATAATTGTCTGGTCAATCTGGCTGCCGCGAGGGGACAGGGAAGCATCGCAAATATGCAGGCATTTGAGCAGCAGACGCCGCTGAATCTCGTGCGGGAACCCGGTTTTGTCGAGCGCACACCCGCTATCGGCAGTTATGATATGCTCCACGGCAAGCTGTTCGACGTGCCACTCGATAGCTTCACGGGCAGAGCCCAATGCGCTCGCGCTCTGACTGGCGAGACTGGTATCAAATCCTTCCAGATCCTTTAGCGCCTGTCGCACCCGCACCCGGTCGAAACCCTGATCGCGATTTGAGGGGTCATCGACCGCTTCGATACCCTGGCTGGCCACGAAGCTTATCAGCGCTGATTTCTGGAAATGGAGCAGGGGCCGGACAATATTGGACCGTTTCTCCCTTATGCCCGACATTCCGTCGATCCCGCTGCCACGCAATATCCGCATGATCATGGTTTCGAGCTGATCATCCGCATGATGGGCGGTCGCCAGCCAATGGATATTATTTTCCTTCATCCAGTCGTGCAGCAGTCCGTAGCGCGCGTGCCGGGCCGCGCTCTGGATGCTGCCGCGGATCGGCACAACGGGTCGCAATATTTCGTGGGGGATCGCTCGTTCGCGGCACAGCGACGCAACAAATTCTGCTTCGGTCGCTGCCGCAGGGCGCAAGCCATGGTCGACTGTGGCCGCGGCAATTCTGCCTGGAAAGACGTCAAAGGCCAGCAGTAGCAAAGCCAGACTGTCGGGACCGCCGGAAACGGCCAGGCCCAGTTTTTCTTCATTCGATTCAAACGCTGGAATCAGGCGATATACGGCCTCTGCAAAATCTTTTGTGAGCGAGGCGTTTTCATTGCCCATGAGCTACTTACAGTTGGCGGCAGTCTTGCCCGATGCGACTTGGCTGGCAAGCCGGCCACTGGCGACGTCGGGGTAAACATCCTGCATTTCGGCCAGGACCCGGCAGGCATCCGCTTTCTTGCCCAGTTGTACCAGCGCCGTGCTCAGAAAATAGAGGCTGTCCGGTGCGCGTTCGCCGCGGGGGCGTTTCTGGTAATTTTCATATAGAGCAACCGAAGCCAGTGCCGGCTTTCCGTCATCGAGATAGGCACGGCCCAGCAAATTTTGAGCGTAGCTCGCCCGCCGATGGCTCGAATATTCATCGGCCATTTTTTTCAACTGGGTCTGCGCTTCGGGGTAGAATTTTGCTTCCCACAGCCGGTAGCCGTAAATATAGGCATCTTCAGCGGCATCTCCGGTTTCGGGCATGACGATCGCAGCGACGCCGACAACGCGTTTGGGATCGGGAGCGGCCTCTGGCGCTGGTTTTTTCGCCACCGCTGTTGTGGAGCCGCTAGCGGTCGATCCGCCAGTGACGGTCGAGCTAACGACCGGCGCTTCGGTCGCGGCCAAACGGTCCTCGATTTTCTTCAACCGGAATCCGTTTTCCTCGACTTGACCCGTAAGGTTTGCCAGACTGCGCTCGAGCGCGTCAACGCGGGCGATAAGGTCGGTGACAGCCGACGTCGTATTTGTTGTTCCGGATGATGCGGGGCCGGTATCAGCCGTGATCTGGGGTTCGAAATAGCGGCCTGTGCCACCGGGGAAAACCTTGCGCTGGACCGCGCGCATCTCCTGTTCGAGCCGATCAACACGCTTGTCTGTATTTGCATCTTGTGCCGACACCGGTGTGCTGATGAGCAAGCTGGTGAGCAGGATTGTGATACCGAATGTCTTCATCGAAGCCTCCGCTGAATTTGGCGTATATTAACCATATACCACCCTGAAAAGTAAAGAAGATTTTGGTCGGAAACCGGCGGGTTCCCAACCTTTTTTACCAGTATGTCGGCTTGTGCGTTTCTCAATCAGTCGATAAAACGGCTGCCGGACCGCTGGCTTCTGTCCGGGCCAGCAACGCTGCTGCGCTGACCCCGACATCCTTGATCGTCCGCTCCGCCGTGCCCAGTTGCGGGACGACCTGGCCGTCTATCGTAACGGTCAGTGCGTCGGGACGCCCGGTCAGAATCTGCGGATTGTCAGCGTCAGCCGGGACCGTGAATGTTTCCCCCGCTGCCATCTCGTTTTCGAACAGGCGTTTGCCCTCGGCATCATAGATTTTCAGCCATACATTCTGGGTCGCGGTCAAGATGACAGTTCCCTGACTGGATGGTGTCGTCCCGCTTGCGTCGAGATTTTGTGAATCAGGATTGCCCGCAGTGCTTACCACCTCGGTTGCAGATTCCTGTTCCGCGATCTGGGTAACCTCACCGGGATTCAGGATTAAAGTGCGCCAGACCAGATAACCAACGAGCACCAAAGCGCCAATGCCGGCTGCGGTCCATGCCAGATAGCGCGGTGGAATGCTGGAGGGATCGGCCGGATCATATTCGCTCAATTCTGGCTGGTAGCTCCCGTGTCCCTGTTCGTCCATTTCCTCGCGCAACTGGCTGCCGATGGATGCATCGCTCAGCCCGACGGCTCGGGCGAAGGATTTGGCAAAGCCGATTGCATAAGTTCGTCCGGGAAGCGCTTCAAAATCACCGATTTCCAGCGACGCCAGATGGCGTTGCGGAATTCTGGTTTTTTTGGCGATCTCCTCCAGCGACATTTTCTTCTGCTCACGCGCCTCACGCAATAATGCGCCTGTGCTGTGCAAAGTCAGTTCAATATTCTCGCCATCATTGGTTTCGTCGGCCACTGCATACTCCTCTGGCCGGATCATTCTGCGACCCTTTTCGCACACCCCCGGATAATTGACGAAAAAAGCCAGTTTGGGCGGCAAAAGTCAATGACTATCGTGGTCGATGTGGTGCATTTTACGATTTTCGTCTTTTTGGCCACCAATTTGCCGGTTTATTGCCGGAATATAGCGATCAATCCAGGTCGATGTTGTGCTCAATGGCCCATTGCTCGAGCCGCGCTCGCGGTTGGGCAGGCGCTTCTTTCAAGATCGCTTCGATCTCCAGTTTTGCCTGGCCGAGGTCAAGTGACCGCACCATCGCCTTGATCGGGCCAACCGAAGCCGGCGTAATCGACAGGCTGCGAATGCCCAATCCCAGAAGCGCGAGGGCATCCAAAGGACGGCCGCCCATCTCTCCACAAATGCCGAGAGGAATCGAATAGCGTTCCGCATTCTCCGAGGCGCGGCGTATAAATCTGAGAATTGCCGGGCTCATCCAGTCAAACCGTTCGGCAAGTTTCGGATTGCTCCGGTCGGCGGCGAAAAGAAACTGGGTCAGATCATTGGTGCCGATCGACAGAAAGTCGAGCCGGTCTGCCATCAGATCCAGACATTCTGCCAGGGCAGGGACCTCGAGCATGGCGCCATAGCGGATTTGCGACGGCAATCTCTTTTTCTGACTTCGCAGATAGGTGCGCTGATGTTCGAATACCGCCTTGGCTTCATCAAATTCCCAAGGTTCCGCGATCATCGGGAACATGATATTCAGCTTCCGTCCAGCCGCTGCTTCTATCAAGGCCCGCGCCTGAACTTTCATCAGGGCATCCCGTTCAAGGCCGATCCGGATCGCCCGCCAGCCCAGAGCCGGATTATCTTCTTTGGATTCACTGGCCTGAAAATAGGGAAGCGGTTTGTCGCCTCCGATATCAACGGTGCGGAATATCACCGGCTTGTCGCCGGCGG
The DNA here is from genome assembly GCF_963975555.1 of uncultured Parasphingorhabdus sp. Taxonomy (GTDB): domain Bacteria; phylum Pseudomonadota; class Alphaproteobacteria; order Sphingomonadales; family Sphingomonadaceae; genus Parasphingorhabdus. Next base: position 175,905 of record NZ_CAXBHH010000005.1, on the reverse strand, counting down.
CTTCCAGCACATCGCGGTAGAAGCGGGATTGCGCTGCCCGGCCGGGCATGGTGGCGGCGACGAGAAACTGGAATTCGGTCCGGAACAGTCCGATGCCGTCCGCGCCGGTCAGGTTGAGCAGCGCCAAGTCGTCGCGCAGCCCAGCGTTGATATTGACGGTGATCCGGACACCGTCTTTGGTTACGGCTTCCTTGTCCCGCAATTCGGAATAAGCGGCGCGTTTTTTCTGGCTGAGTTCCAGCTGTGCTTCAAACGCTTCCTCGACCGAAGGGCCTGGCCTTACGAATACGACATTATCATCGACATTGAGCAAAAGATGATCGTCCTCGCGGACGACTTGCCGGATGTTCTTGACCTGCCCGAGGATCGGGATCCCCATCGCACGGGCGATGATCGTGACATGCGCGGTCAGCGAACCTTCTTCGAGGACCACGCCCTTGAGCCTGCGCCGGTCATATTCGAGCAGTTCAGCCGGACCCAGGTTGCGGGCAATCAGGATCGTGTCCTGCCGCAAACCCATTTTTGCCGCAGTGCCCATCTGGCCGGAAACGGTGCGCAGCAGACGATTGGCAAGGTCTTCCAGATCATGCATGCGCTCGGCCAAAAGCGGATCATCGATTTGCCGCATCCGCATACGGGTATGCTGCTGCACTCTTTCGATCGCCGCTTCGGCAGTCAGGCCGCTGTCGATCGCTTCATTGATGCGCCGGCTCCAGCCTTCATCATAGGCAAACATCTTATATGTCTCGAGCACTTCCTCATGCTCGCCGCCGACACCGAATTCCGCCTGACTGGTCATCAGGTCGATCTGGGCCCGCATCTTGTCGAACGCGGAATAGACCCGATGGCGTTCCGCCTCGGTATCTTCCGCGACCGTATGCTGGATTTTGACTCGCGGTTGATGGAAGACCGCGTGACCGCTGGCTTTGCCCTTGACCAGCTGCAAACCGCTGAGCCGATCAGCGCCATTGTCGAGCATCGCCGATTCTTCAGCGAAATTGTCGTCGACAAATTCGGCGCTGGTGATCAATTCCGACAAAACCATTGCAGCCGTCTCGAAAGCTTCAATTTCTACCTCGGAATAGCGGCGCGGTTCGACATGCTGGGCGCATAAAACACCGATGGCCTGCTGGTTCCGGATGATCGGAACGCCGGCAAAACTGTGGAATTTTTCCTCGCCGGTTTCCGGACGATATTGGAAATCGGGATGGCTGGCCGCCTCGTCAAGATTCAGCGTTTCGACATTCTTGGCGATATAGCCGGTAAGGCCTTCGCCCATCGCGAGCTTGGTCACGTGAACCGCTTCGGCGTTGAGGCCACGGGTTGCAAACAACTCCAGCACGCCTTCCCGGCGCAAGTAAATCGAGCAGACTTCGCTACTTACCGCGTCGGCGATCGTTTCGACCACTTGGTTCAGTTTGGCCTCGGGATGGCTGCGCGACGCCATGATCGCCCGCAAGCCGGTCAGGATGTTGCGGGCGGTCTTGGTACTTGCGGGATCTGTTGCGGGCATGACGTTCGCCTAGCAGAAAGGCTAAGGGAGTGCGATATCGAAAAGCGCCCCGGTGGCAAAACAGATTTTGGCTATCTGTTCAGTTCGAGCGGCGTCGCCGATTCCCGCTCAATTTAGCAGTTCTTCTTTCAGCCGGAGCTTTTCTTTCTTGAGATTATGGATTCGAATCGTGTCTGGAAGGGGCCGGGTTTCTTCTTCATTGATCTGGCGTTCGAGCGCTTCATGCTTGTTGCGCAGTGCGGACATGTGATTCTGAATCATTAAAATCTCCTCAAAAATGGTTTTTTGAAATTGAAAGAGGACCAAAGCTTCCTTTCTTGCTGCTGTTGCCAAATTCCGGTGCGGAAATGGCTTCATGGTTTAAATGTCTTGGTTTCGACATGAACCATGAATAGGAATAAGATTACAAAATTGTTGCACATACGCAAGGGGTGAGATTGAACCGGAATGGGGATGAGCGATGAAGAGTTGCAAATGCGGCTTGAACTGCTGAAAATTGAACATCGCGATCTCGACGAGGCCATTATTGCGCTGGTCGAGGCAGGTAATTCTGATCAGCTCCGGGCGGCCCGTCTCAAGAAGAGAAAATTGCAGTTGCGCGACCGCATCATATTGATTGAAAATCAGCTCATTCCCGACATTATCGCCTGACCCGCAAGCTGCAGGGCGGGTTGTAGATTTGTTAACTATACCTATCCACCAGTTAACCCCAGACACGCCCGCGTATCAGTTTGGAACAGCGCTCTTCGGGGCCCGCCTGTCGCTCGAAATCACCTGTCCATAAGGGGTGATATTTTGCTACGAAGCAAACATGGCAGATCGTGAAACACTCTTGACCGTGAAATTGATGGACGGGCTTTATACCGAAGCAATGGTGCTGGCAGATGAAGCACGGTCCTATTTTGAATCCGGCCGATTCAGCGAGGAATGCAGCGACGATCCCAATCTTGCGGTTTCTTTTTCCTGCGAGTCTCTGAAAGTGACGACGCGGCTTATGCACTGCATCGCGTGGTTGCTGAACCAGAAGGCCATGCACAGCGGGGAATTAACCGAAGGCGAAATGTGGAACCATGATCGCGCGCTCGGCTACGCGCCAGCGACCGACCAGCCGATGGTCGATCGCTTCCCGGAGGAAGCCCGGCATATCATCGTGGCGAGCGAGGAACTGTTCCAGCGCCTGCAACGCCTGTCGGCGCGCCTGCAACAGGAAATGGAAGCTGAGTCAGCGGTTCAGGACATGTTCCGCCGTCTGGAAAGCAGCTTCTAGCAGTCTGGCAGACCGTCGGCCGCTCAGGCCGTCGCCGTCTCTTTTTCTTCCATCGTCGGATAGTCAGTATATCCCTCAGGACCTTGACTATACCATGTCGGGGTAAAGTCGATCGGGTTGAGCTCGGCGCCTTTGCGGAACCGTTCGGGCAGATCGGGATTGGTCATGAACGTCCGGCCAAAGCTGATCGCGTCGGCTTTATTCTCCGCCAGCGCTGCGGTTGCATTATCATAAAAATAGTCGCTGTTGAGCACCAGCGGCCCCTTGAACACCGGCCGGATATGCGGACTGACCGGCGGCACATCGGTGTTGCCATAGGTGCCGTGGGCAGGTGGCTCGCGCAGCTCGAGAAAGGCGATGCCGATCTTGTCGAGCAGTTTCGCTGCAGCGGTGAAGGTTTCGACCGGAGTCGCGTCGTCGGCACCCTGGGAATCGCCATTGGGGGAGAGGCGGACGGCAACCCGGTCGCTGCCCCAGACATCGACCAGTCGCTGGGTCACTTCGCCGAGCAGGCGGATGCGGTTTTCAACCGGTCCGCCATATTCGTCGGTTCGCAAATTGGTGCCGGAACGGATGAACTGGTCGATAAGATAGCCATTGGCTGCGTGCAGCTGGACACCGTCAAAGCCCGCTTTTTTCGCGTTTTCTGCGGCATTTTGATAATCGTCGAGAAGAGCCGGAATTTCGGAGACTTCCAATGGCCGCGCTTCTGCATAGTCTTTCTTGCCCTGATAGGTTCGTACGCTGCCCGGTGCGGTTGTCGCGGAAGCGGATACGGGCTTCTCGCCATCGAGGAAATCGGGATGGACGATGCGGCCCATGTGCCAGAGCTGGCAGATGATCTTGCCACCGGCTTTGTGAACCCGTTCGATGACCGGTTTCCACGCTTCGGTCTGCGCGTCATTCCAGATGCCCGGGGCAAATGGTGTGCCAAGGCCTTGCTGGCTGATGCCGGTGGCTTCGGAAATGATGATGCCGGCACCGGAGCGCTGGGTATAATAGTCGCCCATGATCGGAGTGGGGACAAATTCCATTGTCGAGCGACAGCGAGTGAGCGGGGCCATGAACATGCGGTTCTGGGCCTCGATGGCGCCAACGGTGATCGGATCGAACAATGTGGTCAAGATGGAATTCCCTGAAACTGGAGGCGTGGATTGTTAATCAAACAGTTAAGTGACCGCACGTCCGAATGCAATGGTTTGAACCGAAGCAATTTCTGTCTATATTGATAGCTCTGATTTCAAAGGAACACCCATGTCTGTATCGCTTCCCGAAGATCCTACACTGGATGAAGTGCGCGCCTTTCTCGCGCCGGGACTGGCTGCGCAGGCGGCGTTTGACGGCTGGAACGAGAAGGCGGTCTCGTCCGCTGCGGAACTGGCGGGCGTCGATAATGATCTTGCAAGACTCGCGTTCAATGATGGTCCGGTTGATATGATCGACGCGTGGTTTCAGGCGGTTGATGGGCAAATGACGACGAAATATAGTGCCGAAGAACTCGCCGCGATGAAAGTGCGTCAACGGATCAAGGCGTTGGTTGAAGCCAGACTCGATGCAATGGCAGTGGATCGCGAAGGACTGCGGCGCGCTTTGGCGATATTGGCTGCGCCACCCCATTTGCGCAGGGCCGCAAAAATGGGCTGGCGCGCTGCTGACAAGATGTGGCGGCTCGCCGGGGACACGGCCACCGACTATAATCATTATACCAAGCGGACCTTGTTATCGGGCGTCTACGGCAGCACGATCAGCGTCTTTCTTGATGATGAGAGCAAAAACTATCTGGAAACAAAGGCGTTTCTCGATCGCCGGATCGAGAATGTCATGCAGTTCGAGAAAGCCAAGGCCAAGATTACAGGGCGGGGCGGTGACCGGTTCAGCATGGCGCGCTTCGTTGGCCGGTTGCGCTATCGCGGAGTCTGATAAATTGCTGTGCAACTCCTGATCGGAGATTAGCATCACGCGCAGCGCATAATCTCACAGAAAAGACTCGCCAAAGCTAATCAGTATTGATAATCAATCGCAATTAGAAAGGCCTCGTTGCGATTATGCAAACACCGACAACCCTCGACCAGCTGTCACTCAAGCAAAATGCGGAAATAGTGGCGATTGACTGGGCAGCCATCTCCGAAAGCGAAGGCCGTCGTCTGCGGGCGCTCGGCATTGATGAAGGCATTTCGGTCGAAAAATTGCACAAGGGTATGTTTGGCCTGAATGATCCGATCGCGCTGAAGGTTGGACGGATGATGATAGCCGTCCGCAAATCGCATGCGCAGGCGATATCCGTGACATTGACGCCGGCAACGATCGCCGCCTGATCGATGACCCAAGCTGCTCCTCTCATTGCCCTTGCGGGCAACCCCAATTCGGGCAAAAGCGCCCTGTTCAACGCCCTGACCGGCGCGCGTCAGAAGATCGCCAATTATCCCGGCGTCACCGTCGAGCGCAAATCCGGACATTTTACCTTCGCTGACGGACGGCCCGCCGAACTGGTCGACCTGCCGGGTAGCTACAGTCTCGATCCGACCAGCCCCGACGAGGAAGTTACGCGCAAGGTCATCATGGGACTGCAGCAGGGCGAGCGCAAACCCGACGCAATTGTCATCGTGCTCGATGCTGCCAATCTCGATAATCATTTGCGCTTCGCGCTCGAAGTGATCGCGCTGGGTCAGCCGGTTGTTGTCGCGCTCAACATGATGGATCTGGCGGAACGCGACGGCCTGACCCTCGATCCGGCAAAACTTTCCAAAGCTCTGGGTGTTCCCGTGGTCCCGACCGTGGCGGTGCGGCGACGCGGACTGGAGGAATTGTCCGCTGCTTTGGAAAGTCGCCTCCAGCAAAAAGACAATGTGCCGGCACCGGTGATCAGCAATAGGCGCGATCACGGCTTGCGCAAACAGGCCAAGCTGATTGCCAATCAGGTGATAATTTCCGAAACCGCCGGCCGGCGCTGGTCGGAGCGGGCGGACAGTGTGTTCCTGCATCCTTTCGCCGGACCGTTGATTCTGTTCGCGGTACTGTTCATCATGTTTCAGGCGGTCTTTGCCTGGTCAGAGGCGCCGATCGGTCTGATCGAAAGCGCCAGCGAATGGGTTGCTGCTGCGGTCGAAACGAATATGTCACCGGGCTTCGTGCGGGACTTCATTATCGAAGGCGCCATTGGCGGTGTCGGTTCGGTGGTGGTATTCCTGCCGCAGATTTTAATCCTGTTCCTGTTCATCCTGCTCCTGGAAGCCAGCGGCTATATGACTCGCGCGGCCTTCATCATGGACCGGTTGATGGCGAGTGTCGGCCTGTCCGGACGCAGCTTCATTCCCTTATTGTCCTCTTTCGCCTGCGCGATCCCCGGCATCATGGCGACGCGCAGCATCTCCGATCCCGGGGACAGGCTGACCACGATATTGGTGGCGCCATTGATGACCTGTTCGGCGCGGCTTCCGGTCTATGCAATTATTATCGGCGCGTTCATTCCGCCAACCAATGTCGGGCTTGGTATCGGTCTGCAAGGGCTGGTGCTGTTCGGGCTCTATGTCTTTGGCATTGTCGGTGCGATGGTCGTCGCGCTGGTGCTGCGGTCGACGGTGACCAAGGGGCCGAATAGCGGCTTCCTGATGGAAATGCCGAAATATCAGCTGCCGCGGATGAAAGACGTCCTGATCGGCCTGTGGCAGCGCGCCTATATTTTTCTGCGTCGCGCCGGTACGATCATCTTCGGCGCGACCGTCGTTCTGTGGCTGTTGCTGACCTTCCCGAAAGTGCCGGGAGACAGCGCGATGAGTCAGGTCGACTATAGCGTCGCCGGACGGATCGCCAACGTCATCGCGCCCGTCGTCGAACCGATCGGTTTCAACCGCGACATCGCGCTCGCCCTGATCCCGGCGATGGCCGCCCGCGAAGTGGCGGTGGCAGCGCTGGCCACCACCTACGCGATCGATGCGCCGGATGAAGAAGCGGAAGCCAAATCCCTGACCGAGCGGCTGCAAAGCCGCTGGTCGCTGCCGACTGCTTTGGCCTTTCTCGCCTGGTTTGTCTTTGCCCCGCAATGTATCTCGACCATTGCTGTGACCAAACGCGAAACCAACGGCTGGAAATGGCCGATGTTCATGCTCGCCTATCTTTTTGCCCTCGCATACGTCGCTGCCGGTATTACATATTGGAGTGCCGTCGCCCTCGGTCTATAGAGTTCTCAAGAATCGATATTCACGTTATATTTTTGGGGAATTTGAAATGGCCGGCGGCATCAACAAAGTCATCATCGTAGGCAATCTGGGCAAGGATCCGGAAGTGCGTACCTTCGCCAATGGCGGTAAAGTCTGCAATTTCAGCGTTGCGACGTCGGAAAGCTGGAAAGACAAGCAGAGCGGCGAGCGCAAGGAAAAGACCGAGTGGCACAATATCTCGATCTATAACGAAGGCCTTGCTGGCGTTGCCGAAAAATATCTCCGCAAGGGCAGCAAAGTCTATCTCGAAGGCAAATTGCAAACCCGCAAATGGCAGGACCAGTCCGGCAATGACCGCTATTCGACCGATGTCGTTCTGCAGGGCTTTGACGCGAAAATGGAAATGCTCGACAGCAAGCCAGGTGGCGGCGGTCAGGGCGGCGGCTCGAACGACGGCTGGGGTGGCGGCCAAGGTGGCGGCGCGCCATCCGGCGGCGGTGGCGGCAACGATAGTTGGGGCCAGACCGGCGGCGGCTCGGGCGGCGGTCAGGGCGGTGGCGCGTTTGACAGCGATCTGGACGACGACGTTCCGTTCTAGGAAAATATAGAGCCGGAGATTGTCTGGTCCATCGATCACGATCTTTACAGAACGACGGGTCGGCCCTTTTTCGCTATAGAAAAAGTGGCTGACCTATTCGTCTCGCATCCCGACAAACAGCGCAATCAATCCGATCATCCCGCAATAGCGGAAGGCGGCGTCGAGCGCCGCTTCGCGCAGGACCTCGGATCGCCACAGCTCGAACCATGTTTCTGCGATGACGATCCAGCCTGTAAACAGCATGAAAATCGCGACAGCACAGCCAGCGAGAGCGTAAGTTTTTGCCTTTGAGAAGGCGGCGGCGTCACCTGCGCGCGCGGTCCACATCTGCCACGCTCCGGTCAGGCACAAAATTGCGCTGGCAGATTTCAGCAATATAATGGCCAAGGCCCCGGCCAGAACTATGGCGGGAGTGGATGTGGCTCGCCAGTCGTCCGCCCCTCCGTCAAATGTCGACATGGAAGTGGTAGCAGCCACCGCTCCCGTCGTTCCGTTCCAGTCGAGAATATTCCCGAAGACGCCCAGTGCAGCCCAAGTGGCGACGCTCAAAATAAGCAAGATTTTCAAGATGCGTAACATGATTTTCTTCCCCCTCCCGTTTGTCGCCGGGCTTTTGGGAGCCGGAAACAGAAGTTTTTTAATACGCAAACAGCAGCAAAGTCAAAAAATGCCCCTCGTTGTTGAGTTTGCGCTCCGTCAGGTGAGGTTGCTCAACCGATCTCGAAGAAGGAATAAACTGGCCCGTTAGCGGTCTGCTCGCCGGTTCCGGCGGCGACGACGTTGTTCAGCCAGAGATATTGCTCTGCACCCGATTCAAACTTCGCCGATACCGCCAGCGAATATTCTTCTGGTTTCAGCAGTGCGCCCTTGGCGAAGCGCCCCATGACTTCCGGGTCGGCCAGAAACCGGCCCTGATAGCTCAGATAAATCATCGCCCCGTCGTCTGTTTGCAGCGGCAAGCGGACATCGATTTCCATCACTCCGTCGGGCCGGTTGATCACCCAGTCGGCGCCGGGCAGAACTTGGCCGTTCAGGCGCTCGCCGGAGAAGCGGCCCCCAGTGACCGGCGCGATGCGGCGCAAGCCGGCCGGTGTTTTGCCGATCATCAACATGCCCGCGAAGTCGACCGTCAGGGTCAGGGTTATCAGATGTTCATGCTTGAGCTGTGTCATCGGATATGTCTTTTCTGTTGCTCAGGCAGGTTCGCCATGAGCGTCACAATTTATGCCCGGTCCGGTCCCGCTTGGTGTCGAGGTAAAATTCATTGTGCGGATTGGCAGCAATCTTGACCGGCAGGCGTTCTTCGACCGTCACGCCGCATGCTTCCAGACCTTCCACTTTTTCCGGATTGTTGGTCATCAATTTGACCTTGGGCACGTTGAGCAATTCCAGCATCCGGGCCGCGATCGAGAAATCCCGCGCATCGATGGCAAACCCCAGCCGCTGGTTGGCGTCGACCGTGTCAAAACCCTGATCTTGAAGCGCATATGCGCGCAGCTTGTTGATCAGGCCGATCCCGCGGCCTTCCTGCCGTAGATAAAGCAGCACACCCCAGGTCGCTTCGCCCATCTGGTGCAGCGCGGCGTGGAGTTGCGGGCCGCAGTCGCATTTCAGGCTGCCGAGAACATCGCCGGTCAGACATTCGCTGTGCAGGCGCACGACCGGCGTGCTGCTGTCGCGCTTGCCGATGACCAGTGCAATATGATCGGTGGCATCGGCATCGCTGCGGAAACCGTAAATATGTGCTTCTGAATTGGCCGCTACGGGTAGCCGGGCATGGGCGCTGATCGTCAGGGCCGCAGAATCGGCATAGGCGGCGGCATCTTCCGCCTCGACAATATCTTCCGCGCTATCGACGATCACAAACGCAGGCAGCAGGCCGCCGTGGCGGGCCAGTTCCATCGCTGCGGTGGCGGCGGGCGCATTGGTCAGCGTCTCGCTGCGGAACGGGCCCTTCATCGGATATTGCATGTCGAGCACCGGATCGACGATCGCGATAATCTCGGCCGCGGTGACGGGTGCGGGCAGGCTGATCTGGATCGGCAGGTTCGGGTCGGCGGCGGCAAACTGGTTGAGCAGCTTCAGCGTCGCTGCACGGCTGGCGGAGATGATCAGCGATATCGTTCCGGACGTGGGCAGGGGCGCTTCCAGATCGCCGGTTTCTACCGGCAGCAGGTTCAGCCGCGAGCCATCCGCTTCAACGCCGACCGGCCAGCCGCGTCGGAGGGCATCAATCGCGCGGGCCGCGCGGCGGGCGGCAGCCTTGTCGGCCCCATCTACCTTGCGGGCCCCGTCGAGAGGCGCTGCGTTCAAAATTCGAATTCCGTGATCAATGGCGCGTGATCCGATGGCTTGCCCCAGCTGCGCGCATCTTCGAGAACCGAATGGCTGACGGCCTTGTCTCCCAGTTCAGGACTGACCCAGACATGGTCGAGCCGCCGGCCCTTGTCCGATGCCCGCCAGTCCTTGGCGCGATAGCTCCACCAGGTGAACAGCCGCTCGGGATCGGGGATCAGCTTGCGACCGACGTCGACCCAGCCATGGGCATCGCGCATCGCGTAGAGATGGTCGATCTCGATCTGGGTGTGGCTGACGACCTTGAGCAAGGCTTTGTGGCTCCAGACATCGGAGGCCAGCGGCGCCACGTTGAAGTCACCCATCAGGATTGTCGGTTCTTTGAGATTGCTCGACCATTCGGTCATCCGCCCGAAGAAATCGAGCTTCTGGCCAAATTTCGGATTGATCTCGCGGTCGGCGATTTCGCCGCCGGCGGGGATATAGACATTCTCAATTCTTATGCCATTTTGCAGGACCGCGCCGACATGGCGGGCTTCGCCATTATCCTGCCAGTCGAACCGTTCATCCTTGTGCAACGGAACGCGGCTGATGATCGCGACACCATGATGCATCGGCTGGCCGTTCAGGATCATATGATTATAGCCGAGGCGCCGGAACATCCCTTCGGGGAATTGGTCATCCCGAACCTTGGTTTCCTGAAGGCAGAGAACATCGGGTGCTTCTTCGGTCAGGAAGCGTTCGACGATGTCGAGGCGGGCGCGGATGCTGTTAATATTCCAGCTGACGATTTTCAGACTATCACTCATGCCGAGTCTGATAGCCACGCTCGCGGAGAAACCCAAGCCTAAAGGCAATAGCGCTGTGTAGTAATTTTGCTGGTCGGGGAAAGTAAAACCCCCACCTCCGGGGGCATTAAGGAGGTGGGGGCTAACTCGCGTTCGTCACGCAGTAGGATGGGTTGAAACGTTTTGGGTCAGGTAACAGGGGGGAAGACCTGACTGTCTCTTCTCATCCTGTGTTCGGTTATAGCTCTGCATTTCTGTCGGGAATATGAACGGATGAAAGATCATCTTCTGCTGATCGGTAGCCCGTCTCGGTTCATCGCTTGCTGCGGCTTTTCCGCCGCGGGTCGGTCCAGTTAAAGCTGCTGTTGGCCACCGGAACACCGAATTTCTGGTTGGAAAGGCGGATCGATGTGCGATTATTCTTTGAATCCAGCGACACCCAGCCGTCGAGACTCAATCCGCCCGGCGCGCCGGCTTTTTTGGTGAAAACCATTGTTATTACGCCATATTCCGGACGTTTTGGGTCGCTGACCTCGACGCTCAGCACGTTCGGATTGCGAGTCGGAACGAGTTTCCCGTATTTCGACAGATCCCGCTCAGGGTTGAGCAGCGCCGCGAGCGGGCTGTTGCTGATCGGCCAGCGCTGGACCTGGTTCACTTCATAGTCGATCAGAGTCAGGGCTTTCCCGTCTCCGACGATCAGCAGATTGGCATCCTTTTGATATTGAAAGCGAATCTTGCCGGGTTGCTTGATTATCAGCGTTCCGGTCATCGACTGGCCGCTGCGGTCCGTCTGGCTGAAATTTGCGGTCATGGTCGACATGGCGCGCAAATGGTTCGAAATTTTCGACAGACTGTCGGCAGGGCTTTGCTGTGCGGTGGCGGGCAGGCTTGCTGTCAGGGCCAGAGGCGCAGCGATCAAGGCGAAACCATATTTCAACATTACGAAAACTCCAGATTATCCAGATATTCGCCTAGCCAGTGGCGATTGAACAATGGCTTAATCACTTCGTCAGCAAAAAGACCAGATTTCTTTAGAGCGGCTGGCCATGCTGATCGCGCAACACTTCGCGGCGACCGATATGGTTGGGCGCGGTGATAAATTCATCTTCCTCCATCCGGTCGATGATCCGGGCAGCGGTGTTATAGCCGATCCGCAATTGCCGCTGCAGCCAGCTGGTCGATACTTTCTGGCTTTCGAAGACGATCTGGCAGGCCTGCGTATATTGCCGGTCTTCCTTATTGTCGCTCAAGTCTGCGCCATCGAGGGCAAAGCTGCCATCTTCGGGTTCCTCGGTCACGGCCTGGATATAGGCAGGCGCTCCTTGCGAGCGCCAGTGGTCGGCGACCCGCCGCACTTCGTCATCAGAGACGAAGGGGCCGTGAACCCGGGTCAGTTGCTTGCCACCGGGCATGTAGAGCATGTCGCCCTTGCCGAGCAGCTGTTCCGCGCCCTGCTCGCCGAGAATGGTGCGGGAGTCGATCTTGGAGGTGACGTGGAAGCTGATCCGGGTCGGCAGGTTGGCCTTGATTACGCCGGTGATGACGTCGACCGAGGGTCGCTGGGTGGCCATGATCAGGTGGATGCCGGCCGCACGCGCTTTTTGCGCCAGCCGCTGGATCAGGAATTCGACTTCCTTGCCGGCGGTCATCATCAGGTCGGCAAGCTCGTCGACGATGATCACGATCTGCGGCAATACTTCAAAGTCGAGCTGCTCTTCCTCGTAGATCGGGCGCGATGTTTCGGGATCATAGCCGGTCTGGACGCGGCGACCGAGCGGTTGGCCCTTGGCCTTGGCGCCTTTTACCTTCTCGTTATAGTTCGCGAGATTCCGGACCGAAATCGACGACATCATCCGGTAGCGTTCTTCCATTTGTTCGACCGCCCATTTCAGCGCGCGGATCGCCTTGGCCGGTTCGGTGACGACGGGAGACAATAGATGCGGAATATCGTCATAGGTGCTGAGTTCCAGCATCTTCGGATCGATCATGATCATTTTGCACTCGTCCGGCGTGAGCCGGTAGAGCAGCGACAATATCATGCAGTTCAGGCCGACAGATTTACCCGAACCGGTAGTACCGGCGACGAGCAGATGCGGCATTGGTGCCAGATCGGCGATGACCGGATCGCCGGAGATATTCTTGCCCAGGATGATCGGCAGCTTGCCGGTCTGTTCGGCGAAGCTGTCGCTGCCGACCATCTCGTGCAACACCACCATCTCGCGGGTGGCATTGGGTAATTCTATACCCATGACCGTGCGTCCGGGGATGGCGGCGACACGCGCCGACAGCGCCGACATATTGCGGGCAATATCCTCGGCGAGCTGGATGACGCGGCTCGCCTTGATGCCCGGCGCCGGTTCCAGCTCGTACATGGTGACCACGGGGCCGGGGCGGACCGCGTTGATCGTGCCCTTGACGTGGAAATCGTCGAGCACGGATTCCAGCAGCCGCGCGTTGCGTTCCAGTCCGGCCTTGTCGATCACATTGTTGCTCTGTTCAGGAGCAGGGGTCAGCAGGTCGAGCGAGGGCAGCACATAAGGTCCGAAGAAATCACCCTGCTTGGCTTTGTTGGCGCCGGCTTTTTTCGGTGGCAAGGCGCGGTCGCTGATTTCCGGCGGTGGCCGGTTGTCGGGTTTGACTTCCTTGCGCGGGGCGGGATCCTTTTTGACTTTCGCCTGGACAGCGCCGGAACGATCGGGCTCGATCACCAGGCCTTCATCTTTCTGCACAAACGGATTTTTAACCGCCGGGATTTTCAAGGACGGTCCCGAAAACAGCGGCCGGTCCAGGCGCAGGCTGGAATAGCCGAGAACAAGGCCGGTAGTCAGGGTGAGTGCGATCAGGACGCCGGAAATCACGCCGCTCCAGCTGGCCGAAATTGCGTTGAGCCCGGCACTGGTACCGTTGGCCAACAGCATGCTGGCGAGTCCGCCGAGACCGGATGGCAACTCCATTTCCGGTTCCGGGACCCATAATGCGAGACTGGTACCGACCAGCAAGGCCGCGAGCAGGCACCAGAGCAATTGTTTTTTCCAGTCAGGCTGGGGAATATCGCGCCACAGGCGATTGGCGAACACCAGCAGCAGGGGCAGGAACAGGGCGACGGGCAAGCCGATCAGCGACAGGGAAATATCGGACAGATAGGCACCTAAAACCCCCATCCAATTATGTTCGACGCTGCCGGCAGCCGTATTGAACGAGGGATCACTGGGCGAATAGCTGACCAGTGCCAAAAACAGGAACAGGGTCGACAGCACAATCGTCACGGCCCCGATCAGGGCACCGCTGCGCAACAGGCTGAGGCGCATTATCTCGCGCCAATTTGCTTCATTGGCTTTTTCCGCCATCATATACTCCTGTGCGTCACCCCAGCCGAAGGCGCGCATTCACTATAGGCTCCTTTGCGCGAATCGGGGACTCTCCGTCAAGTTTCTTGGCTTTATTTTACCGGATTTGCCTTTCTTTCCAGACCATCGATGCCTAACTATATCCCATATCTGGGCTCGGAAAGGCGTCTCCATGGGATCTGATTCTCGAAATAGCGATATCATCATATTGGGAGCCGGCATGATCGGCCTGACCCAGGCGCTGACTTTGGCCGCCCACGGATTGCATGTCGCGATCATCGACCGCGCCGAACCGGAGGATCTGACCAACCCGCAGAATGACTCGCGGGTTTCGGCGATCAACAGCGCCAGCTGGAATATGTTCGACGCGATCGGGCTGGCCGGGAAATTGCGGCCGCACGGTTGTGACATCGACAAGATATTGGTGAACGACGGGCTGAAGCCCGGTACCCTCGACTTTGTTCCCGGCGAGGACGAAGGCCCGATGGGGATCATGGTCGAAAATGCAGTGCTTCGGCGGCTGTTGTACGAAGCCGTCAGCGCCAGCGAGAATATTACGCTGCATCTGTCGACGCAGGTCGCTACCTGCGATCGCGAGGGACATCTTGTCGATATCCTGCTCGCCAATGGTGAACAGCTTTCCGCTCCGCTGCTGATCGCCGCCGATGGCCGCGGCAGCCGGATGCGCGAGGAAGCCGGGATCATCATGGCGCACTGGCAATATGATCACAGCGCGATCGTCTGCAAGATCGCGCATGAAAAGCCGCATGGCAACACCGCCTATGAACTGTTCTTCCCTGCCGGTCCCTTTGCGATATTGCCGATGCTCGACGATGCGGACGGCAAGCATCGGTCGGCGGTTGTGTGGACGGTATCACGAAAAGACGGTCCTGCCTTCGCCACGATCAACAAGCGTGCCTTTGTCGCCGAAATGATGAAGAAGACCGGCGGTTTTCTCGGCGAGCTGGAATTGCTCACCGACCGCCAGACCTATCCTCTGGGTTTCCACCATAGCTCCCATCTGACCGCCGACCGTCTGGTGCTGATCGGCGATGCCGGTCATGGCATCCATCCGATCGCGGGGCAGGGACTCAACCTCGGCCTGCGCGACGTTGCCGCGCTGACCGAATGTCTGGTCGAGGGCGCGCGAACCGGTCTCGATTTAGGCGATTCCCAAATTCTCGCGCGCTATGACCGCTGGCGCAGCCTCGACAATATGATGGTGTCGGCTGCGACCGACCTGCTGACGCGCCTGTTCGGCTTGCCGGGAGAAACCTCGTCGAAAATCCGGCGGATGGGCATTGGACTGGTCCAGCGCATCGCTCCGCTCAAGGCGCAATTCATGGCGGAAGCCAAAGGCGAGACCGGCGATCTGCCGAAATTGCTCAAGGGTGAACTGGTCTAGCGCGAACCCTGACCGTCATCGATCTTGATCACGGTTCCGGTAACCGCATCCGAAGACGGAGAGACCAGAAACAGCAAGGTGCTGTCCATCTGCTCCGGCTGAGCCACTCGCTTGCGCGGGAAATGGACCGAAAAATCGCCCGCGCGCTCGATCATGCCATCGGCCATGTCGGTGGCGAACAGACCCGGCGCAATGCCATTCACATTGATGTGAAATTTCGACCATTCGACTGCCAGGGTTTCGGTGACACGAACCACACCCGCCTTGGTTATTGAATAGAGAGCTGCCCCGCCACCATTATAGCTAGTCGCTGCGATAGACGCGACATTGACGATCCGCCCCGGCGCTTTTTTGGCGATCAGCGGACGGGCAAACTCGTTCGACAAGATGAACAGGCTGCGCAGATTTGTATCCAGAACATCGTCGATCAAGTCTATCGACATCCTAGTGGCGTGTTCGGCGTCGACGATGCCGGCGTTGTTGACCAATATGTCGGGCTGGCCGAGAGCCTCTGTCACTGCGGGGATGATTGCCTGGAGTTGTGCAGCATCGCGCACATCGAGCGCAAAGGCTTTGGCCGTTCCGCCCTCAGCGGTAATCTCGTCGACGAGTGCGTCGAGCTTGTCCTTGCGGCGTGCGGTGCAGGCGACCTTTGCCCCGCAAGCTGCCAGCACCTTGGCAAAGCGACGGCCCAGTCCGGCGGAGGCGCCGGTCACAATGGCGGTACGTCCTGTCAGGTCGATAGAAAAATTGGGTATAGTCATGAACGGGCATCCTCTTCTGATTTTTGAAGAGGATGCCCGTAATCAATGGTTTAGCGCAAGCGCTATATTGGTTTTACAAATCGGACTGTGCGATCGGAACGATCTTGATTTCGACCCGGCGATTGGCTGCCCGGCCTTCTTCGGTGCTGTTCGAAGCAATCGGCTGGCTTTCACCATAGCCTCTTGTTGCCAGGCGGGCGCGCTGGACACCGCTGTTAGCGAGGAAGTTGGCAACCGATTCAGCCCGCCGTTCGGACAGGGACTGGTTGTAAGCATCGCTGCCGGTGCTATCGGTGTGGCCGAGCACGTCGACATAACTTTTTTCGTAGCTTGAAAGCGTATTGGCGACATTGCCCAAGGTGCTCTGAAACGCGGGACTGATCGCGCTGCTATCGACCCCGAAGGTCACGTTGGACGGCATGTTCAGGATCAGGTTGTCGCCATCACGGGTGACGTCGATACCGGTGCCGGCTGTCTGTTCGCGCAGCTTCTTTTCCTGCTCGTCCATATAATAGCCGATGCCTGCACCAGCGAGTCCGCCGAGGCCTGCGCCGACAATCTTGGCGGTGCGGTCATTTTTGCCGCCGAGCACATCACCGAGCAGATAGCCGCCGACAACGCCACCGAGGCCGCCGATCGCTGCCTTCGAGATGGTACGATTTCCGGTTTCCGGATTGGTGACGCAGCCGCTGGTTAGCGCCAAAGCACCAAGCGAAGCTGCCGTAATTATTGATTTATTGATCCGCATTTTCATTCCCCTTTAAATATTCCTGTTCGATCAGGATAACGCTCCGCCGACCAGAAGGTTCCGCTTAACGCACGATAAATGAACGACAACTGACAGCAAACTTGAGATTGTGTAAAACATGCTGCTAAAGGGGGTATGGCATTTCGCCCTTTCAATGGACAATATGACACCCTTTCCCTGGTTTGACGTCGCGATCATAATTGTGCTGGTGCTGATCAATGGCGTATTTGCCATGTCGGAGCTAGCGATAGTTTCTGCGCGCAAGGCGAATCTGCACAGCCTCGCTGATCAGGGGAACCGTGGTGCCAAAACCGCGCTTCTGCTGGCCAGCGATCCCGGCAAGTTCCTGTCCACCGTGCAAATAGGCATCACCCTGATCGGCATCGTCGCCGGTGCGTTCTCCGGCGCCAGTCTTGGCGGTCCGGTGGCTGAGCGCTTGCAGGCGCTGGGGATGGGGAAAGATCTCTCGGGCACAGTCGGCTTCGTATTGGTCATCGGCCTGACCACTTATGCCTCGCTGGTCGTCGGCGAGCTGGTGCCGAAGCAGATTGCGCTGCGTTCGGCAGAACGGATCGCGGTCGTCATGGCTCCGCCCATGGCCTTTCTGGCGCGCGTTTCCGCGCCCCTCGTCTGGTTGCTGGACAATAGCAGCGCCTTGATCTTCCGGATGATGGGGATGAAGCGGGACGAGAAAAGCCATGTGACGGCGGACGAGTTGCAGATGGTTTTTGCAGAAGCGACGCGCTCCGGTGTGATCGAGGAGCATGAACGGGCGGTCATTGCCGGGGTGGTCCGGATGGCCGACCGGCCGATCCGCGAAGTAATGACTCCGCGGACCGAAGTCGACTGGCTCGATATCGATGCGACGACCGAGGAAATACACAGGCTGCTGATCGCGTCGCCGCACAGCCGCTTTCCGGTGGCGGAAAATTCTGTCGACGATATTTGCGGTGTTGTTCAGGCGCGCGATATTGTCGCAGCACAATTGAGCGGCGAGCTTCTGGACCTGCGCAAATTGATGCGGGCGCTCGAGAAAGTGCCTGACCAGCTCGATGCACTCGACGCGCTGGATATCTTGCGCGAAGCCGAAGTGCCGATGGTGCTGGTGCACGATGAATATGGCCATTTTGAAGGGATCGTGACGCCCAATGACCTGCTGAGCTCTATCGCCGGTGAATTTGTGTCTGACCAGGATGAGAGAACCCAGCGCAGCCTGATCGAGCGAGCCGATGGCAGCTATCTGGTGTCCGGCGCGATGGCCATTGATGCGCTGGCCGAACGGCTGGGGATCAGGCTATCGGAAGACCGTGACTATGCGACGGTTGCCGGCCATGCATTGGCGCAATTGCGCCACCTGCCGGAAGAAGGCGAGACCTTTGAAGATCAGGACTGGATATTCGAGATTGTCGATATGGACGGCCGCAAGATCGACAAGCTGATCGTCAGGGCCGGCAACCCCGAAGTGGATTGACCGGCTTCAGGCCCTAGAGCTTGCCGTATTTCTTTTCAAATCCGGCGATATCGTCCTTGGCGAGAAATTTGGCCTGATCGATCCATGAATCTCTCGTGATCCGCCCGCTAAACGTATCGAGATACTGGTCAATTTCGCTAATTTCGGCTTCTTTCCATTCGGCAATCTGATCGAACCGGGTAACGCCAAGGCTGATCAGCAGCGTATTCAGTTTCGGACCGACACCCTTGATCAGGCGCAGGTTATCCGGCTCACCGACTGCCGGCGGGATGTTTGGTTTGCCCGCGGGTGCTGGCGCAGCCTCTACCGGCTTTTTCGCTGGTTTCGGGGCGATTGCCACAGCGACCGGTTTGACGACGGGCTTCTCGACAGGAGGTGCTGGTGGCGCCGCCGGAGCAGGGGCCGCCACTACCGGCGTTGCTTTCGGTTCTGCCGGCGGTACCGGCTCTCCCGCTTTTGCAAGCAGTCCGTCATCGGCATGAAAACCGTCGAGCGCAGAAGCGTCGCGACCGGTTGCAGCCCAGATCCAGAAAGCCGTGACCACACCAATCAATAGTGCAATCAGGTATAACAGCCAATTGGCGGTAATCAGCGTAATCATCTTATCAAAACCCCGTTTTGAATCCTGTTTTTTGCCGGTCTGGCCTAATATTCTTCTGTGTTCCGGCCCCAGAGAAACCAGCCGATAGTAAGGCCAATCGCAAAAGTCACCAGCAGGAGCAACAGATTTTCAAGCAAAAGTGGCATAGTTCATTCTCCCTGTGGCGCTTTGGCATCAACTTGTGACGCGCCATTGGCAGCGCCGATCCGGAATTCAATCCGGCGATTCTTTGCGTCAGCCGCAGCGTCCGAACCCGTTGCGCGCGGTCGCTCCGATCCATAGCCTGTAGCGGTGATCAGGCCTGCGGGAATACCGCGCTCGACCAAACCGGCCTTGATACGATCGGCCCGCTCTTGCGACATGATCCGGTTGACGCCGCGATCACCATTATCATCGGTATGGCCTTCGACCGCTACCGACAGGCCGGGGCAGGCTTTCAATGCGCCAGCCAGTGCATCGAGAATCTTGTTGGATTCCGGCGACACATAGGCGCTGCCGGAACGGAAGCTGATATTCCTGGCTGCGATAATCTTGTCGACACCGCTCTGACATTTGGCAATTTCTTTCGCGTCGCCGGAGTCTATGGCTGGCGCGATGATATTGGGATCGTCAGCGGTCCCGGCATCTTCCTCGCCGTTCCAGCTTGCACCGGAGACACCAGCGATGGCGGTGACCACGCCTAGGGCTTCCTGTTTCATGTCGTCGGGCATATCGCCGTCCAGAACGGCGCTGCGCGACAAGGGATCGCGGCCGAAGCTGACGCTTGTGTTATCCAGGCCCCGTGCGGCCAATTCTGTCTGCGCCTGTTGCTCCAGACCGGAAATGAACTTCTCGCCCGTTACGGCATGCCCAGCCAGTGCCAAAACCACCGTCGCCGCTGCACCGGTCAATATCTTGCCTCGGAATTCCATAGCTAACCTCAGTCCCTTTTCGGCCCAACGCCATTTTGTCGAAATGATCGAGCAAAATGGCGGATAATGACGCGCGAGTCCAGTTAGGACGCTTCACCATCCGGGGGCTTTCCCCTTGAAACTGTTCCTATATGAGACAAAAGGTTACCAAATTAGGTTAATTTCGATAACTATGTTTGTCAGTCCCATCGGGCACCGGCCTTTTTTCAGCCGCTGTTGCTGCTCGCAAGGTCATTGAGCTTGCGGAATTCCTGACGCCAATAATCGCCGCCATTGCCGCTGAGCAATCCGATATTCCGGAAATCATAATCGCCGAGATATTTGTCCCCGCGCAGTTTCTGGCCAAAAGCGGCGACGGCGACAGCAAAGGCCATGTCCCCGCTCGGGCGGCTTGCCGAGCGCAGGTCCCGCGACGCGATCGACCGGGTGATCAGCCGCGACTTGTCTTCGTCGGGCAATTTATAGCGCAGCTTGACCTGCGCCATCTCACTGTTGAAATCGGGCTGCCGTTCCACCACCCGGTTGGCGGGGTAGCGCCTCTCGGGCAGCCAGCCTGCCGCGTCGGTCGGCATGACTTCATAAAGCGCCGTCACCTGATGACCGGCGCCGATATCGCCGGCGTCGATCTTGTCATTGGCAAAATCTTCTTCGGCGAGCAGGCGGTTTTCATAGCCGATCAGGCGATATTCCTTCACATGCGCCGGATTGAACTCGATCTGGATTTTGACATCCTTGGCGATGGTAAACAGGGTCGAGCTGAGCTCGGAGCCCAGCACTTTGCGGGCCTCCATCGCGCTGTCGATATAGGCGTAATTGCCATTGCCGACATTGGCGATGCCCTCCATCAACTCGTCACGGATATTGCCGCTGCCATAGCCGAGCATGGTCAGTGTCACGCCGCTCTTGCGCTGTTCGGCGACATATTTCTTGAGCTCGTCGGTGTTCGATGTGCCGACATTGAAATCGCCATCGGTCGCCATGATGATCCGGTTGATCCCGCCATCGAGGAAATTGCCGCGCGCGGTTGCATAAGCCAGTTTGAGCGCGTCGCCGCCTGCGGTTGATCCGCTGGCGGAAAGACAATCAACGGCTTGTTTGACATAGTCCTTGTTCGAGGTCGGCGCGAGCAACAGCCCGACCGTACCCGAATAGACCACGATCGAAACCCGGTCGTCGCTGCGCAACTCATTGGCAAGCGCCGTCAGGGTTGATTTGACCAGTGGTAATTTATCCTGGCTGTTCATAGAGCCGGACACGTCGACCAGAAAGACCAGATTGGCGCGGGGCCGTTCACTGCTGTCAACATCATAGCCGCGCAGGCCAATTCTCAGCAGTCGGCTGCTGTCGTTCCACGGTGTTGTGGAAATGTCGGTGGATACGCTGAACGGTGTGTCGCGGTTTTGTGGCCGCGGATAGTCATAGCGGAAATAGTTGATCATCTCCTCGGTTCGCACTGCTGCTTCGGGCGGCATTTGTCCGTCATTCAGAAATCGCCGGACATTGGAATAGCTGCCGGTATCGACGTCGACGGCAAAGGTGGAAACCGGCTCGTCGGCGACACGCTTGATGCTGGCGACATCCTTGCCGTCATAGCGTTCGCGGTCCTGCGGCTGGGTTTGGGGATATGGCAGCGGTCGGGGGTAGGGATAGGGTGCCATGCTGCGTTCGGCAGCCATCGCACCGCTGGCCACGGCCTTGCCGGTCGTCACGCTCTGTGACGAGGGCGACGGGGGCGGGGGCGGAGGCGGAGGTGGTGCCATAGAGGGCGAGGCGCGCAGCGCTCCGGTCCGTCTGTTGGCGTAGCTTTCATCATTGATCCGCGAGAATATGCTGCAGTTTACCGGATGGGGCGGAGCCGGACGGGCAATCGAACGCGCGTCGAGGGACGGTGTCGCAGATGTCAGCGCAAGGCCGGCAACTGCCAGCACCGATAGGCTTTTTCCTGGAAAATTGAAATGCCGCATAGTTTCCCTCCATTGTTCCGACCCGATCGCAAAGCTGACAGATCATGCCTGACTGGAAAATGAACACATGATATATTGTTACATTCATCATGAGGCTCATGTGGAGGGGAACCGCCGCAGGAAGCATCCGGCTATGGTCCCCTGCGCCGTCCTCGAGACTGGTATAAACAGAAGGATTTACATATCTGGGCCAACGGATAAGATATGATTTTTGGGGGGAACAGGTTGTGACTGCATATAAAGTTCAGAAAATGGCGCGCCAATGGTCTGGCCGGATGGCTCTCGCACTGGTGGCGGGGGTGTTTTCTGCCCAGCCGGCGCTGGCCGAGGACAAGGCTTCGCTGACACCGCACCAGCAAATGGCGCGGGATATTTACCGCGATATTATCGCTTTCCGGACAGCGCGCGGTCAGGAACAGGTTCCGGCGATGGTCTCCTATCTCGTTGACCGCTTCATGAAAGCGGGGTTCAGCGACGCCGACATCCGCGTCACCGATTATGACAGCGACGGCGAAAAAACCCAGGGGCTGATGGTTACCTATCGCGCCAAGCCGGGCAGTACCGCCAAGCCGATTGTCCTGCTCGGCCATATGGACGTGGTCGACGCGCTGGAGAAGGACTGGGTGCGCCCGCCGTTCACCCTGACCGAAGAAGACGGCTATTTCTTTGGCCGCGCCACGATGGACAATAAATATGGCATCACAAATCTGACCTCGACTTTCCTCCGGCTCAAGGCAGAGGGCTGGCAACCGTCGCGCGATCTGGTTCTGGTTTTTTCCGGCGACGAGGAAACCGGCATGGTCTCTACCGAGGCGCAGGCGAAATATGTGGCAGAAAATATCGATCCGGCCTTCATCCTGAACAGCGATGCCGGCGGTGTTGCGCTGGCGGAAGATGGAACGCCGGTCGCCTTTCGCGTGCAGTCGGCAGAGAAGACCTTTGCCACCTACGAGTTGACCGTGAGCAATCCTGGCGGCCATTCATCGCGACCGCGTGCGGATAACGCAATTTACGAACTGGCCGAGGCCTTGAGGAAAATTGCCGCCTATAAATTTCCGGTTCAGGCGACCGATCTGACCAGAAGCTATTTTGCCACCGCCGGGAAACTGACGCCCGGTGATCTGGGGCAGGCGATGCTGCGTTTCGCGGCGGACCCGTCGGACGCTTCGGCAATCGCGACTCTGCAAGCCGATCCGGAGTCCGTCGGTACGCTGGGGACGACCTGTGTCGCCACCATGTTGCAGGCCGGCCATGCAGAAAATGCCCTGCCGCAATCCGCCACAGCTACGGTCAATTGCCGGATATTCCCGGGAACAGGCGCGGCCGCCACCGAGGTCAGGCTGAAAGAGATTGTCGGCAATGACGATGTCACGTTCAAACTGATAACCGATGTGACCGAAAGCCCGGAATCAAAGCTGCGCGACGATGTAAAGGCAGCGGTGCGCTACAGTCTCGACAAGAGATATCCGGGCCTGACCATCCTGCCTTATATGGAATCGGGTGGCACCGACGGCATGCATTACCGCGGCCTCGGTTACGACACGGTGGCGATTTCCGGTGCCGCGATGAAAGCCTCCAACATGTTCGCACACGGCTTGAACGAACGGCTGCCTGTTGCGTCGTTCTATGGCGGACTAGATCACTGGTATTGGATCCTGAAGAAACTGGCGGAATGACGAAGGTTACGCTTCGCCAGAGGAGGAGGCTTCCTTTGCGGGAAGCCTGACCACAAATCGCCAGCTATAACCACGATATTGCGGGATAAACTCGCTCCGCGTACCGGTTTCGCAGTCTATCTCGTCCAGAAATCGTCGCAGATATTTGCGCGGCTGGACGTGAAACAGCGCCAGCCATTGCTGCAATATCCAGCGGAAGGGAGACGGCAGCTTCTCCGACTGGCCGAAATCGACGATATGCAATTCCCCGCCTGGCTCGAGTAGCGCCACGGCCTGCCGGATCGCGCCCTGCCAGTCGGGGATCATCGATAGGCAGAAGGACAGGAATATACGGTCGAATATGCGGAGCGTCGACGGCATTGCCAGCGCCGGATTTTCGGCATCGCCCTGAAACAGCGTGATGCGATCCGCCATTCCGCTCTGCACCAGATTCTTGCGTGCTGCTTTCAGCATTTCCGAGCTGATATCAAAGCCGTAAAATTCCGCGTCCGGCCAGACCTTCGCAGCCTGGACGAGATTGCGCGCGGTACCGCAGCCGATTTCCAGCACCCGGCCGCCCGGCGGAGGATCGAGCGCTTCAATCAACTGGTCCCGGCCGAGAAGATAATATTTGCGGGTCAGGTCATAGATGCCACTCTGGCTGCGATAGACCCGATCCATCAGGTCGGCGTGGCGGTCGCTGGCCCGCTTGCGCAAAATATCGTCCATCAGGCTCATCTCAGCCGGTATAAATGCATCGCACCATAGATGGCCGAGCGGTCCTTGCGGGTCAGCGCCTGCGAGAGCTCGACATCATAATCCCACGCTGCGAGCAGTTCGTCGGCAACCCGCCCTGGCAGCAAGGTCTCTTCCGCCGCAGTCCGGAACAACACCCGCGCGCCCGGCTTGGCGGTCCGGTCAATCTCGCTCCACAGCCGGTTGAGCTGCTGGTCGGTCATCCAGTCCTGTGCGTCGAGCAGGATATAGCGATCCATCGATCCAGCGTCTTGGCTGGCGAGAAATTCGATGAAATTCTGATGCCTTATATCAAGCTTTTTGCTGCGTTCGCCAAGCCATGCAAAGCTGTCCCGCTCCAGATAGGGCGGCACCGATCCGGGCTCGGCGCTCTGATAGGCGCGGCCAAAGGCCTGTTGCGCAAAATAATTGTCGGCCATCGGAAAATCGCAGGCCAGCTTGCGGGTCCGCTCGCAAAGAACGTCGGCCATATGCTGATCGCCGGCAAGCGCCCGATATTGCGCTGGCGGAATACCGAGACCGAACAAGGCCATCGGGTTGGAGCAGAGAAAGCGCATCAGCTTCTTCTGGAACAGCGGCCTGATATGCCGCTCGAACAATTCGATCTGTTCATCGCGCGTCAGCGCGGTCATCATCAGCGATGGCTGCGCCCCTCCGAGCCGTCCGACGAAATGCACCAGGCCGATGAAATTACCGAGCAGACCCTTGCGATAGAAGCCCTTGGCAAAGCCGTTGATCCGGCGCTGACCGAAATGATCGCGGCCGTCCCAATATTTACGGCTGGCCGCGTCAAGATGCGGTCGCAGCCGGTCGCGATAGACCGCAAGATTGTCCTCGTGATTGGCTTGCCCGAAAAAGCGGAAAAACTCGCCGTGGCTGTTTAGCTGCCGCGCCGCCACAGATTTCAGCCGGTTGAGCGCAATATGGGCGGCGTTGAGATCGACCGCAGTGATCTTCGCTGGATTGGCGCGCAAATAGGAGAGGGCATTGCATCCGCCGCTGGCGATGGTGACGATATGATGGTCCGGCTGGATATCCAGCGCCTCCATATCGGCGATTGGGTCTTCCCAGATTTGCGGATAGACCAGCCCGCGAAAGGCCAGCGAGAAAGCCCTCTCGAGCAGCCCCGCCTTGCTGGCGCGATTCTGCAGGATCGCATCGTTCAATATGGTGGACTGTTTAATCGAACCCGCTTGTACGCTCATGGAGCCTCCCCGATAGTCTGGATCATCCCGGAGAATTTAGGCCGGTGCGGTGACGTAGGCGTGACCGGGATGTGACAGGTTTGAGACGGCGATACCGGATATGGAATTCACATAATTCCAGCAAAACCCTAATCTAGGTTATTGAACAAACCAAGAACATATCTTACTGTCGGGTCATGTCCAAACTCTCCCGATCCGAAAAACTGGCGATTCTGGCTGATGCCGCCAAATATGACGCGTCCTGCGCGTCGAGCGGGTCGGTGAAGCGCAATTCGGCGAAATCCGGCGGCATTGGCTCGACCGGCGGCATGGGCATCTGCCATAGCTATGCGCCGGATGGACGCTGTATTTCGCTGCTGAAAATCCTGATGACCAACTATTGCATGTTCGACTGCCTCTATTGCATCAACCGCTCGTCGAGCAATGTGCGCCGCGCGGCCTTCACGGTGCAGGAGATCGTCGACCTGACGCTGGATTTCTACAAGCGCAATTATATCGAGGGCCTGTTCCTGTCCTCCGGCATCATCCGCAGTCCGGATTATACGATGGAGCAGCTGGTCGAAGTCGCGCGCCGCCTGCGGGTTGTCCATCGCTTTGGCGGTTACATCCATTTGAAAACCATTCCCGAGGCAGATCCCGAGCTTTTGAAACAGGCAGGTCAATATGCCGACCGGTTGTCGATCAATATCGAATTGCCCGACGACGAATCGATCGCGCGGCTGGCGCCGGAGAAAGACGGCAAGCTGATCCGCAAGACCATGGACAATCTCGGCAAGCGGGTGCGCGAAGCAAAGGCGGAGCGCAAGACTTCGCGCAAGGCGCCGCTGTTTGCACCGGGTGGCCACAGCACGCAGATGATCATCGGAGCCGACGCATCGGACGACGCCAAGATCCTGACGACCAGCGACGGCCTCTACGGCAGCTACGGTCTGAAGCGGGTCTATTATTCCGCCTTCAGTCCGATCCCCGATGCCAGCAGCAATCTTCCGGCACAGGCCCCGCCTTTGTTGCGCGAACACAGGCTGTATCAGGCCGACTGGCTGCTGCGCTTCTACGGCTTTTCCGTTGCGGAAATCATGCAGGGCGGCAGCGCGGGCCAGCTCGATCTCAACATTGATCCGAAGCTCGCCTGGGCGCTGCAAAACCGCGCGCGCTTTCCGGTCAATATCAATCTGGCCGATCAGGAAAGCCTGCTGCGTATCCCGGGGCTGGGCGGAAAGGGTGTGGGCAAAATATTGCAGGCCCGCCGGTTCACTGCCTTGCGCCTGACCGACCTCGAACGCATCTGTCAGTCGGTGAAGAAGATATTGCCGTTTATCACCACGGTCGACTGGCACCCGGGCAAGCAGCTGGATTCCCTGAACCTTTATGACCGGCTGAAACCGCCACCCGAACAGCTCAGCCTGTTCTCAGCCTAGCTGCCCGTGAACGTGATGACAGCCGCTATCCAAGACGCGTACCGGATATCGCTTGCCAGCGAAGTCGATCTGGAAGGCTGGCGCGACCGTGCCCGGCGGCTATTGCAAGCGGGTATCGCGCCGGATCAGGTGACGTGGACGGTCGAGGGGCGGAGCGATAGCGGCGAACTGGATCTGTCGCCATCAGCCGCTTTGCCGGAGAAGAGCAGCGACCAGATCGCGCGCCCTGTCCGCATATCGAAGACTTTGCTCTCGCTGATCAACACCGCTCTGCTGCACAGGAATGAAGACCGTTTCGATCTCGGCTACCGTCTCCTCTATCGTGCCCAGTCTGTTCCGAGCCTGCACCGCAATCCCGCCGACGCCGACATGCTGAAACTGAACCGCTATGCCAAGGCGATCCGGCGCGACATCCACAAGATGCACGCATTCGTCCGCTTCCGCAAAATCGGAGCGACAGAGGGACGCGAGCAATTTGTCGCCTGGTTCGAACCGGACCATCATATCACCGAAGCGGTAGCGCCGTTTTTCCGCAACCGCTTCACCGGCATGGACTGGCTGATTGTCACGCCCGAAGCGAGCATCGCCTGGGACGGCGAAAAGCTGGCGGTCGGTCCCGGTGGCTGCAAGGATGACGTGCCGCAGGAGGACGTCGTCGAGGCAGAGTGGCGGACCTATTATGCCAATATCTTCAACCCCGCCCGGGTCAAGATCAGCGCGATGAAGTCCGAAATGCCGATGAAATACTGGAAAAACCTGCCGGAAGCGGAGCTTATTCCGTCACTGCTGGAGCAGGCTGGCACGCGGGTGGAAGCAATGGTGGCTCACATGCGGGACGATATGATATTTGAGGACAGGATGGATAAACCCACTGCAAATCTACCAACTTCGCTGGATCAGCTTTATGGGCTGCTGGAACAGCAGGCCGACGCGCCGAGAGAAAAATTCTCCGACCGATTGATCCGCGGCATTGGGCCGGACCATGCCGACATCATGATCATCGGCGAGCAGCCCGGCGATCAGGAGGACCGGGAGGGCAGGCCGTTCGTCGGACCGGCGGGCCAATTGCTCGACCGTGCGTTCGAAGACGCACAGATCGACCGTCAGCAGACATTCCTGACCAACGCAGTGAAACGCTTCAAATTCACCCCGCGCGGCAAGCGGCGCATCCACGAGACCCCCAATGTCGGCGAAATCAACTATTACCGCTGGTGGGTCGAACAGGAAATTCGGCTGGTCAATCCCAAGCTGGTCGTCGCGCTGGGCGCAACCGCCGCCCGGTGCCTGACCGGCAAGGCTGTCACAATCTCGCGTCACCGCGGCGAAATATTGCCCGGCGCAGATGACCGGTCAATCCTGATTACCGTGCACCCGTCCTTCCTGCTCCGCATCCCCGACGAGCAGGGGCGGCAGGTCGAATATGCAAAATTCGTCCGTGACCTGCAGCTGGCGGAAAAATTTGTCCGCTGAAACAAGTTGGGCTTGTCGCGACTTCCGTTATTACGCCGCCAGACCGCGTTGCAGATCGAGGCCGCTCGGTGCCTGAAAAGGACGCAGCCCGAATTCTGGCAGGATTGCCAGCATATGGTCGAAGATATCCGACTGGATATCTTCGTAAGCGTTCCACTCGGTCGTGTTGGTGAAGCAGTAAATCTCTATCGGCAGACCCTGCGTCGTCGGGTCGAGCTGGCGCACAAGCAGCGTCATGTCTTTGGTAATATGGCTGTTGGCGCGCAGATATTCGACAACATAGGCGCGGAAGGTACCGATATTGGTGACGCGGCGGGCGTTGACCTCGTCACGCCCGGCTTTCTCGATCGCGGCATTCCATTCGCCTAGTTCCGCCTGTTTGTGGCCGAGATATTCGTCCAGCAGCTGGAAACGGCGAAACCCGTCCTTTTCATCGCGCGTCAGAAAACGGATGCCGTTCTGGTCGATGAAGATCGACCGCTTGATCCGTCGCCCGCCCGCCTCGGCCATGCCGCGCCAGTTCTTGAAACTCTCCGAGATCAGGCGATGCGTGGGAATGGTGGTGATCGTCTTGTCCCAGTTCTGCACCTTGACCGTGTGCAGCGCGATGTCGATGACATCGCCGTCGGCATTCAGCGCCGGCATCTCGATCCAGTCCCCGACGCGCAGCATGTCGTTCGAGGTGAGTTGTACCGAAGCCACCAGCGACAGCAGCGTGTCCTTGAAAACCAGCAGGACGACCGCGGCCATCGCGCCGAGACCCGACAGGAGAAGCAACGGTGATTCATCCATCAACGCCGCGACGATCAGGATAGTGGCACCGGCATAGAGAATGATCTTGAGTAGCTGGATAAAGCCCTTGATCGGCCGGGTCGAAGCTCCGGGCCGATGGTCGTAAATGTCGTTTGCAAGGGTGAGTGCCTTGCTCAGCGCCATCCCGACAAACAGGATGATCGAGGCGGACACTACGTTGCTGACCAGAGTCACAACCGGTGTCGACAAGTGGGGTACCGCGCCAATGCCGTTCGAGATGATAAGCGCTGGTACGATATTGGCCAGCCGGGCTGCGACCGGCACCGGCGTGATGTCGTCATAGGGCATCCAGCGCGTGACGATCCGCAGCACGATATGCTTGATGATAAAATTGGCGATCCACGCAATTGTGAGAAGTATGCAGATGCCGACCAGCGTTTGGCCCGAGGGCGCCAGATTGGGAAGGAAGGGAATGCTATCTATGATGGATAGGCTTTCGCTCTGAAATTGCTGCATGGTGTCATGCCCGCAAGGGTGCGGGCTCTGTCTCCGTTTTGGGGGATGTGAGGCGAGGGCGAATTATGACCGGCGGCACCGTCAGTGTCAACTGAAGCGACTCGAAGCGTTTCACCTCTCGACATCATAGTCCCGGTGCTATTAGGTATCATATAACAACCCCGCCAATGGTCAGGAGATATATGACTTTTCTCAACACCGAACTGACCCTGCTCGTTCTGGGCGTTATATTGCTCACCACCGTTCTCGCCGGGACCTTGTCCAGCCGGTTCGGCTTTCCCGCTCTGATCGGATTTATCGGTCTCGGCATATTGGCCGGCGTCGAAGGGCCCGGCGGCTTCTATTTTGAAAATTTCGAACTGACCCAGGGGATCGGCATTGCCTGTCTTTTGTTCATCCTCTTCTCCGGCGGCATGGGCACCGACTGGCGCGACGTCCGGCGGATGGCGGCGCCGGCTTTACTCCTGGCTACCATCGGTGTTCTGATCAGCGCGGGAATCGTCGCGCTTTCGGCGATCTTCATATTGGGCTTTGGCCCGCTGCAAGGTGCCTTATTGGGAGCGGTTATCGCCTCGACCGATGCGGCGGCGGTCTTTGCCGTGCTGCGTTCATCGGGCCTTGATCTGCACGGCGATGTACCGGCGCTGATCGAGACCGAATCCGGCTCGAACGATCCGATGGCGATCTTTCTGGTCGGCGCGATGCTGTTCCTGATAGAAAGCCCGTCCGCTTCCCCCCTCCAGCTTGCTCCCGATTTCGTTATCCAGATGGTCATGGGGGCGATCGTCGGCGTTGGTGTCGGCTTTGCCATGCCGGAAATCCTGAAACGCGGCGGCTATCAGCAAGGTGGCCTGGCCTTTGTCATATCGATTGCCGCCGCTTTGATCGCTTTCGGTCTTGCCGAAGTGCTTGCCGGTAATGGTTTTCTGGCCAGTTACCTGGCTGGCATCGTCGCCGGGAACAGGACCTATGCCGCCAGAGAGACCGTGTCCGGATTTCAGGACGGTATGGCGTGGCTGTCGCAGGTGGTGATGTTCTTCACCCTCGGCTTGCTGGTCACGCCCTCGAATCTCGGCCCCGTCATCATCCCTGGGCTTTCGATCACCTTCATCCTGATGTTCGTCGCCCGGCCTTTGAGCGTTTTCATCTGCCTTGCCCCGTTCCGCCAGTTTGACTGGCGAGCAAAGCTGTTCGTGTCCTGGGCCGGCTTGCGCGGCGCGGTGCCGATTGTCCTTGCCACTTTCCCGATGGTCGCCGGTGTGCCGGGCGCCTTCGCGATATTCAATGTCGTGTTTTTCGTCGTGCTGCTGTCCAGCGTCATCCAGGGGCCGACGATCAAATGGGCGGCCGACCGGCTCGGGGTCAGAAGCTGATTTGACGGGTTCGATGGGCTCCAGCGATCATGCTCATGGTTGAAGACGACCGCTGGAGTATATCACGCGTGACCCGGAGCTAGAAACCGAATCCGACGGAAAAGCCGATCGCGGTTTCGGCGAGATGGATATTCGCTTCGCCGCCGCCGAAGGGTGCCGGGATCGATCCGGAGCCGTAAACCGTCTGGCGCGGCGCGCGCATTGCATAGCCGGTGATCTCGATAGTGTCCGATGCCTTGACTGTCGCGCCCACAGTATAATGATCGCGGACCACGCCCGGCGCCAATATGTTGAGCAATGTCTCAGACTGCGGGACCGGATTGTTCGAGCGGCCATAGCCCGCGCGCAGGGTCAGCTTGTCGCTGGCCTGATAGACCGCTCCGACCTTCCAGACGTCAATATCGTCCCAGCCGAAGCCGGGGCCGTCATCCGCGCCAAAGGGAACGCCCTGCAACAGCAACGCAATCGGGTTGCCGACCGAGTTGACGCCGGAATATTCGATATGTTTGAAATCCACGCCCAGCGTCAGCTTCGGCGTCGCGTCGACCGAAACGCCCGCGCCCCAGGATGCGGGCATGTTGAAGCCGCCCTGTTCCGCGAACAGTCCGGCATAGCGATCGAACTCGGTGGTCCAGACTTTCGACTGGTAGAAAGCGCCGACGCGGAAATTATCACCGAAATTACCGAGATAGCCGACGCGGAAACCTGCACCAAAGGCCCAGTCTTCACCGCGGTTGGTGAAATTCGCCGGGTCCTGCGAATTGGCTGCGAATGGCTGGATGCCTTCGACCTCAAAGCTTTGCACGACGAAATGCGGCGACAGGCCGAGGCTCTGCCCTTCGGCAAATTCCACCGAAATGGTCGGCGCGATCGAAATCTGGCGCAGGTTCACGCCTGCCGGGCCGGTCGCGCCGAAACTGGCGAAGGGATTGGTCGCGTAATCTGTGTTCATGCCGCCATTCCCGTTGACCGCAATGCCGATCGAAACCGTGTCCGACAATGGCCGGACATAAGCGAATTCGGGCAGGATGAAGGGATTGGCATCATTGCCCGAATAGACCCCGTCGAGCCCAGCCTGATTGCCGATAATTTCGGAGCCGCGATCGGGGATGAAGACTTCGAAGCCCACATCCAGCCGGTGCTCGATGGCGGTCGCGGATGCCGGATTGCTGGCGATAGAAAACGCGTCTTGCGGCATAGCAATAGCCACGCCGCCCGCGCCCTTGGCCTTCGCTCCGACACCGTTGAGGAAATAGCCATCGGTCGCCTGCGCCGTGCCCGGCATGCAAAGCGCCGCACCTGCGAGCAGGATAGTGGCCAGCGAACGGATTGGGCGATTGGCGGCAGGGGTAGTGAAACGGGACATGACGATACGACTTTCTGTTGATGTACCGGCGCAACGGGAGAGGGTGTTCGCCGGAGCACGCCACTAGCGATTCCGACCCGCGCCCAGCAAGTTAGGAAAGATTGCGTGCGAAGTAGCTGAGCTTGGTGGGGCTGGGTTAGGGCTTCCCTCTCCCTCGCGGGAGAAGACATAGCAATCTTACGGCAATCCGAAATTTGACGCCCGGGATTGTGCTGCGAGCAATATGCGCATATTATATGCACATTATTAACCAGAGGAATTTCCGATGTCTTCGTCAGCGCGGCTGCAAAACCCGAAACGGCGCCCGATAAACCTGTCGATCCGCGAAGACATATTGAGCGAGGCCAAAGCGCTGAAGCTCAATGCCTCGAAGGCAGCGGAAGCGGGGATCGCGGCAGCAATCAAACAGGCGCGAGAAGACAATTGGCTGGCCGAAAATCAGGACACGATCGCGGCGCATAACCAGCGCGTCGCGGAATCCGGCCCGCTGCTGGTTCCTGACTGGGCCGATGATAATGGCGCGCTTTGATATCTATGCGCTGAACCGGACGGAAGTGCCTTATGTGCTGGAAGTGCAGGCCGACGTGCTGTCCGATCTCGCCAGCGTCGTGGTTGTCCCACTGGTTCCGGCGGAGGCCGCCCGCGCCGAAACCATGCGCAAGCTGAAACCGGAAATCACCATCAAGGGACAAAGCTTCTGCCTGATGACCACCGACATCGGCACCCTGCGCCGCGCGTCGCTGGGCAGGCCGGTGGTGAACGTGGAGGAGCCATATCGAGCGGTGATTGTCGATGCGCTGGATTTTCTGTTTCAGGGGTTTTAGAGATTATTGGGTCTAGGAAAGGGAAGATATGGCGATCAAAATAGGCATGAAGCCGGTCCATCCGGGCGAATTTATCCGGCAGGCGATCCTGCCCGATGAGCTGACCGTGACCGATGCGGCAAAAATATTGGGCGTCGGTCGTCCCGCACTGTCAACCTTGCTGAACGGCAAGGCCTCGCTGTCGCCGGAAATGGCGCTGCGGGTGGAGAAAGCCTTTGGCGTGAAGATGGACACTTTGCTCCGGATGCAGGCGCGCTTTGATGCGGCCCAGATGAGGCAGCGGGCAGGGGCGATTAAGGTGAAAGCATTTCGATATGAGGATGCGGCTTAGAAATATTTCGATAAAATAAAGTCTCCGAAAACTGCGTTGTCATCGTAATTCTGTTAGGCTTGAAGAATGAAATTATTATCGATCATTTCGATCCTAGGCGTGCTGACAAGCTGCACGTCCAATATTTCCGATCAAAAGCAAATTATGGAGACGATAGAATCGCGTATTCAGCTTCCTGAAGGAGCTAGGCCGATTGAAGCATATTCGCGTAACTATGCGAGATTGCCCGATAACAAGATACTCGCAGTTTACATTGAACCACGCGAGCGGAGCTCAATCGATGCAACAGAAGACTATGGATGCGAAGTTATGGGGAGCATCGATGAAAACGGAGAGCTGGAGAGCCGCCCATGCACAGAGGATGAATTAGAAGAGACGAAGGAAATGGAGAACGCAATTTCGGAATCGCAGGGAAATGCAAACAGTTCTCGTTGGTTCAAAAACTCACACGATCTGCCCGTTATGTCCGACGGTGGTTGCTTGTTAATCGAAGTGATCTTTGATTTGCGCTCAGATAGTTTTGATCATGTTCTGTGTAATGGCTCCTATTGAACGAGAGATGTCTGCTTTGAGATATTACCAACATCTGTTCAATCAGGGTGATTTGCGTACATTCCCCTCTCCCGTGAGGGAGAGGGATGTGCAGACTTGGCAGCTTGCTGCCTAGTCGAAGCTGGGTGAGGGTGTACCGGACCTTATTTGCACAGCAACCCACCAGCGGAACACCCTCATCCAACTGCGCCTAATCTTGCGGATAAGGCTTCGTATCCTTCTCCCGCACGGGAGAAGGTGTGGAAATTGCTGTCCTACACCTGGCTCAATCCGCTATTATCGCAACCGCTCCGCGCCAAGCGCGGGACGGGCTCTTTGACAATCTGGATATGATCGCGGCGCTGGCGGCTGCGCGCTTGTTTCTCAGGGGCCGGTTTGGGCGGCAATCCCAAAGGTTACACTCGACGGCCGGTTGGTTTCCTACAAAGGCAGGATTTCTGCGGCCTGGGGGCAAAGACTACAGAAAATAAAAGCGGATGTTTATGTAAAGTTCACGGCGCGACGCAAAATGG
Organism: uncultured Parasphingorhabdus sp.; assembly: GCF_963975555.1. Classification (GTDB taxonomy): domain Bacteria; phylum Pseudomonadota; class Alphaproteobacteria; order Sphingomonadales; family Sphingomonadaceae; genus Parasphingorhabdus. Next base: position 141,342 of record NZ_CAXBHH010000005.1, on the reverse strand, counting down.
TCAGGCTCGCACGAAGACACGAAGCCACAAAGCGCAATCTCTTAGCGCCTTCGCGGCTTCGCGTGAGTCCCATAACGCTGCGCCCGACAAAAGGGCAGGCGAGAACCGTTCATAGGCCCTAAGTTTGACTAACTTTGGAGCTCAAGCGCGACGAAACAACCTAGTTCCCGGCTTCCCGCGCAACCTCGCGCCAGCCGATGTCGCGCCGGCAAAAACCGCTCTCGAAATCGATCTGGTCGACCGCAGCATAAGCCTTGGCCTGCGCTTCGGTGGCGCTGTCGCCCAGTGCAGTGACGTTGAGCACGCGGCCGCCGCTGGCGACCAGTGCGCCGTCCACCTCGGTGGTACCGGCGTGGAATATCTTGGCGCCTTCGCGCTCCGCTCTCGCCAGATTCTGAATCTTGCCGCCTTTTTCCGGTGTGCCGGGATAGTTTTTGGCGGCCATAACCACGGTGAGCGCGGTTTCGGGGGCGAAGACCGGGGTGCTGGTCTGGGCGAGGTCGCCCTTGGCGGTGCGCATCAGCAGCTTGGCAAGATCGCTTTCCAGCCGCATCATCAGCACCTGGCATTCCGGGTCACCGAAACGGGCGTTATATTCGATCAGCTGCGGGCCGGTCCCGGTCAGCATCAGCCCGGCGAACAGGACGCCGCTGTAAGGCGTGCCCTCGGCGGCCAAGGTGTCGACGGTCGGCTGGATAATCTCGTCCATCACCTGCTGTTGCAGCGCGGGAGTGAGAACGGGGGCGGGGCTATAGGCGCCCATGCCGCCGGTATTCGGGCCAGTATCGCCTTCGCCGACGCGCTTGTGATCCTGCGCGGTGCCGAAGGGGACGACCGACTTGCCGTCGGTGATCGCGAAGAAGCTGGCTTCCTCGCCGGTCAGAAATTCCTCGATCACCACTTCCGCGCCGGCTGCGCCAAAGCCGCCGCCGAACATGTCGGTGATCGCGGCCTCGGCTTCGTCGCGGGTCTCGGCGATGATCACGCCCTTGCCGGCGGCGAGGCCATCGGCCTTGATCACGACGGGAATGGAGAAACCGTCGAGTGCCTTGAGCGCGTCGGCGGCGCTGGTGGTCCGGACATAGCCGGCGGTCGGAATATTGGCGCGGCTGCACAGGTCCTTGGTGAAGCCCTTCGAGCCCTCGAGCTGGGCGGCTGCCTTGTCGGGGCCGAAGACCGCAATGTCGGCGGCGCGCAGGCTGTTGCCGAGGCCGTCGACCAGCGGCGCTTCGGGGCCGACGACGACCAGATCGATCCGCTTGCCCTGACAGAAGCGGACGACCGCGTCATGATCGGCAACGTCGAGCTGGACCAGTTCGGCATGTTGCGCGATGCCGGGATTTCCCGGTGTCGCGTAGAATTTCTCGAGAGAAGGGGATTGCGCCAGCTTCCAGGCCAAGGCATGTTCGCGGCCACCGGAGCCAATCAACAGGATATTCATGGACGATTCCCTCTCATTAGACGCGAAGCTCCTAGCCGAGAGCGGGCAGGGTGACAACGCCCCGCCTTTGTCGGTTTCGGAAATTTCCGGAGCGCTCAAGCGGGTGGTCGAGGATCGCTTCGGCTATGTCCGGATCAGGGGCGAGATATCGGGCTTCAAACGCGCGGCGTCCGGCCATGTCTATCTGGCGCTGAAGGATGACAAGGCGGTGATCGACGGGGTGATGTGGAAGGGCAATGCCGGGCGGCTGCCGTTCCAGCCGGAGGACGGCATCGAGGTCGTGGTCTCGGGCAAGCTGACCACCTATCCCGGCCGATCCAAATATCAAGTCGTGATCGACAAGATGGAACTGGCGGGCGAGGGCGCGCTGATGGCGCTGTTCGAGAAGCTCAAGGCCAAGTTGCTCGCCGAGGGCCTGTTCGATCAGGATCGCAAGAAGCCGATCCCGTTCCTGCCGAAGACCATCGGCGTGGTGACATCGCCGACAGGCTCGGTGATCCGCGACATCTTGCACCGGCTCGCCGACCGCTGCCCCAGCCATGTGATTGTCTGGCCGGTGCTGGTCCAAGGGGAGGGCGCAGCGAAACAGATATCCCATGCCATTCGCGGCTTCTCCGAGATGGCGCCGGATGGTCCGGTCGCACGACCCGATCTGGTGATCGTCGCGCGCGGAGGCGGTTCGATCGAGGACCTTTGGAGCTTCAACGAGGAAATCGTGGTCCGGGCGGTTGCGGATTGCACGATCCCGATCATCTCCGCCGTGGGGCACGAGACCGATACGACGCTCTGCGACTTTGCCGCCGACCTGCGCGCACCGACACCGACAGCCGCCGCCGAAATGGCGGTGCCGGTCCGGACGGAATGGCTGGCCACATTGTCGGAAAGCAAGGCGCGGATGGCGCGTAGCGTGCAGCGCAGCCTGAACATGGCGCAGGAAAGGCTGGAGGCGCAGCGGCGTCTGATGCCGGCGCTGACCGACTTGCTCCGCCCCCATCAGCAACGGGTGGATGAAGTGTCCGAGCGGATGAAATATGGCATGAGCCAGAATATCGCCCATGCCCGCAGTCGTTTTTCGGCAAGCGCCGGAGCCTTGCGGCCCTCAATATTGCAGCAGCGGCTGACGCGTTCGCAGGAGCAGTTGAAACGGCTCGATCTTCCGGTCAGTCTGGTGCAGCGCCCGCTGGGCGACGCGAAGCGGCGGCTGGACGCTTTGTGGCGGCTGGCGCAGCAGGTCTCTCCCGATGGTCCGCTGAAGCGCGGCTATGCGCGTGTATCCGGACCGGATGGCAGTCTGATCGCCAATCGCGCCGCCGCGATAAAGGCGGGTGATCTCGACCTGCACTTCCAGGACGGGACGGTCGGCGCGACTGTAACCGATGCCGCTCCCGCCAAGCCAAAGCCTGCGCAAGCCTCGCCTAGCCGAGTCAAAAAACCGGCGGATGACAGGCAGAAGGATTTATTCTAGGGGGGATTTGCGGTAGGATTGGCCGACTGTGACAATCATGACCGTAAATCGCAGGTAAAGGATCCAGGGAGTAAAAGCGTCCTATGTTAATGTCCAATCGCAACAAAGTGGCAAAGCTGCACTATATGCCCAACGGCTTCCGGCCGATGTCTTCAGGCGACCATGTCCTGTGCGCGGTGACCGGAGAAGCGATTCCGCTCGATGAACTTCGCTACTGGAGCGTCGAAAAGCAGGAACCTTATGCCACGGCACAGATTTCTGCACGCGCCCACCTACCGGAAAGCGAACAGTGATCGGCGGATTGAAAACAACATTATGCGCTTTTGCGTTCGCGGCTGTCGCTGCGCCAGCGGCCATTGTCTATGCCGGAACCGACGACACCGAACAGTCCGCCTTTCGCGAAGCTGTAAAATTCGGGTTTAGCGGCGAAGCAATCCAGGGAGGCGTGATGATTGGCGATGCACCAGCCGGTACCCGCAACCTGTCTTTTGACGGCGAGACCGTCCCGTTTGACGAAGACGGCAAGTTCATCATCGCCTTCAACCGCGATGCCGGTCAGGCGGCGCAATTGGTTGCGACATTGGATGACGGCCAGACCGTCAAGAAATTCATAAATATTGCTCCGCGCAAGTGGAAGATCGAGCATGTCAGTCTCAACCGCAACGGACGGACCGCCAGCGAGGCTTTCAAGCGGCGACGTGCGCCCGAGCTGGCGCAGATCAACGCTGCGCGCAGTGTTAAGAGTGACAGTGCAGGCTGGCGCGAGGATTTCATCTGGCCGGTCAAGGGCCGGATATCCGGCATGTTTGGCAATCAACGCATCTATAATGGCTCGCCCGGCAGCTATCATAGCGGTATTGATATCGCTGCCCCCACTGGCACCTATTATGTAGCACCCGCCGATGGCGTGGTAACGCTGGCCGCATCCAGCCCCTTCTCGCTGGAAGGCAATCTACTGATGATTGATCATGGCATGGGACTGAACAGCGCCTTTCTGCATAGTTCCGAGATCTTGGTCAAAGAAGGCCAACAGGTGAAGCGCGGTGAACCGATTGGCCGGATCGGCTCAACCGGCAGCGCAACCGGCCCGCATCTGCACTGGTCGATGAAATGGAATGCAGCGCGAATCGACCCGATATTACTGACCGGGCCGATGGAGTAGGTGGTATTCAACCTATCAACAAATTACAGAGTTGGTGACCTTTGACAGGGGGCGGGGTTTGAAAAACAGCGACTGCGTGCAGCTGTAATATTACTCGATTCGCTTTACGCTGATCGCACGCTGACCATTAATATTCGCCCAATAATTGGTAACCGCGCCTTTTTTGATTCGAACTTTGTTGCCCGACTTCGGGCTAAGCACGAGCTTTCGATCTCCGACTTGTTGCCATGTCGAACCATCTTCCAGACCGATAATCCATGTGCCGTAACCGATTTGACGGGCGGAGGTTACAACGCTCTCGATTTCTTTGATATCATCATTGTCATTATCGCCGCTTCCGCCAAACAGCCTGATCTTTGGCAAAGAAAAGCCAAACAGACCTTTTCTGGCTTCCTGGATATCAGTTTTGTCTGCGACAATCAGCTCATTGTTTCTTTGGGCGAGGTCGATCTGGTCCACTTTCTCGTCGTAGCACGCCAATTTTTCCGTTGAGTCGGTCATCTTGCGGCATTCTATCAATTCATCGAGCAACGCTGAGCGCTTTGGCGCTTCGTCCTTGGCAAGAACTGCTGCGGGTGAGGTGAACACGGCCAATGAAATCAGAATGGCCAGAGAGAGTTTTGAATTTTTGAAATGTTTCATTGGCAGTTTCCTAGGCAAGGCACTCACATCTGTGCGCGCAAAAGAGTTGTAATGCACCATCAATATAGTTGATGCAACATGATCTCTGCAGCGTGATTGTGCAGGTTTCTTAGTGCGAAGCTTTAGATGTAGAGCATATCAAGTCGTCGAAAGGTCCCGGGTCAGGATCATCCGCGGGGAGATGGTGAGCGCGACTTTAACCCTATTATGAGACTGTGGCAATTTAGTTACATCCACAACAAAACTTGCGGTTGAACCTGAACCTAGGGTTTACACGTGAGGATTGTTGCGGCATCGGAAGCGCATCCCGGTGATCTGGAAGGGCGTTTGGGGCGTCCTTCGGTATCATTCGGCAAACAAACGAGCAAACATGATAATGTTTGTTCTCCAGATATAGGGACTGGACCAAATGAAAAAAATGATGGTTTTTAAGGCAACCGTGGCTCCTGCCGTGCTTGGTATGGCGCTGGTTTCGACCAACGCGTATGCTCAAGACGTTCAGGAAGCCGCTGAGAGCGCGGAGTCCAGCGTTATCGTTGTGACGGGTTCGCGTATTCGTCAGCCAAATCTAGAATCGGCTAGCCCGATCACGGTTCTCAGCAACGAAGAATTCAAGCAAACGGGTACTACCCGCGTTGAAGATCTTGTTAACTCGTTGCCGCAGGTATTCGCCGGGCAAGGTGGTAACTACGCTAACGGCGCAAGCGGTATCGCAACCCTGAACCTTCGTGGTCTTGGTTCCGAGCGGACACTGGTGCTTCTCAACGGACGTCGGCTCGTTCCTGGCGACCCAACGACATCGGCAGCTGATATTAACGTCATTCCTGCTACCTTGATCAAGCGTGTTGACGTTCTGACCGGCGGTGCATCGTCCGTTTATGGTGCAGATGCTGTTGCTGGTGTTGTCAACTTTGTAATGGATACCGATTTTGAAGGTTTCCGTGTTGACTCGCAATATTCGTTCTACAATCACGATAACCGCAACAACAGCGACTATACCAATGCTCTTGATGCCCGTAACTTCGGTTACCCAAGAGGTATGTCGACCGATGGCGGTACTTTTGATGTGTCCGCTTCCTTCGGTGCTGGCTTTGATGACGGTCGCGGCCATATCACAGCTTATGCAGGCTACCGTAAAATTAACGCGGTAACCCAGGCTAATCGCGATTATTCGGCTTGTGCGCTTTCTGCGACTACGCAGGGATCGGCCAATCCTTATTCGTGTGGTGGTTCGGCTACCTCGCCAAACGGTACATTGTTCGCTTTTGACAGCACTGATCCCCGGACAGCTAATTTCACCTCTTTGACCTACCAATTTGGTCCTAATCGTACGATTGCCCCTGGATTTACCCCGTTCAACTTCGCGCCTTCTAACTATTTCCAGCGCCCTGATGAACGTTATACAGCTGGCGTTTTTGCAGATTACGAAATTTCGGACTCTTTGAAACCATATCTCGAGTTCATGTTCATGGACGACCGTACGGTTGCGCAGATTGCGCCATCGGGTAACTTCGGTAACTCGTTGTCGCTGAACTGCGACAACCCGCTGATCGGTGCTGCTCAATCGGCTTTGATCTGTGATAATGAGAACCTGCTAGTAAGCCCCGCTCCTGGCGATGCTTTCACAGTAGTTGGTAATGTCGCTGCAGAAAACGCAGCGCGTATTGCCCGCGGTCTTGGTGAGCCTCTTTTGCAGACCACACCGTTCGACTTCGTCGATCAAGCTACGGGTGGAACCTATAATCGCGGTTTTGCACAGATTTTGCGTCGGAATGTTGAAGGCGGTTCGCGTCGCGATGACCTGCAGCACACCAGCTATCGTGCCGTTATCGGTATGAAGGGTGACCTTGGTACAGCATGGAATTACGATGCTTATTACCAGTATGGCCGCACCAACTTCGCGGAAACCTATACGAACGATTTTTCGGTAACTCGTATAACCCGTGCGCTTGATGTTGTTAATGATGTCAATGGTAACGCCGTTTGTCGTTCCACGCTTGACGGCACCGATCCGAACTGTGTTCCTTGGGATATCTTCTCGCCAGGCTCGGTCACTCCATCGGCTGCTTCGAACGCTTATCTCTCGACTCCGGGCTTCCAGCGCGGTTTAGTCAGCGAGCAAGTCGCTTCAGCTTATGTGTCTGGCCAACTTGGTGAATATGGTATTAAGTCACCATGGTCCGATAACGGTGTTGGCGTTGTGTTCGGTGCTGAATACCGGAACGAACGTCTGGAATTCCTTTCCGACGTAGCTTTCCAGACAGGCGATCTGGCTGGTCAGGGAGCTCCAACACTTCCAGTTGATGGTTCTTTCAACGTGAAGGAATTTTTCACCGAAGTTAGCGTTCCGATCGCTCAGGATAGCTGGGTTCATGAATTCACGATCACCGGCGGATATCGCTATTCGGACTACAGCACCGGAACAAACACCGACACCTACAAGATTGAAGGTGAGTTTGCTCCAACCCCGGACATTCGTTTCCGCGGTGGTTACAACCGTGCCGTTCGCGCTCCGACAGTGCAGGACCTGTTCGCACCACAACGTGTTGCGCTTGATGGTAACTCAGATCCATGCTCTGGCTTTACCATTACCGCCGCTGATACCGGCTGTTTGGCACAAGGTCTTTCGGTTGGTCAGAACGTCGCGGCAAACCCAGCAGGTCAATATAATGGTCTGATTGGCGGTAACCCCAACTTGGTTCCGGAAATCGCTGATACCTACACTGCGGGTGTTGTATTGACCCCGACCTTCCTGCCCGGTTTCTCCGCTAGTGTTGACTATTTCAACATCAAGCTGGATGGCGCTATCTCTGGTATTGGTGCTGACACAATTGTCGGCGTATGTACGCAGTCAGCTGATCCATTCTTCTGCGGACTGGTTAATCGGGACGCTTCCGGTTCATTGTGGCGGAGTTCAGGTGGTTTCGTAAGTGATTTGCAGGAGAATATCGGTGGTTTGAGCACTGCTGGTGTTGACGTCGCAGCGAATTACGGTCGCGAAATTGGCAATGCTGGACGCTTGAGCCTCAGCTTTGTGGGTACCTGGCTCGACAAACTGGTTACGGACACCGGTGTTGCAGCTGCGGGTAGCTATGATTGCGCTGGCTTGTACGGCAACGTTTGCGGTACACCAAGTCCAGAATGGCGCCATCAGGCCCGTCTTGGCTTTGATATGCCAAACGGAATCGGTGCTTCGTTGCGCTGGCGTTATTTCTCATCGGTTACGGTCGATGCGCTTGATGCCAATCCAAACCTGAACAATACTTCGGGTAGCGGTCCTGCTCCAGGCGGCGTTGCTCGCCCAGGTCTGGCCAAGTTCGACGCCGTGAGCTATTTCGATCTCGCCTTGACTGCGAAGATCGGTGATAACTACAGCTTCCGTCTTGGTGCGAACAACGTCTTGGACAAGTCTCCACCAACAACCGGTTCGCAGGCTTGCCCTGCTGGCCCTTGTAACGGCAACACATTTGCTCAGGTTTATGATGCACTTGGCCGTTACATCTACGTCGGTGTTACCCTCGACTTCTAATAGTCGATCAACGAGAAAAAAAGGAGGCGGGCCGTTTGGCCCGCCTTTTTTTATGGCGGTCGAAGCCTCTTAGCTGCTAACAAAAAGAGATGGATCAAGCGGAGACTATCGCAGCAATCGCAACGCTCAATTTCTCCGATTCCGGAAAGATATTTGGGGTGGGTATTGAAGCGATACGCCACGATCTCTTAGAAGCGATGCTGCCGACTGCGGAACAAGCGGTTCGGCACTTTCCGCATGATGCAAAATTATGGCAACTTCTTGGCTTGGTGGCACGCGGGCTGAATGACGGCGCGCGGGCGGTTAGCGCTTTTGCTACTGCAGCAGCTCTGGCGCCGAACGACGCTCTCATTGCGCACAGTCACGCGCGTGTGATGCACGAAGCTGGTGGCATCGCCAGCGAGTTATATGAAAAAGCATTAATTCTTGCTCCTCAAAATGGCGAGGTTCTGCTCGGTCGCGCGGCTGCGCTGGTAATGGAACATGAAATTGAGAAAGCGGTCGGTCAGCTCGCTACGGTATTGAAAGCCAATCCCTTGTGGCTGGACGGTCATCGCTCGATTGCAAAAATTCGGGGGCAGGTCGGCGATGGATCTTCTTATACAGACAGCCTGAAAACCGCATTGTTACAAATGCCGGACGACCCCAGTTTACACCAACTTTTGGTAATGACCAATTTCCAAGCAAAGGATTTTAGAGCCGCGGCCATGAATATTGCCAATGCTAGACTGTGTTTGCCGGATTTGGAATGGATCGCCGAATGGGAGGCTTATTGCGCTAGTGAAAGCGGAGATATGCTACGTGCTGACAAGCTGTTTGATTCGCTGGGAGTGCCTGAAAATATTGATCACGCGCATCGGATTGTCAGGCATCACATAAAAGCAGGCCGGGCAGACCTCGCCGCAGAGGTTGGGGAGACATGGATAGAACGTGATTTGCAAGGGGTGCTTTGGCCCTATCTGGCGTTAGCGTGGCGAATAACTGGTGGTTCCCGCTGGGAATGGCTCGAAGGAGATCCGCGGTTCATCGGAGTTTACGATCTATGCCCTCAACTGGGCGATATCTCAAAGGTTGCCGCGGTTCTACGTGATCTGCATTTTGCGGATCGACAGCCGCTTGATCAGTCATTGAGGTTCGGCACCCAAACCGATGGCCCCTTGTTTTCACGGGTTGAACCTGAAATTAAATTGCTGCGGGATGCGGTCATCAATGTGGTTGAGCAACATATCGCCCAATTACCAGAAGCCCAAGCCGGGCATCCCTTGCTGGTCGAACGCCGAAAGCCTATACGTTTTGCCGGATCATGGTCCGTACGTCTGACAAGGCAAGGGATGCACGTTGACCATGTTCACCCTGAAGGCTGGCTCAGTTCGGCGCTATATATATCATTGCCAGCCAAAGCCATGGGAGACGGATCCGGAGAATCTGCCCACGATGGTTGGCTCAGTTTTGGTGAAAATCGGGAGCTGGTGCCCGACCTTGAGCCTTTCCGCATGATAGAGCCAAAGGAAGGTCGTTTGGTACTATTCCCTTCAACGATGTGGCATGGTACGCGAAAGTTCGATGATGGTGAACGTCTCACTGTTGCATTTGACATCGCACGACCAGCACGAGCCTGAGTAGAAAGAAATCATAATGTCCCTGCCACCACCAGAACTCCTGCCGGTTATGGAACAATTTCGCGCTGGTAATATGGCTGGCGTATTGGAAGAAGCAGAAGCTCTTCTGCGCAAAGACCCACAGTCGGTTCCGGCACTCGCCTTGGCAGGACTTGCCGCAATGCGTCTAGATAAACCCGAACGTGCAGTGCCGCATCTTCGGACGCATGTTAAAGTGGCTCCGGCAGATATGGCTGCGCGACTGAATCTCGCAACAGCGTTGATCCAACTTGATGAAAATGAAGAGGCGCTTGCTATTGTCGAGGGTGCCGAGGATGGGCCACTGGCGCGGCTCGAAGGTTATTTATTTCAACAGAAAGCAGATCTCCCGCGTGCAGCCGCCGCTTACGAGCGTGCCATCGCGGCCGATTCAACCGATTATAAAAGCTGGAATAATCTGGCCAATGTTCGTGCAGATAGTGACGACGTGGATGGCGCTGTACAGGCGTTTGAACAGGCTATCACCTACGCGCCCGATACGGTCGAGCTCTATATCAATCTGTCGCAGGTGTTGGCCAAAGCTGATCGGCAGGTGCCGCGCTTGGTGGTCATGCGCGATGCCGCTGACAAGGAGCCGGACAACCCTCATATTCTAACCGAATTGGGCCTTGCACTGGGTGCGAATGATGATCTGGACGAGGCTATCATCAAGCTCAAAGCAGCAGTGGGTATATATGCAGGTCAGGGTGACCGGGAATTGCGTGATGCGCATATGGAACTCGGAGTTGCGCTCGAAACGCTTAACCGGATTGACGAGTTGGAGGAGTTGGTTGCGCGATGCGATTCCATGGGAATGAAAGAGGCGGAACTGGCATTTCTGAAGGCGTCGCTGGCTCGCCGAAAGGGAGACTTTGAGTCTGCTTCTGTTTTTGCCGAGCAGATCCCTGATACAGTCAGTCCGGCGCGAACGGCAAAATTGCGGGGAGATATTGCAGATCGACTGGGGCATGCCGAGGAAGCTTTCGGCCGATATGAACAGATGAACGCAGCTGTCTTGGGAGAATCCCCGACGTTTGAGGTAGGAACGACCTATCGTGACCGGGTGGAAAGCGAAACCGCGTACTGGAATCCCGAACAGCTGTCAAAATTGTCATCTGCTCCATTATCCGAGTCGACCGTCGATCCCATTTTCCTGGTTGGATTTCCACGATCGGGCACAACCCTGCTTGATACGATGTTGATGGGTAATCCGGAGCTTCACGTGATGGAGGAGAAGCAGGTCCTGACGAACGCTATCGGTAAGAATAAATCGGTATCTCTGATCGAAATGGAGAGCTCCGAAATTTCTGCGATGAGAGATCAATATTTCAAGGTTGCCCAGGAACTGGTGCCTGGTGGGGATGGCAAGCGTTTGGTGGACAAGCATCCTTTATTGATGGCTCGGGTTCCGGAGATTTATGCGCTGTTTCCAAATGCTCAGATTATATTGTCCGAGCGGCATCCCTATGATGTCGTGTTGAGCTGCTTTATGGCCAACTTCCAACTCAATTCCGCGATGCGTAGTTTTACGTCTCTCGAGGAAGCTGCATATACTTATAGCGCCGCGTTTGCATCATGGGAGAATGCGACGAGCCATTTGCCTATCTCCATCCACCGCGTCCGTTACGAGCGCCTTGTTGCTGATCCTGCTGCTGAAATGAAGCCTCTGATTTCTTGGTTGGGATTGGAATGGCATGATGCCATATTAGACACTGTGGAAACTGCGCGAGGACGAGGAAGAGTTCCTACCGCCAGCTATGCACAAGTTACAGAACCCGTATATACCCGCGCTAGCGGGCGGTGGGAACGCTATCAAAGTCAATTGCAGGACGTCATCCCCATTCTCGCACCATGGGCTGAAAAACTAGGTTACCCAACCGGATAAAATTTCAGCAACACTAGTAATTTGTGGCGCGACTTTTCTGTGTCCGTTCGACAGATTCTCGATTTTGCTGCTTTCTCGCGTCCCATTCCGCAGCCGTCGCACAAACGCGTTTGGCGCCAAGACGGCTACCAGTATTTTCCTGCTTCCTACAAATCATGCGCGTTGGATCGCCCATATCTTCCTTGCCGGCCATTTTATCTTCGGTCACGGTGACGGATGATTGGTTTTTATCTTTTGCCGATGCCGTGCCAGAAATAGCAATTGCGATCATTGAAAATGTTACCAAATATTTCATGTGAAAATTCCATATGATTGGTCGAAAATCTATCTTCTAAAGTAGAAATTAGCTTTGATGAGGACAAAGGTCAAGTCGACGTCGTAACCGGCTCCATCTTCAGCGCGCCATCACCTTCATCGATCTTGACCGTCGATCCATCCGGCACTTCGCCGCGCAGGATCAGGTCGGCCAGCGGATCCTGAAGATATTTCTGGATCGCGCGTTTCAGCGGCCGTGCGCCGTAGACCGGGTCATAGCCAACCCGCCCCAGCCAGCGCCTGGCAGCATCGGTGAGGTCCAGTTCGATCTTCCGGTCCTTGAGCAGTTTCTGCACCCGCAATACCTGGATATCGACGATCGGCGCCATATGTTCTTCGCCCAATCTGTGGAACAATATAATTTCGTCCAGCCGGTTGAGGAACTCGGGGCGGAAATGAGCGCGGACGACTTCCATCACCTGCGGTTCGACATCCTTGACCGTCTCGCCATCCTTCATGTTCGCCATATACTGACTGCCCAGGTTGGAGGTGAGAATGATGAGGGTGTTGGAGAAATCCACGACCCGTCCCTGACCGTCAGTCAGGCGCCCATCGTCGAGTACCTGCAGCAGAACGTTGAACACATCGCTGTGCGCTTTTTCGACTTCGTCGAACAGGATCACCTGATAGGGACGCCGGCGAACCGCTTCGGTCAGCACGCCGCCTTCATCATAGCCGACATAGCCGGGAGGGGCACCGATCAGCCGTGATACGCTGTGTTTCTCCATGAATTCCGACATGTCGATCCGGACCATCGCCTGATCATCGTCGAACAGGAAGCCAGCCAGCGCCTTGGTCAATTCGGTCTTGCCGACGCCAGTGGGGCCGAGGAAGAGGAAGCTGCCCAGCGGACGGTTCGGATCCTGCAAGCCGGCACGACTGCGACGGACAGCAGCAGACACCGCTGCGACCGCATCCTTCTGGCCGATCACGCGCTTGCCGATGAGTTCTTCCATCGCCAGCAGCTTCTCGCGCTCGCCTTCGAGCATTTTGTCAACGGGGATGCCGGTCCACTTCGAGACCACCGCAGCAATATCTGCGGGGGTAACTTCTTCGCGCAACATCGCGCCGACCGTATCGTCGGCGGCTTCTTCGAGCGCTTTTTCCAGATTCGGAATAGTACCGTAGCTCAGCTCGCCGGCCTTGGCGAGATCACCGGCACGCTGGGCCTGTTCCAGCTCAAGCCGCGCATGGTCCAGTTGTTCCTTGAGTTGCGCCTCGGCATTGATCTTGTCCTTCTCGCCCTGCCAGCGCGTGGTCAGTTCTGCGCTATGCTGCTCCAGCTCTGCCAGTTCTTTCTCGAGCGTTTCAAGACGGCCCTTTGAGGCCTCATCGGTTTCCTTTGATAGCGCTTCGCGCTCGATCTTGAGCTGGATGATTCTCCGGTCGAGCGTTTCGATTTCTGCGGGTTTTGATTCCACTTCCATACGGATGTGCGATGCCGCTTCATCCATCAGATCGATGGCTTTGTCGGGCAGGAACCGGTCCGAAATATAACGGTTAGAGAGAGTCGCCGCGCTCACCAGAGCAGCGTCGGTAATCCGCACGCCATGGTGCAGCTCATATTTTTCCTTCAGCCCGCGCAGGATCGAAACCGTATCCTCGACCGTGGGTTCGCCAATGAATACGGGCTGGAACCGCCGTTGCAAGGCAGCGTCTTTTTCAACATATTTCTGATATTCATTGAGCGTCGTCGCCCCGATACAGTGAAGTTCACCGCGTGCCAGTGCAGGCTTCAGCAAGTTGGATGCATCCATCGAGCCTTCCGACGCGCCAGCGCCGACCAATGTGTGCATCTCGTCAATGAACAGGATGATTTCGCCTTCGGCTCCGCGCACTTCATCGAGCACGCTCTTCAGCCGCTCTTCAAACTCGCCACGATATTTTGCACCCGCGATGAGAGAGCCCATGTCGAGCGCCATCAAGCGGCGGTCCTTCAAGCTGTCGGGCACATCGCCATTGGCAATGCGCAACGCCATGCCTTCGGCGATAGCGGTCTTGCCGACGCCGGGTTCACCGATCAGGACCGGATTATTCTTGGTCCGGCGCGCCAGTATCTGGATCGTGCGGCGGATTTCTTCGTCGCGGCCGATGACCGGATCGAGCTTGCCGTCGCGCGCGGCCTGGGTCAGGTCGCGGGTATATTTTTCCATCGCTTCATAAGCATCCTCGGCAGAGACAGTGTCCGCCGAGCGGCCGCCACGCAAATCGTTAATTGCCGTGTTGAGTGCCTCGGCTGTAACGCCGGACGACAACAATGCCTTGCCGGCTGCCGTGTCCTTGGCGAGTAACAATGCGAGCAACAGCCGTTCCACCGTGACATAGCTGTCCCCGGCCTTCTCGGCGATCTGTTCGGCCTGATCGAGCACGCGAACCGCGTCATTGTTCAATCCGGGCGTCTGCTGAGCGCCGCCCCCAGATACTGCTGGAATCTTGGCTAGCGCTGCATCAATTTCCTGATGCGCCTTTTTGGCATCGCCGCCCGCCTTGGTGATCAAACCCGATGCCATGCCCTGGTCATCTTCGAGCAACGCCTTTGCCAGATGCGCCGCGGTTATTTGCTGGTGGCTCATCCGGATCGCGACGGTCTGGGCGGATTGCAAAAAGCCCTTGGCGCGGTCAGTGAATTTCTCAAGGTTCATCGGTTCATCCTGTTCAATCTCAGTGTCTTGTCATAAATATGGTGTTGTACTCGTGCAACACAACCATATTGATGACTTTTTCCGTCGGCTTGATATGGTAAGCGCTAACGAGCGTGAAGATATACGCAGCATATGATGCTGTCGGAGAGGAAAAAATACGTGAAAACACTTAAGCGTGTGGGCATCGGGCTGCTCATCTTCATTGTGCTGGTGGCAACAGGCCTCTTGGTCTGGGAACCGATGAGTGTTGAAGCATCTACTCCGCCGCCGGAAGGCTCTTATGAAGCCCGCATTGTTCGCGACGAGTTCGGTGTGCCGCATATATTCGGCAAGACCGATGCCGACGTCGCTTATGGCGTAGCATATGCCCATTCCGAAGATGATTTCTCGACGCTGCAGGAAGTGACCGCGATGACGCGGGGCCGGATGGCGACACTCAACGGCGCAGACAGTGCGCCGATCGACTATATCGCAGCCCTGCTTGATGTGCGCGGAACGGTGAACCGCAAATATGACGATCTTCCGGCTGATGTCCGTGCAGTGCTAGCCGGATATGCGTCCGGGCTCAATGCTTATGCTGAAGAGCACCCTGAAGAGGTCAAGCTGGCCAAATTATTTCCCGTCAACGGACAGGATATTGCCGCAGGTTTCGTGCTGCGTTCGCCGTTTTTCTTCGGCCTCAACAATCCGATTGAAGCGCTGGTGCAGAATAAGCCACTGCCGCGCGAGGGCGGTCCGCGTCTGTCCAATGAACCGGTCAAAACATCAATCCATCCTTTAAGTCCGGACAAGATAATTGAAAGTAAGACCGTCACTCCCGTCGGCCCTGACCCCGATGAAAATGGTTCAAATGCCTTTGCGGTCGCGCCAGAACGCTCTTCCGAAGGCAAGACCCGTCTGATCTCCAATTCGCACCAGCCATTGCGCGGCAATGTCGCCTGGTACGAACTGGTTGTGCACAGCGACGAAGGCTGGGACTTCGCCGGTGCCAATTTCCCGGGGTCGCCGTTCCCGTTTCTCGGCCACAATAAATATCTCGGCTGGACCAACACCGTCAACCGGCCTGATCTGGTCGATATCTACAAGCTGACGCTGAACGACAAGAAAGATGCCTATCGTTTCGATGGTGAATGGAAGCCGCTCGAAAAGAAACGCGTCTGGCTGAAGATCAAATATGGCCCGTTCGTCATTCCCTATCCTCAGGTCGCCTATCGCTCGATCCACGGACCGGTGATCATGAACGATAGCGGTGCCTATGCGCTCCGCTATGCCGGGATCGACGAGCTCGATATGCTGACCCAATATTACCGGATCAACAAGGCAAAGAATTTTGACGAATGGCAGGCGGCGATGGCGGGGCAGGGCGTTCCGGCGACCAATTTCATCTATGCCGATGCCGAGGGCAATATCGGTATGTACTATAACGCGATGTTCCCCGACCGGCCCGAAGGCTATAACTGGCGCGGGGTGCTGCCCGGCGATAGTTCAAAGGCGCTGTGGCAAAAAACCTTGCCGTTCACGCGCGTCCCGGCACTGGTCAATCCGGCTTCTGGCTATGTCATGAATTCCAATAACACGCCTTATATTGCCGCGGGTCCGGGCGATGAGCTCAATCCGGATAATTTCTCGCCGCTGTTGGGGGTAGAGGATGACCAAACCAACCGATCGCGCCGTTCGATCGCCTTGCTGGAAAAGGCCAATGATGATGGCAAGATCACCGACGCCGAATTATGGGCCATCAAATATGACACCGGCTACGAGAAAGCGGGCTATGCGAAAGCGTGGCTCGACAAGATCGCGTCGCTCGACTTGAAGGATAGCGCGAAACTGCTCAAGGCGCAGCAATTGCTCGGCCAATGGGACTGGAATCTCGATGGTAAGGGGCCGGCGGATGCGCTCGCGCTGATGGTGCTGCGCCCGGCCAATAAGTCGCATTATAACCGCGGCAAGATGCCCGATCCTCGACAGATATTGGAGGAAACGGTCGACCACCTGACGAAATATTTCGACAAGATCGATCCGCCGATGATGGATGTGCTGCGGATGCGGCAGGGCGAAGTCGATCTGCCCGTTGATGGCGGTAACGACACGATCCGCGCCTCGACCCTGTGGGATGTCGAGGATGACGGGCGACTATCCGTGCGCCATGGTGACAGCTTCATCATGTTCATGGAATGGGCGAAGGACGGCAAGGTCCACTCGCGCTCGATCCAGCCCTTCGGTGCCGCAACTACGCGCCCGGAGTCACCGCATTATACCGACCAGATGCAGTTGTTTGTCGACAAGAAGCTGAAACCGGTGTGGTTTGATCCGAAGGATCTCGCGAAGCACAAGACGAGTGACAAGATGGTCGGGACGGCTGTCCGCTAGTGACGAGGGACCAATAGGCCACACAGCAGAAAGGCCGGACATGATGCCCGGCCTTTCTTAGATCATGTGATGATGAACTTAACGCTGTGGCTTGTAGCCTGCATTGCCCATCTCGTTGCGGCCGACGACCATATGGTGGACTTCATCCGGACCATCAGCGAGGCGCAATGTTCTTTGGTTGGCATACATGCGGGAAAGCGGTGTCCATTGTGACACACCGGCTGCACCGTGGATCTGGATCGCCTCATCAATGATCCGGCATGTGATTTCGGGAACATAGGCTTTGACCATGGAAACCCAGACACGGGCTTGTTTGTTGCCCATGACATCCATTGCCTTGGCGGCTTTCAGAACCATCAGACGCATCGCTTCGATATCGATGCGGGCGCGTGAAATAACTTCAAGGTTTTTACCCAGCAGTGCCAACGGCTGGCCGAAGGCTTCCCGGCTTCCGCCGCGATGAACCATCAGGTCCAAAGCGCGTTCTGCGACGCCGACGCTACGCATGCAGTGGTGGATGCGTCCTGGACCGAGGCGAAGTTGAGAGATTTCAAAGCCGCGTCCTTCGCCGAGCAGCATATTCTCTTCGGGCACCCGAACATTGTTGAATTTGATATGCATATGGCCATGCGGTGCGTCGTCTTCGCCAAAGACATGCATTGGCCCGATGATCTCAACGCCTGGTGTATCCATAGGCACCAAGATTTGTGATTGTTGCGAGTGCGATGGCCCGTCGGGATTGGTGCGGACCATAGTGATCATGATTTTACAGCGTGGATCACCAGCGCCGGAAATGTAGAATTTCTCTCCGTTGATCACCCATTCGCCTTTTTCAAGAACTGCCTCGGTGCGAATATTCCGCGCATCAGAAGACGGATGTCCCGGTTCGGTCATTGCGAAAGCAGAGCGGATTTTTCCTTCGAGCAAGGGGACGAGCCATTCCTGCTTTTGTGCGGTTGTGCCGACGCGTTCGAGCACCTCCATATTGCCGGTGTCGGGCGCGCTGCAGTTCATGCATTCGGATGCCAGCGAGTTTTGGCCCAGGATGCCGGCAATAAACGCATAGTCGAGGTTCTTAAGGCCTTCGCCCGATTCTGCGTCGGGCAGGAAGAAATTCCAGAGCCCTTGCGCGCGCGCCTTGTCTTTCACGCCTTCCAGCAGTTCCAGCTGTCCGGGCGCGTAGCTCCAACGCTCTTCGCGATTTTCGCCCATGGCGTAAAATTTCTCGGTTATCGGATCTACTTCTTCGGCAACAAAGCGTTTCACCTTGTCATATAATATCCGGCCGCTGTCTGACATTCTCAGGTCGTTCATTTCTGAATCATTGGGATCATGGGTCATTATCGTTCCTTTTCTAGTCTGTCTGGGCGGTCACATCCGAATTGCCGAAGGTGAGGGCGCGAGTCGTTATTTATTTCAGTATTAAACTATATCATAATCATTGCAGATGACAATATCACGATATGGGCAAGGATAATAGAGGATAATCGGTTTTTAGGTGTCCGTTGGGTGAGAGATTATAATTCACTATTGAACTTATAAATGGTTCGCAATTGTCCAGGGATGCGGTAATAAGAGGGTATGTCGGCAAGAAACCAGAGATTCTACTCGCGGCTCCAGCTAGCCGCCCACGCGCTCAAGAAAATTTCTGATCGCCAGTTGCTCGACGTCGCAGGGGTTACGACAGCGCAAATGTCCGCTCTGGCGTTAATAGCTTCCGAAGAAGCCTCCACCCAAACCTTGTTGGCAAAAAGACTTGGTCTGAATGATAGCGCGATCACCGCGATGATGCGTCGGCTGATTGATCTCGATCTGGTCGAACGGGTGCGGGATGACCAGGATGGCCGGGCATGGCTGTTAAAGCTGACCCAATCGGGTGCGGAGACCGTGGAAAGAGCAGGCGCAGCCGGTGATCAAGCCAGCATACAGGTTGACGCGTTGCTCGGCGAAAAGACAATTGCTACAGTCGTCGCCGCGATGGAATTGATCATCAACGAGTTGGATTGACGGCTCGGGTTGCTCAGCATTGATCAACGCGTCATCTACATCATCCTAGTGCTTCTGTTTCTGATGCGAATTGCATCGCAACCGATGCGAATATCAGCGACATCGTCTTCCTAGGGCACCAACACCGTATCCACCGCCTCCGGCAACAAATCCGGGTAATCGGTAATATAATGGAGCCCCCGGCTTTCCTTCCGCGCCAAAGCTGATTCCACGATCAGGTCAGCCACCTCGATCAGATTGCGCAGTTCGATCAGGTCCTGGGTCACACGGAAATTTCCGTAATATTCCTCGACCTCACCGCGCAGCAGATCAATGCGATGCTTTGCGCGTTCGAGGCGTTTGGTGGTGCGGACGATGCCGACATAATTCCACATGAAGCGACGGATTTCGGTCCAGGTCTGCTTGATCACAACTTCCTCGTCGCTGTCGGTGACCCGGCTTTCATCCCATGGCCGGATCGCGGGCGGGGCAGGCAAGTCATCCCAATGTTCCGCGATATCCCGCGCCGCCGCATCGCCGAAGACGAAACATTCAAGCAGGCTGTTCGATGCCAGCCGGTTGGCGCCGTGCAGGCCGCTTTCGCTGGCTTCGCCGGCGGCATAGAGGCCGGGCAGGTCGGTGCGACCCGCGAGATCGATCAATATTCCGCCGCAAGTATAATGTTGCGCTGGCACGACCGGGATCGGCCCCTTGGTCATGTCGATGCCCAGCCCGATCAGCTTGTCATAGATGTTGGGGAAATGGCCTTTGACAAATTCCGGATCGCGGTGGGAGATGTCGAGATCGACATAGTCGAGCCCAAGCCGCTTGATCTCATGGTCATTGGCGCGCGCAACAATATCGCGCGGGGCCAGTTCCATCCGCTCCGGATCAAAGCGTTGCATATAGCGTTCGCCAGCTTCGTCGCCAGCATCTGCTGGCAGCTTCAGATGCCCGCCTTCACCGCGCACCGCTTCGGTGATCAGGAAATTCTTGACCTCGAGATTATAGAGGCAGGTCGGGTGGAACTGCATCATCTCCATATTGGAAACCCGCGCGCCGGCGCGCCAGGCCATGGCGATGCCATCGCCGGTTGCGCCACGTGGTGCGGTGGAGAATAGATAGGTCCGTCCCGCGCCGCCACTGGCCATGATCGTCGCGCGCGAGGTCAGTGTCTCGACATGGCCGGTTTCATTGTTGAGCGCGTAAACGCCCCAGACATTCTTGGCACCGGTCGGGTTTTCCGCATGGCGGTCGACGATCAGGTCAATTGCCACCATATGTGGTCTTAGCGTGATATTTGGATGGGCAGCAGCGGTATTCTGCAAGGCTTCCTGCACCGCCCAGCCGGTCGCATCATCGACATGGACAATCCGCCGGTGACTGTGCCCGCCTTCGCGGGTGAGGTGGAGGACTTCCGCCTCCTTGTTGAACGGTACGCCCATATCCTCCAGCCGTTCGATCGCGGCTGGTGCATTTTCGACAACAAATTCGACAGTTTCGCGGCGGTTAAGCCCGGCACCGGCGACCATCGTGTCGTTGATATGATTGTCGAATGTGTCGCCCGCATCGAGCACTGCGGCAATGCCGCCCTGTGCCCATGCCGTAGAGCCGCCGGTCAGTTCACCCTTGGCCAGCACCAGCACCTTGTGGGTGCGGGCCAGCGTGATGGCTGCGCTCAGTCCGGCTGCGCCGGAACCGACAATGATAACGTCGTGGTTCATGCTGCTTTGTCGCGGGTGAGGTTGAGAAATACATCCTCGAGATCAGCTTCCCTTGTCGTGACATCGACTATTGCAAAACCACGTTCCTGTATCGCTGCCATCACGCCGCCGGCGTTGGTCCGGTCCTTGTTATAGGTGACCGCTACCGTACGCGGCCCGATGATCTCGGCTTTCTCGAACAGGTCATTGGCGAAGGAGACGGCATCCTGTGCTTCGCTAATGTCGCGGTCCAGCGTGAGTTCGACCAGTTTCTCGCGGGCCATGTCGACCAGTTCCGGCGTCGGCTTGTTGGCGATCAGCTTGCCGTGATTGATAATCGCGATGCGGTCGCACAGATTTTCCGCTTCTTCGAGATAATGGGTCGTCAGCACGATCGTCACGCCGGCCTTGTTGAGGTCGACGACATATTCCCAAAGCTGTTGCCGCAAATCGATATCGACGCCCGCGGTGGGCTCGTCAAGCACCAGGATCGGTGGAGAGTGAACCATTGCCTTGGCCACCAGCAGTCGACGTTTCATGCCGCCCGACAATGTGCGGGCATAGGCATCGGCCTTGTCTTCGAGATGGACCGCGCGCAGCAATTCCATTGTCCGGCGTTTTGCTTTCGGGACGCCATAGAGTCCGGCCTGCACTTCCAGCGCCTCCGAAGGGGTAAAGAAGGGATCAAAAATGATCTCCTGTGGCACGATTCCGATCGAGGCTTTTGCGTTGCGGGGGCTGTCATCTATATCAAATCCCCAGATGCTCGCGCTGCCCGAGGTTTTACGGACCATGCCGGAGAGGATGTTGATCAGCGTCGACTTGCCCGCACCATTGGGGCCGAGAAGTCCGAAGATCGAGCCGCGGGGCACATCAAAATTGATGTTGTCGAGAGCCTGTTTGCCACCGGCATAAGTTTTGGAGAGATTCTGGATCGAGATTGCTGCGTCGGTCATTTTTGTCGCATAGCCCGTTTGCCTGTGCCGCGCAAACCTCCGTTGTCAACAAATGATAAAACATGTAAATTCAGCATGTTAATATAATTTTAACGCAAAATCTTCGCAGTTGTTGAAGCAATTTGACCGCATATATTCCGAAATATTGGCCAGAACGGGGAATTCGAACATGCGTTTAGTTTTACGCAAGCTGTCAGGACTTGCACTGGCGATAGTGGGGGGTGCCGCTGCAGGTCCGTTGTGCGCGCAGACCGCAGTAGGAGAGTCGGTTGCCGACATTTCCCGGCCAAGCACGGTGCAAAGATTACAAGACCTCCAATTCGGCGACATTATTGCAGGCAGCACGGTTTCGACTGTTGTGGTCAATCCTTTCTCCGATGCCCGTTCAATACAGACGGGCAATGCTACCGCATTTGGCGGTACCGTATCGGCAGCCCGATTCCAGGTATCGGCCCGTCCGCTACTTTATTATCAAATCAGTCTGCCGAGTTCGACGACCTTGACCCGCAATGGCGGTTCGCAAACGATGCTCGTGGACAATTTTACGCTGAACGGTGCGTCTATTCGCCTTTTGCCGCTTTTTACATCAATTGGTAATTTCAAGGTGGGCGGCCGATTGACCGTGGGAGCGGCCCAGGAACCGGGCCAATATGACGGCAGCTTTACGGTGACAGTCAATTATCTCTGAGTCTATGCCGGATATGGTCCTCGTTCGGACCCGGCGAAGGTTAACGCTGATTTAACCATATTGTTCAATCCTATGTGCTCACTTCTTCTATAGCGGGATTTCGGTGGGACATAGAGATTATCAAAAGCGGACCGGATGGCGGTCAATAAAAGGCACGGCCATTCTTCCGGCCCTCGCTGCTGTCCTTGTTTCTTCTGCCGCTGCAGACGCGGCATCCGGCAACGGAGAGGCCCGGACCGAGATTAACCAGGGCGTCAACATTACCAAAAATGCAGACCTGCATTTTGGAGATTTTGCCGCTGGAACGAGCCAGAGCCGGTTTACCATCGATCCGGACAATGATGCTCTGATCCAGTTGAATGGCAATGCGGTCTCGCTGGGCGGAACCCATTCGGCGGCATGGTTCTCGGCCTATGGCACTCCGCTGGAACGGGTGCGGATGACGGTCAGTCAGAACCAGATCGAGCTGACCCGTGTAGGTGGCGGTCAAACGATGCGCGTGGACCAATTCCGCTTTGACGGCGGCAACGGCACGCGGAACCGGAACCTGAATGTCAGTG
The DNA here is from genome assembly GCF_963975555.1 of uncultured Parasphingorhabdus sp. GTDB lineage: Bacteria > Pseudomonadota > Alphaproteobacteria > Sphingomonadales > Sphingomonadaceae > Parasphingorhabdus. Next base: position 118,361 of record NZ_CAXBHH010000005.1, on the reverse strand, counting down.
GGTCCGTCGACTATAAGCTTGGCGGAAGGCTCACCATAAACGCCAATCAGGCTGCCGGTGCCTATGTGGGCACGTTTAACATTACCATTGATTATCAATAGTCTGAGCCTTGACCACCAATATGGTTACGGTGAAATTAACTATAGCTGTGAATGGAAATTTGCGGCTTTCGATATAGGGCATTTTTTGTGAAGACCAGAGACCACATCATACCACGCCTGATCGGCGGCTTGTTGCTCGCACCTGTCGCACTGGCAAGCGGAACCGCTGTCTTTGCGCAAACGGATAGTGCCGAGACCGATGCGGTGGTGGTCAGTCCGCTTTCTCTTGTTCCGGTTCATGATCTGAATTTCGGGAATCTGATCCCAGGTGTGACCGGCGGGACCGCAAGAGTTAGCACCGCGGGCATCCGCACCGTTACCGGATCGGTGATCGCTGCTGGTGGCACGATAAGCAACGCAGAGTTCCAGGGCTATGGGACGCGTAACCGGTTCGTATATATCAGCTCGGGTTCTGGCAGCTATCTCCTCAATCGTATCGGGGGAGGCGCCAACATGACGATGCGGTCGCTTACGTTGCAAGCCGACAATCTGTCGCCGACATTCCTTCCCGGTCTGTTCCGTATCGCCAGTACTGATGTGATTACGCTTCGTATCGGTGCCACGCTCGACGTGGGGCCTAGCCAGCAAAGCGGTGTCTATGAAGCGACCTTTCCGATCACCATGAACTATTACTGATATTTGCAGGATTGCGCGACGGGCGATCCATTGCTAATCGCGCTACCATGATAGACGCTCCTGAAATTGTCAGAACAGCCAAGAAACGCAACGCGTGCGATGGTGCGACGGATATTCCCGGCGGCGCAGCCCTTGGCCACCCGCGGGTATGGCTCGAGATTGACGAAAAAGGCTATGTCGATTGCGGCTATTGTGACCGGCGATTCGTTTTGATTGGCGGTCCCGCAGATGTCACTCCGAGGCAGTCCGAAGAATAATCCGACATAAGGGGTGCAAGGCCTCCGAATCATTTCTATATGTACGGAATGATAAAAAACCTTGATCCCCGCTCGTTCCTATATCGCCCTGATGGTCTCGACCCGGAGCGCGCCAAAGCGCTCGTCGCGGGCAGTCTGTCTGCTTGTGACGATGGCGAACTCTATCTGCAATATAGCGCGGTGGAGAGCTTTGGCTTTGACGATGGCCGTCTGAAGACCGCTGACTATAGCACGGATAGCGGCTTCGGCCTGCGCGGCGTCTCGGGCGAGATGACCGGATTTTCCCACAGCAACGAAATTAGCGAGGCGGCGATCAAACGTGCTGCGCAGACGCTGCAACTGCTTGATCCGGCCAAGGGCGAAAAAGCCCCGCCACCGCGCGGCAACAACCGGCATCTTTATGGTGAAGCCAATCCCTTGGAAGCCATTCCCTTTGCGAAAAAGGTTGCGCTCTGCCAGCAGATTGATGCGGCGGCGCGAGCACGCGATCCCCGCGTTTCGCAGGTTTCGGTCGGACTCTCCGGTAGCTGGAGTGTCATCGAAATCGTCCGTCCCGACGGCTTTGTCGCGACCGATGTGCGGCCTCTGGTTCGGCTCAATGTCTCGATTGTCGCTGAGCAAAATGGTCGCCGCGAGTCCGGCAGTTTCGGTATGGGCGGACGTTATCTCTATGACGATCTGTTTGAAGAGGCGCGCTGGAACCGTGCGGTCGACGAGGCCTTGGCACAGGCGCTGGTCAATCTTGAAAGCGTCGACGCGCCAGCCGGTGAACAGACTGTGCTGCTCGGCCCCGGATGGCCCGGTATCATTCTTCATGAAGCCATCGGCCATGGCCTCGAAGGCGATTTCAACCGCAAGGGCACCAGCGCTTTCTCCGGCAAAATCGGTCAGCGCGTTGCGGCTCCCGGCGTCACCGTGGTCGACGATGGTTCTATCCGGGAACGGCGCGGCTCGCTGAGCATCGATGATGAAGGCACGCCGACGCAGGAAAATGTCCTGATCGAGGATGGCATATTGAAATGCTATATGCAGGACCGGCTGAATGCTCGTTTGATGGGTGTCCCGGCGACCGGCAACGGGCGTCGTGAAAGCTATGCCCATGCGCCGATGCCGCGAATGACCAATACTTTCATGCGCGGCGGCAAGGATGATCCCGACGAGCTGATGAGCCGCGTCAAAAACGGCATTTACGCCAAAAGCTTTGGCGGCGGCCAGGTTGATATTGTCTCGGGCAAATTCGTCTTCTCCTGCACCGAAGCGTACAAGATCGAGAACGGCAAGCTCGGCGCGCCGATCAAGGGTGCGACACTGATCGGCGACGGTCCGACCGTGTTGACCAAGGTAAGCGGCATCGGTAACGACATGGCGCTCGATGAAGGCATCGGCATGTGCGGCAAGGGCGGGCAGTCGGTGCCTGCCGGTGTTGGCCAGCCAACTTTGCTGGTCGATGCGTTGACGGTTGGAGGGACTGCATGAGGGTGAAGCTAACATGACAAGCATCAAGGCTGTCCCAGTGACATGGCCTGCGGAAATATTGTCATTCTGGTTTGGTGAGCTCGATCCGAAAGACTGGTGGAACGGAACTGCGGCATTGGACATGATTTGCGAAGTCCGGTTTTTCGAACTGTGGGAAGAACAGAAATCCAAAGCCGCAGCAAGTTTCCTGACAGATCCCGACACCATGCTTGCCTCCCTCATCCTATTTGATCAAATGCCGCGCAATATGTTCCGCGGTCACCCCGACGCCTATTCGACCGACCTTCTCGCACAAAAGATTGCGGAAATGGCAGTTGAGCGGAAGATGGACCAGAAACTGACCGCGAAGCGGCGGGTTTTCGTTTATATGCCCTTCATGCACGGAGAAGACATCCGCTTGCAGAACAGATCCGTTGCCCAGTTCAGGAAACTCGGCAACAACGAGAAAAATGCCAAAGAACGTCGTGCCATGATCAAGAAATTCGGTCGCTTCCCCCACCGTAACAAAATTCTCGGGCGGCAGTCCCTGCCCGGAGAACAGGACGCGATGGATGACGGAGCGAATTGGTAGACCGCAGTTGACGGTGGCTGTGAAGCAGACCTGGCGGGCATTGAAAACCTGGCCGGATGCCGGTCGATGGAAATCCGCCTCGGGCATAGCGCTCCCGGCGGCGGCGATTATCGCCCTTGCAGGATTTCTGGGCGGCTGGCTCGTCTTTGATCCCGTCGACGATGTTCCTGCGGCACTGGTCGCAGCCATTGTTCTTCTTTTCGTTCCTGCGATGGCCGAGGAATTAATATTCCGCGGTGTCCTGCTATCCTGGCTCGCGCGTTTTTCGCAACGCTGGGGGAGCTGGCTTTCGGCCATATTGTTCGTGCTCTGGCATCCGTTGCAGGCACTCACCTTCGGCCCCCCATGGTCAGCCATCTTCCTGCAACCGTCGTTTCTGTTTGCTACGTTCATACTGGGCATTATATTGACCCATATCCGGATTGTTACGCAGTCGTTGTGGCCCGTGATCGCGATCCACTGGATATTGGTACTGGCTTGGAAAATATTTTTCGGCGGTCCATTTTACTGAACGGGAATTTGTCGTGGCCGATTTTTTTGATGCGCTGAATGACAAACATAAAGCCTTCATCGCCAAGCAGCCGATGTTCTTTGTAGCGACAGCTGCGGCGGACGGCCGGATCAATCTATCGCCCAAGGGCTATGATGCGTTTCGTGTGCTCGCGCCCGACCGGGTTGCCTATCTGGATCTGGGCGGTTCCGGTAACGAAACGCATGCCCATCTTGTCGCCGATGGCCGGATCACCATCATGTTCAACAATTTTGCCAATCCGGCGCTGATCTTGCGGCTTTATGGAACCGGACAGCCGGTTCTGCCGCAGGATAGCGGTTGGGAGGAACTGGCCTCGCATTTCGACATTCTTCCAGGCACCCGCCAGATTTTCGACATCAAGGTCGACAGCATACAGACCAGCTGCGGCTGGGGCGTGCCGCAGATGGACATGAAAGCCGAGCGCGAAACCCTGGTCAAATATCATCGCCAGGCCGATCCCGATCTCTGGATGGAAAAAACCGCCGGCCGGGTGACAAGTATCGATGGTTTTCCCACGCGTGCGTCAGACCGCTATTTTGGCGGGCAATAGATCATGAGTCTGGTTGAACTGTCCCGGCACATGCACGGCGTTGAAGCCGAGATCATTCGCGGGCGGCTGGAAGCTGCCGGGATCGGTGCGGTCTGTTTCGACAGCGGAGTAAATATTGTCGAAGGCGCCGGTATCGCGCTGCCCGCCCGGGTGATGGTGCTGGCAGAGGATCTGGCCGAAGCCAAGGCGATATTGGCCGAGGATGTATCTTTATGAGCGGCGCCGGAAAGATTTCGCTCGCGCTGGGCGGCGGAGCCGGTCTTGGCTGGACCCATATCGGCGTGTTACGGGCGATTGACAAATCACCGCTGGAAATTGCCGCCATCGCCGGCACATCGATGGGTGCGATTGTCGGTGCCAGCTATGCCGTCGGCAAGCTTGACTATATTGAAGACATGGCGCGCAACGTCAATTTCCGCAACATGTTGCGGTTCATGGACCCGCATTTCAAGCGCGGCGCTGTCATGGGCGCGCGCAATATCCAGAAAGAACTGGAGACCGAGTTCGGCGATCTCGATTTCGAGGATCTTCCCTTTCCGGTGGCGGCAGTTGCTGCCGACTTGCGCACCGGCGATACGATTGTGATGAAATCCGGCAAGCTGGTGCCTGCAATCCGTGCCTCCATGTCGCTGCCCGGGATATTCAAGCCCGTGGAACATGAAGGACGCTTGCTGGTCGACGGGGGAGCTGCCTTGCCGGTTCCGGTGTCGCCCGTGCGCGAACTGGCGCCCATGGCCTTATGTCTGTCAGTCAACCTGCAGGATGATTTCATCAACCGGTCCATCGCAGCCGGAATTGCGGTGAATAACGGCAAGGAACCCAATAGTCTCGCTATCGTCAAGGCCTCAGTCGGTCTGTCACTGCGCAATCTCGGACGCTATTCCCTGGCTCTCGATCCGCCCGATTTTGCGATGTCGCCGCCGGTTGGCCATATCGACATCCAGAATTTCACCCGCGCCGAGGAACTGATAGATATCGGCCGGCGCGAGACCGAAAAAGTTATCCCGCAAATATTGGCCAAACTAGCCGAGAGTCGTGCCTAATTATTGTGCAATTGTGCTGCACTGCACAAAATTTACTCTTCCTAAAGGTAGCGGTTTTTAGAGAAATCCTTTGAATCCCTAGGCTTACGATTCTGGCACAAGCCTTGCGATGAGTCCCCATGCAACAGCCAAAGGGGGCGTAATGAAATTTATCATAGCCATAATCAAACCGTTCAAGCTTGACGATGTTCGTGAGGCACTCACCGGTGTCGGCGTGTCCGGCATGACCGTAACCGAAGTCAAAGGCTTCGGGCGACAAAAGGGCCAGACGGAAGTCTATCGTGGTGCGGAATATACCACCAACATGGTCCCGAAACTGAAAATCGAAGTGGCGTGCAGCAGCGCTGTCGCGGTGCAGGCGGTCGAAGCCATTCAGGCAGCGGCGGGCACGGAGTCGATTGGCGACGGCAAGATCTTCACGATCGGTCTCGAAGGCGCCGTCCGCATTCGCACCGGTGAAACCGGCGACACAGCAATTTAATCGGGGAAACAGATACTCATGAGAAAATTTTTCACAAAACTGACCGGGATGGCTGCGCTAGCTAGCGTTTCGGTCCCGGCATTTGCCCAGGAGGCTGCCGAGGCGGTAGCCCCGGTGGCAAATCCGGGAAATAACGCCTGGATGATGACCGCGACGATATTGGTCTTGCTGATGATCTTGCCGGGCCTCGCTTTATTTTACGGCGGTCTGACACGCACGAAGAATATGTTGTCGACGATGACGCAAATCGGTGGGGCAGCCTGTCTCGCCATGCTGATCTGGGTTATGTACGGCTATGGTCTGGCGTTCGGACCGGAGGGCAATGCCTTCATCAGCTGGGGCAAGTTTTTCCTCTCCGGCGTGGATAGCAGCAGCACGGCAGCAACATTCTCCGACGAAGTGATCTCGGAATATGTGTTCATCTCCTTCCAGATGACCTTCGCGGCCATCACCCTAGCGCTCGTGCTCGGGTCGGTTGTCGAGCGGATGAAATTCTCTGCGGTCATGGTGTTCGGCGCGGTCTGGTTGACGATCGTCTATTTCCCGATCGCCCATATGGTCTGGGCCGGCGGCGGATTGCTCTTTGAAATGGGCGCTCTCGACTTTGCCGGTGGTACTGTGGTGCACATCAATGCCGGTGTATCGGCTCTGGTCGCTGCTCTCATCCTCGGTAACCGCAAGGGCTATCCAAAAGAACCAATGGCTCCCCACAGTCTGACGCTGACCATGATCGGTACCGGACTGCTCTGGGTTGGTTGGTTCGGCTTTAACGCTGGTTCCGAACTGGAAGCAGACGGCACGGCTGGCCTTGCGATGATCAACACCTTTGTTGCCACCGCTTCGGGCGCCCTGTTCTGGATGCTGGCTGAAAAGCTGAGCGGTCACAAGGGATCGGCACTTGGCTTCTGTTCAGGCGTAATTGCCGGACTGGTTGCGGTAACACCTGCAGCGGGTAACAGCGGACCTTTCGGTGCCATTGTCCTCGGTGCGGTTGCATCGCTGGTCTGCTACTATGCGGTTTCCTTCCTCAAACCGAAACTTGGCTATGATGACTCGCTGGACGCCTTCGGCATCCACGGCATCGGCGGCATGGTCGGTGCGATCGGTACCGGCATCGTCTATCAGCCAATGTTTGGCGGACCCGGCGACGGTTCTACTGCCATGGGCGCACAGGTTGTCACCCAGATTATCGGTGTGCTGGTCACAATCGGTTGGGCTGGCATCGGTACGGCTATCGCGATGTTTGTCGCCAAGCTGGTCACCGGCCTGCGGGTCTCCGAAGAAGTCGAGCAAGAAGGCCTCGATCTCGGTGAACATGGTGAGCGCGCCTATAACTACTAATTTCCGAGTTTGGCGCCGGCCTTCTCCTCCCAAATTGAGGTCGGCGCCTCACATTGTTCCTCCTGCGAACAAACAACTTTATGGCCGGTGATGTAAAAACATCCCGGCCATTTTTTTATCTGGGTAGGCAAAAATGGGAGCCTTAGCCCTATCGGCGCCGGCAGGCGCAAGACGCCCGGATCAGCGTCAGGTTTCCGAACCGGCTAGCCCAGATCAGCTTTGATAAAATCCGCCGCCCGCTCACCGATCACCATGCTTGTGGCATTGGTATTGCCGCTGATGATTTCCGGCATGATCGAGGCATCGGCAATATAAAGACCTTCCAGTCCTTTGAACTTCAGACGCGGATCGACGACCGCTGCGTCATCTGGACCCATGCGGCAGGTGCCGACGGGGTGATAGACGGTATCGGCACGGTCCCGGATCAAAGCGTCCAGTTCGGCGTCATTGTCCATGTTGATCGGATGCCGGTCGGTCGGTGAATATTCGGTTAGCGGCGGGCTTTCCAATATCCGTTTCATATGCCGCACACCCTTGCGCAAGGTCGCGATGTCCCGGTCATCATCCAGAAAGTTCGGGTCAATGGCAGGCGGTGCCTCCGGATCGCGGTCGTTGAGCCGGACCGTGCCTTTGCTATGCGGCCGCAGCACGCAGGCGTGACAGCTGAAGCCATGGCCCTTGACCTTCTCGCGGCCATGATCTTCGAGCACGGCGGGCACGAAATGATACTGGATATCAGGGGCAGGGACATCCGGGCTGCTGCTCCAGAAACCGCCCGCTTCAGCATAAGGCGTGGTCATGATCCCCGTGCGTTTGATCCTGTGTTGCAGGATTGCCTTGGCCATGCGGACGGTGCCTTCAAGAGAATCACCGATCAGTTCCTTGGACCCGGTCTGATAGCCCGAGACAAAGTCTATATGATCCTTGAGGTTTGCGCCGACTTCGGGCTTGTCTAGCACGACATCGACACCATTTTCCTTGAGATGGGCTGCTGGACCGATGCCGGAGAGCTGCAGGATATGGGGTGACCCGAAGGCACCGGCGGACAGGACGACAGCCTGTTTGGCGACAATCGTTTCCTGACCGGAACCGCGTTTGATCTGGACTCCGGTAACGCGTCCCTCTTTGACAATCAGTTTTTCGACCAGTGATTTGGTCTTGATCGTCAGATTGGAGCGAGAGCGGGCCGGTTCGACATAGGCACGCGCCGCGGACCAGCGTTCGCCGGCTTTCTGGGTTACCTGGTACATGCCCATGCCCTCCTGCCTCTCGCCGTTGAAGTCATCGAGGATCGGCAACTGCAGATTGCGCGCCGCTTCGACAAAGGCGAGGCTGCCCGGGTTGGGCCATTTCTGGTCGGACACGGAGAGGGGGCCGTCGCCGCCGTGATAATCGCTAGCACCGCGTTCGTTGCCTTCGGATTTCTTGAAATAGGGCAGAATATCATCATAGGACCAGCCGTCGCAGCCGAGGGCCGCCCAATTGTCATAATCCCATTTGTTTCCGCGGATATAGATCATCGCGTTGATCGCGCTGGAGCCACCCAGCCCGCGACCGCGCGGCTGATAGCCGGTGCGACCGTTGAGGCCTTTTTGCGGAATCGTATCGAACTTCCAGTTGGCATTTTTCAGCAGAAACGGCATCATTCCCGGTGTTTTGACCAGGAAATTATTGTTTCGTCCGCCAGCTTCGATCAGGCACACCGAACGTTTTCCGTCTTCGCTCAGCCGTCCGGCGACTGCACTGCCGGCGGAACCGCCGCCGATGACGATGATGTCAAATTCTGCCATGTATTTCTCTCCTGCTCTGCCCAGCGTGCCTTTATGGTCTCACTGCTTTCCCGGGAGCCATCATGGCTCCACCCGGGCGGTTTAATTAAATAGTTGATCTTGTAGCGCCAAGGGGCGCTCCACAAATCCTTCGCAATGCCGATCCATTCATGGAAGGCCGTCCAGAATAAGTTGAAACTCTCGAGATTCTTGATGATGCCATATTGAATTTTTTCCGCATCTGTCTCCGGTTCGTAGGTGCCGAACATCTTGTCCCAGATGATGAACACGCCGGCATAGTTGCGGTCGAGATAGCGCGGGTTGGTCGCATGATGGACGCGATGATGCGAAGGCGTATTCATCACGGCTTCGAACCATTTCGGCATCCGGTCAATCGCTTCGGTGTGGATCCAATATTGATAGACCAGATTCAACCCTGATAGGAAGAAAATCAGAGCCGGTGGAAAGCCGAGGAAAAACAGCGGCAGCGAGAATATGAAGCTGAGAGCGAAAAAACCGGTCCATGTCTGACGCAGTGCCGTGGAGAGGTTATAATGCTGGCTGCTGTGATGAATGACATGGGCTGCCCAGAACCACCGGACCCGATGGGCAGTGCGGTGAAACCAGTAATAGCTAAAGTCATCCAGAACAAAGGCCAACGGCGCAAGCCACAGCAGGTTTGCGACGCTTATATCGATATCAACGATTCTATGTTCGTAAACCCAGAGACTTAAGGCCAAGACCAGCCCACTGGTCAGTATGCCGATAAATTGGCTGCCCAACCCCAGCGTCAGCGACGTGAAGGCATCTTTCGCCTCGTAGCGCACCCTGGTTGTTTTCCGGCTCCACCACCATTCCAATGCAACGGTGATGACAAAGAAAGGAATTGCCCAGGTCGTCAGGGATGGCAGGTTTTCCATGACCGTGGCTACTTACATAAATGTTAGTGGCTGTCTAGATGTTACAATCAACCGCCTGTCGAAAGCGCATCCACCATCGCGCGAACCGGGGTAATGTCATAGCCGGCGTTGCCAGCGAGCCGGGCAATCTCGTCAGGCGATACGCCCTGTTTTGCTTGCGCCAGAGACCACAGCAAAGTGGAGCGCGTGCCGGAGCGGCAATAGGCGAGAGTCTTGCCTTTCGCGCCCTCGAGTGCAGTAATCATCGCGTCAACCTGCGGTGCGGAAAAACCGCTGTGGGTGATCGGTATCGTCACATAATCCATTCCTGCGGCATTGGCGGCGGCTTCGATATCGGCGCTCTGGGGAGCAGACGGGTCTTCGCCATCGGGGCGATTGTTGATGATCAGGGTGACGCCTTCGGCCTTGGCCGTCGCTATATCTTCGAGGGTGATTTGCGGCGAGACGCTGATAGTATCATTGATTTTCCGGAACATGTTCTGGGTCTCCTCTGTCGGAATTTGCGTATCGGTTGTTGTTGCCGCGCTACAGCCGATCAAGGCCATGGGTAACAGGGCGGGCAGGAATTTCATATATAGGCCTAAGCTGCTTCGGTCACATCGCGAATGACGGCCAGAAAAGCTTCCCCGTGTTTCTCCAGTTTCGCCGCGCCGACGCCGGGCAACTCGCTTAGCGCCGACAGGCTGCCCGGTTTCAGACCGGTCATATCACGCAGCACACTATCGTGGAAGATCACATATGGGGGGACGCCCAGTTCCTTGGCCAGTTCCATACGCTTTGCACGCAGCGCCTCGAACAAGGGGTCACCGAACGGGTTGGGCGAGGCGCTGGCACCGCGCCGTTTCCGCGATGTCCGCTTGGGCGGTTCGACAATCGCGATTTCCTGCTCGCCCTTGAGAATTTTTCGCGCTTCGGGACCGAACATAAGTCCGCCATGCTCGGTGTTGCGCAGTGCATCGCGAAGCAACAGCGATCGCGATACCGGTTTGATCAGAGCGGCTTCCTCTTCACCGACAATGTCGAAAACCGAAAGCTGGTCATGCCCGCGCGCGAGGATTTTTTCGTCCTGCCGCCCGGTCAGCACCGCCTCGAGATGGGTGACACCGAAACTCTGTCCGGTGCGATAGACGGCCGAGAGGAATTTGCGCGCTAGTTCGGTAACATTGCGGGTCTCCGGCGCGTTCAGGCAATTGTCGCAATTGCCGCATTGATCGGCTGGATGCTCGCCAAAATGCCGGAGCAAAATCGCGCGCCGACATCCCGGGGTTTCGACCAGACCGCCCAAGGCGGCGAGCCTCGTTCGTTCGCTCTCCAGTCGGGTCTCGTCAATTTCGCCAAGCCGCTGTCGCGCTCTGGCGAAATCTTCGGCGCCCCAGAACATATGCGCCTCGGCGGGATCGCCATCGCGGCCGGCACGGCCGGTTTCCTGATAATAAGCTTCGATCGACTTGGGCAGCCCTGCATGGGCGACAAAACGTACATCCGGTTTGTCGATCCCCATGCCGAACGCGATGGTTGCGACCATCACCATATCTTCGGAGGCGACGAAATCATGCTGATTCTGCTGGCGCACTTCCGGCGGCAGGCCAGCGTGATAAGCCCGCGCGCTGCGTCCGGTCGCAGCGATCTGGCTGGCCATTTTCTCGGTTGCGGCCCGGGTCTGCGCATAGACAATTCCGGGGCCCGGGATGCGATCAACGAGATCACCGATCTGCCTTGCCAGGCCGCTGCGTGGGCTCATGCTGTAACGGATATTGGGCCGGTCAAAACCGGCGAGGATCATGCCGTCTTGCTCGATACCCAGCTGCACCAATATATCGTCGCGGGTATGCGCGTCGGCGGTGGCGGTGAGCGCCAGCCGCGGTACAGACCCGAAATGGTCGAGCAGGGGACGGAGCAGCCGGTAGTCGGGCCGGAAATCATGGCCCCATTCGGAAACGCAATGCGCTTCGTCGATAGCGAAGAGCGAAATATCGGTTTGTTCCAGTAGCTCGCGAAAATGCGATTGGGACGCGCGTTCCGGCGCGGCGTAGAGCAGGTCCAGTTCGCCAGCCTTCAGACGGGCAATCGTCTCGGCGCGATTGTCGTCAGCCGAGGTGAGTGTGGCTGCCCTGATCCCGACCGCTTCGGCGCTGCGCAACTGATCGTGCATTAACGCAATCAACGGCGATATCACGATGGTCGTGCCCTTATTGGCGATGGCAGGAAGCTGATAGCAGAGCGACTTGCCCGAGCCGGTAGGCATGACGGCGAGCGTATTCTGCTTTGCCATGACACGCTGCAGCACATCGGCCTGCATACCGCGAAAGCTGCTGTAGCCGAAGGTTGATTTGAGCAGGGGAAGAAGGGCTGCGGTCATATTCTGTTCCCTAGCCAGAGACGGCCCTATGCGAAACCGCAAAAGCGAAAATGACCGAAATTGTAATCTGCGCGGACGGTCACGCCTTTTCCCTCTGGTCCTCCGCTTGCCGTTTCCACATATCCGCATAGAGTCCGCGTTTGACCAGCAACTGCCGGTGGCTGCCCCGTTCCGCGATGCGGCCTTCGTCGAGCACTATAATCTCGTCGGCATGGGTGATGGTCGAGAGCCGGTGGGCGATAATCAAGGTCGTGCGGCGTTCCGATATTTTGGCGAGCGTCGCCTGGATCTCGTCCTCGGTACGGCTATCCAGCGCCGAGGTGGCTTCATCCAATATCAGGATCGGCGGATTTTTCAGCAAGGTGCGGGCAATCGCGACGCGCTGCTTCTCGCCGCCGGACAATTTTAGCCCGCGCTCGCCAACTTGCGTATCATAGCCATCGGGCAGTTTGCCTATAAAGCTGTCCAAAGCTGCCCCGCGTGCGGCTTCCTCGATCTCCGCCTGGGTTGCCCCTTCGCGGCCATAGCCGATATTATAGCCGATACTGTCATTGAACAATACGCTGTCCTGCGGAACGATGCCGATTGCGCCGCGCAGGCTGTGCTGGGTGACTTCGGCTATATCCTGACCATCGATCAATATCCGTCCGGCTTGCGGATCATAGAAACGGAACAGCAACCGCGCGATCGTCGACTTGCCCGCACCGGATGGTCCGACAATGGCCAGCGTTCCGTCGGGTGGCACTTCAAAATCGAGACCGTGCAAGATCTGGCGATCATCGTCATAGTTGAACACCACATTCTCGAACCGCACCGTACCATCGGAGACCTGCAAAGAGTTTGCGCCAAGCTTGTCGACCACCTCCTGTTTGGTGTCGATCAGCTTGAACATCGCGTCCATGTCGACCAGCCCCTGGCGGATGGTGCGATAGACCATGCCGAGCAGATCGAGCGGCCGGAACAGCTGCATCAACAACGCGTTGACCAGCACCAGATCACCAACCGTCAGATCACCTTGCTTCCAGCCGTAAACGCTGAACGCCATCGCTCCGATCATCGCCAGATTGGTGATGATCGACTGGCCTATATTTAGCAGGCCAAGCGAGTTTTCCGATTTAACCGCAGCCGCGGCCCAGTCCCGCATCGCCTTGTCATAGCGGTCGGCCTCGCGCTTTTCGGCGGTGAAATATTTGACCGTCTCGTAGTTGAGCAGGGCATCGACCGACCGGCCAATCACTCTTGTGTCCATATCATTCATCTTCGCCCGCAGCGCATTGCGCCAATCGGTAACCTTGCGAGTGAAGGTGATGTAGATGACTACCATTGCCATGGTCGCCGCGACCAGCCCGAAACCGAATTTGATCTGGAAGATGACCAGCACCGCGGTTAGTTCGACAATAGTGGGAGCAATGTTGAACAGCAGAAAATAGAGCATGATATCGATGCTCTTGGTGCCGCGCTCGATGATCTTGGTGACTTCGCCCGTGCGCCGGCCCAGATGGAAGCGCAGTGACAGGTTATGGAGATGGGTAAAGACATTTGTCGCCAGGCGCCGCGCTGCCTGCTGGCCAACCTTCTCGAACACAATGTTCCGCAGATTGTCGAACATCACCTGCCCGAACCGCGCCAACCCGTAGGCCGCAACCAGAGCGAGTAAAACGGTCAGTTCGGTATTGAGGCTGTCGCCGGACATGCCATCGATCACCGCCTTGTAGAGGAACGGCATCGTCAGGATTGCCGCCTTCGCGCAAAGCACCAGGAATCCAGCAACAATGATTCTTATTCGCAAGCCCGGCTCACCCTTGGGCCAGAGATAGGGCAGGAAACGCTTGAGCGTAGGAATCATCGGCGGGTCGATCTGACCCTGGGTGCTGTAGTCTGGTGGCATAGGCTGGATGTAGGGACGCCCGCGCGGAAAGTCTATCGGGCTAAAAAATCAGCTGCCTGGTGATCAAAAACTTCCACTGACGGTCAGCCGGTAAATCAGTCCGAACTCGCGGCTGCGGTCCTCGACAAAGGCAATCGGGCCATTGCGACGACCTCTGATGAATCCACGGTCCAGATCCCCGGCTTGACCCAGCAGATCGCCAAAAGCGGTGCGGGTGAAATTCTCGGCGCGACCGAACAGATTCCCCAGATTGGCCTGCACTGTCAGCCCCAGCACGTCCTTATGCTCGACAAATATCCAGCTATAGGGTGCGGCGGTACGAAAGCGGGTGATCTGGTCCAGTCGCAGAAAATCCGAGTAGCGGGAATCCTCTATCCCTGCGCCCCACGCCCAGTTGCTGCCGGGAATGTCATGACGCAGAGTGGCTTCATAGGTGAATATCTTGTCGTCGCTGATCCGGCGGAAGATCCCTGTCAAAGGATCGCGCAGCGAACTCCTGCGGACGTCACCTTCAAAGTCGAGCTTGGCGCCCCTCCAGCCGATTGGATCGAACAATATGCTGGTCACCAGTTCCACGCCATAACTGGTTGCACTGTCAAGATTGCCGCGGGCCTCGGTGGTCGCCGTGATCGGAATGGAATCGACAATGTCGCTGAATTTTTCGCCATAAATATTGACGGTCATGGAACCCCACGGGCCCAGCTTCCGGGTTGTTTCCAGTTCCGCGCGCCAGCTTTGTGGGGGAACCAGTCCGGGATTTCCCGCATTTCCGCTATTTTGCGATACATCGACCGATTCAACAAAGTCGAAGAAGTTAAGCTGACCGACCGATCGCTCCACTTTCAGGCTGACGTCAAGATCGGGCTGCGGTCGCCATGCCAGCGAGACGGAGCCTTTTGGACGAATGAAAGACCGGCTCTCGCCTTTTGCCCCGCTCTGACTGATCTTGCTATATTCGCCGCCCAAGGTCGCCTGAAGACTCAGGTTCTCCAGCAAGGTGCGTCCATAGGAGCCAATGAATTCGCCACGATATTCGGTAACTTTGCTATTGGCATTGGTTAGCGCAACCGGTTGGAAAATGCCCTGCGCGTCAAGCACTGCCAGAGCGCCTTCATTGTCCAGAAAATTATAAGCGCCCTCGACGCTGATCCCCCAGTCGGTTCCACCCGAGGATTTCCAGCCATATTCCGCGCGCAAGATCGACTCGCCCTCATCGGTCACACGGTCGAACCGGCTGCCGTTCGCGGGCGTGATACCGTCGGTGAATGTCTGTCCAAAGAAGTCGGTCACCGGGCTATGTTCAAATCGCTGCAAGCCGATGAGCTTTAGGCGCCCGCCGCCGAGAGCAAATTCATAATCAGTGCTAAATTCCGCATTCCACTCATTCTCGCGACTGTCATAAAGTTCGAAAATGTCGGGCTGGCCGACCTGTGTGCGATCGGTGGCGACGGTTTCTTTACGCCGGAACAGTTGATAGGCGGCATTTACGTTGAATATTGAACCGCTGGCGCCGGTGCGGTTATAGGATGCGCTCAGCTTTGGTTGATCCTGACGATAGCGGGCGATTTCGTCGCGTCCGAACAGCAAATCGCCGGAGCGGTCGGTAATCTGTTCCGGTCCCTCGACACCGTTACGCGCGGCGTCATTCTCGATCGACAGGGTAAAATCGCCGTTGCCAAGCTTGCCGCTGATCGACGCTTCTCCGTCCAGCCAGTTGTTGCCCGAGCGCCGCCATTGCGGTTGCCATTTGAAATTGCCGCTCAGGCCGCTTGTCTCGTTCACGTTGGTCACGAGATTGAGTACCTGTCCGGAAAGACCCGAAATGCTCAGTGTCGCTCCGTCGACAATTTCGATCCGGACGACATTGGCCGCTGAAATCCGGCCGAGAATAGTAAAAGCGTCAACATTTTTGCCGGGGATACGTGCGCCGTTGATCAGGACATTTTCGTCGGCCTGACCGAGGCCGCGTTCGTTGCCGTCGCCGGTGTCGATGGTGAATCCGGGTACCTGGCTGACGATGTCGAGCGCGGTGCGGGGATTGAAGCGGGCAAATTGCCCCGCGTCATATATCTGCCGGCCATTTTCGGTGCGCGGCTGCAGGGAAGACAGGGCCGCTGTTTGGGCATGTGCTGTCATCGGGAAGAGGCTGGATGCGGTCATCGCGCCCAAGGCAATGCCGTTTAAAATCCATATTCTGTTGGTCAATATATCCCTCCCCAGGGTGATTGTTCTGGAATGGGCGCTGCTATGTCCGATTGGTTGCAGCCGATACCGGCTTTCGATAAACTACGCCCGTAGTCGGATAAACGACATTGGTTGTTTAAAGCGTTAAGTCATTCAAACTTAATGCTTGTTGAAAAATAGCACCCAGGCCGCCGCGCAATTGGCGAGCGTATAGACAAAATAGAAGATCACCGCAGTGAGCATACCCATGTCTGCGAAAATCATCGCTGACAGGAGCATGAAGAATTCCAGAATATAGCTGCCATGGGGGCCGAGTATCTTCCGGAAGCTGCCGCGCGCCTCGGCAATGATGGGATGGTTGCTCTCCAGCATGGCCTTGTGCATCGCGAAATTGCCGATGCCGCAGAGGAAGATGACAAAAATATACATGGCTTCGATATAAGCGCATTTCTTGCCCTTGTCATTTGGTCAAAAAATAACCCGTCAATCTGCAATCTGTGGGTTTTATTGGCGGCGAAACCGGAAACCGGTGTGACTGCACCATCATCAGCTATTCCAAGCGCAGATATATGCGGTGTCGAGCTATGATTTTTCGTCCGCTTGTTACGAGCAAATTAACCAATCTAGCCTAATGTAACATTATGTAATTGCAGGATCCAAAGTGGCAAGAGGTTTTTTACAAGCATTTTCGAACGACTCTGCGAAAAGCGCGGACGAAGAAAATGTGTCTGTCATCAAGTCCGACGATTATGCCCGGCGGATCGAGATACTTGATGATTTCGAGCAGGCGGGGATCAGCTGGCTATGGGCAACCGATGCCGAGGGTCGCTTGGTATATCTATCGGAAAAAGCAGCGGAAAACCTGAACAAGCCGATTGGCGATCTGCTGGCAACCTCGCTGACCAGCCTGTTCGAAAATGATCCCGATAATCCGGATGAAAAATCAGACCGCCCCTTCAAATATCACCTGAGCAAGCGCAGCAAGATCAACGATCTGGTCGTTCGCCGGGTACCGCAAACGCTGGGCAAAGACGATCGTCCGACATGGTGGTTGATTTCCGGCCATCCGAAATTCGATGATTCGGGAAATTTCCGGGGCTATCGCGGCAATGCAAAAGACGTGTCGGTGGAATATCAACAGAAGTTGGAAGATCTGCGGCTGGCCGAATTTGACTCGCTGACCGGGCTTGCCAACCGTCACCGCATGGACAGTCGGCTCACCGGAATGTTGGGGGCATTTCAGGCGACCAACCGCAGTTGCGCGATCATGATGCTTGATCTCGACCGCTTCAAGCAGGTCAATGACACGATGGGCCATGCCGCCGGGGATGAACTGCTCCAGCAGGTGGCAAAGCGGATGCGTGAGATTATCGGAGATAGTGGTGAAATCGGCCGTTTGGGCGGTGATGAATTTCAAGTCATATTGCCAGATATGGATGATCGAGGAAAACTGGGCGAACTTGCCGAGAAAATCGTGCAACTTGTGTCCAAGCCCTATCCCATTGACGACAAAAGCGCGACGATCGGAACCTCGATTGGTATCGCGATTTCGCCCTATGACGGGGTCGAGAAAGACGAATTGGTTCGCAGCTCTGATCTTGCCCTTTATGCAGCCAAAAATTCAGGACGCGGACAATATCGTTTCTATTCCGCCAATTTGAAAAATGAGGAAGACGAGCGGCGCGTCCTGGTCGAGGATCTGCGCGACGCGCTCGCCAACGATCAGGTTGAACTGCATTATCAGCCGGTCGTCCGCACAGATGATCACATGGTCGTCGGGTTTGAGGCACTGATGCGCTGGGTGCATCCGGAGCGGGGAGGGGTCAGTCCGTCGGTGTTCATTCCGATTGCCGAAGAGTTGAATCTGATCAACCAGCTGGGTGAATGGGCGCTTCGCCGCGCCTGCCGCGATGCTATGCAGTGGCCGAAGTCGGTCCGGATAGCCGTCAATGTGTCGGCCGTGCAATTTGCCAATAGCGGATTCCCGGAAATCGTGATGAACGCATTGGCGTCGAGCGGGCTGGACCCGTCACGACTGGAACTGGAATTGACGGAAAGCGTCTTCATGGGCGACAGTGAGGCGGTTGATAACACCTTCAAAATACTGAAAGAGCTGGGTGTACGATTGGCGCTGGATGATTTCGGTACCGGCTATTCGTCGCTCAGCTATCTTCGCTCGGCTCCGTTTGACAAGATCAAGGTCGACAAGAGCTTTGTCGATTCCTGTACGCAAAAAGACAAGAATAGCGCCAAGATCATTGCCGCGATCGTCAGCCTGTCGGATGCTCTGGGAATGGAAACAACCGTGGAAGGTGTGGAGGCCTTCGACCAGTATAAAGTCGTATGTTCAAAAGGTGCGCGTTATATCCAGGGCTGGATCTATTCCAAGGCGCTCAGACTTGAGGAAATCGAAGAGAAGATGGGAAGCGGGGAATTCCGGATCGAACCCGACGGGCCGGAATTATATCGCCCGGACCGGCGCACGGTGTTCCGTCGTATCGGGGCGATCCATGAAGATCATCGCTATGAGGTCGTGATGCGCGACCTTTCCAAATCAGGCGCGCGGTTTGAAGGCATGGTCGGCGTTCCCGTGGGCACCAATCTGGTGCTGGACCTTGGTGCGGGACAGCTGGTTATCTGCACGGTGAGCAGGTCGAATGGTTCTGTATTGGCCGTCGAGTTTGAAACACCATTGGTCAGCGATGGCGCGGGCGGTTTGTGCACGCGCCATCGGGTATCACCTTACGATCTTTGTGTGGCGGGGATGCCGCTTACAGCCTTGCCTCCGGGCAATTATCCAATGAAACAGGATGCATCCAGCCCGGTCAGCAAACCCAAATTTCTGCAAGTTGTCGTTGGCGGTTCGTAGTCCAGAAAAAAAATACCGCCCTTCGATCCCTAAACTCCTTCGAGCAACCCTTCTTTCCGGATTTTTTCCTGCCAGACCAATGGCGCGAGATGGTGAACGCTTTGCCCCTCGGCATCAACGGCCACCGTCACCGGCATGTCCTGTACCTCGAATTCGTAAATCGCTTCCATCCCGAGATCTTCGAAGCCGACGACCTTGGAGCCCTTGATCGCGCGCGACACCAGATAGGCACTGCCGCCAACCGCCATCAGATAGGCGCTCTTGTGCTTCTTGATCGAAGCCACCGTATCCAGTCCGCGCTCCGCCTTGCCGACCATCGCCAGCAGACCTTGTTCGAGCATCATGTCGGTAAACTGGTCCATCCGCGTTGCGGTGGTCGGGCCGGCGGGGCCGACAATTTCTTCGCCGACCGGATCGACCGGACCAACATAATAGATCACCCGACCGCGAAATTCGACGGGCAGTTGTTCGCCCTTGTCGAGCATGTCCTTGATCCGTTTGTGCGCGGCATCGCGGCCGGTCAGCATCTTGCCGTTCAGTAGCAGCCGGTCACCATGTTTCCATGTTGCGACTTCTGCGGCGTCAAGCTGGTCAAGATGGACACGCTTGGCTTCCGATGAAGGCGTCCAGTTCACGTCGGGCCATTCATCGAGCTTTGGTGGCTCGAGATAGGCGGGACCGCTGCCGTCCAAAGTGAAATGCGCATGGCGGGTGGCGGCGCAATTGGGGATCATCGCCACTGGCTTGCCAGCGGCGTGGCAAGGCCAGTCATTGATCTTGACGTCGAGGATCGTGGAGAGGCCGCCCAGTCCCTGCGCGCCAATGCCGAGCGCGTTGACCTTGTCGAAAATCTCGATCCGCAGTTCCTCGATATCCGTACGTGGGCCGCGCTCTTTCAATTGCCCCATATCAATGGGATCCATCAGGCTTTGTTTAGCGAGCAATACGGCGCGTTCGGCAGTGCCGCCGATACCGATGCCGAGCATGCCGGGGGGACACCAGCCAGCGCCCATTAATGGAATCATTTCCAGCACCCAGTCGACGATATTGTCGCTCGGGTTCATCATCTTGAATTTCGACTTATTCTCCGATCCGCCGCCTTTGGCTGCGACATCAACGGAGACTTTATCGCCGGGAACCATCTCGACATGCAGTACGCTCGGCGTATTGTCCTTGGTATTGCGCCGGGTGAAGGCAGGGTCGGCAAGGATCGATGCGCGCAGCTTGTTCTCCGGATGGAGATAGGCGCGGCGCACGCCTTCATCGACAATCTCCTGCATCGATTGCGACGTGTCATCGAGCCGGCAATCCATGCCCCATTTGACAAAGACATTGACGATGCCGGTATCCTGGCAAATCGGCCGGTGGCCCTCGGCGCACATTTTTGAATTGGTCAATATCTGGGCAATCGCATCCTTGGCCGCCGGAGATTTCTCCGCGTCATAGGCTTTGCCGAGCGCCCGGATATAATCCATCGGATGATAGTAAGAAATGAATTGCAGCGCGTCGGCGACGCTTTCAACAAGGTCGGCGGTCTTAATGGTGACGGTCATATTGGCTCCGGAAAATCTGGCGATATGTGATTTAGCCGCCTTTTGACCGATATGGCCGAGCCGGGCAAGTTTTTGTGACGCAGTGCTGGCCGATATATGACCGGCCAAATCGATCAATCCGGCTGTTTCAACTTCGTGATCCGCGAAGTTGCCAAATATCGTGAGCAGTAATCTGGGTGTCAAATAAAATAAACGGTCGCACATCCTATGCTGCGATTGCGAACAATAGGAGGACGCGATACGAGTAACCAAGTTGGGCGTATCGACGTCCTGCCAAGGAGCCGATTCTATGCGCGCGCGCGACTTTCTACTGCTCGTCCTGATCTGTCTGATCTGGGCCTCCAACAATGTCCTCAGCAAGATCATCGTCGATGACTGGGCTGTTCCGCCCATATTTTATGCGGCTCTCCGCTTTTCCGTAGTGGCGCTTGTGATGCTGCCCTGGCTTCTGCCAATGCCCCGTCCGGCGTGGCGCATCATATTGATTGGCTTGCTGATGGGTGGCGGAAATTTTGCGCTGCTGTTCATCGGCCTGCAGACTACATCGCCATCGTCGGCCGCCATCATATTGCAACTCGGGGTTCCCTTTACGATCTTGTTGTCGGTGCTGATGCTGGGGGAGCGCATTCATTGGCGGCGCGGCGTTGGTATCGGTCTGACTTTGCTCGGAGTTTTGTTTGTGGTCTGGCGCCCGGAAGGCCTCACGCTCTCATTGGGGCTCTGGTTCGTTGCAGCCGCCGCATTTGCCGGTTCCGCTGGCGCTGTGTTGATGAAGCGCGTTCAGGACGTCTCCCCGTTCCGTTTTCAGGCATGGGTCGGTCTGGTGTCTGTCATTTCCTTGCCTGTCGCCTCGCTGCTTTTCGAGGAGGGGCAGTGGGCTTCTGCTTTGGCAGTCGGATGGCCGCTGGTCGCTGCGGTCCTGTTTACGTCTCTGATCGTTTCGGTAGGGGCGCATTCTGCTTATTATCACCTTATCCGTAATTATGAGGCCAACCTTCTCGCTCCGCTCACTCTGATAACGCCGCTGGCTACAATCGCCTTGGGGGTCTTGATCACCAATGATGCTTTCGATTTTCGAATGGGCGTGGGGGCCGCGCTCGCGATTGGCGGCGTGCTGATCGTAGCCCTCCGGCGCAAGCCGGCTACCGAGCTTCTGGTCGACCGCGAACAGCGCTAGCGGTCTCGGAAGAACCTGATCGATGGCCGGCATTTGACGGATATTTATGGCCTGTCCGCGTCAGGTCTAGCCAGGGCTTTGAACCGAACCGCCATCCACCTGTATGGCTGTGCCTGTGATATAGCTTGCGGCTTCGGAGCCGAGGAACACTGCAAGATTGGCAATTTCTTCAGGCTGCCCGATCCTTCGGAGCGGGATCTGTGCAGCGAGTCCCTGCGAAATTTCATCGACAGTTTTCCCGGTAGCCGCCGATTGCGATTCAAAAATCTGGGTAATGCGATCGGTATTGGTGAAGCCGGGGCAAACAGTATTGACCAGAATATTGTCCGAACCGACCTGATTGGCGAGCGTCTTGGCCCAGCCGAGCACCGCCATGCGGATGCTGTTGGAAAGCGTCAGGCCGGGTACGGGCTGCTTCACGCCGGTCGAGGATATGTTGACAATCCGGCCCCATTTTTGCGCCTGCATATGCGGCAGTACCAGACGAGTTGCCCGGACGACGGACATTAAAGTGAGTTCCACCGCTTTCGCCCAATCGGAGTCGTCGAGATCAACAAACAGGCCGGGCGGGGGGCCACCTGCGTTGTTCACCAATATGTCTATGCCGCCGAATGTCTTGGAGACCGAAGTGACAATTCGCTCGATGTCGTCGGCGTTCGACACATCACCGGCGACAGCGAAGCAACCGGGCATAAGTGCGGCAGCGGCATCGAGATTTTCCTGAGAGCGTCCGCAAATCGCAACCTGTGCGCCTGCTGCATGAAAACCGCGTGCGGTGGCAAGGCCAATGCCTTTGCTGCCGGCGGTCACCAATACCGTTCTGTTTTCCAGTTTAAGGTCCATAATATACTCTCGATCTGATCTGTAGGAGCTGCCGAAGTCTCTTTTGTAATTTGTGTCGCAAATTAATGAACTACCATATCTGGTGCACAAAATGAGTCACCACTCCCTGTGCATGATCAGTGGATATATTTTAATGTAAATTTTACCATCGACTCTTGCACTTTGCGGGAGGCTTAGAAGGTCCACGCGTCGCTGCGTCGCAGCATGAATCGGCATCCGACGAAGCGATTCATTTATACGATGAGTGGAGTCGTTAATATATCATTTACCCCCTTGCATAAAATTCTGATTCAGCCACTATAGGTTGTGGTTAGGCCGAGGGGGCACACCAACTTATAGTATTAGTCGTCTGAAACACCGACTCGGTGGAGAGCTCCCTTTGTGCCAAATGCAACCATATTTATAGGGTTTCGGGCAGGAAAATAAATGCCCGTCCGGGTGTTAAAACTGTTACTATAAGGGCTTCGGCTCGAATCGAACAAGACAGGAACAAATGCCCGCAAAAAATCAAGGTGATCAATCGGCCGATAGGTCGTTGTGATCATTGAATTAGTAGAGTGGCTTTAGGGGGCTTTGATGGATTTTAGAGACAACCGCGACAACGAGAATGTGACTGGAACAGATGTGAGTGAGAGTGAAATGGGCGCGGAAGTATTGGATACGCCAAAAAACAAAGCCGAAGGCATAAAGCCGACAAGCGAACCCGAAGTCAGCAAGAAGGCGGCGGCAGAAGCTGCGTCGGCCAAGGCCAATGATGAAAAGGAACTGAAGGCCGAGCGCGACAGCCACAGCGTTGAAAAACGCCGTTTCAAGATCACGCAGGATGACAGCCGCGACGCATTGTTGACCGATTTCGGCAAGGAAACGCTCAACGACCGTTATCTGTTGCCCGGTGAATCCTATCAGGATCTGTTCGCCCGCGTTGCTGACGCTTATGCCGATGATCAGGATCATGCCCAGCGGCTTTATGACGCGATTTCAAAACTCTGGTTCATGCCGGCGACCCCTGTATTGTCCAACGGCGGCACCGGTCGCGGCCTGCCGATCAGTTGCTATCTCAACAGCGTCGACGACAGTCTCGGCGGCATCGTCAACACCTGGAACGAAAATGTCTGGCTCGCTTCGCGCGGCGGCGGCATCGGCACCTATTGGGGCAGCGTTCGCGGTATCGGCGAACCGGTCGGCCTCAACGGCAAGACATCGGGTATCATTCCGTTCGTCCGCGTGATGGACAGTCTGACTCTGGCAATTTCGCAAGGGTCCTTGCGTCGCGGTTCGGCGGCTTGCTATCTCGACGTCAACCATCCGGAAATTGAAGAATTTCTTGAAATCAGAAAGCCTTCCGGTGACTTTAACCGCAAAGCCCTGAACTTGCATCACGGCGTTTTGCTGACCGACGAATTCATGGAAGCGGTCCGCGACGGCAAGGAATTCGATCTCAAATCGCCGAAAGACGGTTCGGTTCGCGGCACTGTTGACGCGCGCAGCCTGTTCCAGAAGCTGGTCGAGACACGGCTGGCCACAGGCGAGCCCTATATCATCTTCAGCGACACGGTGAACCGGATGATGCCCAAGCATCACCGCGATCTGGGTCTCAAGGTTTCCACCTCCAATCTTTGTTCAGAGATCACACTGCCCACGGGTCGCGATCATCTTGGCGAGGACAGGACCGCAGTGTGTTGCCTGTCCTCGCTTAATCTCGAGAAATGGGATGAGTGGTCGGTCGAGAAGGGCTTTATCGAGGACGTCATGCGCTTCCTCGACAATGTCCTGCAGGATTATATCGACCGCGCGCCGGAAGAAATGGCGCGGGCGAAATATAGCGCAATGCGCGAACGCAGCGTCGGTCTGGGCGTGATGGGCTATCACAGCTTCCTTCAGGCCCGCGGCCTCGGCTTCGAAAGCGCGCTCGCAAAATCTTGGAACTTCAAGATCTTCAAGCATGTTTCGGCGAAAGCATCCGAAGCCAGCATGATGCTCGCGAAGGAACGCGGACCGTGTCCCGATGCGGCTGATCAGGGCGTGATGGAGCGCTTCTCCTGCAAGATGGCGATCGCACCGACTGCGTCGATCAGCATCATCTGCGGCGGTGCGTCGGCCTGTATCGAACCGATCCCGGCCAACATCTACACCCACAAGACGCTCTCGGGCAGCTTCGTGGTCAAGAACCCGCATCTGCTGAAACTGCTGCAGGAGAAGAGCAAGGACAGCAATAATGTCTGGAACTCGATCCTCGAGAAGGGCGGCAGCGTCCAGCATCTCGATTTCCTCAGCGCCGAGGAAAAGGATACGTACAAGACCAGCTTCGAGATCGACCAGCGCTGGCTGCTCGAACTCGCGGCCGACCGCACGCCCTATATTGATCAGGCACAGTCGCTGAACCTGTTCATTCCGGCCGATGTCGACAAATGGGACCTGCTGATGCTGCACTTCCGCGCCTGGGAACTGGGTATCAAGTCGCTCTACTATCTGCGCTCGAAATCGATCCAGCGCGCTGGCTTTGCCGGTGGCGAAACGATGATGAGCGAACCTGCGACTGGTGGCGGCGTCGAGGCCGACAATACGCTCGACCCGAAAACGGTCGAGCTGATGACCACCGCCGGCTCTACGGATTATGACGAATGTCTCGCCTGCCAGTAAGCGGCGCGGCATAGGCAGTTTGCCCACTACCCCCTCCTTTTGCTCCTTTTGGGAGGGGGGCGTTTTTTAAAAGGAAATGAGCGCAGCACATCAATTGTCATCCCAGCGAAGGCTGGGATCCAGACCAAAATATGGTGTGTGAAACAAGATTGGATTAGGCCCCAGCCGACGCTGGGGTGACGAGTATAAAGCGGAGAACGAGTAACCATGTCACTTCTGGAAGCACGCAAAACCTACAAGCCCTTTGAATATCCATGGGCTTACGAGTTCTGGAAACGGCAGCAGCAGATCCACTGGATGCCGGAAGAAGTGCCGCTCGGCGAGGATTGTCGCGACTGGGCGCAGAAGCTCACCGATCACGAACGCAATCTGCTGACCCAGATCTTCCGCTTCTTCACCCAGGCCGATGTCGAGGTGCAGGATTGCTATCACGACAAATATGGCCGGGTGTTCAAGCCGACCGAAATCAAGATGATGCTGACCGCGTTCAGCAACATGGAAACCGTCCATATCGCCGCTTACTCGCATCTGCTCGACACGATCGGCATGCCGGAAAGCGAATATTCGATGTTCCTCGAATATGAAGCGATGAAGGACAAGCACGACTATATGGGCACGTTCGGCGTCGAGAATGACGAGGATATTGCCAAGACACTGGCGATGTTCGGCGGCTTCACCGAAGGGCTGCAACTGTTCGCCAGCTTCGCCATGCTGATGAACTTCCCGCGCTTCAACAAGATGAAGGGCATGGGCCAGATCGTCACCTGGTCGATCCGCGATGAAAGCCTGCACTGCGAGGGTATTATCAAGATGTTCCACACCTTCGTGCAGGAACGCGACTGCCTGACCAAATCGGTCCGCGACGATATCATCGACTGCTGCCAGAAGACCGTGCGGCTGGAAGATGCGTTCATCGACCTCGCGTTCAGCGACGGCCCGGTTACCGGCATGACCGCCAAGGAAATCAAACGCTATATCCGCTATATCGCCGACTGGCGTCTCGGACAGCTCGGCTTCCAGCCGATCTACATGGTCGAAGACCACCCGCTGCCATGGCTCGCGCCATTGCTCAACGGCGTCGAGCACGCCAATTTCTTCGAAGCCCGCGCCACCGAATATTCAAAAGGCGCGACCAAGGGCGAGTGGAATGACGTCTGGTCAAGCTTCGACCAGCGCAAGGGCAAGGTCGCCAACGAAGACGCGCCGGTTGATGACGGGCCGGATATGTTTGAAGAGGCGGGGGTTGCTGCGGAGTAGGGATAGGAAAAGAGCGTAAGCGAGAATGTTTGACAAGCTCGACGCATATAATCTGGTGGCCAATTTGGTGCCAGGGGCAGCACTTACCTACGCTCTAAATCTGTCCGATTTTCCTACACCACCTCCCGATGATATCTTGGCTTTCCTTCTCGCGGCATTTGTAGCGGGAGTTACAGTAAATCGCCTCGGATCACTCGTTTTGGATCCGATTCTTAGATCGAAGCGGTTGGCATTCCTCAAACCCAAAGACTATAAGTCATTTGTTACAAGTGAACGAGACGACTCAAAGCTTGAGATTCTGGTCGCAAATGCTGGGCTTTACCGCACATTTTTTTCCGGCGGCCTCGTCTATTTTGTACTTCTGACTTTCGGTCTCTTAGCCGACCATTTTGGTTTCAGCGCGCGTTGGACGCTTAGCGGAACGCTTATAGTCGCGCTGATTGTGTTCTTGTTCGCTCTCAAAAAAGAAGATGACTACATTCATCAACGGCTTTCGATAAAAGCAAGAGAGGATTGAGTTGGCGGCAGTTTCTGTCGAGAAAATATTGAATTGAAATAGAGTGACAGTTTACCAAATTCACTAAATTCCAAATCAAGACCCAGTCTCTCAACCTGCATTGCCTCACAAAGTAGAATGGCGTATCGTCCTGTGATGCCGGGTGTTTTTGTTCATCGTCGCGATACGCACTACACCGATCGACTCGACGAGCAATATCAATTTCCCAAGAGCTATTTGTCCCGAGCGTCTCTGTTTAAGGGCGATTGGGCGATTTATTACGAGCCGGTGAAAGCTGGCGGTCGTGGTTTCTACGCAGTTGCATTCGTCGAAGACATTGTTCCCGATCCCACAACACCCGATCATTTTCTCGCACTGATTCAACCGGGCAGCTATCTCGATTTCGGACAGAACGTTCCCCATCGAATTGACGGAGAACTGGTTGAGGCAGGTCTGCGAAATGCGCAAGCCGCCGTTCGACCTCTGCTACCTGAAGATTTTGTGCGTATTATCAATCTTGGCCTGGGTGAAAACCCATCCGATCTCCCGCGAACGGATTTTACCGACGGTGAGACCTTGGCTGAAGAGCGTCTGCCATTTTCGTTCGAGCATGAACAGGAGCGTGAGAGAATTCTTACCTCCAGAACGGCGAGAGACGCGAATTTTCGCAAAGCCATCATTGGAGCATATGACCGACGCTGCGCTTTCACGGGCCTGCAATTTATCAATGGCGGGGGACGAGCGGAGGTGCAGGCAGCCCATATAAAGTCGGTATCCGCAAAAGGACCCGACAGCGTTAATAACGGGCTGGCGTTATGCGGTACCATGCACTGGATGTTTGATCGCGGCTTGCTGTCGCTGGGCGATGACCTTTCGATCATGGTCTCGCGACATGTGAATGATATCGGGAGTATTGATCGCTTGTTATTGCCGAGCAGAAAAGCCGTCGTTCCTGACGATCCCAAAATGCGGCCCTATCCGCATTTTCTGGAATGGCACCGGAATAGCTGTTTCAAACACTAGCTGGGTCCGGCTATCCCCCACCATCAACCCACACGAAACAAAATTTCCTACATTTGTAACAATCCATCCAGCATGACGCAAAATAACGCGTCATTGGCCCCAACTTCGACAAACTTTGGGCTTTGGCTCCTCTCCCACAGGGAGAGGCAAGTGGAGCTTGCCAGCTTGCTGGCTAGTGGAACTCGGTGAGGGGTTGGGAACCTCTGAAGGGTTAAAACCCTCACCGACTGCGACAAACCCTTCGGCTCAGTCTTCGTTGCCTCGCCCCATGGGAGAGGAAAGAGGAGCGCCTTAGCTGCCGTTCAACCTCAACCGCTATTCCCGAAATCCGCGCCACCCTTTTCGCTCAGCGGCGCATCATCTTCCGCGGCGTCTAGGATGCCGAGATCGCTTTCCTCGTCGTCATCGTTGCGCTCGCCGGCAAAGGCGCCGCCTTCGATGCGACCGCTTTCGACCATCTGTTTCATATGGTCGACCGTGTCCTGGGTGTCGTCGGGGATGATCTGCGCGGGATCGTTGTGGCCGCCGTGACGGCTGTCCGCGACATCCTCGCGCTTGGCCTTGGTGTTTTGCTGCGCGTTCTCGGCAAATTTCTGGGCTTGCGCGTCGTCGCGCTGGGACTGGTTGATGTTGCGTTCTTCGGTCATGCTGTTCCTCTTTCTGTTGCTCTATCAACACAGAGGCGGGGGATTTGTTCCTTCATTTCCCATATTGACGCTACGGCAAGCCTGGCATAAATTTCACTCACAATAGGGGAGGAAAAAATCATGAAATTTCTGGATGGATATACCGGGCATACCTACGCGTTGCTGCGGATCGTCGCGGGGCTGTTGTTCATGGCACATGGCGTGCACAAATATTTCGGCTTTCCGATTGCCTTTGATTTTCCGATGAGCCCGGTGATCTACGCCGCCGGCGCAATAGAACTGGTCGCCGGCGCGATGATTGCGCTGGGGCTGTTCACCCGCCCCGCTGCCTTCATCGCCAGCGGCATGAGCGCAGCGGCTTACTGGATGGCGCATGGCTCGACCGGCCTGTTCCCGATTGCCAATGGCGGCGAACTGGTCGTGCTCTATTGCTTCATCTTCCTGTATATCGCCGCGCGCGGTGCCGGTATCTGGAGCGTCGACAGCAAGCGGGGATAAAACGTGGCTGTGACGCGATAGGCCGCCCAAGCGGATGCTCCGCGTCACAGACCATTCATCTTGCGACTTGTAAAACCCGGTCACGTTATAAGAAAAACCGCAACGGGAGTTACATCATGCGCAATATCCTCATGTCCATCGCCGCCGCTTCTCTGGTCGTGCCCGCCGCCGCTGTCCTCGACAGCACGCCGGCCTATGCCAAGAGCAAGCACAAGCATCGCTATGACGACCGCGGTCGCTATTACGAGCCTCGCCGCGTGAGCCGCGACGAACGCATCTGGCGCGGCAAGGACGGCCGCTATCATTGCAAACGCGACAATGGCACCACCGGTCTGATCATCGGCGGCGCCGTCGGCGCTCTGGTCGGTCGCGGAATCGACACCGATGGTGATCGCACGGTTGGTACCTTATTGGGCGCTGCCGGTGGCGCGCTGCTGGGCCGCGAGGTCGATCGCGGCGGGATGAAGTGTCGGTAGATTAGGGGGAGGGGGGAAGCGTAATGCATCCCCCTTCGTCGTTATCCGCTTCCGCTCCATTGACGCCACTGCTGCCATGGCATAGCCTTCCCCGCCAAGTGGGAGATGATTGCGCATGATCAGATTTGTTTTTGCCTTTTCCGTCACGCTGTTCGCGATGTCGCCTGTCCTAGCCCAGCCGGTCAAAGATGCGCCGACAGCGAAGCATTCTGTGGACGATCCGGAGACAGTTGTGCGCGGTCTCTATTCCGAAGCGGTTGATCGTGACGCACTGCCAATGTCGCAGCGTCTGGAGAGCCTGTTCCTGCGGGAGCGCGACTATCTCGAAGCCAGCGGCCACCCGTTCGACCGACTCGATTTCGACTGGATGGTAAATGGTCAGGATGCTTTGATCACGGAACTGGGCATCGAGACCATGGAGGTGCCGATGCGCGATTATGGCGATGAGGCGCTCGACCAGTTTGACCGCAAAATCGTGACTGCCTCTTTCAAGAATTTCGACAGCCCGACAATAATCCGATATTATTGGGTCCGGGAGCGCAGCGGCTGGAAGCTGGATGATGTCACCGGCCATGGTGAGGACAGCATGACCTGGACATTATCGCTGTTGCTGGCTTTCGGCGGCTAGGACTTCGTCATCCTGAACTCATTTCAGGACCCCTTGATGATCACGCTCTGCCTTAGCCGAAGAACAGCGAAGCGAAACAATTTCAGGACGGCGAGCGTTGGTTCACGATTGATTATCGGCATTAAACCGTTTTTTACCGGTCTTTAAGCATGATCCTGTAAATTTGTACGATGGCATTCATTCTTACTTTGGTGCTGGCCTTCGCGGCGCTCAACTTGTGGACATTTGTTTTGTTCGGTTGGGACAAGATGCGGGCTGAACAGGGCGGCTGGCGGGTTAGCGAGACCAGTCTGCTAAGTCTTGCGCTGATCGGCGGTATTGGCGGGGCCTATGCGGGCCGGGCCTTGTTCCGGCACAAGACACGAAAAAAATCCTTCAATACTGCCCTGCAATCAATCGGATTTTTCCAGCTGGTCGCGCTGACCTTTTGCGGCGTCTATTTTTATGAACCGGGCGGTCTATCGACGCCGGCGCAGGCAGAGATTGTGCAGACTTTCGTCGAGCAACCCCGATCACTCGCCTATTATTCTAATTGTAGTGATGCCCGAAGCGCTGGCGCTGCGCCGCTTGATAGCGGCAATCCCGGCTATCGGCCAGCGCTGGACCGCGACAATGACGGTATCGCCTGCGAACCCTATCGAGGGCGCTGAGCTTTTTTTCCTCTCCCATAGGGAGAGGTAAGTGAAGCTTGTCAGCTTGCCTGACTAGCGCAACTCGGTGAGGGGTTTTAAACGGTCGAGAGGGTAAAAACCCCTTACCGACTGCGACTAGGTCCATGCGGACCAAGTCTTAGTTGCCTCTCCCTATCGGAGAGGAAAAGTGATGGTGCCAGCAGCCGTGGTTTCACCGCTGCGGCAACAACCGCCGCCAGTCGCCCCACAACACCACCGCCAGACACGCCCCGATCACCGCGAGATCAACCGCAGGTCCGACCGGATCATATTGCAGGCCGGCGAACGCCGCCAGACCCGAGATCGCGGCCCAGATCACGAACAGCTTGCGGCCGCCGTCCCAGCCTTTGACCAGACCGATGCCGGCGGCGAAGAGCAGCATCGGCGAGATCATCATCAATATCGGACCGATGGCGGGCAGCAGCAGGAACATCGATGCCGACAGCATTGGTGGCAGAGCGGGCAGGAAGGAGAGCGGGAGAAAATTGAGCGCCGCGATCACGATGGCGCCCCATCCGATATATTCACGATATTGTTTCATGCCGACCGATTATCATAGCCCGCCGCATTTGCCATCTCTTCTTGCGATTTTCCGGACCGGCATCTGTCCTACACCATCGCGTTGTGGTAAAGACGCGCTCAT
Source organism: uncultured Parasphingorhabdus sp. (assembly GCF_963975555.1). Lineage (GTDB taxonomy): Bacteria > Pseudomonadota > Alphaproteobacteria > Sphingomonadales > Sphingomonadaceae > Parasphingorhabdus. The sequence goes on along the minus strand of NZ_CAXBHH010000005.1, from coordinate 86,832 downwards.
GAGACACTATCGCGCCCGTCCGGTTCAACCACCTGTAAAAACGCCGAAAATTGCGTTTTCGGGGGGAGCGGGAATTTTTTCTTTTAACACTGTAAAGTTTGTCAAGATCATGCCGGAGTGGCCATGAAATTTGTCCGAATTATTTTTGCCGCCGCCGCCGCCTGGGGCTTCCTCGCGCTTGTCCCGGGATTATTTGCAGAAGCAGGTCCCCGACCGGAATATTATTACGGTTTCATCGGGCTGGCTTTGGTGTTCCAGTTGATCTTCATCCTGATCGCCTTTGATCCGGCCCGCTACCGCGCGCTGATTCCGATCGCGATATTGGAAAAGCTGTCTTTCTTCCTGCCGGTCGCCATTCTCTATCAACAGGGCAGGGTGGCGATGGGGCCCGTATTTGTCGGCGCAATGGTCGACGGGCTGTTGATGCTGTTGTTTGCGCTTGCGTGGCTGGTTTCGCGCAGGGCGGGGCGTTCCGGCTAGCACCAGTCGCGGCGATAACCCTGCCAGCGTTCGGCCAGACCCTCGGTGACCAATGTTTCTCCCAGGCTTTGCCCGCCGCGGGTGATGATGCGCAGGTCGCGACCATATTTATCCTGATCGCGGTCGATCGATTGCAGGGAGAAATTGCCCTCGTTGAGCAGGGCCAGCAGCCTGAACTTGGCTTGCTCGCCGAGCCGTTTTTCGGAGGCGCAGCCGGGGCTGGAGATTTCCGGTGTGTTGATGTCGGCGATCCGGATCTTGCGGCCCTCGAACCAGATGGTGTCGCCGTCGACGACGCAGGTGGTGCGGTCGGAGCCGAAGCAGATGCCGAAGCTGGCACGATGGGGATCGATGCCGACCGCTGCGCTGGTGGTGGCCGGACCGCCGCTGAGGAAGATCGCGAGAAACAGCGCGGCGCACATGGCCGCGGTGATCGTGATGAAGGTGGGCCAGCGGATGTTGTCCATCCGTCTGAAAATAGGGGAGAAAGGTTAAAGGAGATTGAAGCAAACGGCTATTTTGACGAGTGGAATCGGGAGCCATCGTGGCGCTTGCTCCGCGATCCGGGGATAGAACCAATATGAGTCTATCTCCATCTACCCGTCGGCCGATCTTGCTGTTAGGGCGTGTATCATGTTGAAAAGATACACCTTGTCCGCCGCCGCCCTTGCCATTCTCGCTTTGGTGGCATCCCCTGGCAATGCTAGCCAGTCCGCTGGCGTTGCAGATGAAATGGCCAAGCCGGCCATCCCGTCGCGCGAAGATTATCCGGATGCCGGCCAGGCTTTCGGAATGGTCTGGCACAATGAAAGCGACGGCAAATTGCCAATGCTGACGTTCATGGTGCCGGAAACCGACAACCGGCTATGGACAATGCGTTGTGAGAAACTCGACAGCGGCAGTGTGAGGATCGCGCATATGATCATCGCTACGCCGCGCGAGATGGTTGCGGAAGACCAGTTCGGATTTACCGTCCGGGTTGACGACGGCGCATCAATCGGTGTGCTGGCGCGGATGTTGCCGACGCAGATCGAGGGGCAGGATCTGGTGATGCCGCAATTCTATCTGCCCAATAATCATGCGCTGTTTCCGGCGCTGGCACGCGGCAATCGCGCTTTCGTCAATCTGAACGGCAATAAATTCTCCCTTCATCTGAAGGGGTCGGGCGACGCGCTGATCACATTCTTGCGCGCCTGCCAATAGCGGCGTCTCCGGTGATCAGATCACCAGGGACGCGCTGTTGTTCACCGCTGGGCCAATCGACGCGGCAAGGAAAACGGCAGCCGAAACAAAAGCTGCGATGACGGATGCGAGGCGGTTCTGGAGGTTGGGGGAAAACATGGTCTGGGTTCCTTTGATAGGGATCTAGGCAATCATTGCTGCGGCATTGTTGACGGCCGGGCCAACGCTGGCGCTGACAAATACAGCGGCGGTAAGAATTGCAGCAAAAGCGGCGGCGATCTGGCTCTGGATGTTTGTGTTGGTCATTTTGAAGTTCCTTTTTGGTTCAATTGGCTGCTTCACAAATTGTTCTGCGAAGATGCCAACAACATTGCACAGGCCGTGCCAGTTCAGGAAAATCGTTATATAGTAGTAGTTTAGTGGATTTCGCCAATGTCGAGAATATGAACCACAACTGAATAATGGCAAATCATACCAACTATTGGTCTCGAGGTTCCCGATGAGCACGTGGTAATATGTTAACGCTGAGATGCTATCTGCATTGCCATGTTCGGACCGCGCCTCTCTCGAGTCTTCGCCAGTCGCGGCAACGCGCTGTGGTGGTCAGCCATGGTATTGGTCACGGCCTATTGTGTCGCCGCTGATCCGCCCGCCGAAGTAGGAGCAGCGCCGGACGCGGCCGTGACCCAAGCCGAGAATAAATCGGGCGACCCTTGGGCAGCTATGAAGGGCGTTGCCAAAAAGCGGGATGAGCTGCTGCACTGACCCCCGCGAACGATATCGCGAGGGTTCAGTCAAGCCATCTCAATATTGTGAGGTCCCGCCATCGACGCTCAGCGTCCCGCCGGTGATGCCTCCGCCGGCATCCGATGCCAGCAGCACCGCCATCGCAGCAACCTCCTCGACCTTGCCGGGCCGTTTGAGTGCGCTCTCCTGAGAGAACATGTCGATCATCTCGTCAAAGGTCATACCGAGCCCTTCGGCTGTGGCAGGACCGCCTTCCATGATCAGATCGGTAAGGATCAGACCGGGGCAGATAGCATTGACGGTTATGCCCGACGTGCCGACTTCCTGCGCCACTGCCTTGGTCATGCCGTTGATGCCATGTTTGGCGATCGTATAAGGTGCGAATGTCGGCTTGCCCATCTTGCCTTCCGTCGAGCTGATATTGATGATGCGACCCCATTTTTGCGCGATCATTGGCTTAAGTGCTCGGCGGGTCGCCCAGAAGGTGGAATAGATGTTCCACTTCATTGCCTGGTCAAAAGCTTCGTCGGTCAGATCAACTAACGGTGCCAGATCACCGGCACCCCCGGCATTGTTGACGAGGATATCGATCGAACCGAAATGGGAGGCGGTCTGGTCGATAAAAGACTCGACCTGGTCCTGCTCCATCACGTCGCCAGCAATGAATATCGCCCGGTCTCCAGCATCCAGTTCGGCAATGACTTTCGCACCCTTGTCCGGATTACGTGCCATCAGGGCGACATTCGCCCCCTCCGCCAGAAACGCTTCGGCAATCCCGCGCCCTATACCCGCCGTGCCACCCGTAATCGCAGCTGTCTTGCCCTTCAGTTTCATCGCTCTTCCTCTTCGCTATTTCGGTCATTTGCTATCGGAGGGGATGAAAACCGGCAATGGCCTAAAACGTTAGTCCCTCTGATTTCAATCGTTCTATTCAGAAAAACCGTCTTGAATATGAACCTGAGATAAAACTGCCATTCAGTATCTGGTCAAGGCTGCGCTACTAAACCGGCAAATGCAGGGCAGCAATTGATTCGGGTTCTGGAAGAACCCTTTGGGAGTGAAGAAAATGATCAACAAGTTTTTGGGAAGTCTAGCAATTTCAACAGCGGCCATTGCAACAATGGCATTTGCTTCTCCAGCGGAAGCGCGCGGCGGTTATTATGATGGCGCGTCATACGAGCAAGTGCGGAACAACGGCCGTCGCGAATATCGTCGAGGCGATATCTATCGCGGTGATCGCTATCGGGATCGTCGCGACTATCGTGACCAGCGCCGCTACCGCGATAACCGCTATTCGAACAACAGCCGTTATAGGGGGTGCGATCGGGGAACCGGCGGTACCATTATCGGTGCGATAGCCGGTGGTTTGCTCGGCAACGAAGTCGCCGGTCGCGGTAGCAAAACAGAAGGTACCATCATTGGCGGAGCCGTCGGTGCACTGGCTGGGCGCGCGATCGATGGAAATTGCTGATCTGATTATATTTAAGCAATAAAGTTAAACCCCTGCGTACGTGCGCGCAGGGGGATTCCATTCCCTCGAGTTGCGTATTGGGGGACAGGGGGTCGGCGTCTTTGGACAGTCCGGCCCCCGTTCATTTTTAAGGCTTGGCAAGCATAGCTGGGACGGGACCAATCCAGTCTGCAATATCCGGCTCGTCTTTGACAAAATAGGGCTTGCCCTTGCTGTTTAGGTAGAAGCGCTGCATCTCGCTGCGGGTGAATGGTCGCGAACCTAGCCGACCAAAGACAGCCATCTGCCCACCGGTCTCATCCACTGCCCGGTCACGATCGAGGCCTTTAGACAGGGCCAACGCCGGTTTGGGTGTGCGGGCAAAGGCAATCAGTTCCGGCTTCGGTGCTGGTGAGAAACCATAGAAATTCTTCTGACTGTCCGGTGTGGTCAACTGGATGACCTTCAGGCCATTGCGTCCGTCGGCCACGTAAGCAAACAGTGTTGCATTGGTTGATCCGACGATGACATCTTCGGCGTCGTTCATCGTGCCGCCAAATGTTTCCTTTAGGTAGACCACCGGAGCTTCAGGCCGGGTTATATTAGCAATCACCAGACCTTCATCCTTGGCCGCGATATAGGCATAGGTGCGCGCCAGATAGAGTCTACGGGCGTTGCGCAACGGAATTGTTCCTGATGGCACCGCAACCGGATTTTCCATGTCGGTAACGTTAAACAACTTCACGCCGTCGACATCGGTCACCCAGAGATAGCGGAATTGCAGTGCCGATGCCCGGGCGTCGGTCAACGGAATGGTGATGACGTGACGGGGCTCTAGCGGCTTGTCGAGATCAATCACAGTCAATCCGCGGTCGGTGGTAATATAGGCATAATGACCCGCCAGCGTGATGTGACGTGCGCCGTCCAATATGCCATCTTTGTTCCAGGTCAGGCTGCGCTTGAAGAAATTATTGCGGAACTCGCCATCGGCCAAAGTGTTGATATTGACCAATATCAGACCTTCTTCGCTGTCTGTGATCACCGCATAATTGTAAATCGGATGGAAGGCCTGTTCTTCGTTGACCTCCCGTAGTTCCTTGGTGTTGCGCGTTGGCGCAATCGGCTGGTTGGTCGCCAGCGCCATACAGGTCGCGTTCTTGGTATCGACATGCGTATCCTGGCCAAGTGATGAGAAGGGGGCTTTGATGATCCGCTCCGAAAAGCCCTTGTTGCCGATGGAAGCAACATCATAAGCGCGGAAACCGCCTTTGCCTTCGGCGACGAACATATATTCGCCGCGCAGTTGCAGACAGCGAACCGCGTCGCTGGTTCCTTGAACGACATTTTTGAATTCTTCGAGCGCTTTGGTTTCGCCGGAAAGATCTTTGTCGAGCCGTTCGCCGCGCACCCAGTCGATCAGCTCCCGGTCATGGTCTTCAACATGCATCCGCCAATAATCGGGATAGGCGTATTTTTGAAGGTAAGAGCCGATGACCGCTTGCGGTTCATCCCATTCGGTAACTCTGACCGCTTCAAAGCCTTTTTCAAGGCCGACCCAGGCGTGGAGGCCGATGAAGTTGACGAAATTCGTACCCTGTAACAGCGTCTGGGCCATAATCGCGTTATTGTCATTGGCTTCGCTGACGTGACAATCCGAGCATTGTTTGGTTTCGGTCTTGCGCACCGTGTGCGGGAAATGCGGCGCAAAAGCTTGCGACGAGAAACCGATGCCGGAAATCGGTGGCTGTTGGACGTAGATCCGTTCGCGGTTGATGTTGGTCGAGGACAGGATCAACGCGGAAGTGGAGCGAACAGGAGAAATGATATTGCCTTTGCTGGTCTGGTGGCGGCCGAGCTGGAACATCTGGTCGCGGGCGACTTGCGGGTTGTAGGTCGCGTAGTTCCGCGTTGTACCACCTTCATATTTGTGGTTGTCGGCCTGCCAGTTGGCTTCGATCGGCAAGTGGCAGCCGCCGCAGCTTGTCGTCCAGCTGAGGTGACAGGTGAAGCATACCATATTTTCGTCTGTATGCGCCCGATCACTCTTCTTAACGCCGCTTCCGAATGCAAATTTGCCTGTTTCTGCTCCGCTTTTCGACATGAGCTTGGCTCGTGCCGCCTTGAGATTGAAGTCAGGATGTGAACGGTCAACGCTGTTTTTGACGAGACTGACCCGCCAGCTGAGTTTGGGATCGACAATCGAACGCTGGACCAGCACGCGCTTGCCATTGGGGTCCTCGAACCATTCGAAGCGGCGCTCTCCGTTGGCGTTGCGCAGCAGACCGAGGTTCTTGCCCTTCGGCCGCGCTGCCAGATTGCTGGTCATGAGAGTGGGATAGGCGTCGGCGGTGCCGTGGCAGTCCTTGCAGCTGATTTCGACGGCATTGGCGACTTCGCCGTAGATCAGGCCGTTGCCATGACTGTCCTGCGAGAAATGGCAATCGGCGCATTGCATGCCGACTTCGGCATGGATGCTCATCATATGGACCGACTTGCCCGGATTGGTGCCTGGTTCGACAAACTTGCCTTCGCCTTCCTTGCGGAATTTTTCCGGATCGTCATTGGCAACGATATTATCGGTATCGGTGCCATAGCTGGCCTGATTGCCCTCGGCGTCGAGCAAATTGCCATCACGGTCGCGTTTCAGCACTGCCCGGAAATTCCAGCCATGGCCGTGATAGTCGGCAAATTGTGTATCCTTGGCGTCGCTGTTGACGTCATAAACATTGCGCAGGAAATCAATATCGGCCCACAAGCCTTTTGGAGCGGCACCTTCCGGATTTCTGTCGAGCACGGTCCGTACTTCTTCTGCAGTCGGATATTTCTGCTGCTTATATTTCTTTTGATATTCCTCCTCGCTCATGCCTTCCGGCTTGGGCGTCTTGTTGTCCGGACCCGGCCACATATAAGGCGCGTCGGATTCATAGTCCCACATCGTATAGCCGAGATAACTGTTCAGGAAGATATTCGGCTGGTGCATGTGACAATTCATGCATTGGGCGGTCGGAATGGCGCGGGTGAAGGCATGTTGTACCGGATGGCCTTTTTCCCGTTTCGCTGGATCGATCTCGACTGCATGATCGTTACCATGGCCCGTTTCTTCACCATGGGCCTCTGTGGCTGGCTTAGCCTTTTCGCCATGGGCTCCCGTTGCACCGTGTGATGCATCATAAGTACCAAAGCTGCCGAAACGATGTTCGCCTTCCTTCAGGTTGCGAATGGTTGGATCGACGGTGTCGGTCTGACCATCGCGGCCATATTTGGCCCAGATCGAGCTGTGCCGCGGTTCGCGATCATTGGCGTAGACGACGTGGCAGCCGGCGCAGCCAGACTGGCGATAGTCGCCCGGCTGGTCATTGGTTCCCATGAACCACATGAACGGATCATTGAGCCGGGTTTTGTGGATATTCAGCACCGGAATGGCGACACGCAGGCCGGTTCCCGGTCCGCGGTTTGATTGCTTGAGATCGGGGCGACCGGGCTCTTCCAGCCGCTGTATGATGCCGCCGATATTGGGCAGTCCGATTTCGGGGAACTGGGTGTTGATATTGCGGCCACCACGCTCGAACACACGGAAAATATCACCGGGTGGCACCGTATGCCAAGTCGGCAAGGGGTAAAGAATTGGAAGGGCACCGCGTTTCTTTTCCGCGTCGGTCACTGTGCCGTGCGGGTTGCCAGGAGATTTGATCGTCGCTGGTTCGCCGTCACGGGTATAGGCTTCGCCGAACACGTAATTTTTGAACGGAACGATGCCATTATTATAAGCGGCTCCCCCCCATAGCATAGCACCGGTTGCCATAAGCGACCGTTCAGAAGCCTCGATGATTTCCATATGGCAGGCGCCACAGGATTCGCGCGCAACCCGATAGTCCGACGGATTGACAAAGCGTACAAATTCCGGAGATTCCTTGTTCAGCAGCCCATAGCTGCGCTTGGGATTGGCGGAAGAAGGCCAGTGCCAGCTCTCTGGATATTTGGGCAGCACATGGGCTTTGGTCAGGGCATCCATATACGCGAGGCTGTTCTTGCCCCATTTGTTGTGGCCAACAACAGAAGCATCACCGCCATGACAATCAACGCAACCGAGAACCACTGCTGGCGTCTCGTGCATGGTCTTCTGGTCGCTGTCGGTATGACAGGACTGGCAACCGCTGCTTTTGGCTTGTGCTTCGTCCCAGTTCTGATTCTGCGGAGCAGGGGGGGTGAATCTATAATCGACTTTTTGCGGCTTCTCCGTGCCAGCAGCGAGCAATAATGACGCCGGAGTGATGGTCAGGGCCAACGCTCCCAATCCGGCGAGGATCAATTTGCTATGACCGGTCATGATGTTCCGCCAGCGCATCAGAAGGCCACTATCGCGTTAAGCAAAATAGAATAGTGAAAGTCACGCTTGTCAGTCTGATCGAACAAATCTTTAAATCCTTTGCCCGGCAACAATGCCGCGCCTGAAAGTCGGAATACCATATTTTGCGTGGCTTTAGGGCGATAGATCGCTGCCACAGAGAGGTCCCAGCCGATATCGTTCGGGATTGAGCCTTCATTGCGGAGTGTTTGCAACGGTTCGGTTTTGTGAAACCAGAGATGATTGGCGTTGCCGGAAAGACGGAAAGTGGGCGTCAGATCGGCATCGACGCCGACGCCGGCCAATATTGTGCCGGGATTGTTGAAATTGCTCTGGCCCTGTTCCTTGGAGGAACGAAGCGAGTTGAGGATGCCATTGCGACCGTTGATCGAGATCACCCGGCCACCGCCGGCGAAAGGAATAGTCTGACGGATCCAGTAGCTGGTGTCGGCTCCGGCAAAAATCGGATTTTCGAAGATCGCGTCAAAGCCGGCTTCGGTATTATTATAGGGATTGCCGTCTCCGCTGGCGAACAGGCCGGAGGCGCGAAAGCGTAAGAAATCAACGTCATAGCTGGCTTCCAAAGCGCCAAAATAGGCTTCGATTTTCGCCGGCTCGCTGGTGAAGAAGCTGTTCCGGTCTTCACCGAAGGCGCCGTAAACCTGGCCTGTCAGATTGATCCGCCCGATCCGTCCGTCAAAGGCATAGCCCGGATAGACGACATCATAGGCACGGCCCCTGAGGTCGCCGAGCAGGGCAGGGCGAACCGGAAAACCGTTATCGTCGATCTCGATATCGGATTTCTCGCGGTTCATATTATAGGTCAAGCTGAACTGGCTGGTCAGACCGACAAAAGGCAGATCCTGCCGATAGAGATTGGCGAAGAAAATATAGCTTTCGCGCGGGGTCTGGGTGATATCATTGAGACCGGAATTGGTGTCTTTTTCCAGCTGGACAAAGGCCCCGAGATTATACTGGATCCGGTTGTTGTCGCGGGTACCGAACAGGCGGAAACCGAGCTGGTTATCCTGAAACAGAAATCCGCGGAAATCGGCCTGCATCGGCTGGATGCCGATGCGGAAACTGTCGAAGTCATAGCGCGCAGAAGTGTTGCGGATATGGTAATCGAAAAACGCCTCCTGCACGCCGACAAACCAGTCGGTGCGGTGCGAGGATTTGGATGGCTCGACGAACAATACCCGGCGTTCCGGCACGTTCACATGATTGACCTGTGTTGCTAGCGTCAGGCGATATTCCACGTCAGGTGGCTTATAGGCTGTCGAGCCCTTGATCAGGGCAAAGCCGGTGATGAACGTCTGGGCATAGACTTCCGAACCGGACCGTCCGAATACGTCGATGCTGTTTGGTCGTTCGGTGGTCTGGACGCCGACGGGGATAGGGAAACTGCGGGGTTCGATGACCGTATCGGAAATTGCGTTGGCGACGAAGAACCAGTCATCGCCCTTGAGAAAACCCGGTTTTTTATCAGCCGGGATCGGTTTGTCACCCTTGAGAACATTCTGGTTATAGGGGTTTAGCGTGCTGTGGCAGTTGTTCCGCAGGGCGCCGAACAAAGTATAGATCGATTCATCGCCGCCTTTGGCGGGGCAGAGGCTTTGCATGATCCGCCAGCGATCGGGGACCGGAAACTCGTCGGTTGGAAAGGCTTCCGGCGGCGGGGCATTGACCGCACCGGGGTTATTCTGGGTCACCCGGTCCGGCAGTGTTTTCTGAACGCCAGGGCGGCGGCGGCCATCGATCAGGGCGTCATCGGCTGCCGGTCCATCAAAGTCCATTTCCAGCTGATCGGGGGTTTCGGATTGCTCTAAATTGGAAGATTTGGAAGCATCTTTTGGGTCTGGCTGGTCGGTGCTATCTTGCCCGTCCGTTTCAGCCTCTTCTTCGTCCGGATCCGGTCCGCCCATGCCGGTTTGTTGACCAAAATCGGCAGATTTATTACTTATCCATGCAAATCTTTCCCCGGCCAGCAGCGCCGTTAAGGACGCTTCCATGTCCTCGACCGAGGCGCGCCGGGTCTCCATTTGCTCGGCCTGACCGGACATTACCGCCAGGATCGGCACAAAGGAGGCAGAAAGTCCCGACATTGGCCCTACAGTCCCTCACAGACATTTTGCGCGTCGGTATCGAGGAATGGCGCAAAGGGACAGTTTACATAGCGCAAGCGGACACTGGCATTGCCAAGATCGACGACGATATTGTCGGCCCGCATCGCCTTGGGCGCGTTGCCGATGGTTGTAAGACGTTGGCCGGCATTGTGCAGTCCGAGGAAACTGATCATATCATCCTGATCGATACCGTCACCCGACACGCCGAGACCGCCGATCAACTGATTGCCGCGATAGATCGGCACGCTGCCGGGGAAAATCTGGATCCCGTTTTCCAACCGGTTCTGTCCTGCCACCACATCCGGCGTATTGGTGCAGCGCATGGGTGTGTCGGTAACGGAGGCTCCGGTAACAAAGGCGAGATGCTGCCCGAGATTGGGGAAGATCAATGATGCCTGCAGTCCGGTCGCGAACGGATTAAAATCCTCGATAGGGCGCGAAAGAGGCCCGTTGGGTCGACCCAGTTCGCCATCCGGAAAATAGGGGCGGGAGAGATTGCCGCCCGAGCGATCGGCAAAAGCGACCGTACCGGTGAGGGCATTGGGATCGTTTAAAAAGGTTCTGACCCGTCCCACAAAGGCGGCAACATCGCCGTCAGGATTGCCGAGCAGGTCCGATGCCGCAGTGCTGTTGGAAAAGAAGGATGCTGTCCGTGCTTTTTGCAGCGAAACATCAGTCCCGAAAATCGGTGCATCGGGCGAACGGACAATGCCCAATATCTCGCCATGGGTATCGACCACCGAAATGGATACTTGTGCGCGGCTGTCGAGTGGTTGCCTAATCTGGGCCCGCGCGCGCGACATGACGATAAAGGCTTCTTCCAATATCGCCCGTGTTTCGGCGGCTGTCAGCGGGGTGGTGACGTCCGCAGCGTCCGTCGCTGCGCGGATTGCAAAACGATTGGTTCCGGCACCGTCGGTCATCACGAAAGCATCGCGGTTCTTGAACTCGGCTACCGTCGATGCGCGGATGCCGGACGCTTCTGTGCCATAAGCTGTGCCAGCGATTATAGTGTTGGTGGCATAGCCTGTGACGGCGATCAAATTGCCGGCAGTGCCGTTTATCGCGGCAAAATTATTCTGAAGCGGCGATAGATCACTCACCACCGCGTCACTGAACCGAAGCTGCGTACCATCAACATAGATTCGATTGGCGGCTACTGCGGCGGGCGGGGCGAAACCTTGAATGCCTGCCAGAGCAATAGCTTCCTCATCATCGTCATCGATATCGAGAGTGTTGGAATCGAAACCATAGTCGCCATCGCCCATCACGCCGATGGCACCGACGACGACCCCGTTTTTATAGAGCGGTAATCCGCCGGGATCGGCAGACAGGCCCAGCGGAGAACGCTTGGGCCCGATCAGTGCGGCGCTTCCGATATTGCCGAATCTCTGGTTGAAATCGGAACATGGCAACTGGCTGAATTGCACGCCGAATAGCGGGCCGCTTTCCAATCCTGCCGTGGTCGGAGCGGCCGGAAAATGTTCCTGAACGATCTGACTGGCGGTACGGCTGGAAAAGGCATTGCCGGCACTCGACAGATAGGCGCCGGTCACGGCTTTTGCGATAGCGCCTGCTGCGGCGGGCACAACAACGCCCTGAACATCGACCAGCGGATTGTTGATCGCTCCCAGTGCGGTGCGCGCGCTGGTGGTTGCGGTCGGCCTTGCGCCGTTCATTTCAAACACCGCCAGCACATTGCCGACCCTGTCCGTCACCGCGATAACCGAAGGCAGGTTGCGGGCAGTCGCTTCACCGACGGCCTGCGCGATAATGGTCTGTACGTCGGTGACGCTAAGCGATTCTTGCGCCGGTGGCGTATAAGCGCCGCCATTGCCGTCAACCGCGACTGGTGTTGGTGTCGGAGTTGGCGAGGGTGCAGGTGTTCCTCCAAAATCGTTGCTGTCACCGCCGCCGCCGCAGGCGGTCAGCACCAGCGCGAAAGCAGAAATGGCGGAGGTCAGATAAGGTTTGCGCATTATCAAATCCCCTATCTGAGCGACCGGATCGTGCGGACGGCGCTGCCGAGTGCTCTGCGATATTTCAATGGTTCATAATCATTGGGCTCGGCAACGGCAGCATAAGCGACATTGATCTGTCCGCGCAGACTGGATGCGGCAGATTCGCTGACCTGACCACTATTGACCAGTCCGTTGAGCAAAGTGTCGACGGCCATGACGGCCTGAACGCTGCCTTCATAATCGGTGAAGCGTGGCGATATTGCCTGACCGGCAATAGTTTCCATGATCTGGAAGGTCTGGTCCCGGCCAAAGCTGGCGCGGGAGAAACGATCCGCTAGCTGGTTTGCATATTGCCGCAATTTCGCCGCTTCCTGCACGGCGGGTTCCCGGCCTTGCGCCATCGCCGCATGAAAGGCTTTGGACCGGCTGTCGAAATCAGCCGCAATGTCTGGCGCCGCTATTTTGATCGCTGCGCTAAGCATGATCATATTCTCGTCATTATAAGGCGGCATGCCTTCGGGAATGGGGCGTCCGGGATTGTCGATCGATGTCGGACGAGCTGATGCATCGTCATAAATCCGGCGGTGGCAGCTGTGGCAGTCGTAGAAATAAAATTCGGGGAAAATACCCTCTGTGCCCAGAGATGGCTTGGTGAACAGGTTCAGCGAGCGTTCGAGCGCCATTGCCTGACCCACGGCCCAAAACTGGACGCTGTTGGTCCGGCCCTTGCGGCGGACATAATCGACATCCTCGTCATGATGCTGTTGCAGGGTGGAGAACAGATCCATTTCAAAGGAAATGCGAGGATGGCCGGCGGCCATGATCTTATGATCGACAAACTGGCCTTTTTTGGCGCTGCCGAAATGACAGTCGAGGCAGACGCTGGCGCGGGCTTTGGGATTGTCCAGTGGTACCAAACCCTTGGCAACATTGCCGGCATGGCTCGCGCCGACCGCATAATGGCTGGAGAGCCAGCCGGAGGATGCTCCGTGGCAGGATTCGCAACCGACGCCGTCGTTCTGCTGGAACCTTGGTCCCTTGCTTGCAGCGGTCGTGGTGTGACAGCCGAGGCATTCTGATGCGGAAGCGGCGTCCTTGATGCCGAGACGTTTGGCTATTGCGATGCTGCGCGGTTCGCGGAGGACACGAAAAGCGCGGCTATGGGCTCCGCCGGGTGTCGACTCTTCCTGCCAGCGCATGATTTCGTCCTGCCTGACAATCTTGCCGTCCGCTTCCTGTCGTCCGTGACAGGTCGTTGCGCCGCAGGAAGCCACGCCCAGATAGGTACCGCTGGCGACATCGGTGGCGGCTTCGACGGGAGTGGGGCTTGCCATGGTCGAGATCAATAATGCCGTGCCGACCATTGCTGCACAGAACAGGCTAGCGGCCAGTAACGACCAGCTAGGAATCCAAGATTTTATATTCCCCATTTGCATCGTTGCCCATTTCGGTTTTGCAACCGATCCCCTGATCCAGCACGACGCGACCCTTGCCGTTCACTATAACGATCACGTTACCTATCCTCCAACCCATGCTCAATGCAAACGAAAATCGCCCGATTTCTTTTATTTTTTAGGGCTTTGTTGCTCGAACTGTGGAGTAGCGGAAACACAATGTTGCCTATAGGCAACGGTCATCGACTGATCGCCTAGCCCGGTTTGCGCCGGATCACCAGATTACGGATTTCGGTCATATCTTCCATGGCGAAGCGGATACCTTCACGGCCAAGACCGCTGTCCTTGACGCCGCCATAAGGCATATTGTCGACGCGGTAGGATGGCACATCATTGATCACCACGCCGCCGACATCCAGATGATCCCAAGCGTCGAGCGACTTGAACAGATCGCGGGTGAAGATGCCCGCCTGCAGACCGAATTTGCTGTCGTTGACTTCGTTCAGCGCGGCACCGAAATCGCTGAATTTCGAGAGCAGGGCGAGCGGGCCAAAGGCTTCTTCGCGATAGGCATCCGCGTTGGTGTCGACATTTTCCAGCAGCGTTGCTTCGAGCATATTGCCCTTGCGACTGCCGCCGCACAGAAGCGTCGCGCCTCCCGCTACAGCGCTTTCGATCCAGCCGTGCAGGCGACTGGCTTCGCCTTCGGAGATCATCGGACCGATGAAAGTCTCGCGTTCCTTTGGATCGCCAGCGATCAGGCTTTTGGTCTTGGCGACCAGCATGTCCTTGAACCTGTCGTAGATGCTCTCGTGGATGATGATCCGCTGCACACCGATGCAGCTTTGGCCGGACTGATAAAATGCTCCGAAAACGACACGCTCCAGCGCATCGTCGAGATCGGCGTCATGATCGACGATCACCGCCGCGTTGCCGCCCAGTTCGAGTACGATTTTCTTCTTGCCTGCCTTGGCTTTCAAATCCCAGCCAACGCCCGGCGAACCTGTAAAGGATAGCAGCTTCAGACGCTCGTCGACCGTGAACAAATCGGCGCCGTCCCGACTTGCGGGCAGAATCGAGAAGGCGCCTTTTGGCAGATCGGTCTCTGCCAGTATCTCGCCCATGATGATCGCGCCTAGCGGTGTCTTGCTTGCCGGTTTCATCACGAACGGACAGCCCACAGCAATGGCCGGCGCGATTTTATGTGCTGCCAGATTGAGCGGGAAATTGAACGGGGAAATGAAGCTGCACGGGCCGATGGGAACGCGTTTCCACATGCCCATATAGCCTTTTGCGCGCGCGGAAATGTCCAGCGGCTGGACCTCGCCATAATTGCGCACCGCTTCTTCGGCGGCAATCCGGAACGTGTCGATCAAACGTCCGACTTCGCCTTCCGCATCCTTGATCGGCTTTCCCGCCTCGACACAGAGGGCGTATGACAGTTCGTCAAAGCGCTCCTTGAACCGGTCGACACAATGTTGCAGCACATTTTGCCGCTCGTAGCTGGCCATGGCCGCCATCGGCGCCGTTGCCTCCACGGCTCCCGCGATTGCCTTTTCAATGACATCGGGGGTGGCGAGGGCAGTCCGGAAGGCGACTTCATTGGTATATTTATCGGTGACTTCCAGGTCGGTATTGGGCTGCACCGCTTCATTGTTCAGATAAAGCGGATAGACGTCTTTTAACTGTGTCATACGTGTCTCGTTCAAACCTTCGCGCTGAGTTCCTTGATCTCGTGATTCAAGATACGATCATTGTCGGAATAGTCGACCGGAACCTCGATCAGATGCACGCCTTCGCTGTTGAGGCATTTGTCGATCGTTTCCTGCAGATCCTGGGCGCTGGTGATCCGGTAGCCATTGGCACCATAAGCTTCTGCATATTTGACAAAGTCGGGGTTGCCATAAGTCAGGCCCCAGTCCTTGAAGCCCATGTTGGCCTGTTTCCAGCGGATCATGCCGTAGCTGTTGTCATTCAGCACCAGCACGGTGATGTTGAGTTTCAGCCGGACCGCGGTTTCCATTTCCTGGCTGTTCATCATGAACCCGCCGTCGCCACAGATCGCCATGACCTTGCGATCAGGATAGACCATCGCCGAAGCCATGGCAGAGGGCAGGCCGGCGCCCATGGTCGCCAGCGCATTGTCGAGCAATACCGTATTCGCCTGGCGCGCCTTGTAGTTGCGGGCGAACCAGATTTTATAGACGCCATTGTCGAGACAAATGATCCCGTCAGCCGGCATTGCTTCGCGGACGACCTTGACGAGATGGGGCGGGTAGATCGGGCAACGAACATCGTCGTCCATCGAATCCGTATGCTCTTCCTCGGCCCGGCGCGCCCTGTACATCGCGTCGAAATTCCAGCTGCCGGAAGGAACGATATCTTCCTTCATCTGCCAGATCGCGTTGCCGATATCGCCGATCACTTCGATCTGCGGGAAATAGACCGGATCGACTTCAGCGCTGTTCATCGACACGTGGATGACTTCGGTGCTGCCGGTCGCCATGAAGAAGGGCGGCTTTTCGATCACATCATGACCGACGTTGATGATAAGATCGGCAGCTCCAATGGCGCGATGTACGAAGTCATTGGCCGATAGCGCTGCGCAACCCATGAATTCCTTGTGGGTCTCGTCGACCACGCCCTTGCCGAGCTGGGTGGTGACAAAGGGGATGCCGGTCTTCTCGATAAATTGCGTCAGCATGCGTCCGGTGGTTGTCCGGTTGGCACCGCCGCCGACGACAAGGATCGGAGATTTGGCATTTTCGATTTTCTTGGTCGCTGCGCGCACGGCTTTCGCTTCGGCAACGGGACGCCGGGCCAGGCTCGGCGCGATCGGGGTCGAGTCCGTTTCCTCGTCGGCAATATCTTCCGGAAATTCGATATGGGTGGCGCCGGGCTTTTCTTCTTCGGCCAGACGAATCGCTTCGCGCACGCGGCTCGGGATATTGTCCGCAGAAGCCAGCTGATGCGTGAATTTGGTAATCGGTCCCATCATGTCGACGACGTCGAGAATCTGGAAGCGGCCCTGTTTGGATTTCTTGATCGGTTTCTGGCCGGTGACCATCAGGATCGGCATGCCGCCCAATTGCGCATAGGCTGCTGCCGTCACCAGATTGGTCGCGCCGGGGCCGAGTGTCGCCATGCAGACGCCGGTCTTGCCGGTATGCCGTCCGTAGGTCGCGGCCATGAAGCCGGCGCCCTGTTCGTGACGGGTGAGAATGAGTTTGATTTTCTTCGAGCGCGACAGGCTGTCGAGCATGTCGAGATTTTCTTCGCCGGGAACGCCGAACAGATATTCAACGCCTTCGTTTTCCAGACATTCTACAAAAAGATCGGATGCTTTGGTCATGTGGGTCCTTCCCTGATCGTGATGACCAGTACTTGTGCGAGTAATTGGCAGCGACCCCGGATGACTCTCTATCCCCTCGAGAAGGAGACTCACCTTACCCCTATGTTCTTGGTTGATAAGTCAAAATAGGCTCTAAGTCACCCCCCTCAATATCCGCGATCGAAGTCGGCGACGGCGATCATCTGCTCGCCATTCCGGTAGCGTTTCAGATTTTCGACGAAGCGGGCGGCGGCACGCTGGAACATGCGGGTTTGCGCTTGCCCCGACATATGCATGGTGATCAGGCAATTGGGAGCGTCCCACAGCGGGTGGTCGGCTGGTAGCGGTTCGGGGTCGGTGACGTCGAGCGCAGCGCCGCCGATGGTCTTGTCATTGAGCGCGGCAAGCAAGGCATCCTGATCGACCAGCGATCCGCGCGCGACATTGATGAGCCAAGCGGAGTTTTTCATCGCGGCAAATTCTTCCGCGCCGAACATATGTTTCGTGTCGCTGGTGGCGGGGGCCGATACGAAGACCCAGTCAAATTCGCCGAGCCGGTCGCGCCAGTCATCGAGCCCGATGACATTGGCTTCGCCGGTCGCGGTGCGCCGGACAGCGGTCACGTCTACGTCAAAGCCGGAAAGTTTTTTGGCGATTTGCTGGCCGATGCCGCCATAGCCGATGATCAGCGCCTTGCTGTCGTCAATCTCGGCAGTGCCCGGCGGCGTTTCGAGCCAGTTGTGCTGACGCTGGTTGTCGAGAAGGATATCGCTGCGCTTGGCGGCGGCGAGCATCATCATGACGGCAAATTCAGCGATTGGCGCGCTGTTGAGGCCGGCGCCATTGGTCAGCTTGGTGCCCTGCGCCTTGAGCTGTGCGAGCGGGAAATGTTCGACGCCGGCGTAAATGCTGTTGAGCCATTTGAGGTTGGTGGCGGCGGAGATGATCTCCGCCATCTTCTCCTTGTCATACATGTCGAACCAGCCGATCTCGGCATGCGGCGCGATTTCCATCGCTTCCTCGGTGCTGGTGAACCATGTGACATCGAGGTCATCGCAATGCGGTTCAACCAGTGGACGGACGAGGGAAGCCATTGCGGCTTTCGGTTTGGTGGTCATAGCGTCATACTCCTAAAATTGCCGTTCCCGTTTTGACGGGAATCTGTATTTCTATTCAAGCGTTGCGCATCCTGCTCCCCGTCTTGGCGTGGATCACAGAAAGCCAAAAATTATATCTCTATCTTCCAGTCCCAGCGCAGGGGGTCGCCGTCCATCAACTCCACGCCTTGGGTGGTGAGTTCATCGCGGATGGCGTCGGCGGTCGCGAAATCCTTTTCCGCTTTGGCTGCTTGGCGCTGGTCGAGTTTTGCTTCGATACTGCTTTCATCGATTTTTACGTCTGCAGGTCGAACGCGCAATTGATCGCGTTTCAGACTATCAAGTTCCAGACCCAAAACCGAGTCCATTTCAGACAGCAGCGGGAGCCTTTGATCAGCTGGCAATTTTTTGAGGCCAAGCAATTCTTCGAGCAGCGGCAGGCCTTTCGAACTGTTCAAATCCTCGCTCAACGCAGCGTCGAACTTGTCCCGCAATTGCACGAGCGCGGGATGATCTATCGTTGCTGTCTGTCCATCGGCTTTCTCCCGCAGCCGCTCCACGCCCATCACAATCCGCTTCAACCGCGTCAGCGCTGCGACCAGATTGTCCCAGGTAAACTCCAACTCGCTGCGATAATGGGCCTGCAAGCACATCAGGCGATAGGCGAGGGGGTGGATGCCCTTGTCGATCAGCAACTGGACCCGCAAAAAATCGCCTGAAGATTTGGACATTTTTCCGGTCCGGTCGATCAGGAAATTATTGTGCATCCAGATTTTTGCGCCGCTATGATCAGAGCAGCTATGCGCCTGGTTCTGGGCGATCTCGTTTGGATGGTGAATTTCGCGGTGGTCGATGCCGCCAGTGTGAATGTCAAACGGAAGCCCCAGCAAGGCCTCCGACATGACCGAACATTCCAGATGCCAGCCCGGTGCGCCTTTGCCCCAGGGACTGTCCCATTCCATTTGCCGTTTCTCGCCCTCTGGTGTCTTGCGCCAGATCGCGAAGTCTGCAGCATTGCGCTTGCCTTCGACTGTTTCAATCCGGCCTTCGCCATCGTCGGTCGATGCGCGGGCGAGGCTGCCGTAATCTGCAACGGTAGATACATCGAAATAGAGACCGCTCTCGAGCTCGTAGCAATGTTTGTCGGCTATGCCTTTGGCATATTCGATCATTGCCGGAACATAGTCTGTGGCAATCGACCAGTGCGCCGGTTGCCGGATATTGAGCGCCTTGATATCCTGCCAATAGGCTTCGGTATAATGTTTCGCGATATCCCAGATCGACTGGGCTTTTTCCGCGGCCATCTTCTCTAGCTTGTCTTCGCCATCGTCCGCATCGTCGGTCAGATGTCCGACATCGGTGATGTTGATGACATGGGTGAGCGTATAGCCCTTCCAGCTCAGAGTGCGCCCGAGAATGTCGGCAAAAATATAGGCGCGCATATTGCCGATATGGGGGTAATTATAAACCGTCGGGCCGCAGGTATAGACGCGTGCTTCACCGGGGTGGACGGGCACGAACTCTTCCATCTGGCGAGTCAGGCTGTTGAACAGCTTTAGCGGGCGCGAAGCAGTGTCATTCATCATCCATCGCCTAATGGCTTTCCGCGCAAAAGGTCAACCGATCAATTGTTCGCCGCGATCATTCTGCCGGTTCGAGTTCTTCTTCGTCCTCATCGTCTTCGGTCTGGCATTTTCCGCTATTATCGAGCTCGCAATCAAATCCGTTCACCCAGAGATCATCATTACCCGCGCCGGTTACCGGTTCGTCGATCAACGGATCATCAGCCAGATCTTCAATTTCCTTGATCTCGATCAGATTGCTCGCGAGCGGATCCGCCGCATATTGCTCCGGTGTGACCTCTTCTTCAATCACATCCTGCACCGGATCATCTATCCCGGGTATTGCCGGTTCAGAAGTAGGTGTTGGAGTAGGCGCGCAACTCGCAGGGTTGGCGATAACACAGCCGTTGATTGTAGATTGTGGATTGTAGCCGGCTCCCGTGATCGTTGTCGCTGGAATGGCCGCAATACCGGTTGCGCCGTTGACTGTGCCATTGATGACAATCGGTGTGATACCACTTGGACCAGCATTGATGCTCAGACCGCCAGCGCCGGCCACAAAGCCTCGCCGGGCATCGAAGTCAGTGCCATTGCCGGTATTTTGAACGTAGAACTGGCTGGCAAGCAGAGTGACGCTGATCGCGTCTGCCACAATGAATCCGTTCTCCCGGACATTGCCGTCATTCTGGGCAAGTCGCTCGTCAATTCCGGCGGTGGTCATGCCCTGAATATCGTCAAAAGCCTGATCCGTCATCGCGTAGATATTGCGTGCGGTGAGGGAGAGGTTCCCTGACAGACTGCTGTCATTTCCCATGGCAATGGAGCCGGTTGCGGCGTTAACTAACAGATTATCGCCAGCAGCGAGATTGAGGTTAGAGTCCAAACCACCCTGTACAGACAGATTGCCGCTCACCCTTATCGATTGCACTGCTGAGAGATTCAGGTTTCCAGTTTCAGCGAAATTGCCTTCCGAAAACGCGCTTGCCGAAAGCTCCTGAATCGTCAGGTCAAATCCGCTGAGCCCTGTCTCGGCGGCGGAGATTGTCAAATCGCCGCCCGAACGGATCCGGCTGAATTCGTCATTGTTGAGCGAGAAGGTGCCGGTCAGATCCGTCCCGTCGCCGAGCATCATCTGCGTGCTGCCGTTGCTGGATATGCGGATATCGCTGGTCAAAGCGTTCAGACCAAGGCTGCCGGTAGAACCGATATTCATATCGGCGCTGACCGTCTCAATAGTGTTGCCGATTGTTTCAGCCTGAATGTCTATCAACCCATCCGCGGTTATCAGCAGTTGATTGTCCGCACTCACCAAACCGTCGATCAGAACATTGCCGGCGCTCATGCTGATGTCGCCTGTGGCTTCCGCGCCTTGAATTATCAAACCGGCTGCCGAGAATAGCCCGACATCACCATTGGTAGCTTCGGCGCTGACCGTCGTATCTTGTTGCGTGACAATAGAGACGGCTTCGCCCGATGCGATGATGCTATTGGTCACATCGACGTTGTTGGTGACATTGACCAGGCCGGTTGCGGCGGTCAGATATATGTCATTGCCCGAGACATTGGCTATATCGATTCCGTTGTCAGCGCTGATGTCGACTTCACCCTGACCCGTCTGGGACGCACTCACTGTGTCTGCAACAAAGCCTCCCAGCAATTGGGCACTCACATTTGTGATGCTGTCAACGAACCCCAGATTGGCATCATTGCCGCCGTCGATCGCGATATCGCCACCGGAAGTCAGATCGCCGCCGTTGATGTCGCCGCCAGCATTCAGGCTCATGGCGCTGCCGCTCGAAGCATTGATGAAGTCTATATTACCGCCCGCATCGACAGTGAAAGTGCCTCCCTGCGCATCAAGATCGCCAAAGCCGACATTGCCGGTGGCATCGAGATCGATGTCGCCGCCTACAACCACGGTACCATTGCCATCGATATCGCCCGCGAGAGCGGCGAGTGTCAGGTTGCCGCCGATAGTTCCGTTGTTGAGCACAACGGAAGTGCCCGAAATGCTTGTGTTGCTGCCGCTGATTGCATTGGCAACAGTTGGCGTTCCGGTTGCGGTGATATTGATATCATTATCAGCATTGAGCGCACCGGTAGCCGTCACATCGCTGCCGCTATCCAGCTGGATGTTCGAGCCCGTGATCGTTTCACTGGCAAAGGCGATCGATCCGGCCTGACCGGCATTGGCCGTGTTGAACGCCAAGGCGAACAGGTCGATTCCGGTGCCGCTGGTGGTTGCACTATCCAGCGTAATCGCGCCATCGGCCTGAACCGTGAAATCGTCGCCTGCGGATACCGTCCCCAGAGCGACATCGCCCAGCGCCCGGATCGCCACATCTTCACCGGCATTGAGGGCTCCGGTAGAGGAAATATTGCCGCCGGCGAGCAAACCTATCGAGGCGGCGGTTGGGGTGCCGGTTCCGGTGACAGCGGAAACGAGCGTGATATTCTGTGCCGCTGAAACCAAAATATCGCCGCTATCTGTTTCGAGAGCGCCAGCGGTAACATCATTGGCGACCAGATTGATGCTCTGTCCAATACCTGTCGTCGTGGCGTTGCCGATATTGATCGCATTCGAAGCGTCGAGATTGATCGCGCCGCCTGCCGTCAGGTCACCGGGACCGGAACCGGTCAGGTCGCCGCTCGTGGCGTTGAGCGTGATGGCTCCGCTAGACTGAAGATTGTGGAAGCCGACATTATTGCCAAGAACCGAGACCGAAGTCGCGCTGCTGTTGCTGCCGAGGAAGGCATCGCCGGTAGCGGCGGTCAGCGCAATGCTGCGGTCGGCAGGCAGATTGATCTGGCCAAAGCTGATGTCGCCGCCCGCGAGGATGTTGATATCGATATCCCCGCCTTGCGTCAGTGTGCCGACGTCAATGCTACCCGGCACGGTGTAGCTGTTTTCCAGATCACCGTCGACTGACCCGACGGTGGTTAGCTGGCCGCCGGTGTCGATCAATGCTGCGTTGATATCTGCCGCCACGGTGATACCGATATCACTGTCGCTGGTCAGCGATCCGGAGCCAAGTAGGCTGCCATTGACAGCGCTAATCAATATGCTGGTGCTGCTGACCGACGCATTGCGCAGGTCGACGTTGCCTTCGGTACTTTCGACAATGAACTGGTTCGACGCATCAAGAACCGTCGCGATGCCCGTCGTTCCCATGACAATGTCGCGGCGGGTGGTGACCAGTATATCGTTGGCCGAAACCGTCCCGCTTTCGATGATGGCCTGGATCACGTCATTGTTGCTCGCCCGGCCGATGTAGACCAGATTGTCCGCGTTGAGCGTGCCCAGGCAGACATTGCCCTGCAGGCACTGTGCGCTCAGCAGCCCGTTGTCATCAATCTGGCCCGTTCCAGTCGGAGGAGCATCGTTGATGTCCACGCTGATCGAACTGGCGGTGATCGTGCCGCCGAGACCGTCGACTGCATTGGCGGTCATGACGACCGCGAAGCCGTTTGCGTCGAGATCGCCTGCTGCAACAATCGAGGCAATCGGCGTCAGCGGCGTGGTGCCGAGTGTTCCGATGGGACTGCCGAACAGACCGGTAAAGTCCCCGGCCTGCAAGATCAGATTGCCCGGATTGGTAAACGTGGAAGAAGCGTCGGGCGATGTCGATGGATTATTGGCAGCGGTCAGGCTTGCTCCGGATTCAATGATGATATCATCGCCGGTACGGACCGCCAGACCATTGTCAGACACGACATTGCTGCCGGCGCGGAAATAGGCGTTGCCGCCCGCGCCGATGGCGATGAACCCGGTCGATGTGACGTCGCCGGTTATTGTGGCATTGAAACTTGGATCGAAGATTGGAGGAGGTGATACTGCAGGGTCATATCCTGCGTTGATCGTCAATTGTGGTGCCACGACGTAAGACAGCGATCCGACGGAGACCACGGCGGGAACGCCAGTGACGGCAGCATTGTTGACGGCGACATTCTGCAGCGCAGAAATATCGACCAGGCCGACACCGGCTAGATCGGCGACGGTGGCATTCTGCTCTGCGCGAACCGAAGCCGAGCCACCCGCGTTGATCCGGGAGCCGTCTGTGCTGATGAAATCGCCCTGACTTGTCGCCGCGAAGACGCTCGACACATCGATGGAATTTACCGACGTAGTATTGTTCGTATGGTTGATCAGGATATTCTGACCGCTGTTCAGCGTAGCATTGCCGCCCACCGTCATTTGCGCGTCGCCGTCGAGATCATATTCGATATTGCCGGCGACATCCACGGTCAGATCACCGAGAATCGATACAGCTCCGCTGTTGGCTGTTGTGAAGAAGCCGCCAAGAGGGGCCGAACCCGAGCCGGTCCCGGTCCCGATTGCGGCATCAAAGGCACTGGCTGCCAGGCTGCCCAAGCTTATCAGTCCTGCCGGATCGGTCGAACTGTCGGAAATTTCGATACGCCCACCCGCGCCGACACCGGCAATAGGTCCGCCACCGCCCGTGCCGTTGGCATTTATGGTAACGTCGGCAAAACTCAGTATTCCGGGACTGCCTTCCTGAACCTCGATAATGCCGGTTCCCCCGGTGCCGTCTCCGCCTGTGCCGTCGACACCGGCTGTTCCGAAACCGGGATTCAAAACTATACCGCCAATTCCGCCATCACCGGCAAGACCGGCTGTGGTTATGTCCAGATTGTTACCGGAAATTGTGCCGCCCTGCGCAAGCAGGCGACCGGTGCCGCCAGTCGCGTTGCCGCCGTTGCCGGCGTCGCCAGCTGCGTTGTCAGCGGAGTCCGCACCATCGCCGCCATTTCCGCCGATGCCGGTACTGGTCATGGTAAAATCACCGGATGTTAATGACAGCGTTCCGCCGGTCCGCGCGATCAGCTCTACCGTGCCGCCAGAAGCGTCGCCGCCCGATCCACCACGGCCGCCGATTATGCCAGCGCCGTATCTGTAGTAACCGTCCGTCCCGTTGCCGCCGGTAGCATTGGCTTCCAATGTGATGGAACCGAGATCGATATTGCCGCCAGCGCCGGTGACTTGCAAACGCGCCGTCCCCGCCGTGGCATTGCCGCCGTCGCCGCTGTAGCCCACACCCGTTATTGAAGGGTCGGCCGAGGGGTTAGTATCTATCCTGCCTTCACCGCCGTTGCCGCCGGTAGCATTGGCCATGATGGTTGGGTCATCAGGATTCGCCGTAGCATTGTTGATATTGATTGCCGCTGTGCCGCCAAAGGCAGCGCCGCCATCGCCTCCGTCCACGCCATAGCCGCCATCGCCACCGACGCCGCTGGCGTCGACGACGTAAACAGGGTTGTTGAGATCATCCTGATTGATGTTGATGGTAGCATTCCCGCCGGTTCCGATGCCGCCATCGCCCCCGAAATTATCCGCTTCGCCGGTGTTTGCACCAAAAATATCGCCGCCATCCCCGCCGGTTCCGACTGAAGTTACCGAAAGCTGGTCGAAACCCAGAGTACCCGCATTATTGTTGAACGTGGCATCGCCGCCGGTCCCGTTGCCGCCACGGCCGCCAAGCCCGGCGGGAGCCGCTCCGCTGAACTCGTCGGTGCTATCTCCGCCATATCCGCCATCGGCGCTGGTGGAGATGACGATGTTAGTGGCATTGATTGTTGCGGTACCGTCGAGGTTGAAGGTTGCGGTGCCGCCGATCCCGTCGCCACCATTGCCGCCGTCAGAGGCATAACCATAACCACCCGCTCCGTAAGATCCATAAGGGGCGATGTTCTGATTATTACCCTCGGCAGACACGGTTAGCGTATTGGTGACGGTCAGATTCCCGGTTTGTGCGTTGAAAACTGCATTGCCGCCGATCCCGCGACCGCCGGATCCGCCGGAGGTGCCGTTGTTTATATCGCCATTGGCTCCGTTACCGCCGAAGCCATTTGCTGAAATAGTGAGGTTGGTAACGGTCGCATTGCCCCCGTTCAGGTTGAATGTTACATCACCGCCCTGGCCATCGCCGCCGTCACCTGCCGATACGCCGCCCGCAAAGGCAGCGTTTACCACGCTAAGATCCTCTGGTGCCGCGAAAGCAGAAGCGAAAGGCGCCGCCACATTCGGGGCGGGCAATGTCACTATGGCTCCGCCTCGACCGCCTGAGCCACTGGCGCTGGTTACAATATCACCTGCGACGAATGTACCGCCGAAAAGGTCAAATATAACGCTACCGCCTGAACCGGTGCCACCATCACCTTCAAAAGGTACAGTCGTTTCCAGATTGGTATCGATCAGACCGTCCGAATTGAAATTAATGTCCACAAAATCGATTCTGCTGCTTATCGGCGATGTGCCTTCCAGCAATATTCTGGCGGTTCCGCCCTGTGCATTGGTTACTGTCGACGGGTCTGTTGCGCCTGCCTGTGCGCTTACATCGGCATTGAAAAATCCGGTGAAATCGATGAAGCCATCATTTGCGTGAATCAGCACATTCCCGCCGGCCGCGTTGACCCCTTCGGTCGCCTGGGTAGTTACGTTGGCATATAAATCGACATTACCGCTTGATATAATGCCACCATTTTGCGCTACGATATCGATGTCTCCGGCAATTAGCCCGTCACTCAATTCGGTCGCTGAAAATCCAACTGTCGAGCTGGTGTCTACGGCAAGACTACCGAAACTGATATCGCCGTTATCGGCACTTATGGAGACTGATCCGGAGGTGAGATTACTGCCGGCAAGACCATTGGACGCCTCGGTTTGTATCGAGATTTCGTTCGTAACATTGAGTCCTGCACCCTCGCCGCTTGTGTTGAGAATGCTGATCGTTACCGCGTCTATCGCAGGATCGCTCACAATATTGCCGGATGTTCTGGCGTCAATAAACATGTTGTTGGTTATTGATACATCGGTGCCGGAGTTGCTGACGGCAAAATTAACCGCGCCGCGGCTGAGGTTACCGGCAATGTTGTTGCCGCCGGCGTCAAATGATTCCCCTCCGCTTGCAACGCTGGAAATTCCCACGCTTCCAAAATTGTGGAGCCCGCCTGAGATGGCAAGATCAACTGCGCCTGCGACGGCGACATTGTTCTGGACTACTGTACTATCCGAACCGCTGGTACGTTCCGCGTCGGTTGTTATCTGGAGAGTGCCGCTGACCGTCATCTCGCCGCCCGACAGGTTCAGTCCGACATTACCGGCGATGCTGTCACTGCCCAGTAAACCGGGTCCGTTTCCGCCAATTTTTCCGGAACCCGCATCTATGGCCGAGGCGTTGAAATTGACGTTGCCGCCAAATTGCGCGGTGCCGCCGTCCATGTTGAACGTGATATCGCCTGCTTGCGCAAAGCCGTTTTGAATCTCGCCTTTGCCGCCCTGGGCGCTGGCCAGGAACGTTGTATTTCCGCCGACATCCAACAGGCCGCCATTGGTGATGTTGATGGTGACGTCTCCGCCCGTGGCATCTTGGCCTATCCCGGTACCGCCGTTGTCGATGACCGTAAAGAAATCGTCGGCACCGATGCCACGGCTGTCGAAATTCAAATCGCCGGTCAGACGCAGTCCGGTATTGGCCTGAAACCCAAAGCCGGTGCGATCAATGTTTAGGTTTATATTGCCCCCCGTCGCGCCGGTCCCTGCGGTCAGATTTATGTCGCCATTGACGAATATCTGGCCACCGCCGGACGTATTGAGATTGATCTCATTGCCCGCGGTCAGGTTCAAATCCTGCGAACCGACGTCGTTGGAAATGATGATCGAATCCGCATCTGACTCGGCCGAGAATGTAATGCTGTCTGCAGCGAATAATTCGAGCGTCGAATCAAAAGTGGTCACGCCGCCGCCACCGATCTGGATATTGGTCGCTGCGGTCGAAGTTAGATTTTCTTCAATCAGGTTTGTCGGCGCAACGTCGGAGCCACCAACAGAAACATTGCCACCAGCACTGAGCACTATATTGCCGTTGACGATGCCTGCACTGGCAGCTTGCTGATAACCGACAGCTCCTCCGATCAGCATTGTTACAGCATCATTTTTTGGCACAGCAACCATATATATGGCCTGAGCGTCCGCGTTGGTTACAGCGCCCGCGCCGTTAAAACTCGGGGTTGATGACGGCCCGGTTGTCGTCCCGCTATGGACAATGCCATTCGCATCGGAAGTTCCCACGCCGATTGTAATATCGAAAAGTCCGTTGTTGATGGTCAGGTCAGCCTGTTCGGCTGCGACATAGGCAACCGACCCATCGACATTCACGCCACCGCCCTGAACGACGCGGGGGGCAACCATGGCGACGTAACTGCTGCCATTGTTGAGCGCATTGATCTGCGCACCATTTTCGATAATGATCGCTGATTTGCTGCCAGCGATGCCGCTGAAGCGCATTTCACCGCCTACACCCAACAGTCCACCAGTTGTATTTATATCATTTGTGGTCAGCACTAGGCTGCCGACGTCAAATGTACTGGTGGCGCCGGCGATGATTCCGCCCGGACTATAGAACCAGATGTTGCCGCCCGGCGTCGTTGCGCCAAGGTCTAAAAAACTTTCGACAGTGCCGTTGAACTGTACCGGTCTGCCATCGGCGGCTACCGCCGGCAAAATACGGTTCAGAACCGTATAGTTTGTGCCGTTAGACACAAACTGCAGAGTTCTACCGCTGGGTAATATATTAATCGGGTTGTTGACCAGACCATCGGCACCAAAAGTCGGTGCATCCGTGTCAAGCGGTGTCCAGTTTAACACCACTTCGCTCAGCGATATTTGTAGCTGATCCATATTGGTCGTACGCGGACCCGTAAAAACCGCGCCTCCCGTCGGGCTCGTGACACCGGCCTGAAACGCCTGCCCGTCAGCAGGGGTGAAAGCATGTGCCTCGTTCAATCCCGGTATTGGCGCGCCCAACGGTGTTTGCGCCTTTGCCACTTGCGGCGCGGCCGCCAGCAGGACGGCTGCCGCCGCCATAGAACTTCCGGACAGCCACCGCATTTTTTTCCGGCCAGGGCCTGTGGTCGCTTTTGGGCTTCTGCTTTGCGGTCTTGTCGTCATCTTGCTGTCCTCGGTTGAACTGCGGCTATTCTCTGGTCGAACAATGATTTCATCATCTGCGCTTCCACGGCGCGAGCTGGATCGTCAAAGTCAGGAGGGCGCGCGCGCTATCGCGGCGGGTCTGGAAGGCTGCGCGTTTTAGCGGCACGACCGCGGTCAGGTCCAGACTGGCCCGCTGGCCAATGGTCGTACGGAACCCGCCACCTGCGGAATAGAGCTTCTGCGGATCACCCGGACTGTTCTTGTTCCAGACGCCCATCAGATCAAAAAACAGATAAGGTTGTACCGCGATCCCCTCGGGTGAATCGGGCAGCAGGGAGCCGTAGCTGATCTCTGTCTGCAGCCCGTAGCCGCTGTCGCCGATGATCGTTCCGGGATCATAGCCACGGCCTGTTGTATAATTGCCTCCGGATATTTCTTCATAGGAGAACAAGGCATCCGGCGAATATTGCAGTCGTGGTTTTAAGGTCAATGCCAGCAGCGGGGTGGGGCGGTAATCTATTTTTGCCTGTCCCCTGACGACAAATGCTGTCGGGTCGCCATCGGCGCGGGTTGGCAAGACGGTCTGGCCGATGCAGTTGACAAATGCCGGGCCGCAGCCCTCGCTGGCACCCAATATGTCAAGGCCCTGACGGAGTTCCAGCGAGCCGCCGATGCCCCATTTCGGTTCGAAGGCGGAATAGCCGCCCCGTCCCGAAATGCTCCCCGGTTCGATCTGGCTGAAGTCAACGCGGGCATAAGCCACACTCAGACGGTCTTCGTTGGTGCGAGTGCCCAGAATATCGGTCCGCTGGTCGATATAGTCGAGGCCGATTGTCCCGAAGATATTGCGCGACTGTTTGCGGACAAAGGGATAGCTTGCATAAGCGCTGGCAACCAGCGTTTCGGATTTGATCGAAAATCCGCCGGCCAGTTCCGGCTTGGTCCATGCGTAAGTGAAATTGGCACCCAGCTTCAGGCCTTCGCCACCAACGCGGAATTCGTGGCTGGCTTGCAGAACCTGCTGTTCCTTCAAATCAGAGGTCGTGTAGCCGCTGATCACGGTTTCATCACCCATTCCGGTGAGCCCGTTGAACCGGAGCCGGCCAAGTCCGCCAAAGCGGCCGACAGCTTCGGAGCCGAAATTCTGGAAGTTGACGTCGGCGTAGACGGGCGTGCGGATGACGTTGAATTCGCCGACCACTTCTCCCGGCTGTCCGCCGGATTCCGCCGATACCGGCCGAAGCGAAAGCCGTACATCCAGACCCGGAATGTCGCGGGCGAGCAGCAGATAACGGTCTGCTATATTGATGTTGAAAACCGGCTGTGCGGCCAGTTTTTCGATATATTTCTGCAACAGGCCTTTGGATCGTCCGGCATCGCCCCGGACTTGCACCGAGGTCATTCGTGCCATCAGCACGTCGAAGCGGACATTGCCCTGATCAATTGTCTGGGGCGGGACTTGTACGGCGGCCAGATAGCCATTGCTGCGCAATATCGTCGCTGCCCGGTCGCGGATATCGCAGACGACTGAAACCGGAACGTCCTGACCGACATAGTCTGCGTAGGACGATGTCAGCGAACCGGGATCCACTGAAATCAGTCCGGTGAAATCAACGGACTTCAGCGTGAAGCGGACATCGGAGAATTCCGGTCCGGCGAGCGGGCAGGCGGACCGCTCGACTTCGCTGTCAACGGATAGCGTCCGGGACTGGCCTTGGAGTCCTTTGTCCACGACTCCGCGCTGGATTTCTTCCCTGGTCGGTGCCGCGACGGACGATTGGCCCCAGGCAGGCAGGCTTGTTGTCAATATGGCGATACCCGCCGCCATAGCTGTTGTTTGTACTGTTGTGCGCGTGCGCGACATATTAGTCCCCGTTTTTCGATGATCCATGTACGACCCACTGAACCATCTTATCCCCATTCTGCCGTCCAGCCCTCATTCCGGACGGCAGATATTCTTCATAAGCTAACCCTGATCTGCCGGTTCCCCGCTGTTCAGATCAAGTGTTTCAACCAGCAAATCCAGTTGCCCGCTACATCCGTTTTCTATCAACATGGAGGCGGTATCATCGAGGTCGGTAGGCTGGTTTTGCAGCACCACGAAATTCACCTCGACCGATTGTGGAACGTTCGATCCGAGCAGGCGATAGCTCGCACCGTCGGTGACTGGCAGAACATCCTTCGGCCAGGCTTTCAGCGGATTGCCTTTCCGCCATGCGATTTCGGTGACATTGCCTTCCTTCGGTTCGACAATCGAAGCCGTCGCCGACCCTGTGTAGTCGGGCCGCCAGACAACCAGCGCATCCGGATCGGCAACACAGAATTTTCCGCCCTTGGTCACGTCAAGATACCAGAGGTTGGGATTGTTCGGCGTTTCGACCGTGACACTACCGGCAGCGCGAACGGCTCCGGTTCTCGCCCGGCTGCTGCCCCGATTGCTGATAAAGCTCGACAGCCGGCGTGATGCGCTGGTTGCCGACCCTGCGCCCTGTGCAAGCGAAAAGGTTCCCGGACCTTTGAGAACGCGCGTGCCTGACTTGGTCAAAATGGTTACCTGATCTTGAGCCTTCAGCGAGACTTTTGCATCATTCGCCATTTTTTTGCCCGCAGGATAGCTGCTGGCCGAAGGGCCGGTCGAACGGACGACCATATTCTGCGCCATGGCAACCCCGCCAGCGCCGAACAGCAGAAGCGAACCGAGCGCGGCTTTCGCAAGAAGGGGAAGGGCTCCGCCGGATTTTACCGGATCAATCTTATCCAAGTGCATAGCTTTCTCCATTTTTTGTCGTTTGCAGTCGTTTGAGCAAATTGGCGAGACCCTGGTCTTCGCCATTTTCCTTGATCATGACACCCAGTGCCTGAATAGAACCAGTATCACCGATTTCGTGCGCGGCTATGACTGCGGTCACTGCTGCGCGATCTTTCTCTTCCCAGTCGGGGACAGGTTCAAACACATCGACCGGCGTGGATCGACCGCGTAGCGTGATCCGGCCCATTGGCCGAAACCAGTCGAGGCCGGTTCGTTCCATCGCTTCCCGGCTCAGCAGGACTTTGGTCCCCAGGGTCTTGTTGGCAGCTTCCAGGCGTGCCGCGGTATTCATGGCATCCCCGAGAGCGGTATATTGGATACGGCCTTCGCCGCCGAAATTGCCGACGATGGCATCGCCATAATGCATGCCGACCCGGGTTCTGCCAATCGGCGGCACCCCTTCGGGTACATTTTTGCGAAACTCTTCACCGGCCTGATAAAGTGCATAGGCCGCTTTGGCCGCTCGTTCCCCATCATCAGGATAGGCGATGGGAGCGCCCCAGAAGGTGACCAGCGCGTCACCGACAAATTTGTCGATAGTGCCGCCATATTCCAGCGCCACATCGCTCAACCGGTCGAGATAATCGTTCAGCAGGGTTGCTACCATTTCCGGCTCGATCGCGTGGGTCAGCTTGGTAAAGCCTTCGAGATCGGTAAACACCGCGAATATTTTCCGCTTCTCCCCGTGCAACGCCAGTTTCTCGGGATCTTTCAATATCTCGCTTGCAATCGATTTCGGCAGATATTTACCCAGAGCATTCTGCGCAAAGGCCCGCTGTTTGGAATTGATGGTCCGCGCGGCCGAACCGACCGAGGCATAGCCAAGCAACCATCCGACACCCCAGCCAAAGGCAGGCAGGGTCAGCGTATCGGTCCCGATATTTTGCAGCAGGAAAGGAAAAGTGAGAAAGAATACAAATTGGCCGAGCAGTATGAAGGCGACCTTCAGAGCATTGCCGACGATCAGAGCGGAGAGGCCACCGCAAATTGCAACGATTAGCGCCCCCACCCACAAGGCCCAGTTGGCAACCGGGGTCGGCAGATCATCATTGAGCAACTGGGCGAGCATATGCGCATGCACTTCCAGTCCGATCATCTTGCCATCGTCCCCGCTGATGTTGGTCAATCCGCCAACCGGCGTTTCAAACCGGTCGCGATCGATGAAATCGCCGCCGATCAGCACATGTTTGCCCGCGATAAACGAGCCGAGCATGTCCGCAATTTCCGGATCAGCGAAATTCTCGATCGGGAATTTGTCAAATACGGGGACATCGGTCGCCGCCGGCACATGATAGCGGATCGCGCCGCTATTATTGGCAAATTTCGGATTGGGGCCGGTCAGCGCAATGGCCATGAAAGGCGGCGCACCCGGTCTGTGCGGGGTCCATCGGCGCTGGACACCGTCGCTATCGGTTTCCAGCTTTATATCAGTCGGCTGAACATTCTCGCTGCGGGCCTCTTTGAAAAATTGTTGCAGGAACTCATGCTCGGCAAATGCGATTTCGGGATTTTCCTTGGGATCGGCATAAGCAAGGAAAGTCGGCGTTTTCATGTTCTTGAAAGCCGAAATAAGCAGGTCATCGTCATCCTGCGGCATGGTGAACAGAATATCTATGCCGATGGATTTGGGCTTGGCTGCGTCGATCGATTCCAGCGCCTGCGCCAAAATCGTCCGGTCAACCGGTGACCGCTGGCCCGTCAGCTTCAGCGTGTCTTCATTATAGACGATCATCACGATATTTTCGTCTTTTTCCACTTCCGGCGCAAAGACGGAGGCGCGCAAATCATAGAGCGCACGCTCGGCTTCCTGGATCAGAGGCGTCGTCCAGCTGTAACGCGCAACGAGAAGCGCGAGGATCATGAATATTATCGTGGACCCGATACGGATTGGCCCGAGCTGATCGAACAGACGGCGCATGGATTGCAAGACACCTCTGGCACCTTCCTTCACATCGCGATTATTATCAACCGGGTTTGATGGCGTGGCGGTTGCCGTCATTATTTCAGCGCTGCTTTCGTCGCAGCAGCAGCCGTTTCGTTGTTGGCCGCCGCGTCCGTCATGCCGGGCAAGAGTGGCCGGGCACCGTCACCGATCAAGGCGAAGCCCGACCAGTAATAAGGATGCGAAGTGACCGGATCATCCATCAGTTCCAGCTGCGATAGTCTGAGCGCTTCGGTTATCGAGCGACCGCGACCGTCGCTGAAAAATCCGTTGATCAGTCGTTCTGTGGCGCGATAATCATCCGGCGCAGGCCAGTGGCTGGCCAGTACCGAACGCCCGCCCGCTCCGATGAAGGATCGGACCAGACCGTCCAGAGCGGTTCCGCCGCCGCTGCTGACACCCGCGTTACGGGTTGCCGCGATGCTCGCCTTGCCCGCTGTATCGCAGGCGGAGAGAATGACGATATCTGCGTCGAGTTTGAGATCAAAAATTTCATCAAAGGCGAGAAGCCCGTCTGAACCCTGTTCCCCGAAAGACGTCAGTAGCGCCGGCTTTGCCGGGCAGGACGGATTAGGAGCTGTGACCAGACCGTGGGTTGCAAAATGCAGGATGCGATAGTCGCTGATTTTGTCGTTCGACAGGATCGCGGTATCGGTGAAGGCCGCTCCGGTCAGGATATCGGAAGTTCCCGCGCCGACCAGAGACTGGGCTTCGCGCAGTTCGCGATCGGAGATCGGACTGTCCCACTGGCTGAGTGGCCATTGGCACTTGGCGTTCATATTCTGGGAGCCGCCCCGGATACCGGTCGCTTTGGCACCCGGTAATATTGGCAGGTTCTTGCCCAGACCGAGATATTGTCGAGAGGCACTCGACTGGGGAGCCTGACGGGCATCGGCGAAGGCCCGTGCGGAAACCGCGGTGCTGATATCGAGATTCCTGCCAAGCCATTTGACACCGGAGAAATCGAACGGATCGCTATCGGCCGCTTCGCTTTCTGCAAGATATCGCGAGACCGAGGCATCATCGGCAACGAGCAGATTGATCGGCAACCGGAGCATGGCGCCATCCGGTTCGAATATCAGATGTTTCTTGCCTGCAAGCCGATCCGAAACCGGTTCGAAAAGATCGGTATACAGCGCGCGGGATGCTTCGATATCGAAAGGATAGGTGACATATTGACCATTTTCATAGGCCGATATTGATGCGCGGAGCGTGTCGACCTTTCCGTCGAGTGTGCTCTCATCCAACGGTACACGGTACGTCTTCGCCTCTGTCTGATCCGAATAGAACATGAAAATATTGTCGCCGATGACCGTCAGACGCATATAGGCTTCGTCCGGTTGCAGGGTAGCGCGCAACTCGTCCAGGCCGAGAAAACGTGCGGCAACCGCCCGATATTGCGGGAATTCGGAAAGCCGGACCTGAGTGAGCTGCTGGCTCCGCTCCAGTGTTTCAATTTCGGCCGCGAGATCATTGCTTTTCTTGACAGTCGACGGCGACGGATCGGTTTTGTTCAAGGCCGCGAAACCGATCCGCAGTCGTTCGATGCTGCGCGCCAGATTGGTCGATTGCCTGAACAGACGCGCGGCATCATCTGTGCCCGCGCTTAGCTCACGCGAAAGGACCGCCTGTGTTTCTGCAACGCCCGGACGAACCAGGATCTGGGAAGCTTTGAAAAATTGTTCGGCCGCAGCCGGATCTGCAGCAAGAAGTCGGAAATAAGGCGTGAGCTGGTTCGCCATGCCCGAAATGGCACTCCGCTTGCCCAGCGAGTTTTCGACGACTTCACCATATAACCGGCGTGCTTCGGATTCTTCTCCATGCCGCAACAGAAAGGCTGCGAGCCGCGCCTTGGTGCCGTTGACGGCCCGCGTTTCCGGATATTGGATGTTCAGTAAATCGAGGCCGTCGCGGAGCAATTGTTCCGCTTCGCCCAAGTTGCCATCGGCTTCTGCAATCAGGGCCAGTTCGGAGAGTATCTGGACTCTCAGTCGTGTGATGGACGTGACCCGGCCATCGCGAACGGCGATGGCGCGGTTATAAGCGGTTATAAGCGCCTGACGTGCTGTCGTGCGATCGCCATTTATCCGCTGGGCCGTGCCCAAAAGTTGTAGGGCCTGTGCATCGATTATCTCGGAGCGCTCCTGCTCGCTCAATTTCGTTTCATTGACGAAGCCGAGCAGGCTGCGGGTACGCACGCTGCCGTTTATCCGGGTGGAGATCGGAGTGGTAATCTCGAGCCGCTCTGTCAGCGCGATTTGCTCCGCCTGCGACGTCTTTAGCGGGACGTTCAGCCGCTGGACTGCCGCATCAAACAGGCCCTGATTGAGCAGGTGCATGGCTTCAAAATTCCGTTGCAGCCGTTCGGTGACCGGATCAGCGTCGTTCCGCTGCCTGGCTTGCTCGAATAGTTCATTGGCTTCGGCAAATTCGCCCAGATTGGATTTTTGCAAAGCCCGGTTGATCAGATATTCGTCGGGGTTGATATCCTCCCCCTCCAGGCCGGAAGTGCGCTGTTGCAGGGTTTCGAAAAAGGCGGCGGCTTCGGCATAGTCGCCGCTGAGATTCCGCCTGTACCCTTCGGCCAGTGCCTGATCGGGTTTCAGGGTCGCCGCCTGAACCCGCGCAAAGGCAAATGGATCTTCGACGGAGGTTGAGGCGACATCGATTTTGCCTTCGACAATCGAGTCATTCAAGATGGATTTGAGCGCCAGCAACGTCGCACTGTCGTAAACGGCCAAGCCCTCTGCGACATAGGAAACGCCATTTTCCCGGCCAAGAAACTGTGAATAGGCTACCGGTTCTGTTGCCAGATGGCATTGGTTATGGCGAAATTCACCGATCGCTGTCGGCGTCCCGCTGGTGGTGCATGTCACCGGCTCGTTGCGATGGGGTGCAATGCGGTCAAGCAGGTTCTGCTCCGATGATCTGGACGAATAGACAAAACCGACCGGCCTTGCGGAATCGCGGCAGACGATTGCCCAGCTGCGGTCAAACATATCGGCTTTCGCCTTGTTCCCGATGCTGCGATCCTGCACCTGGCACAAAACGCCCTGACTGTTGCCTATAGGAAAGCTGTCACGCAACGAAACCGGCTTGCCCTGGGCAAAAGCAGTGACCGGGGTTGATGCCAACCCCAACGCCAATATTATTGAACCGATACTCGTCCGGTGCACGATATTCTCCCCACAATATTTGTGCATTGCCTTGTCCCCTCAGACTCCGGCAACCGCGATAGCGACCCTGATATTCCCTTAACTACACCAATTAGTTAGAGAATCCGAGTCTCGGATAGGAGAATATCGACTTTGATGTCGGATGGAGTGATGGTTGTCACATCACGGGACGTTTCTGACGCCAGTTTCCCCCGAAACCCGGAGGTTGCGATGGTTAAAAGCCGCGAAACTCTACAACATCGCTGATCGGGACGCGCGAGACGTCGAAATTGTTGATAGGAGCATCCGGGTCCCGATACCCAATCGCCATACCGCAAAAGAATATATGGTCGTCGCTGATGCCAAGCAATTCCCGCATATGGGTGCCGTACATTGCCCAGATTTCTTGCGAGCAGCTGTCGAGGCCTGCTTCGCGCAGCAACAGCATCACGGTCTGGAGCCACATGCCCATATCCGACCATTGCGGCGGCCCCATATATTTTCTGGTGTAGGTGAACAATTGCACCGGTGCGTCAAAACTGTCCCAGTTCCGCGCCATTTGTGCGATCCGCCCTGCGCTATCCCCTCGCTCCAGACCGATGCTGTTGAACATCTCCCGACCGACCGAGCGGCGCTGTTCTTCGTATCGGCCATCAAGATTTTTGGGGTAAATCGCATATTCCATATTTTCGCCCATCGGCGCCGTCGCGGCCTTGGCCTTGATGGCAGCGGTAATCCGGGTCAGCTCGTCGCCACCGACGATCACTGCGTTCCATGGCTGCGTGTTGCCACCGGAAGGAGAGCGCTGGGCCGTTTTCAGAACGCTTTCGAGGACGGCTTTGTCGACCGGCTTGTCGAGAAATTGGCGTATTGAGCGACGGGACGTGACAGCTTCGGTTACGTTCATTCACTCAATCCTCATCAAATAGCCCAGCCAGTTGTTCAACCATGGTTCCGCCGAGTTGCTCGGCATCCATGATCGTGACGGCTTTCTTGTAATAGCGGGTCACGTCATGGCCGATGCCGATGGCGACCAGTTGCACCGGCGAGCGGCTTTCGATCCATTCGATCACCTTGCGCAGATGGTTTTCCAGATAGGCGCCATGGTTGACCGACAGGGTGCTGTCATCGACCGGCGCACCATCCGAGATTACCATCAAAATGCGGCGTTCTTCGGGGCGGGCGATCAGCCGGCTATGCGCCCAGAGCAGGGCCTCGCCGTCGATATTTTCCTTGAGCAGGCCTTCGCGCATCATCAGGCCGAGATTTTTCTTGGCGTGGCGCCAGGGTTCGTCCGCCTTTTTGTAGACGATATGGCGCAGGTCGTTGAGCCGTCCGGGATTGGCCGGGCGATCCGCCGCAAGCCAGTCTTCGCGGGTCTGGCCGCCTTTCCAGGCGCGGGTGGTGAAGCCGAGGATTTCGGTTTTGACGCCGCAGCGTTCCAGCGTGCGCGCCATGATGTCGGCGGAAATCGCTGCAATGGATATCGGCCGACCGCGCATCGATCCGCTATTGTCGATCAGCAGGGTTACGACGGTGTCGCGGAAATCGGTTTCGCGTTCGATCTTGTAGGACAGACTGTGGGAGGGGTTGCTGACGACGCGGGCGAGGCGGGCGGCATCGAGCATGCCTTCTTCCTGATCGAAATCCCAGCTGCGGTTCTGCTGCGCCATCAGACGGCGTTGCAGCCGGTTGGCAAGCTTGGTCACCGCACCCTGCAAACTGGTCAGCTGCTGATCGAGAAAGGCGCGGAGCCGGGTCAGCTCCTCTTCATCGCAAAGTTCCGTGGCGCTGACCACCTCGTCATATTTCTCGATCCAGGCCGTATAGTTGAAACCGGGTGGCAGGTCGGACATGGCCCGATTGGGACGTACCGGCATCATGCCGTCGTCGCCGGCATCTCCCATTTCCTCTTCCGCGCCTTCTTCCAGTTCCTCGGCATTCTGGTCGCTTTCGCCGTCCTGGCTATCATCGTCCGATGGCTCCGACCGCATTTCGGACTCGCCCTGATCGCCGGTCGCTTCCTCGTCGGCGCCGTCATCCTGGCTATCGTCGCTGTCTTCATCGCTATCGTCGTCGTCGCTGTCGTCGGCCTCGGATTGATCATCGCTTTTGATCAGATCGAGATGCTGCAGCAACTGGGTCGACAATTTGGCAAAACTATTCTGGTCGTCGAGCGTCAGATTGAGGCCATCGAGATCCGCGCCGGCACTTTCCTCGATCCACTCGCGGAGCATGTCGAGACCCTTGATCGTCCCCGCTGGCGGTGCCTGTCCGGTGAGCTTTTCCCGAGCCAGCAAAGCCAGAGCGGTGGAAATAGGAACTTCATCGCGATTCTGTGCCCGCGCAATCGGATCGGAACGCATCCGCATTTCCAGCGCGGCGTTCAGATTCTCCTTGGCGCCAGCCATGACGCGTGAACCCAGTGCGTCGGTGCGAACCTGTTCGAGCGCATCGAAACAAGCGCGCGCCACTGCTTCCTGAGGCGCGTTCTTGCGGTGCATGGCTTCGTTGTGATGACGCAATTTCAGCGAGAAACTGTCGGCAAACCCGCGCGCTTCGGCGACTTGTGCCGGTGGCAGGTCGCGTGCCGGCATCGGCACCTTGAGGTGCTGACCGGCCTGTGAAGGCGCTTCGGCGGTATAGGCCAGCTCCAGGTCCGGATCTCCGGCAATAGAGCGCGCCGCGCCACCCAGCACGTCTTTAAGGTCATCAAGTTTGGAACGGTCAGCCATAGAAGCGAACAGCTTTAAGCGGAAAGACGAGGGGAATCAAAGGCCTAATTTCCTGCTTTTTTGTTAGGCTTAACAATAAGCCTAGCGATCCTGTCCGGAGGGCGCTTCCTCTTGCCGCCGTTCGATCGCCACACCGTCGCCATTGATTTTCAAATCAACCGGCACGCCGCCAATTTCGGTGCCGAGCCGCACACCGCTATCGCCGTTTATCCTGACCTCCGTATTCCCGATATCTACCGGAATATCTGGAATTTCCGGAAGATCAAGCGGGGTGACCGGTCCTTCGGGATCGGGCTTGTTGTCAGGCTTGGCGCTGCGAACGGCTTTCTTGGACTGGACAGCCTGCTGCATGAAGTCCTTCCAGATTTGTGCGGGCAGGCCGCCGCCGCTCACGCCTTTCAGCGGCGTATTGTCATCATTGCCGATCCAGACGCCGACCACCAGCCGGTCATCGCCGTCGCCCGCATAGCCGACAAACAGGGCGTCGCGATTATTCTGGCTGGTACCGGTCTTGCCGTAATTGGGGATCGTCAGCATCGCGCGGCGTCCGGTGCCGTCGTTGACCGCGGACCGCAGCAGCGCTTCCATATTGGCATGGATTCTGGATTCGAACCGCCCCGGCCAGTCGAACAGCCATTCAAACCAGGTCTGTTTCTCTCTCTTGAACGCATAAGGCTCCACCGGCCAGCTGTTACCCGCAACCCCTGCATAAGCAGCGGTAAGTTCCATCAGGTTCATCGTCGATGTGCCCAGCGCAAGGCTAGGGTCATCTTCGGCCAGCCGCGATTTGACGCCGAGATTGCGCGCTTCGCGGATCACGGCCTTGTCGCCGACCTGACCAAACAGGCGGACTGCTGCGACATTGCTCGACTTGGCGAATGCGTCTTTCAAACTGAGCGTGCCGCGATATTTTTCTCCTGCATTTTTTGGGAGATAGCCGCCCTTGGTGATCGGGCTGTCGTCGACCATGTCATCGGGGCTCATGCCCGCGCGGAGCGCGGCCAGCCAGACGAACAACTTGAAGGTAGAGCCCGGCTGGCGCTGGGCCTGGGTGACCCGGTTGAAAGCGGATTTTGCATAATCCTTGCCGCCGATCATCGCCACAACTTCCCCGTCCGGCCGCATGGCGACCAGAGCGACCTGCGCCTGACCGAGCGGCGCGCGCGCCACCGCGCGGCGGGCAATTTCCTGTAGCCGGGCGTCTAGGGTCGTGGCCAGGTTGAGGCTTTCATAGCTGAGGTCGGTCAGTTCCCGCGCTTGCGGCATGGCCCAATCGGCAAAATAGGTGCCGGTGGGCAGGGCGTTTTTGGCGCGGACATCCAGTCGGGCGATGCCGAGGCGATCGGCTTCTGTCTGGCTCAGATAGCCGGCGCTGACCATCGCTGCCTTGACGAGACTGGCGCGTTTCGCGGCCAGTTCGGGATTACGTGTCGGAGCGAGGCGGGATGGTGCCTGGACCAGCCCGGCCAGCATGATCGACTGTTTGAGCGTCAGTTTTTCTGGCTGACGATAATAATAATGCAGCGATGCGGCGCGCAGACCGTAGACATTGTCGCCGAAATAGACGTTGGACAGATAGCGCTCCAATATCTCGTCCTTGGTCAGCCAAGCCTCCAGCCAGAAGGCGATCAGCATCTCCCGCGCCTTGCGCGTCAGGCTGCGTTCCGGCGTCAGAAATGTGGTCTTGGCCAGTTGCTGGGTGATCGTGCTGCCGCCCTGGGTCATGCCGCTGCCGGAGATATTGCTCAACAGCGCGCGAGCGAACCCGCGCGGGTCAACGCCCCAGTGCGTATAGAAGCGCCGGTCCTCGATCGACATGAAGGCCTGCATCACATGATCGGGCAATTTTGCGACCTGGACAGGATCGTCAACAACCGCGCCATTGCGCGCGAACGGCTGTCCGTCGGAGGTCAGCAACGTGATTTGCGGCGGAACAATCGGTTGCAGGGATTTGGACAAAGGCGCGGTGATCGCAAGATAGGCGACCAGCAGGATGAATATGAACAGTGCTGCTGCCAAACCGCGACTGACCCACCACCATTTGCCACGCGGCTTTTTGAGCGGCGCAACCGGTTCTTCGATGCGCGGCGGGATGGCATCGCCATAGGGTTCGTAGAATGTGGTTTCGGCGGCTTTTCCCCGGCCGAAGGGCCAGTACCAGCGACGCTTTCGCTGTTGGGAGATATCAGGCTGCTCGTTCACCATTGCTGTGCTATACTAACAATACAGCTATGGCGAGTCTGTAAATTTGGCATCTGTTTCCCGCTGTCGCCAGAAGCGTTGCACATCGTGTCACGAGAGGAGCTACGCCTCAGCCTAGCCGCCCATTACGCTTTCCGGCAGATCTTCACCAAATACCCGCTGATAATATTCTGCCACCAGCATCCGTTCCGCTTCGTCGCATTTGTTGAGGAAGGAGAGGCGGAAGGCGAAGCCGATATTTTTGAAAATCGCGGCATTTTGTGCCCAGCTGATCACGGTCCGCGGACTCATCACCGTGGAAATGTCTCCGTTGACGAAGCCGTGCCGCGTCAGATCTGCGACCTTGATCATATTTTCGACCGTCTGGTCGCCAGCATCCGGTACTTTCGACAGGATCACTTTCGCTTCGGTAGCCGCAGGCAGATAGTTCAGGGTTACGACGATATTCCAGCGATCCATCTGGCCCTGGTTGATCTGTTGCGTGCCGTGATACAGCCCGCTGGTGTCGCCTAGGCCGACCGTGTTGGCGGTTGCGAACAGGCGGAAATAGGGGTTGGGGCGGATCACGCGGTTCTGGTCGAGCAGAGTCAGCTTGCCTTCCGCTTCCAAGATCCGCTGGATCACGAACATCACGTCGGGGCGACCGGCGTCATATTCGTCGAACACCAGAGCGGTCGGCGTCTGCAGTGCCCAAGGCAGCAGACCCTCGCGGAATTCGGTGACCTGCTGGCCATCCTTCAGGACAATCGCATCGCGTCCGACCAGATCGATCCGGCTGATATGTGCGTCGAGGTTGATCCGGATACAGGGCCAGTTGAGCCGTGCGGCAACCTGTTCGATATGGGTCGATTTTCCGGTGCCGTGATAGCCCTGGACCATCACCCGCCGGTTGAAAGCGAAGCCGGCGAGAATCGCCGTTGTGGTTTCCGGGTCGAAAACATAGGAAGGATCGAGATCGGGAACGCGTTCGTCCTTTTCACTGAACGCGGGGACCTGCATATCAAGATCAATCCCGAACATTTCGCGTGCATCGACCATCTTGTCGGGTGCATCCATTATGGTTTCGCCGCTGGTGTCGGAATTGGTATTTGGTATCTCAGTCATGTTCGCCCTTCGAAATTGCTCAGCCGTTAGCCCTAGCCCCTATCATCGGGCCTGTCGAAACACGTTCATCAAAATCGACAGGCGCCGAGGACGTGAAGCGTCCCTCGACAAGTTCAGGACCAACGGGAATTGGATTCTCATCGAAAATCCGGTGATTCCTTAAGCTGCGTATAGGCCTCAATCACATTTGCCAACTGTTTCTCGTGGCTGCGGTCGCCGCCGTTGCGATCGGGATGATATTTGCGGACCAGCGCCGAATAGGCGCGGCGGATGTCACTGCGGCCTATGGACCCGGCGTCACTGTCGCCAAGCCCTAGCGTCTTCAGCGCTTTCTGGTCGGCT
This sequence comes from uncultured Parasphingorhabdus sp., assembly GCF_963975555.1. GTDB lineage: Bacteria > Pseudomonadota > Alphaproteobacteria > Sphingomonadales > Sphingomonadaceae > Parasphingorhabdus. The sequence goes on along the minus strand of NZ_CAXBHH010000005.1, from coordinate 43,918 downwards.
CGGGACACAGCGGGTCCCGAGGTCTGGCGGCGGTTGAGACCGCCCGCAAATCGTGCGCCGATTGCATCGAGCGGGTCGGCAAAATCTGCCCATGCCGGTTGCGCGCCGGCTCCGCCGTCATAGACTCGTCGCGTCGAGTCCCACCCGCGCACCGGATGTTGCGCGTCGAAAATCTGCTCGGCATCCATTCCGGCGAAATAGTCATAGCCCTGATTAAACTCGCGAACATGATCGAGGCACAACCAGCGATATTCGCCGGGGCCGTCGGAGCTGCGGCTACTGCCATAGATGGGCGGCGCGCGAAATTCTCCGGCTTCGGGGCATCCCTCAATGGTGCAGGGCTGGCCATCGGTTTCGACGCGGCCATGAAAGCGGTTGGGTTTTCTTTTGGGAGAAACGGTCAATCTTGCTCCGTTGGTCCCGCGCTGTTCGAAGGACGGTTTGAAAGCCGTAAAGGCGCTTCGACAAGCGCAGCAAAAACGGCTAATATGATGAGTGAAAATGCAATATGGAGATTCGATGTCAAAAGGTCCAGTCCACAGCGAGATCGAAAAGCGGCTCACCGCCGAACTCTCGCCAAACTCGCTCAACGTCATCAACGATAGCGCCAGCCATCATGGCCATGCCGGAGACGACGGCAGCGGGGAATCGCATTTTACCGTCGAGATTGTTTGCGAGGCTTTTGCGGGACTGTCCCGTCTCAATCGCCAGCGGATGGTCAACAAGGCGCTCGGCGACATGATGCGCGACAAGGTGCACGCGATGGTGATCAAGGCCAAGTCTCCGGAGGAATAAATGACCAACATCGTGCAAACTATCACGCCCACCACCCACGATCTTGGCGAGTTTGAAGTTCGCCGCGTGCTGCCTTCGCGGCACCGCCGGATGGTCGGGCCGTTTATCTTTGTTGACGAATTTGGTCCGGCGATCCTGCCGGAAGGGCCGGGCATGGGCGTCCGCCCGCATCCGCATATCAATCTGGCGACGGTGACCTATTTGTTCGAAGGCGCGATTGATCATCGCGACAGCCTTGGCACATTCCAGACGATCCGCCCAGGCGCGGTGAACCTGATGACGGCGGGCAGGGGGATTGTCCATTCGGAACGCTCTCCGCTGGAAAACCGCGATCAAAAGAAGCCGATGTTCGGGATGCAGACATGGCTGGCATTGCCCGATGGGAAAGAAGAGATTGATCCGGCGTTCGAGAATGTCGGGGAGGATGATTTGCCCCTGATCGAGGACAATGGCGCAAAGGCGCGGATTATCATGGGGAGACTCTGGGGGCAGGTTGCCCCGACCACCTGCCACTCGCAGACCATCTATGCCGACATCCTGCTATCCGCCAATGGCGCGATCCCGATCGATGCCGAGGCCGACGAACGGGCGGTGATGCTGGTCGACGGCGACGGTGCGCTGGATGGCGTGCCGCTGGATAAATATACGCTTTATGTCATCGCGCCGGGGGCGAAAGTCTCTCTCTCGTCTCTTTCAGGCGGTCGTGCGATGCTGCTCGGCGGAGAGGCCTTTGCTACCGAACGGCATGTCTGGTGGAATTTTGTTTCCTCGAGCAAGGAGCGGATCAATCAGGCGAAGGCCGACTGGTTCGAGGGACGCTTTCCCAAGGTGCCGGGTGATCCGGACGAGTTTATTCCATTACCCGAGGGGCGGCCCAAAACGATTACGGATTAGCAAATCCTCACCCACAGGGAGAGGCAAGTGTAGCTTGTCCGCTTGCGGACTAGCGGAACTCGGTGAGGGGTTTCGCTTTATCGGGCGAGCAAAACCCCTCATCGACTGCGCCTAAGGCAATGAACTGCCAAGGCTTGTTGCCTCTCCCTATGGGAGAGGAAAATCCAAAATTTCTACTCCCCAAGCCACTCGAGCCAAGCGCCGTGGGCATGGGCGCTGCCCAGTAGCGTCGGTTGCTCGCCCCCCGGCCAGTAGCGGATGGTCAGTTCGTGTCGGAAGGTCTTGCGGTTAGTCTCCAGCGACATCCACGCGAGCGGCCTGTCCGCGGTCGCCGCTTTGCCGGCCGTCTCCATCGCCGCCGTAATCCGGTCCTTGGTCGGCTGGGGCAGATATTGCCAGACGATCGAATGTATCAACACCCGGGTCACGCCGCTTTCCTGCGGCCGGGTCAGCTGCTCTTCGGTCCAGTCGGCGGCATCGGCCTTCACCAGATCGGGTGCTTCCTGTTTAGCCAGAGTGATGGATGCTCCCATGCGTTCGAAGCGGGCGGGCATTTCGGGCCAGATATAACCCTTCAGATGGGCTGCGGTTTCGTCGTCGGTGAGATCAATAGGATTCTGGTCGCAGCCGCGGATGCTGACGATCTCGACCGGTGCTTGCGGGGGCGGGGGGCCGCGCCATTCCGGCTTGATCCGCATCGGCGAATCCTCCGGCCCGGCAAGCACGCCATTCAGGTCATAATGATAGCGCTCCATCATCGTATTGACCCCGGCGCTGGCGCCGAGTTCGAGCAGTTCGAATCGGGGGCCGATACGTTCCGATAACCATAGCAGGCCGGCCATGAAACTGGCCGAGCGTCCCGACTCGTTGGTCTGGGGCGGGCTGTCGAACCAGGGCAGTAATTCTGCATCATGGTCGGCCACGACCTGTCCGACGAGAAGGTCGATCGCATCCTGATCGCTGATCCGGCCTTCGTAAATTTCGGCGAGACGCGGTTCCTTGCCGCTGAGATAGAGATGGTGGAGGCCGCCGGTTAGGCGCAGCGGCATCGCGTCTTCCAGCGGTTTTCCCGGCCAGTTGGCGATTTTCTTTCCGCAGGCCGTCGGGCCGTTGATCAGTGCCAATTGGGCGATAATGATGGATGCCGTTACCGGCGCGTCGTTGCGCAGACAATGTTCCGCCTGACTGCGCATTCCCTGCGCGATATCTTCAACGTCCAAAATATTCATAACTCGTTGCCCTTTCATCTGCGAACCCGTAAAGCCGCGGCCAATATGGCCCAACCACTGATCTTTGCAATTCCGAAAGGGAGGATTCTCGACGATGCTTTGCCGCTCCTGGAGCAGGCGGGGATCGTGCCAGAAGATGCCTTTTTTGACAAGTCCAACCGCAGTCTGAAATTCGCGACCAATCTGCCGCATATGGCGATCATCCGGGTGCGGGCGTTCGATGTGGCGACCTTTGTTGCCCACGGCGCAGCCCAGATCGGCATCGTCGGGTCCGACGTGATCGAGGAATTCGGCTATAGCGAGCTGTACGCGCCGGTCGATCTCGGCATCGGCCGCTGCCGCCTGTCGCTGGCCCAGCCGAAGGACGACGCGGAGCAGGTCGGCAATATTTCCCATCTTCGGGTCGCCACCAAATATCCCAATCTCACCAGCCGCTATTTCGAGAGCAAGGGCATTCAGGCAGAATGCGTGAAGCTGAACGGCGCGATGGAGCTGGCGCCGTCGCTCGGCTTGTCGCGGCATATCGTTGATCTGGTCGAATCGGGCAGCACGCTGAAAGCCAATAATCTGGTAGAGACTGACCGGATACTGGATATCTCCGGCCGTCTGGTCGTCAATCGCGCGGCCTTCAAGATGCGCAGCGCCGAGCTGACGCCGCTGGTGCAGAAATTTCGAGAGCTGGCGGGGCAGGTCTGATGCCAATGCGGATGGCCATCACCGATACCGGTTTTGCCGAAGCCTTTGACGCGCTGGTCAACGCCCGGCGCGAGGCGGATGATGATGTGTCGGCCGATGTGCGGGCGATCATTCAGGATGTCCGCGATCGCGGCGATGAAGCCGTTGCGCAGCTGACCAGCAAGTTTGACCAGCATGATCTGGAGCAGACCGGCTGGCGCGTGGACAAAGCCGAATCGGCCGCTGCATTGGAAGATTTGGAAGCATCTTTGCGGATCGCGCTGGAACTGGCAGCCTTAAGAATTCGTGATTATCATGAGGGGCAACTGCCTGATAACAGGGATTATATGGATGACGCTGGCGTGCGGATCGGCGCTCGCTGGAACGGCGTAGAGCGCGCAGGCATCTACATTCCCGGAGGCCGCGCGGCCTATCCCTCTTCGGTGCTGATGAACGCCATTCCGGCCAAGGTTGCCGGTGTCGAGCGGATCATCATGGTGACCCCGGCACCCGGGGGTTATATCAATCCACTGGTGCTGGCCGCAGCCGAACTGGCCGGAGTTGACGAAATCTGGCGGATTGGCGGCGCGCAGGCGGTGGCAGCGCTGGCTTATGGCACAGAAAAAATTGCACCGGTTGACGTTATCACCGGCCCCGGCAACGCCTGGGTAGCCGAAGCGAAACGGCAGGTTTTCGGTGTCGTCGGCATCGATATGGTCGCTGGTCCATCGGAAATTGTCGTTGTTGCCGATGGCAAGAATGATCCCGACTGGATCGCCGCCGACCTGCTCAGCCAGGCAGAACATGATCCGACCAGCCAGTCGATATTATTCACAGATGATATTAACTTTGCCGATCAAGTATCTACGAAAATTGATGAACAGCTAAAGGTCCTGACAACGTCCGAGACCGCGACAACCAGCTGGAATGACAATGGCGCGATCATCATCGTCGACCGGCTCGAACAGGCTATCCCTCTTGTCGACCGTTTGGCTGCCGAACATCTCGAGCTGGCGGTCGACGATCCTGATGCCTTGTTCAAGAAAGTCCGCCACGCCGGTTCGGTCTTTCTCGGTCGTCACACGCCCGAGGCCGTGGGTGATTATGTAGCCGGCCCCAATCATGTATTACCGACCGGACGGCGGGCGCGTTTCTCGTCCGGCCTTTCGGTCACCGACTTCATGAAACGCACCAGCTTCATTCATTGCGATGAACAGGCTCTTCGCAACATCGGTCCGGCGGCGGTTGCGCTGGCAGAGGCAGAGGGCTTGCCAGCACATGCCGCCAGCGTACAGAAGCGGCTCGACCGGCGCTGACAATCAGCAGAAAGAAAATACCCATGACCATTTCCCTATATGATGCCGTAATTCCAACCCAGTTGCAGATCATCGCAGCCGTCCGAGAGCTGGTTGACGAAGCGAAAGCCCATTGCCAAGAAAAGGGCATGGCGCCGGAAGAGATTATTGGCGCACGGCTGATCGAGGATATGCAGCCATTTTCCTATCAGGTGAAATGCTGCCGCGAACATTCGCTGGGCGCGATTGAAGCTGTCAGAGAGGGCGTGTTTACGCCAAGTCTGGCCGCGCCACCCACTGACTGGGCCGGTCTGTATGAAAAGCTCGACGAAGCAAAAGCCGGGCTGGAAGCTGTCACCGAAGCCGAGATGTCGGGATTTGTCGGCCAGCATATGGAATTCCGGTTCAAGGATGCCGTGATGCCTTTTACTGCCGAGAATTTTCTGCTGAGCTTTGCCCAGCCCAATTTCTTTTTCCATGCCACGACGGCCTATGACCTGCTCCGCGAGAACGGGCTGCGTATCGGAAAGCGTGACTTTCTCGGCATGCCACGGATGAAAAAAGCATGACCGCAAAATCCACATCCCGCTCCGCTGCCCGGCTGGCCGCCGTCCAGGCGCTGTTCCAGCACCAGATGGAAAAAACCCCGGTGACGAAACTGATCAAGGAATTTCATGATCACCGGCTCGGCAAGGAAATCGAGGATGACCAATATCATCCGGCCGAGCGCGATTTTTTCGATGATCTGGTCATCGGCGTGACATCGCGCCAGCCGGAAATCGACGAACTGGTGGCTTCAAAACTGGCTTCGGGCTGGACGCTGGGACGTCTCGACAAGACGATGGTCCAGATCCTGCGCTGCGGGACATTTGAACTGGTCGCACAGGAAGACGTACCGATCGCAACGGTAATTGACGAATATCTGGACGTGGCCCATGCTTTCTTCAACAAAAAGGATGCCGGTTTCGTAAACGGGCTACTGGATAGTATCGCAAAACAAGTGCGGGGCTGAACAACACCCCCGACTGGCACTGGGGGAATGTTTGTCCAAATATCTCGATCGGCTTGATCCTGAGTTCCACGATATCATCACGGCGGATGGCCCCTATATATATGACATATTGAGGGCTGACGTGCCGGGTGCCCGTGCTGCACTGACCACGCTCTTTGCCCAGATGGCGGTCGATCTGCCGGAATTTGATGGGCAGAAAGACGAATATCACATGCCCGGGCTGGACGATGATCCCGATGTCGCGGTGATCGAGTATCGCGGACGGGATGTGCTTTATCCCGATTGCGCGATTATCTGGTTACACGGCGGCGGATTTTTGATGGGCAGCGCCGATGATTTCTCGGCACAGGGCTATTCCTCGCTCGCGCCGGTTGTCTCGGTCGACTACCGGATGGCGCCGGAATATCGCGCACCGGCTGCTGCCCGGGACGTTTGTGCGGTGATCGAGCGACTGGCGGAAAACCGCAATCCCCGTAAAATCATTCTTGCCGGTCCGAGTGCGGGTGGCGGACTGGCTGCAAGCGCCGCTCTGATGAACCGCGACCGGGGCGGACCGGAGATCGCTTTCCAGCTGCTTGTCTATCCGATGCTGGATGATCAGCATGATACGCCGTCGGGGCATGCGGACCTTCCGGCTTCGACGTGGAACCGCGAAACCTCGCTATATGCCTGGTCGCTTTATGCCGAGGAAGAAGGCGCCAGCGCTTATGCCGCACCGGCGCGGGCGACGGATCTCACCGGACTGCCGCCCGCCTATATCATGTGCGGCGATCTCGACCTGTTTCTCGATGAAGATATTATCTATGCAAACCGTCTTCGTTCATCCGGTGTTCCGGTTGAGCTTGTTATCTACCCCGGAGCCCCGCACGGATTTAACGGATTTGCCCCACAGGCAGCGGTCAGCAAGCGCGCCAACGCTTCCATCAGAATGGCACTGGAGCACGCTCTCTCTTGAATGAACTGCAATTTATCGACCGCTTAAAGGCCATCACCACCCACCCGGCTGCACGCGGACTGGTCGACGATGTCGCTATGATGCCGTTCGGCCGGCACAAGCTGGTGATGACCCATGATATGATGGTCGAAGGCATACATTTTCTCCGCGACGCCGATCCCGCCGATGTCGCGTGGAAACTGGTTGCGGTGAACCTTTCCGATCTGGCGGCAAAGGGCGCGAAGCCGCTCGGCGTCCTGCTCGGCTATGGCCGCACGTCCGGTGATCAATGGGATGCCGCTTTCGTCGAGGGCCTGAAACAGGCGATTGACCGCTTTGCGGTGCCGCTGCTTGGCGGCGACACGGTGGCAATGGGTGAAAATGCTCCGAGAACCTTTGGCCTGACCGCCATTGGCGAAGCGAAAGGCCATATCGTACCCTCGCGCAGCAACGCAAAGCCTGGCAACGCCGTCTATGTCACCGGAACCATTGGTGACGCCTGGGCGGGCCTGCAAATCGCGTCAGGACTGCTCCGGTCGACCGATATCGACGTCACGGCATCGCTGTTGAAAGCGCATACGCGTCCGGTGCCGAGACTGGAAGAGGGCAGGGTGCTGTCCAATCTGGTCAGCAGCATGATGGATGTTTCCGACGGGCTGCTGCTTGACGCATCGCGGATCGCAGCGGCGAGTGGCATACAGGTTGAAATCGATCTGGCGGAAATTCCGTTATCCAAACAGTTCCAGGCTCTGGTCGGGGACGATCAGGACGCACGGCTCAAGGCAGCGACCGGCGGCGACGACTATCAGTTGCTACTTACGGCCAGCCCGGAAACCGTGCTTGGTATTCCGCTGACCTGCGTCGGCGTATGCCGCCCGGGATCCGGAGTCAGCTTGCATAGCCACGGCGAAAGACTGGAATTGCCAGCGCATCTCGGCTTCGTGCACGCCTGATCCGGGCAAGCCGGTTTCATGTAACATGCCTGAAATGGGCCGCGTGACCCCCTCAAAATCAACGCTTGCAGGTTTTTACTCCCGCCCTATAGTTTGAGCCGACAGCCCCGCATCTGACGGGGCGTTTAACTATAACAATGGAGGGGATTTGAATCGATGACCGTTGTCACCATTTCAATTTTATGCGGATTTATCGCCATATTATATGGCTTTATAACCAGCCGACAGGTGCTCAATGCGCCCGCCGGCAACGAAAAAATGCAATCTATCGCAGGGGCAATTCAGGAAGGCGCACAAGCCTATCTGAACCGTCAATATCGGGCAATCGGGCTCGTCGGAATCGTGGTCGCGGTTCTGGTCTTCATCTTCCTCGGCGCAATTTCAACGGTGGGCTTTCTGCTCGGTGCGGTCCTTTCGGGCGTGGCAGGCTATATCGGCATGAACATTTCGGTTCGCGCCAATGTCCGCACGGCTCAAGGTGCTAGCGAAAGCCTGCAAACCGGTCTGACCGTCGCGTTTCGCGCCGGTGCAGTGACGGGTATGCTGGTGGCTGGACTTGCACTGCTGGCGATTTCGATCTTCTTCTACGTGCTGACCACCCAGATGGGCATGGCGGCCAACGACCGTACGGTCATCGACGCGCTGGTTGCTCTGGCCTTTGGCGCTTCGCTGATCTCGATCTTCGCGCGTCTCGGCGGTGGTATCTTTACCAAGGCTGCCGACGTCGGCGCCGATCTGGTCGGCAAGGTCGAAGCGGGCATCCCCGAGGATGATCCACGCAACCCTGCAACTATCGCGGATAATGTCGGCGACAATGTCGGTGACTGCGCCGGTATGGCCGCCGATCTGTTCGAGACCTATGTCGTGACCGTTGGTGCGACGATGGTGCTTCTGGCGCTGTTGTTCGGCGATCTGGTCGGTAGCGCAATGCTCTATGACCTGATGTCTCTGCCTCTGATCGTTGGCGGCGTCTGTATCCTGACTTCGATCATCGGCACCTATATGGTGCGGCTGGGCAAGGGTACGAACATCATGGGCGCGCTGTACAAGGGCTTCCTGACCACTGCGGTGCTTTCGATCCCGGCCATCTATTATGTCACCATGCGTACGCTGGGTGACATGGATACGGCAATCGGAACCGAGCTTGATGGTTCTGGTGGATTTACCGGAATGGCCCTGTTCTGGTCGATGATGGTGGGTCTGGCTGTTACCGGCCTGATCATCTGGATCACCGAATATTACACCGGCACGCAATATCGTCCGGTGCGGTCGATCGCCAAATCATCGGAAACCGGCCACGGCACGAACGTGATCCAGGGACTGGCGATTTCGATGGAAGCAACGGCCTTGCCGACGCTGGTCATCGTGGTCGGCATCGTTGTCGCGTTCCAGCTCGCTGGTCTGATCGGTATCGCCTTTGCGGCAACCGCCATGCTGGCACTCGCCGGAATGGTTGTGGCGCTTGATGCTTATGGTCCGGTTACGGATAATGCAGGCGGCATTGCCGAAATGGCTGGTCTGGACGAAAGTGTCCGGAACAAGACCGACGCGCTCGACGCCGTGGGCAACACGACAAAGGCTGTGACCAAAGGCTATGCCATTGGATCTGCCGGTCTTGCGGCACTGGTGCTTTTCTCGGCTTATACAGCCGACCTCAAGGAGTTCTTTCCGAACCTTGAAGTCAGCTTCAGCCTTGAAAATCCCTATGTGATCGTTGGCCTGCTGCTCGGTGCATTATTGCCTTATCTGTTCGGCTCGATGGGCATGACCGCTGTTGGCCGTGCTGCTGGCGATGTTGTCAAAGACGTTCGCGAGCAGTTTGCTGCTGATCCTGGCATCATGGCGGGTACTTCGCGTCCCAACTATGCGCGGACCGTCGATCTGGTGACCAAGGCGGCGATCAAGGAAATGATCCTGCCTTCCCTGTTGCCGGTTCTTGCACCGATCGTGGTCTATTTCGTGATCACTGCGGTTGCCGGTCAGGCGAACGGCTTTGCCGCTCTCGGCGCATTGTTGCTCGGCGTGATCGTCTCCGGTCTGTTCGTTGCTCTGTCGATGACAGCGGGTGGCGGTGCCTGGGACAATGCCAAGAAATATATCGAGGACGGCAATCACGGCGGCAAGGGCTCGGACGCCCACCATGCTGCGGTGACCGGAGATACTGTTGGCGATCCTTACAAGGATACCGCAGGTCCGGCCGTCAACCCGATGATCAAGATCACCAATATCGTCGCATTGCTGCTGCTTGCAGCGCTTTATGCGGCGCAGGGTGGCGGTCTCTAGAACGCTCGCTTCTTGGTTTGAAACAAGACCCCGCCGGAAGCGATTTCGGCGGGGTTTTTTGATGGCTGCGCGCCGCTCTTCATGCCTCCGGCTTAGCGTTAATCACATATTACCCCTTTTCCGCTAGTCTGATCACCAGACCAGAAACCAGTGTGAACAGGCAGATTTTGATGGATTTGAGCGGGTTACAGAAGTTGGAAGGCAAGGATATCCGGGGCAGCCGGTTCCACGATGGCCTGTCTGAACCCGAAGCCCGGGCGATATTCCACCCGGTAGCCGCGATTGACGCCAATCTGGTGGCGGCGTGGAGCGAACTGGCCAGCCAGGCGAGCGAGCCCAATATTTTCTACGAGCACTGGTTCCTGATTCCGGCTTTGGCCCAGTTTGACCATCACCCGGACATGAAGCTGTTCCTTCTCTGGGCAGGAGAACCGGGGCAATCGCAACTGCTCGGTCTGTTGCCGCTGGGCCCCGACAACCGATTCGGGCGCTGGCCGGTGCCCTATGTCCAGAACTGGCTCCATTATAACTGCTTTCTCGGGACCCCGCTGGTGCGCAAGGGTTTTGAAATGGAATTCTGGGAGCAGCTGCTCGACGCGCTCGACGCGGGGGACTGGCCCGGTTTTTTGCACATCAATGGCATGACCATTGGCGGCCCACTGGACCAGAGCCTGCGGACCGTGTGCAGCGGCCAGAAACGCAGCTGCGACCTCGTGCATAGCCAGGCACGGGCGCTGTTGCAGAGCGATCTGGGTTCCGAGGCCTATCTGAACGCGACCGTTCGCGGGAAAAAGCGCAAGGAGCTGCGGCGACAGGCCAAGCGGCTGGGCGAACTGGGCGATGTAACATTTTGCCATCATGAAGACGCCACGGATCTGGAGCCCTGGATCGATGAATTTCTGCAGCTCGAACGCAGTGGCTGGAAAGGCCATAACGGATCGGCGCTGGATTCATCCGGGCAAACGCGCGCGTTTTTCCGCGATGCTTTGCTGGGCGCAGCGCGGGCAGGGCAGCTGGAGCGCCACGATATCCGCCTCGAGGGAAGCCCGCTGGTGATGCTGGTGAACTTTCATAGCGGTCGTGGCAGCTTTTCCTTCAAGACCGCCTTTGATGAATCCTTCTCCCGCTTTTCTCCGGGGGTGCTTCTGCAGCTCGAAAATCTCAAGATACTCGAAAATCCGGCGATCGACTGGATGGACAGCTGTGCTTCGGAAAATCATCCGATGATCGACAGCCTGTGGTCCGATCGCCGTCATATCGGGCGCTTCTCGATCGAATTGAAGGGGATTTCCCGCCGCGCCATCTTTCGTGGCTTGCGGCTCGGCGAAAAGCTGATGGGGAAGATCAAGGGGCGCACAATTTTCGATCCGACAGAGGTGCAGCAATGAACCAGATTTCCGGCAAGGACAGCTTTCGGCAACCGGTTTTCGGTGACGAAACCCGGCGGCAGTTTGACGCCTGCTATCCCGAACAGGCGCAAGTGCTCGATCATGCGATGGCGTCGCATGACCTGCTGACCCTCGAAGCGCTAGCCCGGCTGGGCACCGCGCTCCCGAAAGCCAGCGTTGAATATAATCCCGGTGATTTGCCGGTCGGTATCAAGCCGGAAGACGTGCCGGACAATGGCATGACTATCGGCGATACGATTCGGACGATCGACCAGTCGGCAAGCTGGGCGGTGCTCAAGAATATCGAGCAGATGCCGGAATATGAAGCCTTGCTGCTGTCGCTGCTCGCCGAAATCCGGCCGATACTGGAGGCCAAGACCGGCCAGATGCTGAAGCCGCAGGGTTTCATCTTCGTCTCCTCGCCCGATGCGGTCACCCCTTATCATTTCGACCCCGAGCATAATATCCTGCTGCAGCTGCGCGGCGAAAAATGGATGACCACTTTCCCCGCCGGCAACGCCCGTTTCGCCGCCGATGAAATCCACGAGGGCTATCATGTCGGCGGCCATCGCAATCTGGTCTGGCAGGATGATTTCGAAGCCGAGGGCACGCGTCACCATCTGACCCCCGGCAAGGCGATCTTCGTCCCCGTCATGGCTCCGCATTATGTGCAGAACGGGCCGGAACCGAGCATATCGCTGTCGATTACGTGGCGTTCGGACTGGAGCTTTGAAGAGGCGGATGCTCGGGCATTCAACGGCTGGCTGCGCAAGCGTGGTATCACGCCCAAAGCACCCGGGCGCTTTCCGGCGCGGAGCAAGGCCAAGGCGCTGGCTTGGCGGGTTTTGCGGAAGATATCCGGCTAGCGAGAATATGCACATCGGTTAAAGCGCCTCATCTTTAGAGGAGGGGTTGGGGTGGTGGCGATGCGCCTGCATCGCTCGCGTAGCGACAAGCGGCACGGAACCACCCCAACCCCTCCTTTGAAAAGGAGGGGCTTAAGAAGCTCAAGGGTGACGAGGAGCGCCTTTCTGGAAAATGCTACGCTGAAAGCGATTGGCGTTTAGGGGCGTGAGTCTCTGAAACGATTCCATGAGTGCAATTTTACACTGCGTCCTACAATAAATGTCCTTTCTCGATGTGAGGTTGAACCAAATTGGCGTTTAAACGGGGTGCAGCGGATCGCCGAAATCATGGCATGAGTGTATTGTTGCACTCCATTCGACCATAACTGCCTGTTCTCGCGGGGGCTTCCCGCTTGACATTCCTCCTGCCGCCGTCACTCTCCTGCAAAAGACAGGGAGAGAGAATATGGCTACCATTGTTGCTGCCGCACCGATCAGCATGGACGCCTTCGTCGAGAAACAGGCGCGAGCTGATATGTTGTTGAATATCGTGCTGGCGGGCGTCGGAAATTACTGGCTGACCCGCGATCTGCCGTCCGTCGCCGCGACTTTGCCCTTTGGCGATGCCACCCCCAGTCTGCGGGGTGCCCTGATTGTCATTGCGGTGTTGATGAGCCTGATGCTGACTTTGTTCGTCTATGCGATCACCGTGTGGCAGCGCAAATCGGGCAAGATCGAGCCGGGTCTAGCGTCTGACACGCGCGCTGGATTGGCGCCGTTTCTGCTGGCTCTGAAACATCTGGCAATGACCCTGATCCCCGTCGTTCTGATCGGGATGATCCTGCAAAGTACCGCGCCGGATATGCGCTTCCCGCCGATCGTCTTTACCGCGATGGTCACCATCATTGCTGCGCTACTGGCTTATTTCATGTCGAAGAGCACGACGCGGGCGACGCTGAGATTATGATTATTCTTTCAGCCTCCTTCGCCGCCCCGCCCGTCGAGCGTGAGGAGATCGTCGCCTTGTGTAGCGAGCATAGCGCTCGTTCCCGCGCCGAGCCTGGCTGCATCTCCCATCATATCCACGTGGATTGCGAAGACCCGGCGCGACTGTTCTTCTACGAAGAGTGGGAGGACGAAGCCGCCGTCGCCACCCATTTCGCGGTTCCGGCATCGGGGGATTTCGTCAAGCGGCTGACCGCGCTGCTCGGGGAGCGTCCAGAGATGCAGATATATCGGGCGGAAGCTATCCCAATGGAAGGCCTGGGCTAGTTTTTAGCTTGTCACCCCAGCGCAGGCTGGGGCCTAACCCGCCTACAGCGAGAGAAGTGACTGCGGTTTGGATCCCGGCCTGCGCCGGGATGACGGCGTCAGAACCGCTTGCGGAAATCAATTTCGACATAACGCCCGACCGGATCCATGTAACCGGACTGATAGCTGAGCGGAATCAGGCCGCTGTCGTCGCGAACGGTCTGGATATCGTTAAAGATATTGTCCATCTTGAGGGCGATCCGGCTGTTCTTCAGAAACGGGACTTTCTCGGTCAGATTGCCGCGATCATCCAAATTGATGAACATGCGCAGGTTGACCGTGGTCAGGTCGGAAAAGCGCAGGTTGGAGCCGGTCAGGCCGCCATTGACGCGGGTGGCTGTCTGGTGTTTGCCATCGAGCCGGAAACCGATGCCGTTGTTGAACCAGCCGCCGTTGATTTCAAACTCGTGCCGCGGGCTACCACCGGTAGAACCGATGGCGGATCCGTCCAGCAAATCCAGCTCTTCGACGCCGTCACGGATTTTGATGGTCTCTTCGAGGCGAATGGTGTGGAAGGCAGATACTTGCCAGCGTCCGCCGCTCGGCCTGCCGGCTCCCGGGCCGCCCCCACCACCACCGCGAGGGCCGGAACGCGAGGCGGTTTTGCCTTCAGGCGGTCTGCCTCCTTGCTCTCCCTCTGGAGGCGGCGGCTGGTCACCTTCCGGCGGAGCGGCAGGCGCTGCTGCCGGCTGCCTCGATGGCCTGCTGGAGCCGCCGCGTTGCTGGCCGAAGCGTTTTGAAAAATCAATCCCGTAGCGAATGCGCTCGCTTCTGACCTCGGCATAGTTGACCGGTCGCTTGTCGATCGCAACCAGCCGGCCAGAGGCATCGCGGGTGACCCGGTCAGGGAAGGCTGCTTCGATTTCCGGGGTGAGCAACGGAAAGCTTGATGCAACATCGGTGCTGTTGTTGCGGAAATATTCGCCGAGAAAGGTAAAGCCGTCGAGCCATTCAGGCCGGTAATTGACCGCCAGCTTGATATCGCGCCGCGTTTCCGCCGGCAGGGCGAAATTGCCGCCGGTGGTGACGGCGGCCAGAACGGTTTCGCCATTGGTGAAGTCATAGGTCGTGACATCCGGGGTGATGATGATCGGATTGCCAAGCTGGGCGATACTCGGTGCCGCTTCTTCGCCGATGGCGGTGGCGGAGAAGACCAGCCCGTCGAACGGCTCCCAGTTCAGGCCAAAACCGAATTCCACCAGTCCGCCAAAGTCGGATAGGTCTGAATAGCCAAAGTTGCCGTTGATCGAGACCTTGCCGATGGCTTCGACGACATCGATATTCTCGTTGGCCAGCGGGATATCGATACTGATCCCGGTGCTTAGTTCGTCGCGGGCGAGGTCGGTGGTGACGAATGTGCCGCTGCTGGTTTCCCGGCTGTTGAGATCTTCCCGGTTATAGCCGGCGCGGACGGTGGTGGTGACAGCACCGGACGGCAGGACGAATAACGTGCCGGACATCGTGGCAAGATTGTTGATGGTCTGGTCGACGACCTTGGCGGTATCGGTGGTCGGCAAGCCGAGCAGACTGCCGAAGCTGGTGGCGAGGGGATCGACGGTGCCTGCATCAATCGCTGCCTGCAGCGCGCTGGTATCGCCGGAACGGTCGGTGTCGGTATTGACCTGTTCGCGGGTGTAATCGCTGGTCAGTGACCAGCGCCAGTCGCTGAGCGAGCCGTTCAGCGTTAAACCGGCTTGTGCGGTATTTGTTTCCTGTACCCGGCGTAGCGGACCATATTCGGTGAAATAGCGGAACATTGGATTGCCCGCGACATCCAGCGTGCCATTGGGCAGACCCTGCAATCCGATGGATTTGTCGTAAATATATCCGCCGTTGAGCGAGAGCGACATGCCATTGTCGAAAGACCGGCTGTAATTGGCATTGAGTTCCACATTGTCGGACGGGGCAACCAGGGTCCGATAATCGCCCAGGTTGACCAGATCACCCGCCGCGTCCTGAATGATGTCCCGTTCGCTTTCTGTAATCGCGGTATTGTTCTGCCATTCCAGATTGATATTCATACGATCGTTTTTGCCGATGTGGGTGACCGTGGTTTCAATTTCCGAACGACCCTGTCCTCCGGCCGTCGGGATACCATATTCTCCCGATACGCTGACTCCGGTATATTGATCTTTCAGGATGAAATTCACCACGCGCTCATCGGCGCTATAGCCATAGCGCAGCGCCAGTTCTTCCGGAAACACCTGGACCGTGCGGATGGCTTCGGGAGGAAGATCGCGGATTTCGCGGAAACCGGAAGTGCGCTGGCCGTTGATCAGAACAATCGGCCTCCCGCTGCCGCGTCCCCGGCTGGATGTGGTTTGGGACGAAATCGCTTCAAGCAGTTCCTGAACCGAAGAGGCGCCATAGCTAGC
The DNA here is from genome assembly GCF_963975555.1 of uncultured Parasphingorhabdus sp. Taxonomy (GTDB): domain Bacteria; phylum Pseudomonadota; class Alphaproteobacteria; order Sphingomonadales; family Sphingomonadaceae; genus Parasphingorhabdus. The sequence goes on along the minus strand of NZ_CAXBHH010000005.1, from coordinate 27,929 downwards.
GATATCCGCTTCGCTCAGTTCGACAACGGGCGGTATTTCGGTGACGACGGCGCCGCGCGGAAGTGATGCCGTGACGACGATTTCATCGTCTGCATAATCCGAATCTGTATCGGTAATTTGCGCGCCGGCTGGATTCGCGAGCAGCATGCTTGCCAAAATGAGGGGAGACGAAGCGAAAAGAGAACGTGGGGAAGATATCATGATGTGGTTCAATAGCTCTAATAAGGGGGAGATGAGATGTCCGAAATGCCATGCAATTCTCGCTAATGGTATATTTTCTTTGTATTAAATTGTCGCAGGAAAAACACGGTGACGACAAAAGATATTATCATTTTGGCTGATGCAGCTAATCCTTCCCTTTTTGCACATTTGTCGTTATGGCGCTCTGCAACATGCGGAATTGCCGCAATATCAGGGAAAATGCACCGCCATATGGCAAAAGAAGAACTACTGGAAATGAAGGGGATGGTTCGCGAACTGCTCCCCAACGCCATGTTCCGGGTCGAGCTGGAAAACGGCCACGAAATTTTGGGTCACACCGCTGGCAAGATGCGCAAGAACCGCATCCGCGTGCTGGTTGGTGATGAGGTGCTCGTCGAGCTTACCCCTTATGACCTGACCAAGGGTCGCATCACCTATCGTTTCAAGTGATGGTATGCCGCTTGTCCTGAGCCTGTCGAAAGACGGCGATCGGCTAGCTTTGCCTTTGGTTATATGGCGTCTACAAGTTCAGCCCGAACGGTTTAGAGGGTGTTCAACATGAAACTGGTTCTCGCCTCATCCAGCCCGCGTCGGCTGGAATTGCTCGGTCGCCTTGGCGTCGCACCCGACCGGATCATCTCTCCCGATATCGACGAAGCCCCGCACAAGGGCGAGTTGCCGCGCGACTATGTCTTGCGCATGGCGCAGGAAAAGGCTGTTGCTGTCGAACGGCAAGACCAGGAGATCCTGGTCGCTGGCGATACCACCGTTGCAGTCGGTCGCCGGATATTGGGGCAGGCCGGTGATGCGGCGGAACAGCGCAAATTCATGCAATTGATCAGCGGGCGGCGCCATCATGTGATGTCGGCGGTCTGCGTGATCGCGGCCGACGGCACGGCGCGGACGAAATTGTCCGACAGCATCGTGAAATTCAAGCGCTTCGAATCCCACGAGATCGAAGCCTATATCGCCACCGGCGAAGGACAGGGCAAGGCGGGCGGCTATGCGATACAGGGCACGGCTGAGGCTTTCGTCACCTGGATGTCGGGCAGCTATAGCGGCATCATGGGGCTGCCCCTCTACGAAACCCGTAACCTGCTGATCAGCGCGGGCTATCCCCTTGGCTGATTTTGCCAACGGCTGGCTTTACGAAGCGGGGATCGGCGAGACCCGCGCGATGCGGCTGGAAAATGGCGAGCTGATCCAGATACGGATCGAGCGGACCGATGACAGAGCCAGAGCGGGCGCAGTGGTCGAAGCAAAATTTACCCGGCAATGGGTCAGCGGAAAATCGGGAATTGTCACCTTGCCCGACGGGCAGGAAGCTCTGTTGCAGCCACTGCCCAAAGGCCTGACCGAAGGATCGACGGTCCGGGTGGAGATTGTCCGGGCGGCGATGACCGAACGCGGCGGGCAGGACAAACGGGCCAAGGCGCGGCTGGCGGACGCGGATGGTTCCCTGAACGATGGTCCCGACCTGCTGGCGGAGATCAACGCGAGCGGACTGCCCGTCAAACAGGTTCACGCCCATGATGAAGATGTCTTTGCCCGGCACGGCTGGCATGAAGCGGTCGAGCAGGCCGAAACCGGACGGATCGATTTCGAGGGCGGGAGCCTGCTGGTCTCGCTGACTCCGGCGATGACATTATTCGACGTCGACGGAACGCTGGCACCATTCGAACTGGCGAAAAGAGCGGCGAAAGAAATTGCTCTGGCGCTGGTCCGGTTCGATATCTCCGGTAATATCGGGGTGGATTTTCCGACCTTGCAAGCCAAGGCGGAGCGCGCCGCTGTCACCGCTATTTTTGACGAATATATGACCGCCAATTGCGAACGCACGGCGATCAATGGCTTTGGTTTCATGCAGGTTGTCAGCCGCAAGCTCCGGCCATCGGTGCCCGAGATCATGCAGGGGAACCGTTCTGTCAACGCCGCGCTGCAACTGTTGCGCCAGGCGGAGCGCGATCGTGGCACTGGCGCGATGCGGCTGCAAGTGCATCCGGCTGTGGCGAACAAGATGGAATCGGTACCGCTGGAAGAATTGGCCAGGCGGACGGGCAGACCGGTGGAAATCGAGGCTCGAGGCGAAATTTCGATTGATGGCGGTTCGACAGGATAATTGCAGCCAAGCTTGCATTTGAACCGTTGAATCTTCAAAGCCTGCGCATGACCGATATCATTCTCTACGATTATTGGCGCAGTTCGGCGAGCTACCGGGTGCGCATCGCGCTCAACCTCAAGGGCGTCTCCTACACTTCGATCAACACCAGCCTGCTGGATGGTGATCACAAGGCCGCGGACTATGTTGTGCGCAACCCGCAAGGCTTTGTGCCGATGCTGTCGATTGACGGGCATGACCTGACCCAGTCGCTGGCGATTATCGATTATCTCGACGCAAAATATGCCGATCCGCCGATGGTCTCCAGTGATCCGGCGGAACGGGCCAACACGCTCGCCCAAGCACTGGTCATCGCGGCCGATATCCATCCTGTGAACAACTTGCGGATATTGAAATATCTCAAGAACGAACTGGGACAGGATCAGGGAGCCATCGACACTTGGTATCGCCACTGGATCGAAGAAGGCTTTGTCGCTCTCGAGGCGATGGCACCGGAATCCGGCCTGTTCGGCGGCGAACAACCCAATCTCGCCGATGTCTGTCTCGTGCCGCAAATGTACAACGCGCGGCGGTTCGCTCTCGATCTGTCGGCATTCCCCAAACTCGTGCGGATCGACGCATCTTGTAATTTACTCGAGGCTTTTCAGAAAGCCACACCCGAAGCTGTGAAGGAATAGAGAAATGACGATCGAAGGCGGATGTTATTGCGGCGCGGTGCGCTACAAGGCCGAAGGCGAACCGATGTTGAAAGCAGAATGTTTCTGCCGCGAATGCCAATATACTACCGGTGGCAACAGTCTGTTGCTGATGGCGATGCCGGCGGACGGGTACGAGATCACCAAAGGGGCTGTGAAAGGCTTCAAGCGCGATGACCTTGAAAAGGGTGTGACGCGCGAATTTTGTGCCGATTGCGGCACCCATCTGGCCACTCGCGCGCCGGGCTTTGAAGTTGCCGTGATCGTCAAGGTCGGAACGCTCGATGATCCGGGCGTCTTCGGTAAAGCAGGCAGCGCCAATTTCGCGTGCGACGCGCAGGACTATCACCGGCTTCCCGACGACATGCCGGTCCATCAGAAGTGGATGCACGATTAAATCATGAAAAAATCAGTTTTGGCCTATCCGCTATTGGTATCAATGGCGTCGGTGGCTGTCCCTGCCCGGGGGCAGGAGCAAGTCGGCAATGATGAAGGCCAGATCGTCATCGCCGATCGGCGTTTACCGGAGATCGTCGTAACCGGATTGCCCGTTACACGTGGCGATAGTGTATATAACGCGACCGAAATCGAGATGGATTCGTCACAAACTGTCGAAAATGCATTGCGGGACGTGCCCGGACTGCAACAATTTCGCCGGTCGGACGCGCGCTCGGCCAATCCGACCAGTCAGGGCGTTACGCTGCGCGGACTGGGTGGCAATGCCTCTTCCCGTGCCTTGCTGATGCTGGACGGAGTGCCGCAAGCGGACCCTTTTGGTGGCTGGGTGGCATGGCCTGGCTATGATGCGCTGGCTCTTTCCAATGCCCGGATTACCCGTGGCGGCGGCAGCGTAGCGGACGGTCAGGGCGCAATTGCCGGGACCATCGAACTGTTCAGCGACAATGTCGGCGACCGGATCGAACTGGGCGCTGCTTATGGCAGCCGCAACGGCGTTGATGCCGATCTGCTTTTTGGCCGCGAACTGGGGCAGGGGCAGCTCACCATTTCCGCCAATTATGCGCGCGGCGACGGCTTCATTCCGATCATCGAAGGGCAGCGTGGTTCGGTGGATCGCCCGGCGGAATATGAACAGGCCGGTCTTGCCGTCCGTTTTGTCGCGCCCTTGTCCGACAATGTTGAATTACAGAGCAATGTCCGCGCCTTTACCGACGACCGCGAGCGCGGCTTTGCCTTTAGCGAAAATCACAATGACGGCGCTGACGCCAGCATCCGGCTGGTCGACCGCACCTCCGACTGGCAATGGTCGGCTCTGGCCTATTTGCAAATCCGCAATTTCGATGTCAGCTTTGGCGGCGTCGCGGATGATCGCAATTCGGTAAGTCGCGTATTCGAGCAGTTTAATGTGCCGTCGACCGGCTTGGGTGCGCGCTTTGAAGTGCGGCCACCGGTTGGTGACAATGTCGAACTGCGGATCGGCGGCGACTGGCGCCGCACCGAAGGCACAACCAACGAGAATTTCTTCTATCTCGACGATGACACCCCGCAGCGCAGCCGCAGCGCGGGGGGCAGCACCGCCACCTATGGCGGCTTTGTCGAAGCCAGCCTGCAGGCCAGTGACACGCTGGTTCTTACCGGTGGCGGACGTATTGATTTTTGGTCGATCGACAATGGCTTTCGCAAAGAGATCGAGCTGATCAATCCGTTTCCGGGATCGGTTCGGACGGACGAGATGTTTGCCAATCGCAGTGACACGGAATTTACCGGTCGCGGTGGCTTTGCTTTTGCTGCAACCAAAAAGCTCAGCCTGCGCGGAGCAGCCTATCTTGGCTGGCGCTTGCCGACATTGAACGAATTGTTCCGGCCCTTTCGGGTCGGTTCGGATGCGACGGCGGCCAATGAATTGCTGGAACCGGAACGGGTCAAGGGGGCCGAGCTGGGGCTGGACTGGGAAAGCGGCGTGGTAAAGTTCGGTATCACTGCTTTCTACAACCAGTTGGACAATGCAATCGCCAATGTCACGCTTGGCAATGGTCCGGGCGTCTTCCCCGGCGTCGGGTTTGTTGCGGCAGATGGCAGCTACAGCCAGCGTCAGAACCTCGATGCAATAGAATCCAGGGGTATTGAAATCGACGCCGAGTTTGATCTCGGTGAACTGGCCGACGGCCTGAGCGTCCGTGCTGCTTATGCCTTTATCGATGCAGAGGTCGACGGATCGGGTGATGCCGCTGCGGTCGATGGCTTTCGACCGGCTCAGGTCCCGCGGCATAACGCGTCCGGCTCTATCAGATGGGAAACGGCAAATGGTAGCGGCGCCAGCCTGTCGGCCCGCTATGTCGGGCAACAATATGAGGATGACGTGAATATCCTCAGTCTCGCCGATGCCTTCACGATAGATGGCCGGATGGCGCTGGCCGTTACCGATCGGCTGCTGGTCGAAACCCGGGTTGAAAATCTTCTCGATGCGCGGGTAGAGGCAGCGGTCAACAGCAATGGAATAATAGAACGGGCCTTCCCCCGGACATTTTGGGTTGGACTTCGTGCCAAAATTGAATAAATATTACTTATGACCTTTAAACTTGATGATTATCTGCCCTACCAGTTGTCGACGACCTCCAACGTCGTAAGCGACGTGATCGCGGGGGAGTATAAGAGCCTCTTTGGTCTCAAGATCCCCGAATGGCGTGTGATGTCGGTGCTTGGCGCGCGCGGTGCCTCGACCCAAAGGCATTTGGTCGAAGCCACGTTGATGGATAAGGTGACCGTCAATCGTGCGGTGAAAAATCTGGTTGACCGCGCATTGCTCGATCGCAGTCCCAATACGGCCGATGGCCGTTCCCACCATCTGATGCTCAGCGCCACGGGACGCGATCTTTACGAAAAGATCATGCCCGCCGCTCAGGCCATGGAAAAGAAAATCATGGCCGTGCTCACCGCTCAGGAAAAAGCCGAACTATCCGCCATGCTTGCGAAGATAAAACAATCGGCTGATACTCTGGCAGCGGAATGAAAAAGAGCGGCAGTTGCCTGCCGCTCTCTTGATTTTGTGGATCTGTTTCCGCGCTATATTAACGCGTCGGAGATCGAGCAGGCCGCGGGGCCAAGGATCACGATGAAAAGTACCGGCAGAATGAACAGGATCAGCGGAATCGTCATAATGGCCGGCAAGCGCGCCGCCTTTTCTTCGGCGCGCATCATCCGGTCGTTGCGGAATTCTGCCGAGAGCACACGCAGCGAGGACGCTAGCGGCGTACCGTATTTCTCGGTCTGGATCATCGTCGTCACCACGCCTTTGACATGGTCAAGCGCTACGCGATAGGCGAGATTTTCAAACGCCTGACGTCGCTCGGTAAGGAAGCCCAGTTCGATGGAAGTCAGCGAAAATTCGTCGGCCAGCTCCGGATAGGCGCTTCCGAGTTCTTTGGAAACTCGCGCAAAGGCCGTGTCGACCGTCAGTCCGGCTTCCGCACAAATGACGAGCAGATCGATAGCGTCGGGCAGGCCTTTGCGGACCAGGTCGGTCCGCTTGGCAATCAGGTTGTTGATATAAATATCAGCGCCTTTATAGCCCAAGATCGCAGCACCGGCGAACACACCGAAACGCTTGAGGTCCGACCAGTCTGCCAGATAATCGAAACCATATATGGCCAGAGCCGCTCCGCCGCCCAGAACGATCGGTAAAACAAGTCGGCTGAAAATAACGACAAAGGCGAGATCCTTTGAACGGATACCGGCTTGCGCCAGTTTCTGTTGTGCGTCCTTGACCTGCGTATCCTGCAACACCTGCATCGATGACAATGCATTGCGCACGCGGTCCGTTGTATCGCTCTGTTGTACCAGCTTTGCACGCTTCTTGGTGGTCGAGGCGGTGATACCGGCCTTGAGCTGTTCACGACGCTGGTTGAGCGCCTTGACCCGTTTCGCCATCGGATCGCGCACGGTGATAGCGGCATAGATTGCGAAGAAGACTGCCGCTGCTGCAACGGCAGACAATATTGTCGCCACCCACAGGACGTCTACGCCCATTAATGTTGGTCCGCCTGCGGTTGTCATTTGCCTTGCACCTTCATCTTAAATCTCGAAGCTGACCATCTTGGCCATGATGAACACGCCGATGCTCATCCATGTCAGTCCACCCAAGCCAGCGATAATCAACCGCTCTTCATAGAAAAAGCCGGCCAGATAAGTCGGGTTCACGCTGTAAACCAGTGCGAACACAATGAACGGCAATGACCCAACGATATAGGCAGAAGCCTTGGATTCCGACGACATCGCCTTGATCTTGAGCTTCATCTGCCCGCGCTTGCGAAGCACGTCGGCAAGATTGGACAATGTCTCGGCGAGGTTGCCGCCAGTTTCACGCTGAATCGCCAGGGTGATACAGAAAAACTTGAATTCTGGCGTTTCCATGCGCTTGGCGCTTTCATCGAGCGCATCTTCCATGGTCTGGCCAATCTTGATCCGGTCGACCACCTTCTGGAATTCCTCGCCGACAGGTCCGCCAATTTCCTTGGCAACCACGCCGATTGTTTCGGTAACCGGCAGGCCCGAACGTAGACCGCGAACGAGCAATTCGATGGCATCGGGGAAAGAAGCCGTAAATTTGCCAACCCGCCGTTTGATCAGGAAACCGACGACGAAATGCGGCAAGCCGGCGCCTACGAGTAGTCCAATCGATATGCATAATAGGATCGGCGCACCCTTGAAAAATAGCAATCCGAACATCACCAGAGACAATCCGCCGACCGCGTAGAAAAAATAGGACAAGGGCCAGCCTTTGCCGGTTTTCTCCAGCCGGATCGCCAGGATTTCCATCTTGGTCATAGTATCGCCCTTGGGGCGTGTAGTCTTGCGCCGTGCCGAGAGCGCCTTTTTCATTTGCGCTTCCACCTGCACATCGGCATTTCCAGAATGGCGATATTTGACCTTATCTAGTCGTCTGGCCTTTGCCTTGGCCTCGGATGGGCCTGCAAATGCAAATATGATCAGCAGCAAAACTGCCAAAACACCCGCACTCAACATTGCAATTTGCATTATACCCATAGTCTAATTCCTTTTAAGCTGAAGAATATTTTCACTTGCTTCAGACTTTAGGAGCCTCTTCCTTGACTTTTTTCGACGGGAGGAATGACTTGAATTCGCCAAGTTTGCCCATGAATGATCGTTTGTCGCCGCTGGCGCTGTCGCCCTCGTCACCTTCGATTGAACCCAGAACAAGGTTCGTCAGTTCGACAATCTTCGCGGCAGCTTTGCTTGATTTTCCAGCTTCTACCAGTGCTTGACCCAATTTGGCAGATTGTGCTGCCGTTCGGATATCATAGGGGACCAGAATATCGATCTTGCGTTCGATGGAACTTTCGAAATCCTGACGACTAATTTCCAGATTGGCGGTTTGCACTTTATTGGCGACGACATAGACCTTGCTCTGCGCAGCATGGGATTTCAGCCAGGACAGCAAACGAATGCAGTCCCGGGCCGAAGCCAGCGTCAGTTCCGTCGTGATAACGGTCGCATTCACATCGCCGAGAAGATGTGGATAGTTGATAAGCATGTCACGCGGCAGATCGATCACCGTGCAATCGAAGGCCGCGCGGAATTCTTCCTGCAACTGGAAGAAGGCGGTGCCATCGGTCATCATCGGCGAGTTGATAGGCGCTTCAGCAGAAAGCAGTGACAGTTTATCATTGGCTTTGATCATGGCGCGTTCGATAAACAGACCATCGATCCGGCTTGGATTGTCGATCGCATCGGTTAGACCGCGGCCAGGCTCGAGATCAAGCGAAAGCGCACCGGTACCGAAATGGACATCCAGATCGAGCAACGCGGTCAAGCGCTCTTTTTCATGGCTGAGCAACCAGGCCAGCGACGTTGCAATGGTGGACGCACCGACACCGCCGCGCGTGCCGATTACGGCCGTCGAAATGTGCGGCTTTTCAGCATGTGAATCCTCGGCCTTCGGAGCGTTAATGACCGCTTGTGCGTGAGACAAGACGTCACGTAACTGGTCCGGAGTAAACGGTTTCAGGAGATAATCCTGCAAGCCGCTGACAATTAAATCGCGGTAGAGGCGCACGTCGTTGACCTGACCCATGGCGATCACAGTGGTGCCCGGTTCGCAGACTTCGGCCAGCGAATTGATGTCGTTTAACGGATCGCCGGATTCTGACAGATCGACCAGCAAGATATTGGGGCTGGCGGAAACGGACAGGGTTTGAACGGCATTGCGCAGTCCGCCCATGTTGCATTTATCCGTCGACCAACCCATTTCTTCGGCTACCGGACGGAGCAGATCCAGCGTGTCTTCATCGCAAACAAATGCGGCAAACGGATCACGTCCGTTGTTCGAGCCGGGTTTCCAGGGAGCGTTCATTATTGTTCTCCAACATTCTTGTCACGATAGGCGCGAATAGCCTTGGAAGCACGGGACTGGTCTTCCCCGGCCTTATTTTGGCCGCGGACCAGGTCTTCGGGATCGGCAATCATGGCCGACAGGGTGCTGTTTGTTCCGCAACCGTAATTTTCGCTGGTGCGCACCTGAAAATCGGTGTGGCTGCGGTGGCTGAAATCAGGGCATCCGGGCACCGAAGCAGAGGTCCGCGATACGACAACCCGCATCAAGCCGGCAGGTACATAGCCGTCGGTAATGGGCGCCGTGTCGCTGATCAGCAGGCCATAGCGAGCCACAATGGCTTCCACGGCGGCCTTTGCCACGGGGTTTGTAGAATAGTTTGGATCATCAATTGCTACGCGATCACCATAGCCGAGTTCCAGGGCATCGAACCAGCCGGTGAGGCGGCTTTGCTCTGCTGATGATAATCCACCATTGCCGGCGCTCAGGTCCAGCACATAGTTTGCTTTCGAAACGACAGGTTGGCGTTCGCTATAAACGCTGCGGTTTGCGGTGGTGCTGCCACAAGCTGTGACCGAGAGCCCGAGGGCGGTGATAAGTGCCATTGAAATGATGCGCATGATCTGTTCTCCTGATCGAGCTTATTTGTCGAAGCTGAAACCGGGAGCGGAGCTGCCGGATTTCTTGGTCGATTTGGCGGGGGCCTGCGGTTCCAGGCTGCCAAAAGTCTGGCCTTCGGGGGCAGTGGGAGCCACGCTCGGTTTGGGTCGATCGCCACCGGAGCCGGAATGGTTGCGGTTCAGCAGGAATCGTTCTGCGTCATTCGCGGCCTTGAAACCGTCGGTAGGCAGCACGATCTCGTTGTCGCTCACCGGCTTCACGAGATATGGTGTTACCACGATCATCAGCTCGGTTTCATTGCGACGATAGCCGTCGGACTTGAACAACGAACCGAGAATTGGAACGTCGGCAAGACCTGGCGTCTTGTCGATGGCGGAGTTGTAGCTATTCTGCATCAGACCGGCGATCATGAAGCTTTCGCCCGACCCCAGTTCGACAGTGGTCTCTGCACGCCGCGTTGATACGGCGGGAATACTGAAACCGTTAAGGACAACCGCCCCGTTTGACGTTATTTCCGATACTTCCGGTGCGACGCGGATCGAAATACGGCCGTTCGAGAGCACGGTCGGGGTATAGGAGAGGCTTACACCGTAATTTTTATACTCGACCGAGACTTCGCCCAGTCCGGTCGAAACCGGAATGGGAAACTCGCCGCCAGCCAGAAAAGTTGCGGTTTCACCCGAAATTGCAGTCAGGTTCGGTGATGCCAAGGTGCTCACCAGACCAACCCGCTCCGAAACGTCGAATGCGGTTGCAATATCAAGGCCGAACAAACGGCCTGCTGCCTGAATGGTGTTCAAATCAGAACCATTTGTGTAGTTGAATGCGGTGCCACTCGCAGTCACGAACTGTTGCGTTACCGGATCGAACGGAAGCGAGACCGATCCTGCTGGTAAGCCGAATAGCTGCGATGCGTCGAGCTGAGGCAAGTTGGATGTGAAATCGGTGATCGTACCAAAGTTGCGACCGCGCGACACACCAAATTGGAAGCCACCGGTTGTATCGCGGGTCAAAACATTACCGTTAATCTCTTTCGCGAGTGAGCGGCTGACTTCGGCAAAGCGGACCTTCAGGTTGACCTGCATCGGTGTTGCCGTTTTCAGGCGGCTTACCACACGGGTGGTATCGCCGACAAAAGCCTGTACGAGATTTTCCGCTTCTTCGGCATCATCCGGATTAGCGATCGTACCGGTTAGCAGCACGAAATTATTGGTCGTGCTGACAGCGATATTTGCTTCCGGCATTGCCAGGCTAAGCATCTGGTCAATAGAGGAAATTTCTGCGCCAACTGCGACTTCGGCCGAGTAGACTACTTTGCCAGAGGCACTGGTTGCATAAAAGCTGGTCTGCCCGCCTTTTTTGCCGAAAATATAGATCTGGCGCGGTGACCGTACCTGGACATCGGCGATGTTATTATCGGCAATGAAAATATCTTCGATCGATGTCGGCAGGGTGATCAACTTGCCACGACCGACCGCAACAGAAATGCGGCTATCCGGTTGCGATATGTTGACCGACTGGGCGTTCAACGGCGTCGCGTTGTTGGCAGCCAGAGCCAGGGCGAGAGCGGCAACGACGCCAACGGCCATTACCTTTTTCGCCGAACGGCTATGCTGGGCATATTTTACGGCCATTACTTGTCTCCAAACTCGATTTCATTGACCGTGTTGCCACGTGCGACACGGACTACCGGACCTTTAGGTTTTTCCTTTTCGGCCAGCGGAGGTGGCGAACGCGTTTCAAAGCGCGATACGTCACCACCAGTCGAGAAGGTCGATTTGGTGCTGCTTGGTCGCGCAGCCAGCGAACGGATCATGTCGGCTTCAACCACAGGATCATCTGTTTTCGGCAATTTGATCGCGCCGGATGCAATCGCTTCTTCCAGCTCGGCGGCGCTGTCTGCCAGCGAACGCAGAGACAGGCTTAACGTACCCAGGGTCTGGGCAACCGAAATCTGCTCGGCAATTTTGGGAGTGGCTTCCAGCGTAACCAGTTTGGCGGTTTTGGCGACTTGTTGCCCTTCTTCATTCTTGGATGCGGTAACCCGGTTATCAGTGGCCAATACCCGCAAGTTGCGGATCACGGTTTCTGAAACCTTGAGTTCGGGACCTTCGCCTTGGACGGACTGTGTCAGCATCAAATCGACGCGGTCACCTGGAAATATGAAGCCCGCGACGCCAGTCAGACCGGATACCGGAATAGTGACAGCGCGCATGCCAGGGCCGAGCGCTGCGGCAAGGAAGCCGCGATCACCCGGTGCAACCAGCGAACCTTTGGTCATCGGCTGGCCGGCAGTGATCGGAATTCGTACCACGGTGCCAGCGAGCGTTTCAATGTCGGTGCCTTCCTTCATGAAGTAGACGTCTTCGATCAGGTTTTTCGGCCAGGGCTGGAACCGGAAACTGTCGGGGGTAATAATCGTACCCACTGGAAGTGCGCGCGTTGCGACGAGGATCTCGTCACCAATCACTTCGGTTTTTCTCGCTTCCGCTTGTGGTGCGGAGGCACCATCAAACATGTTCTTGGCAAGCAATGCCGTGACTGCTGCCACGATCAGTGCGCCAACCAGCAAAATGATCTTCTTCTTGTCCATGACGTTTCACGCCTCCTGAATGCCCCCGCCCGAATGGTTCCATTGGCGGTCATTTTCTCTTTCGAGTAAAATGGTTAAAATATCGTTTGTGAATTTTGCCCCACGATGCCCCAGATGGTCCAAAGCCCTGAAAAAGCTATGGCCACACCATATGGAACCTTTATTGGACCCTCGGTCTTTTTGATTCTCTTGCTGATCATCATTAACAGCGTGAGCACACCGCCAGCGATTGACATGATCACGATCAGCTCGAGAAACGTAAGCCAATGCAGCCACAAAGCCAGGGCCGCCAGTAGCTTGACGTCACCACCACCCATCGCGCCGATCGCGAATAATCCGGCAAATATGGTTAAAATAACGGCAGCCAAACCAAATTGTCCGATCATGTCCGGCCAAAATACCAGGCCACTGGCGATCCAGAAGACCGGTGCGCCGACGGCAATGCCGAGATTGAGCCAGTTCGAGATGTGACGGCTCTTGATGTCGGTAATCGCTGCTGCAATCAGTGCAATTGCCAATCCGCCCCAGAGCAAGTAGATGAAGGTTTCGCTATCCATAGACAGACCGTCTAGCTAATTTGCCTTACCAAATAGTAACCACGATTTCCGGAGCGGTTTTCATCTGCCGACACTGTGACAATGACAAAGCCTGATATGACAGACTTGAAAAAGGCGAGCTTTGATCGGCGGTCAGTTCCCGAAGACGTAGTAGAAGAGACCTGGACCGGACCCGATGGGTGGAAATTCCGGCAACTGGAATGGCGGCATGACAAGCCGAGAGGGTCGCTCCTGTTCATGACCGGACGCGCCGATTTCTACGAAAAATATCTCGAAACTTTCCACGATTTTCACGCACGCGGATGGAATGTTACTTCTGTCGACTGGCGGGGGCAGGGCGGATCGGGGCGCTGTGGACCGCACCCGCACGTTGGCCATATTGATGATTTCGCGATCTGGGTAACCGATCTGGCGGCGATATTTGAGGATTGGCGCGCCAGCCACGCCGGACCGCATATCGTGCTGGGTCACAGCATGGGCGGACATCTGGTGCTACGCGCGCTGACCGAGCAGCGCATCCAGCCCGATGCAGCGATCTTGAGCGCGCCGATGCTCGCTCCGGCTGGCGGCGGCATGCCTGAATGGACGGCGCAACTGGCCGCCAAGATGATGTGCATCATCGGTCGCGGCAAACGGCGTGCCTGGAAACCGATTGAAAATCCGCTGGAGCCCTATGTGCCCCGGCAGGCCTTGCTGACCCATGATGTCGACCGCTATTCGGACGAGTTCTTCTGGTTCCGCGAGCGGCCCTTCGTCCGATTGGGCCCGGCGAGCTGGCGCTGGGTCGAACGCGCTTATTCCTCAACCAGATTGTTGCGGAACCGCAAAAAGCTGAAGCAGATGAAGATACCAATATTGATACTGGCGACGTCTGTTGACGAACTGGTAGATCATCCGACAATCGAACGCGCCGTGCATTTGATCCCGAATGCGGAGATGAAGCTTTTCGGTGAGGAATGCGCGCATGAGATTTTCCGCGAAGTTGATGCGGTGCGCAACGACGCGCTCACCAGCTGTTTTTCCTTTCTCGACCGGGTGGCACCCAAAAAATGAAGCAGTTTGACGTCGTCATAATCGGAGCCGGTATTGCTGGCGCCAGTATCGCATCGGAAATTGGCGAGGACCGTTCGGTTCTGCTGCTCGAGGCTGAAGACCATCCCGGATATCATTCTACCGGTCGTTCTGCTGCTTTCTGGACGGAAAGCTACGGTGGGCCGCTGGTGCAGCCGTTGACCTCTGCTTCGCAATCATTTCTCGACAATCCTCCGGCAGCCTTTTCAGAATCGGCCTTTCTCGGCCCGCGTGGTGCGGTCAATATCGGCCGGGATGATCAGCAACATCTGGCCGACCAGTTTCTGGCCGATTTCGCCGATAGCGGGCTGTCCATGGATCGCTGGTCCCGGGAACAGACTATTTCCCTGGTTCCCGACCTGAAACCGATATGGGAACATGCGGTTTACGAACCGGATTGCCGTGATATCGATGTTGCCGCGCTTCATGCCGCCTATCTGAGAGACGCCAAACGGAAAGGCGTTGAACTGGTCTGCCGGGCACCGGTTTCGCAAATCCGCAAAGATGACGGGGGCTGGGAACTGAGCGCGAAAGGAGAAACCTATCGCGCGACCGTTCTGGTCAACGCAGCCGGTGCATGGGCGGATAGCGTCGCCCGGCTTGCCGGTGCAAAAGCGATTGGTATCCAGCCTTTGATCCGTAATATGGTCCAGATCGAAACCGATCCGCCGTCATCGATGGATATGCCGCTGGTGGTTGGTCTGGATGGCAGCTTTTACTTCAAACCTGAAGCAGGCGGGGGCTATTGGCTTAGCCCGCATGACGAAATACCGTCCGAGCCTGCTGATGTTGCGCCGGACGAAATGAGCGTTGCGACGGCCATAGACCGGTTTGAAAAAGTAGTGGATGTGCAGGTCAAGCGGGTTAGCCGGAAATGGGCCGGTCTGCGCAGCTTTGCCCCGGATCGCTTGCCGGTTATCGGTTTTGATGGCGCAGTCGAAAATTTCTTCTGGTTCGCAGGGCAGGGTGGTTTCGGTATCCAGACCGCTCCGGCTGCCGCGAAACTGGCCCGGTCGGTTCTGCTGGATCAGGCGCCCGATGAAAGCCTGCAAGCGGTTGATGCCAGTCTCTATGCCGCGTCGCGCTTTTCCTAGGAAACAAGGTTTTACAACGGCATTGTTGCGCCACCGGTCGGTTGGCCTATGTTTCTTGCGACTCAATCAAAGGAGAGCATCGACATGGCGCACAAATTTGAAATCTGGAAAGACAAGAAAGGCGAGTTTCGGGTTCGCTTCAAATATAATAGCGAAATCATCTTCTCGACCGAAGGCTATACCAGCAAGGCTAGCGCCAAGAACGCGATCAGTTCGATCCAGAAAAACGGACCGAATGCCGAGATTGAAGACAATAGCTAATATTTGTTGCGGGCGGCGTTGAGCGCGGCGTCGCTCGCCAACTGATCGGCGCGCTCGTTGTCGGCGTCGCCGGCATGACCTTTGACCCAAAGCCATTCGATTTGGTGGGGTTCGACAGCTTTTAGCAGGTCCTGCCAGAGATCGGCATTTTTGACCGGCTTTCTTGCGGCTGTCCGCCAGCCGTTTTTCTGCCAGCCAAATATCCACTGGGTGATGCCGTCTTTGACATATTTGCTGTCGATCGACAGCTTGACCTTGCAAGGTCGCTTCAGCGCATTGAGCGCTTCGATAGCCGCGCGCAGCTCCATACGGTTGTTGGTCGTTTCCGGCTCGCCGCCGGAAATTTCCTTTTCCTTGTCGCCATGACGGATCAACGCGCCCCAGCCACCCGGACCGGGATTGCCCTTGCACGCGCCATCGGTGGCGATTTCTACGATTTTCGTCTCGGTCATATATTGAAAATATCCGGGTGATTTTGATAATATTGCAGGCGGTTGAGGAAAGCCTGGGGATCCTTGCGGGTCACCAGGGCATCGGCCGGCGTGTTGATCCAGTCATAGGCCCGTGTCAGCAGGAAGCGTAAAGCCGCTCCGCGGGCCAGTAGAGGAAGCGCCTGGCGTTCGGCATCGCTGAGCGTGAAGGCTGATATATATCCGGTGATCAATGCTTGCGAAACGGAATCGTGGAAGTCGGTGCCGTCTTCGGAAAAACACCAGGCCGCGTGGGTGACCGCGAGATCATAAGCGCGGATATCGGTGCAGGAGAAATAAAAGTCGATCAGGCCGGTGACCTGGTCCCCGAGCATCAGCACATTGTCGGGGAAGAGGTCGGCATGAATAGCCGACCGGGGCAGGTCATGCGGCCAAGTTTCGTCGAGATGATCGAGTTCCAGGGCAATCGCCTTGGCCAGGCCCGGAGCAATTTTGTCGAGTTCTGCCGGACCGCATTGTTCTGCCAGCGTCCGCCAGCCGTCATGGTCCATGCTGTTGCGCCGCTCCGGCACAAAATCTGTCAACGCGCGATGCATGTCTCCCAGAGCCTGCCCCGTCGCCTGGGCCTGAGCGCTAGTGGGGTGGCTTACGGATACACCGGTGAGAAAGGTGATCAGGCAGGCACTGCGTCCGCAGAGTTGCTGGATTTTCTCGCCTTCGCGATCGGCGATCATTGGCGGTACCAGACAGCCACCGGCAGCCAGATGATCGAGCAGGGCGATGAAAAACGGCAGGTCCGCCGGATCAACCCGCTTTTCATATAGCGTCAGAATATATTTGCCTTGCGTCGTTTCCAGCAGATAATTGCTGTTCTCCACGCCTTCGGCAATGCCTTTGGCAGACACGAGCGTACCGACATCGAAACGGGTGAGGAACTGGTCGATTTCCTCTGCGCTGACCTTAGTATAAACTGCCATCAGACCGCTTCGAGACCGCGCGGGAGTTTGAAAACCATGTTTTCGTCGGCGGTCTGGACTTTTTCCTCTTGGATTTCGAAATGGTCCTCGAGGAAGGCCTTTACTTCGTTCACCAATATTTCCGGTGCCGAGGCTCCGGCGGTCAGCCCCAGTTTATTGACGCCATCCAGCCATACAAGGTCGATCTCGTCAGCGCGCTGGATCAATTGGGCTCTCGCCCCGCAGCGTTCGGCAACTTCCACCAGACGCAGGCTGTTCGAGCTGTTCGGGGCGCCGATCACAAGGACGAGTTCACATGTTTCCGCGATTTTCTTCACGGCGTCCTGACGGTTGGAGGTTGCGTAGCAAATATCCTCGCCTTTCGGCCCGATGATATTGGGAAAGCGGGCCTGCAGCGCCTCGACGATGGCGTGCGTGTCATCGACCGACAAGGTCGTTTGGGTCAGAAAGGCAAGTGCGTCCGGATCTGCGGGTTTCAGGGCGGCCACATCTGCCAAGGTTTCTACCAAGGTCATCTGGCCGTCTTCGACCTGGCCGAAGGTGCCGATGACCTCGGGGTGATTGGCATGGCCGACGAATATGATATGGCGACCGGCATCGGTCTGCCGTTCCGCCTGACGGTGAACTTTGGATACCAGCGGGCAGGTTGCGTCGAGATATTCCAGTCCCCGTTCTTCGGCTTTATTCGGTACCGCCTTGGGCACGCCATGAGCGGAAAAGACCACCGGGACACCGTCGGGTACTTCGTCCAGTTCCTCGACAAATATCGCGCCCAGTTTCTTCAATTCATCCACGACATATCGATTGTGGACGATTTCGTGCCGCACGTAGACCGGCGCACCATATTTTTTAATCGCCAGTTCGACGATTTTTATCGCCCGGTCGACGCCCGCACAAAAGCCGCGAGGCGCGGCCACAAGCAAGTCAATCTGCCGTTTTTTCTTATCCGAATGAATCATATTGAAGTCCTTAGGGAATAACTGCACCGGCGAAAAGCCCGTCTGTTCATCTTATGGACGGTTGCACCGGATTAAAGGCACCGATAAGGGTTGCGAGACTTTTACTGACGCACATGAAGCCTATGTGTGTTGCCCGTGATTAAAGGCAAGGATTGAAAATGATGGCGAATGGCCGGTTGAAAAATATAGTTTTGGCGGCGGTCACGGTTTTGGCTGTTAGCGGATGTGCAAAAGACGGCGCAATTGATGTCAGTTCGGGCGTAGGTGTCTCGGTTACCCGGTCCGGTTGCCCTCCGGTTGCGGTTCCCGACTATACCGGGGACATAACCATTTTCGATCCGGTAAACAGCACCAATGCCAGCGCCATTGACGTCGTTGCGAACATCACCAACGTCCGGTCGACATGCAATAGCGAAGGCGCGCGTATCTATACCGAAGCGACGTTTGATGTCCGTGCCGTGCGGAGCAATGCTGCCGGTGCCCGTACCGTCACAGTGCCCTATTTTTCCACTGTCGTCCAAGGCGGCACCGCAGTCGTGGCGAAGCGCGTCAATAACGTAACGCTGCAATTTGCCGATGGCGCCTATCGCGCATCCGCTTCGGGCAAGGCGGGTTCCTATATTGATGCTTCTGCCGCACGTTTGCCGGAAGATGTTATCGAACGGCTGACCAAGCGGCGCAAGCCTGGAGATCCCGATGCAGCGCTCGACCCGCTCGCCGATCCAGCCGTAAAAGCGGCCGTTGCGCGGTCGTCTTTCGAGCTGCTCATCGGTTTTCAGCTTACCCAGGCGCAGTTGCAATATAACGCTACCCGATAGGGTCGCCTGAATTGATGAATGTTCGCGCCTGATTAACCCGGGCCCTTCTTCCTATGACGAATTGAGCCAATCATGCTGTTCCAGATTTTCCAGAAACATATTGATGCTATTTTGGACGAGCTTAGCGCTGCCGGGACCTTGCCAGACGGGATTGATCGATCCAACGTCACTCTGGAACCGCCGCGCGACCCTTCGCATGGTGACCTGTCGACCAATGCGGCGATGGTCTTGTCAAAAGCGGCTGGTATGAAGCCGCGCGATCTGGCCGAGAAAATTACGGAAAAGCTGGGCACGCTCGAGGATGTGCAATCAGTCGAGATTGCGGGTCCCGGATTTATCAACCTTCGGGTTGCCGCACCTGTGCTTCTGGGCGAACTGCTCGAAATCGAGCAGCTGGGTCCGGAATATGGCCGGTCCGACAAGGGCAAGGGCGTTACCGTCAATATCGAATATGTCTCGGCCAACCCGACCGGACCGATGCACATGGGCCATTGCCGTGGTGCGGTGGTGGGCGACGCGCTGGCTGATCTGCTCGAGGCGGTCGGTAACAAGGTGATTCGCGAATATTATGTCAATGATGCGGGCTCGCAGGTCGCCACGCTCGCCCGTTCAGCGCATTTGCGCTACCGTGAAGCGCTTGGCGACGATATCGGCACGATACCCGAGGGGCTCTATCCCGGCGATTATCTGAAGCCGGTTGGAGAATCTCTGGCCGCCGAATTCGGCGACAAATATAAAGATGCCCCGGAATCCGAATGGTTGCTGATCTTTCGCAAGGCGGCGGTCGGGAAGATGATGGACATGATCCGCTCCGATCTGGCCCTGCTCGGCATCAAGCATGATGTTTTCTCCTCCGAAGCCGAACTGCATGCCGCAGGCAAGGCGGATATCGCCGAGGCGGAGCTGCGGTCGCGCGATCTTGTCTATGACGGCGTGCTGGAGCAGCCCAAGGGCAAGGTGATCGAGGATTGGGAAGCGGTCGAGCTGCCATTGTTCCGGTCGACCCAATTTGGCGACGATCAGGATCGTCCGATAAAGAAATCCGACGGTAGCTGGACCTATTTCGGCGGCGATCTGGCCTATCATTTCCAGAAAGCACAAGCTGCAGACGAGCTGATCGATATCTGGGGCGCGGATCACAGCGGCACCGTCAAGCGGATCAAGGCTGCCGTCGCGGCGCTGACCGAAGGCAAGGCCAAATTTGATGTGAAGCTGGTCCAGATGGTGCGCCTGTTGCGCAACGGCGAGCCGGAGAAAATGTCCAAACGCTCGGGCAATTTCGTCACCATTGCCGATATGGTCGAGGAAGTCGGCAAGAATGCCGTGCGTTTCACCATGTTGATGCGCAAGGCGGACGCGCAGATGGACTTTGACTTTGCCAAGGTGATGGAGGCGTCTCGCGACAATCCTGTCTTCTACGTGCAATATGCGCATGCGCGTATCCAGTCGACTTTGCGCAAGGCGGCTGATGAGGGAATCCTGCCGTCATCGGACGCACTGGACGGTCTGGGTGAAGAGGAACTGGACCTGATCAAAATGGCGGCGCAATTCCCGCGCATTGTCGAATCGGCGGCGGCTTCACGGGAACCGCACCGAGTCGCATTCTATCTGAATGACCTCGCGGCCGCATTTCATGCCTTTTATAATCTGGGCAATGACCGGCCTGAGAAGCGGATCATCATGGTTAACGACCCGGTAATGACATCAGCAAGGCTTTTCTTAGCCAAGAATATCGGGCAGACTATCAAGAACGGTCTTGCCCTGATGGGTGTCCAGGCCGCTGAATCGATGTGATCAGCCCTTTGGCTTTTGGAGCGTATAATGTCAGACACCACCCGCGATAATCTTGATCTGGACGACGAAGATCGTCTGCCGTGGCTGGAATCAGCCGAAGATTATGACGATGACGGTGAATATTCTCCGGTCCGGGTTATGCTGTTCATCGGTGCCGGCTTGCTGCTGCTGGCGGCGATTGTGGGCGGCATCTACTGGTTGCAGAACCGCGATGGCGGCGGGCTGGACGGCAATGGCGAATTGATCGCCGCTCAGGAAGGCGATTACAAGGTCCGTCCTGATGATCCGCAGGCGCGGCAATTTGAAGGCGAAGGCGATGCCAGCTTCGCGGCTAGTGAAGGCAAGGAGACGCCTGCGCAAATTGGCAATCCCGTGGCAACCGAAGCACCGATCCGCAAACCGGATGCCGCACCAGCCGCAGAAGGCGCAGGCTCGGCTTTGGTCCAGCTTGGTGCATTCAGCTCCGCCAGTCTCGCGGACAGCAGTTGGGCTGGCTATGCACGGCGGTTTGAATCGGTCGGAGCATTGCCGAAGAAAATTATTCCCGGCACGGTCGAGGGCGGTACGATTTACCGGCTGAATGCGGTTGCGCCAAGCTATGATGCGGCCCAGCAGCTGTGCAATAGTCTGAAGGCTGCCGGCGAAAGCTGCCTCGTCGTTCGCTAGTTTTCTTGCAATTGATGGTTGAAGCGCTGTGGATAACGGCGCTTTCACCTTTACCCTGCTCTGAAACGGCGCAAGTATAAGATATGTTGCGTGGGAAGATATCATCATGGCTGTAACACCTGCTGTATTTGGCATGACGGGTCTGAGCCTGACTGCCGACGAAAAGGCATTTTTCCGCGATAGCGATCCTGCGGGCTATATCATTTTTGGTCGTAATATCGAAAGCAAGGCGCAGTTGCGGGCACTGACCGACGAACTGCGCGCTGTCCAAGGCCGTGATGATCTGGCGATCCTTATCGATCAGGAAGGTGGCCGCGTCGCGCGGATGCAGGAGCCGCTCTGGCCCAAATTCCCCGCAGGGGAGGTTTTCGACAAGCTTTACGACATTGCTCCCGCCACCGCGATCGAAGCCGCGCGGATCAATGCGCAGGCGATTGCGGTTACGCTCCATGAGGTCGGGATCACCGTCGATTGCCATCCGCTGCTCGATGTGCGCCAGCCGGACGCTAATAATGTCATTGGCGACCGCGCTCTGGGCAGCGAACCGATGCGGGTAGCGGCTCTCGGCCGGGCTATTCTCGACGGCCTGCAGCGCGGCGGTGTGGTCGGCGTGGTCAAGCATCTGCCGGGCCATGGCCGGACCAGCGTCGACACGCATAAGGCTTTGCCGACGGTGACGGCCAGCGACGAGGAACTACAGCTGGATCTGGCTCCGTTCCAGACGCTCAACAAGGCGCCAATGGGCATGACCGGGCATCTTTTGTTCACAGCCTGGGACGCAGAGACGCCTTCGACCCTGTCGAAGACCGTCATTCAGGATATCATTCGCGACCGGATCGGCTTTGATGGCCTGTTGTTCACCGACGATCTCGATATGGAGGCTCTGTCCGGAACCGTTCCGGAGCGGGCCGAGCGGGCCCAGATAGCGGGATGCGATATTGCGCTCAATTGCTGGGGCAAGATGGACGACATGACCGGGATTGCCGAACGGCTGGCGCCGATGTCGGATAAAACACAGCAACGGCTGGATCAGGCGATGGCGACGATCACCGACACAAAAGACGGCGATTCTGCGGATGAACTGGCCATGCTGCTGGCCAAGCGGGACGAACTGATAGCAGCAACGGCATGAGCGAAGAACGGGAAAACGAAAGCTTCTTTTTCCCGTCTGAATCGGCCGGTCCGGATGAAGGATCGCTGACGCTGAACATCGATGGATGGGAAGGGCCGCTGGATCTGTTGCTCGCCCTAGCGCGCAACCAGAAGGTCGATTTGCGTGAAATCTCGATTCTGGAACTGGTCCAGGAATATCTGAAATATATCGCCAGCGCCCAGACGCTGCGTCTGGAACTGGCTGCCGATTATCTGGTGATGGCGGCCTGGCTGACCTATTTGAAATCAGGGCTGCTATTGCCCCGTGATCCGGAAATCGAGCCGTCGCCCGAAGAGCTGGCCTTGCGCCTGCAAATGCGGCTGGAACGGTTGAATGCTATGCGGGAATCGGCTGCCCGTCTGCTCGCTAGGGACCGGGTCGGTCGCGACGTATTCATGCGGGGCGCACCGGAAGGGCTCCGGGTGGTCAAGGACCGGCAGTGGCAGGCGGAATATTATGATCTCATTGCCGCTTATGCCCGTGTAAAAGTGCGCAGTGCCCCGGCAATTCACATCGTTCGGCAGCGGATGGTGATGACCCTCGAGGACGCGCTGTCGCGGGTGTCGATGATGCTGGGGGAAGCGATTGACTGGATGGATATTCGCCATTTTCTGCCCCCGGGGGCGCCGCCTGAATTGCGGAAATCAGCGCTCGCTTCGAGCTTTCTGGCGACATTGGAATTGGCCCGGCAGGGGAAGCTGGTATTGCAGCAGGAAGGCAGCTTTGCACCGCTCAGGATAAAGGCGACGACACATGGGTGAACATGACATGGAAGACACCAGCCTGATTGATCCGATGCCCGATGCGATGGATATCGGCAAGCGTGCGGTCGAAGCGACACTTTTTGCCTCCGAAACGCCGATGACGATTGCGGATATCAAGGCCTATGTCGGCGATGAGCTCGATATCCGCCAGATACTCGCGGACCTGCAGGAGGATTTTCAGCATCGGGGGATTGTGCTGATCAAAACCGGCGATCGCTGGCATTTCCAGACCGCGCAGGACCTTTCCCATCTTTTGCGCCGCGAAAGGGCGGAAATGCGCAAGCTCAGCCGCGCCGGTATGGAAACGCTGGCGATCATTGCCTATCACGAACCGGTCAGCCGCGCCGAGATCGAAGCCATCAGGGGCGTTCAGGTAGCCAAGGGCACGCTTGATGTGTTGATGGAAGCGGGCTGGGTGCGACCGGCCGGTCGCCGCGAAGTCCCGGGCAGGCCCTTGATTTACGCAACCACCGCAGAATTTCTGACCCATTTCGGCTTGCAAAGCCGCAAGGATTTGCCCGGCATTGATGACCTGAAAGCCGCAGGATTGCTGGACCCCGTCGATCTCGTGCTGGAGCAAATGGGACTGGACGACGAAGCAGAGCAGGTGACGGAAGAGTCCGTAGAGCGAGAGATTGCAGATAAGGACGGTGTTTTGCTGGAAAACGGGATCGAAAGCGCTTAAATAGGATATTCAAGGAGAATATCGCATGCAACCGAGTGTTTGGCAGATTTTAATTGTAGCAGCGCTTGTGCTGATTCTGTTCGGCCGTGGCCGGATTTCCGAAATGATGGGTGATGTCGGCAAAGGCATCCGCTCCTTCAAGAAAGGCATCACCGAGGAAGAGGCAAATGCTGCCAAGCCTGCCGCCAAGATTGAGAGCAAGGCTGGTGACGGGACAGTTGATAGCAGTAAAACCGCTGATAAAACGGCCGTTTGATCAGATCGCCCTCCAGGCTTAGGGCCGCATAATATATGTTTGATCTTTCCATATCCGAGATCGCGATTATCGCGATCGTTGCCGTTGTCTTCATCGGACCCAAGGAATTGCCGCGCGCACTGGCCACGGCAGGCAAATGGATGGCCAAGGGACGCGGTGTGATGGCCAATTTCCGCACCGGCCTTGATGCCATGGTCCGCGAAGCCGAGCTTCAGGAAATGGAGAAGAAATGGGCGTCCGAAAATGAGCGGATCATGCAAGAGCATCCGGCGCTTCCCGATGATAGCGCGGCGGAAGAACCGAAGATGGAACCGCTGGACGGACCTCCTGCGGATATAGCCGAACCTTCTATCACCGCCGATGACCGTCCCGACTTGCCACCCGCAGACGATTCCAAGCCATGAACGACCAAAGCAAGCCGGATCTCGATGAAAGCAAGGCACCGCTGATCGAGCATTTGATCGAATTGCGGCAGCGGTTGCTCTGGTCGGTCGCGGCGCTGACGGTGGCCTTTCTGATCAGTATGTTTTTTGCCGACGAGATTTTCGGTATTCTCGTGCAGCCGCTGACCGACGCTTTTCCAGCCGGTGAAGGCAAGCTGATCTATACGAAGCTTTACGAGGCGTTTTTTGTCGAGATCAAGGTCGCGATGTTTGCGGCCTTCTTTCTGGCTTTTCCGATCATTTCCAACCAGCTGTGGGCCTTTGTGGCGCCGGGCCTCTATGCCAAGGAAAAAAAGGCATTTCTGCCCTTCCTGATCGCTACGCCGGTGCTGTTCATGGCGGGCGCATCGCTGGCCTATTTCATCGTCATGCCGACAGCGTTCAAATTTTTTCTGGGATTTGAAGGGCCGGTCGGCGGCCTGCAACAGGAAGCCTTGCCGGCAATGGGCGATTATCTGTCGCTGGTGATGCAGTTCATATTGGCGTTCGGAGTTTGTTTTCAGTTGCCGGTATTGCTGTTGCTGCTCAACCGCGCGGGAATTGTCAGCAGGCAGCAGTTGAAGGGCGCGCGTCGTTATATGGTCGTCGGAGCCTTCGCGGTGGCCGCGATCCTGACCCCGCCGGATGTGGTGTCACAGCTGATGCTGGGGATTCCGCTGATCCTGCTCTACGAGGTTTCGCTGGCCATCATGTGGTTCACCGAGCGCAAGAAGAGCAAAGAGATTGCTGCCTGATTTCTATCGATGATGAGCTTGCCGAACCACGCTGCTATGCGACGGGTTCGGCAAGATCATAAGCAACTATTCTCAGTCAATCGCGTCCTGGCCGGCCTGGCCGACCGATTCGATGTCGCGACCGGCACCCTTGACGGTGGCACAGGCGCTGAGAAGAACCATAGTAGAAATCAAGATCGCTGCGGTAAATTTCTGCATTTCAAAATATCCTAAAAACTGAACTTAGCACTGACGCGAATATCACGACCGGACAGCGGTACATAGTCTTTAGTGAACGAGGCATGACGGCGGGCGCTGACGTCGAAAATATTATTCGCCGAGGCCAGCAGGGTAACGCCGCCATTCTTGCCGAAGGGGCGCCAGGCTGCCGTCGCGTTGACCATGGTAAAGCCGTCGGTCGGGGTTTCAAAGGCAGTCACTTTTTTCTGACTGTCGGACCATTCGACTTCGGCTCGAAGGTCAAGATTGTCGCTGTGCGCCTTGAGCCCGCCCAGCAGTCGCAGCGGCGGGATACGCGGAACCGCGCCGCCGCTATTGTTGATCTTGGCCCGGACATAGTCGGCTACGCCATCGGCAATCAGGTCAAAGCCGCCAGCGCGTGCAAATACGACCGATGCCGAGGCTTCGAAGCCATAATAGGTCGCATCCTGCTGGAAATATTGGAACACCGGCAAGCCGTCTTGCTCCGCACCGGTTTCCGTCTCGAAAATATAATCGTCGAAGAAATTGGCATAAGCGGTCGCACTCAGCTGGACATTGTCGCTGTCCCATCGGGCATAAAGCTCGCCGCCCCAGCTTTTCTCGGTGGTGAAGCCCGCATCGCCGATTTCATAGGCTTGAGTGGCAATATGGGGGCCGTTGGACAGTAGTTCCTCTGCGGAGGGTGCACGCTCCGACCGGGAAATATTGGTGCCGATCTTCAGGGCGCTGTCATCGGGAGCATAAGCGAGGCCAATGGCACCGGACAATGTGTTGAAACTGCGGTCGAAGCTGATGCTGTTGGCAGAAATGCCGGTCTGTTCAAACCGCATCGCGCCTTCCACTTCCCAGTTGCCTAGATCCACTTCCTGGATGGTGAACAGGGCCCAGCTCTCGAGACTGTTCTTGGGGACAAAGGCTTCTTCGCCGACAGCGTTGAAATCACGAGCGAGAACTTGCGTCCCGATTACCCCGCGCCAGCCGTCATGATCCGCCTGCACCAGTTCGGCCCGCGCCTCTATGCCGGAAACGGAGAAGACGGTGCCGATATCATCACCCTCGAATTCGGTATGTTCATAGTCGGAATAGCCCGCACGGAAGTTCAGGGCTTCGAAAAATCCGCCCATATTTACGCCGCCGCGAAGATCGGCGCGATATTGCTTCAGGCCGATCGTGACCGGGCCCTCTTCCTCATGACCTTCCTCTTCTTCCTCACCCTCTTCACCGTGCGCATGTTCGGTACCGGGGCGGGCAGGAACGCCATAATTCGTGTCATAATAGCTCACCGAGAAACCAAGATTTCCGCCATCATCAATATAGGCGATCCCGGCACCTGCGGTCTGGGTGCGACTAGCAGTATTGGCGATCCGGCCGGACTGGTTAGCGGTCTCGGTCAGTTCCTCTGCCTCGTCCAGATGGCCCTCTTCGGCCTCTTCAGCAGCTTGCGCCAGCACTTCGGCGCGCAAGGCCGGGGCCAGAACGTAGCCGGGTATATTCACATCGCTGGTGTCGCGGAAGCTGCCGTCGGCGTGTATCACCAGCTTGGATGTCAATGGCACGTCGACCGATCCGGCGATGCTCCAGTCGTCCGCAGCGCTGCCATAGCCGCCAATCGCGTCGACATGCACGGCGTCGTCGGGAATGTCGCGGGGGATACGCTTGTCGATCACGTTGACAGCGCCGCCAATCGCATCGCCGCCGAATAGCAGGACAGCAGGGCCGCGCAACACTTCGACCCGCTGAGCGGTTAGTGGGTCAATGGTGACCGCGTGATCGACCGATGTATTGGATGCGTCAAGCGATCCGATGCCGTCTGTCAGCACGCGAACCCGAGGGCCCTGAAAACCGCGCAGAACGGGACGTGATGACCCCGGAGAGAAGGAAGTCGACGAAACGCCGGGCAGGCCGGTCAGGCTGTCGCCAATCTGGCCGCGGAGATTCTCTGCCAGTTCATCGCCCGTCAGGACAGACGTGCCGGCCAATATGTCGAGCTGGTCGACATAGGGGGCAGTGACGACGATCATGTCATCATCGTGGAAGTCGTCGGACAGTCCGCCGCTGCGCTGTTCGGGGGTGCTGTCTTTCTGGGCGAAGGCCGGTGCGGCAGGCAATGTGAGGATTGCGGCGGAAATCAGGAATTTTCTATGGGACAAGAGCTTCTCTTTTACGCTGGAGGACGGAACTGACGGTCAGATAGGTGTAATGATATAATATATCAATTAGTAATTTTACGGATTCGGTAAAACGAGTGAAATTTGCTATAAACGGCGACCAGCCAGAGCAGAGAGCGATGATGGCGGGTGAGGGGGGATAAGCGAAATATTTCCTCCCCGTTGCACAGCAATGGGGAGGTGGCAGTCCGCAGGACTGACGGAGGGGCTTTTAGCGCAACGTCGCCGCCCCTCCACCCCTTGCTTCGCAAGCGGTCCCCCTCCCCATGCCTACGGCACAGGGAGGATCAAGAACCAAGCCAATCCTCCCTGTCGCGAAGCGATGGGGAGGTGGCAGCCGCAAAGCGGCTGACGAAGGGGC